>JAEWOG010000089.1 GCA_023460975.1 Actinomycetes bacterium
ATCCGGGCGCGATCACCTCCCATGAGGACGATCTCCGGCAGATGCAGCCCTATATCGCGCTGCTCCGCCCCCCGGACGAGGCCGCCTTGCGCGAGCGCTGCGCCGCGGCCGCCACCGCGATCCTGTACCGGCCGGCGATGCTTGCGGCCCAGGCCGCCATTGCCAGGCGGCTGTCCGACCAGCGCCGCATCGATTGCGACGAGGTCGATGAGATCCTCGGGCGCGCGACGGGCCGATAGCCGCCGCGCGCCCGAGGAAATGTTCGCCGGCTACGCCGCCTTCTTGCCGGCGTCGAAAGGGACCTCGATATCGACGGCGAGCGTCGAGACCTGGGCGCCGCGCTCCATCCGGACGCTGACCTTGTCGTCGTCGATCTGCATGTGCTTGGAGATCGCACGCAGGATTTCGTCGCGCAGCTTGCCGAGCAGGTCGGCATCGCCGCCGGCGGCCGCACGCTCATGCGCGAGCAGCACCTGCAGCCTTTCCCGGGCGGCGGGGGCCGAGCGGGGGCGGGAGAAGAGGCGGAACAGATTCATGCTCATGCCGCCTTCCTTCCGAAGAACTTGCCGAAGAAGCCGCGCTTCTCGCCGGGGACCGTGACCGGGAGCTGCTCGCCCTTGAGCCGGCGGATGGCGTCGAAATAGGCGAGGGCCGGGGCGCTGCCCTGGTCCGCCAGCGTGACCGGCGAGCCGATATTGGAGGCGCGCAGCACGTCCATGCTCTCGGGGATGATGCCGAGCAGCGGGATCGACAGGATCTCCAGCACGTCGTCGACCTTCAGCATGTCGCCGCGCTCGGCGCGAAGAGGGTCGTAGCGGGTCAGCAGCAGGTGCTTCTCCATGCGCTCGCCGTTCTCGGCCTTCAGCGTCTTGGAATCGAGCAGGCCGATGATCCGGTCGGAATCGCGCACCGACGAGACTTCCGGATTGGTCACGACGATGGCGATATCGGCATGGCGCATGGCGAGCGTCGCGCCGCGCTCGATGCCGGCCGGGCTGTCGCAGATCACCCAGTCGAAATTCGCCTTCAGCGCGCCGATCACCGCCGCCACGCCCTCGGCCGTCAGGTTGTCCTTGTCGCGGGTCTGCGAGGCCGGTAGCAGATAGAGCGTCTCGACGCGCTTGTCGCGGATCAGCGCCTGGGTGAGCTTGGCCTCGCCCTGGATGACGTTGACGAGGTCGTAGACCACGCGCCGCTCGGCGCCCATGACGAGGTCGAGATTGCGCAGGCCGACGTCGAAATCGACGACCACGACCTTGTCCCCGCCCTGGGCGAGCGCGGCGCCGAGCGCGGCCGACGACGTCGTCTTGCCGACGCCGCCCTTGCCCGATGTGACGACGATGACCTTGCCCATTGACCGCTCCTTCTGAACGTTGAGTTATGTGTGTGCCTCAGGCGAGCGCTTCGACCTTGAACGCTTCGCCGTCGAGCCAGATCTGCACGGGCTTGCCGCGGAATTCGGGGCCCATGTCCTCGGCCGTCTTGTAGTAGCCGTCGATCGCGATCAGCTCGGCCTCGAGCTTGCGGCAGAAGATGCGCGCCGCCGCGTTGCCCATCGTGCCGGCCATCGCCCGGCCGCGCAGGGTGCCGTAGACATGGATCGAGCCGCCCGCGACGATCTCGGCGCCCGAGGCGACCGAGCCGACGACGGTGACGTCGCCTTCGAGGAAGACCAGCGACTGGCCCGAGCGCACCGGCTGCGTCACGATGATCGATGGAACCGCCTTGGGCAGCTCCGGCACGGCCGGCTCGGCGACGGCAACCTCGGCCTTGGCAGACTCGGCCGCGGCGGCCGGAGGTTCGAAATCGGAGGTCGGGCGCCCGTCGGCCATAGCTGGCGGCAGGTCTGCGCCGAGCAGCGCCGGGGAGGCGCCCTCGATACCCATGATCCTGACCTGGCGCTGGCCGAGTTGGCTGACGAAAGTGCGAAGCTGCGCCCGGTCGACGTCCAGTCCGGTGATGTCGAGCACCACGGGGCGCCGCAGGAAGAAGCCGGCGGAGCGCGAGGCGAGATCGTCGAGCCGCGCGAGCCAGTCCTCGAAGGGCAGCTCCGGGGTCAGCGTCAGCGCAAGATAGGACCGCCCCTTGAGGCGGATGGGCCGGGGTTGAGTTAACACGTCGGTTATCTTGGTAAATTTTCGGTTGCTTCGGTGTATCGAGGGAATGGTTAACAGGTCGTAAACCGTGCTCTCGAAGGCGGCTGCTCGATACGGTCCAAGAGACGCTGTCCACAGCCTCGCTGGCGGCTCGGATGAGGGCGTGATGAGCCGTCATGCTCGGGCTTGACCCGAGCATCTCAGGACGGAAGGGCGCTTCTTCCTGCACGAGATTCTTGGGGCTCAAGCCCGAGAATGACGGCCCGTAGGCGTTCTCCGTCGAGCGGTATCCCGGAAGGACGACATCGCCCCCCGAATCGCCGAGGCGACTACCCCTGAAAAACTTCCGGGTAGGCGTAGAGCCCCGGCGCGCCGCCGGTATGCCAGAACACGACGGTCTCGTCGGGCCCGATGGCGCCGCTTCGGACCATTGCGACGAGCCCGGCCATCGCCTTGCCGGTATAGACCGGATCGAGAAGAATCCCCTCGGTCCGTGCGACGAGCTCGACGGCCTCGATCATCGCGGGCGTGGGCTGGCCATAGCCGGGGCCGACCTGCGAATCATCGATTTCGAGCGCGGCCTGCCTGCCGCGCTGCCGGCCCTC
>JAEWOG010000090.1 GCA_023460975.1 Actinomycetes bacterium
CACATCGTCAAACACCGCATGCGCAAACGGAACCGCCTCCCGATACGCACGCACCTTCCCCTCCATCCCCTCCATCAACCGCGCATAATCCACCAACGACCCACGCTCAACCACACCCTCAACCTCAGCCACCACATCCGCACCCATCGGAACCTCCCAATCCCAAGAGCCGACCAGGCAGGGCCCAACTTCCTTAGGTCACCCTTACTTACCTGCGACAGGAGGCCATAGTGCCAGAAGGGTGGATCACAGTTCTACGACTGGGTAACATCCACTGCGGGGAACGGGAGGTCCCCCGGCACCGGAGCGCGTCTGACGCGCCCGCATGCCGCAGCCAATGAGGGAGAAAACAGTGTCGGATAGCCGCAACGTCGACCAGCGCGCCGGCGAGTCGGGCCTTGCCCGCTCCACGAGCGCGCCCGCCGCCGAGACGTCCGCGCGACCGCGAGTGGGCGTGCTCGTCGTTGCGTACAACGCTGCGACCACCCTCGTGGCCACCCTCGACCGCCTGCCCGAGTCCTTCACCGACAGCCTCGACCACATCATGGTGTGCGACGACGCCTCGGCGGATGACACCTACGAGATCGGCCTGGCGTACCAGAAGCGCTCGACGCTGCCCCTCACGGTGGTCAAGCACCCGCGCAACCTCGGCTACGGCGGCAACCAGAAGGCCGGCTACAAGTGGGCCATCGAGCACGGCCTCGACATCGTGGTCCTCCTCCACGGTGACGGGCAGTACGCCCCCGAGATCATCGAGGACGTCGTTGCCCCGCTCCTGGCCGGCGAGGCCGACGCGGTCTTCGGCTCTCGCATGATGGAGAAGGGCCTCGCCCTCAAGGGCGGCATGCCGATGTACAAGTACGTCGGCAACCGCATCCTCACCACCATGCAGAACACGCTGGCCGGGACGCGCCTGACCGAGTGGCACTCCGGCTACCGGGCGTACCGCACCAGCGCGCTGGCCAGCCTCGACCTGGACTCCTACACCGACGAGTTCGACTTCGACACCGAGATCATCCTCGGTCTTGTCTCGGGCGGGCACACCATCAAGGAGGTGCCGATCCCGACGTACTACGGCGACGAGATCTGCTACGTCAACGGCCTCAAGTACGCCCGCGACGTCACCGCCGACATGGTGCGGTTCAAGGCCCGCAACCTCGGCCTCACCACCAGCCTCACCACCGACACGACCCGCCTGTCCGTGGTCGACGACAGTGCCGCGTACGCCCTCAAGCCCTCACCGCACTCGTCCCACGGCCAGCTCCTGGCCTGGCTGACTGACCACGCGCCCGCGCGAGTGCTCGACGTCGGCTGCTCCGACGGCGCCTTCGGCAAGCTCGCGCGCCAGCACGGTCACCACGTCACCGGTGTCGACATCGTGACGCTCCCGGGTGTGCACGACAACCTCGACGTCTTCCACGAGATCGACCTCACCCGCGACGCGGATGCCATCGAGGGGACCTACGACTTCATCGTTGCCGGTGACGTTCTCGAGCACGTCACGGACCCGCACGCGCTGCTGAGCACGCTCGCCACGAAGCTCAACCCGGGCGGCGAGATCCTCATCTCCATCCCCAACTTCGGCCACTGGTACCCGCGCACTCGCACGGCGCTCGGCCTCTTCGACTACGACGAGCGGGGTCCCCTCGACGTCGGCCACGTCCGCTTCTTCACCCGCAGGAGCTTTGACAAGCTCATCAAGGCGTGCAACCTGCACACCCTCGAGGCCACGGCGGTGCCCAGCCCCACGGACGTGCTGACGCGCACGACCACGAGCAGCAAGGCGAAGAAGGCGCTCCAGACCGCGGGGCGGATCGACAATGCCGCCACCAAGGCCTGGCCCACCCTCTTCGGCTACCAGTTCCTCTACCGCCTCACCACGAAGTGACCCCGCCCCGGGCCACGGGGGCAACGGTTGTCGGCCTGCTGATCGGCGGCCTGGTGCACCTGGGGTCCCTGCTCAACTTCACCTGGGACCTCGGCCGCACCACGCTCGGCATCGGCTTTGCCTCAGACTTCTTCGACACCCAGGCCACCGCACTGCGTGAGGGCCGCCTCGCGGTTCCGGACGGCTCGATGGGGATCGAGGGCTTCATCCATGACGGCCAGACCTTCATGTACTTCGGGCCGTTCCCTTCGATGCTGCGCATCCCCGTCCAGCACAGCACCACGGAGTTCAACGGGCAACTGACTCTGCTGTCCATGCTCGTGGCGTGGATCGTGCTCGCGGTCATGGCGACGCGCCTGACGTGGCTCGTACGCCACTGCTTCCGTCCCGATGCACCCCTGAGTCGCACCGACTCGGTGCTGGGAGCCACCGTGATCGCGCTGATCACTGGCGGCACCTCTCTGACCTACAACAATGCCCTGCCCTGGGCCTACCACGAGATCTACGCGTGGCAGACGGCGCTGGCCATCACGGCGGCGTATCTCATGGTGCGCATCGCGCTCCAGCCTGACGCCAAGCTGATCGCGTGGCTCGCTGCCGTCGCGACCGCCGCTGCGCTGACGCGTACGACTGGCGGCTGGGGTATCGCGCTGGGTGGCATCGCCCTGGGCGTGTGGTTCCTCCTCGGTCGCTCCACGCGCACCCACCGACGCTACGGCTGGTGGGTCGTCGGCGCGGGGGCCGTCGCGCTGCTCGCCGGTGTGATCGTCAACTACGCCAAGTTCGAGCACATCTACATGTTCCCGCTCGACGAGCAGGTGTGGACCCAGGTCAACGATCACCGCCGGGTGGCGCTGGAGGCGAATGGCGGGACGCTGGCGGGAGCACAGTTCTTCTGGACGTCGTTGGCGACGTACTTCTCCCCCACGGCCATTCGTTTCGTCGACTACTTCCCCTGGATCACGTTCCCGGCTGACCCGCCCACCGCTGTGGGCGACGTCGTGCTCGACCAGACGTACCGCATGGGGAGCCTGCCGACCTTCATGCCCCTGTTGCTCCTGCTGACCGTGCTGGCGCTGATCCCTCTGCTGCGACGCCCGGGGACGGACACGCTCCAGCAGGGGATCCGTGCGCTGCGCGCAGGCGCACTGGCCCTCGTCCTGATGACGGGCGGGGTCATGGCGTACGGATACCTCGCCTACCGCTACACCGGCGACTTCGTCCCCGCCCTGATGCTCGGCGCGATCGTGGGCACCTGGGGCGTCGTACGGCCGCTCCTGAGCCGCTGGCCAGCACTCACCGCGCCCATCGCCACGCTGATGATCGCCGCGACCGCATGGTCGATGGTCGCCAACACCGCGGTCGGATTCTCGAGCGCCGCCCTGTTGGGAGGCGGCCGCAATGCCGAGCGGTACGTGAGTCTGGCCAACGACCTCTCCGGCGGGCCCGGGACACCGTTCGCCAGAACCATCCACACCGGCGCCGGCCTGCCACCCGACATGGCTCCGGCAGACACGCTGTGGGTTCGCGGCAAGTGCGATGGGTTGTACCTGGCCACTGGCGATGCGTACACGCCGTGGATCGCCGTCGTGGAACGTACCTACACCCTGCGCCTGCTCATGCCGCGCGAACTCAAGCAGGGCACGATGACGCTGGCCACCCTGACGACACCGTCCGGCAACAAGGCCACGCTGCAGGCGCAGACCACGGCCAGCGGCCGGCTCCGGTTCATCACGACCACTCCGGGCGTGGGCCGGATCCCGAGCGACTGGATCACGCCCGCGCCGATGGAGGACATCCACGTGCGCTTGGCCACCAACACGAGCACCAACAACGTCGAGATCACCTCGACGCCCGGTGGCCGGATGGGCTACATCGCCACGACCACCTGGAGTCCCGAGTGGATCACCGAGCTGCGTGAACTGCGCATCTCGGACCAGAGCGGTCAGGACGAGCAGACCGGGATCACGCTGCGCCAGACTCCCGGACCTGACCCGGCCACCTGCACCCGCCTGCTGCACACCAACGAGGTCCCGCTGTCCTGAGCGGCGGGCATGCCAGCCACGAACGACGAAGCGCCCCGATCCCTGATGGGACGGGGCGCTTCGTACGGAAACTCAGCGGTCGCCGTAGACGAACATCTCCTGCGATGCAGGATTCACCTCGGGCGTCTGGGTCTGCGACTGGATGAGACCGAACACGGCGGCAGAACCCACCGCGCCACCCACGACCGCAACCACAACCGCGTTGATCAACGCTCCCACAATCGCCCTCCCTTATGACGTGAACAAAACTGTAACACTGAGTTGCGCCTGCAACCATCATTCCACGCGGTACAAAGTGAGCTGCTGCCCGCGCACGACGATGTCGGCCCCATCGATGAGCACATCGGGCGCCATGGGGTCATCCGTGTAGAGCAGCAGCCACCCAATGTCGTGCTCCCGCGCCACTTCCACGACATCGCGTCCTCCCTCGATGGCGGACACGATGCTCGCCATCTCGGCACTCTCTCCCTCGAGCACCACATCACCGACCTGCAGGCGGTCATCAACCAGGACCTCACAGTCGAACCACCTCACCGCCGGGTCAGATGACGCCATCCCAGAACCCCAGGAGAAGCCTCGGTAGGAGCGGAGTGGGAGCGTGAGCATGCGGCACTGCGGCGTCTGCGCCACCTCCTCTGCCACCGCGGAGAACTCGGCCGGATACTGCACCGGCTGCCAGGTGGGCCACACGACCCTGGTCGCGTCCGGCACGAGGAGGAACGGCAGCAGGACCGCGGGCCAGACCTGAATGCGCTGCTCGGCCCACCGTTCGGCGCACCGGAGCACGACCCACCCGGCCACCACGGCCACCACCAGCGCCAGCGGACCCAGGAACTTCTGGCTGTCCCGCAACAGTCCCCCTCCCGGAACGTGCAGGACCACCGCGCGCATCAACTGCTCACCGGGCCCGGTGCTGGAGGCCGCGGCGAGGATCAGGCCAGCGCCGCCGAGCACCCCCAGCTGCACGGGAAGAGCGACGTTGCGACCCGAGCGTCGGTACGCCCACGCACTCCCGGCAACGAGCAGGACCACGCACACCACCGACACCCACGCCCACGCCGTCTCGCGCGTCGGCGGGGTCGAGGCCCGGTCCCAGATCCCGCCCAGACCCACCAGCGCAGCCAGCGGCGAGCCTGTTCCGTCGGCACGGGCTGCGAACGCCGCCACGCCATCAGGGTCCGACGTCAGCGCGGCGGGCCCCAAGAAGCCGGCGAGCACCCACGGCAGTTGTATCACCGCTGCCACCAGGAGGGGAACCCACGACCGCACGCGGCGTCCCAGACCGAGGCTCGCGGTCACGAGCAGCGCCAGCAGCCCTCCTGTCGGAGTCAGGGACGCCAGAGCGGACCAGCCCACCAACGGCGCGACTGCCCGCGGCCACGACACCGACGAGTCGTTCCAGCGCAGCACAGCCAACCCGAGCCATGGGAGGGCGGCGTAGCCGACCACGAGCGCCCACTGGCCCAGTGCCAGTCGCTCCACGACCCACGGGTTCCACACCGCGAGCCCTGAGGCCGTCAGCACCGCGGCCAACGCGCCCGGGGAATCGGTGACCCCTCGGCACGCGCGTACGACGCACAGCCCCGCTCCCCAGCCCGCGAGTGCAAGGCCACCCGTCACGAGGACGCGGGCCCACACAGCGCCGTCGAGCAGGGCCGTGAGGACGGCCATGACCGCATCCAGCGGGACGGCGCGAGGTGCCACCTGACCGCCGCCCCACACCATCGGAGTCCACGGCTGCTGTGGCACGAATGCAGCATCGCGGGCCAGCGGGTATCCCGCTGCCGTCCACAACGGCCACACCAGGAGTACGGCCAGAACCAGCGGCCACGCCACGATCACGCAGCGAACCACCACCGACCTCATCCTCGGCCCCTCCTATGCTGTGCGGACGACTGCGCGGCCCCACCCTAGAGGGCGCGCGCAGCAACAGAGGAGACGCATTGACTCGCACACCCCGTGATCACCCCGACGCACCGGGGCCGGGCTTCGAGGCGGCGTTCGCACTCATCGACGACATTCCCGGATGGCTGACGCGCGCCCAGGCTGCGCGACTGCACCACGAAGCGAGTCTGGTGCCGCCCGGCGGAACCGCCGTTGAGATCGGATCACACTTCGGCCGCTCGGCCGTCGTGACCGCGCTGGGGCTGCCCGCGGGGGCCCGACTCGTCGCGATCGATCCCTTCGGGGCAGCGTGGCGCTACGGGACGAGCGAGACCGAGGCCGGCTTCCGCGCCAACCTGGCGCGGGCGCACGTCACGGACAGGGTCGAGGTGCGGGTTCAGACCAGCCGCGAGGCTCTGCGCAGCTGGGACACGCCCGTCGATCTGGTGTACGTGGACGGCAAGCACGACGCGTTCAGCCTCATCCATGACATGGGATGGTCCGCTCATCTGCGCCCGGGGGCGACGATCCTGGTGCACGACTCGTTCTCCAGCCTGGGCGTGACGCTCGGGATTCTGTTCCGACTTCTCGGCTCGCGGCGGTTGCGCTACACGGGTCGCGACGGATCTCTGGCACGATTCGAGGTCGGGCGTCCTCGGGTCGGCGACCGCGTACGCATGCTGGCCCAACTTCCGTGGTTCGCCCGCAATCTGTTCATCAAGGTGTTGCTGCGCCTGCGGCTCACCCCATTGGCGGCCCGGTTGGGTCACCACGACCCGGCGGATCCCTACTGATGACCGAAGAGACGACCAGCCCCACCTCAGGCACCCGCGACAAGGCCACGTCCGTGGTCATCGCGATGACCGTGATGAATGTGTGCACGTACGCATTCACGCTTCTTGCGGCCCGCCTGACCAACCCCGTCGAGTACGGACAGGTCGTCGCAGCGATCAACCTGTTGACCGTCATCCAGGTCCTGGCACTGGCCATTCAGGCGGTGGCCGCGCGCCGGATCGCCTCGGACCCCGCTCACGTGGCGCAGATCGAACGCGTCACGCTCAAGCTCACCGCCACGGTCTCGCTGGCGATCGGAGCGCTGCTCCTGCTGGCCGTCCCGCTGGTGCAGCGGCTGCTGCAGCTCGACGGGCCAGCGGTCGCCATCATCATCGCCCTGGGCGCCATCCCCCTGACGTACACGGGCGGTCAGATGGGGATTCTCCAGGGAGAGCGGCGGTGGGGGGCTCTGTCCCTGGCCTACGTCATGGCTGGCGTTCCGCGCCTGGTCGTCGGAACGGCGCTGATCCTCGTCAAGCCCGAGACCATCCCGGCCGTGCTCGGAGTGACGATCGGGTACGTCTTCCCCGTCATCGTCGGATTCATCGCCCTGCGCGGCCGCCGCTCGAAGGGGCCGCGCAGCAGCGAGCACACGCCGCTGTCCATGCTGCGCGAGGGAACCCTGAACTCCCAGGCCCTGCTGGCGTACTTCGCCCTCTCGAGCGGCGACATCCTCGTCGCCCGGCAGGTGCTCGACGGCCACGATGCTGGCTTGTACGCGGGCGCGCTCATCATGACGAAGACGATGCTCTTCCTGCCCCAGTTCGTGGTGGTGCTCAGCTTCCCGGACATGGCCACGGCCAGCGCCCGACGGCGCGCCCTGTGGCGCAGCCTGTCGATCGTGCTCGCGCTCGGCGGCATCGCCGTCCTCGCCTCGTGGCTGCTCTCGTCGATCGCGCTGTTCTTCGTGGGCGGGTCAAAGTACGGCGAGATCGAGTCGCACCTGTGGCAGTTCGCGCTGCTGGGTCTGTTGCTGGCGATGATCCAGCTCATGGTCTATTCCGTGCTCGCTCGCCAGGGTGCCCGCACCGCCTTCCTCGTCTGGCTGGCGCTGGCCGCGCTGGTTGGCTTCGGGCTGCAGACCGAGACCTACCTGGAGTTGGCGTGGGTTGCCATCGCCGTCAACGCGGTGCTGTTCGCGGCCCTGTTGATCGTCAGCCTCTTCACCATCCGCGGCGACTCCCCCGCCGCTGGAACCGTCGACGCGTTGGCCGCCGAATCCATCAACTGACGCCCACTCGGACCCCGCGGTCGAGGAGGCGCTGCGCAGCGGCGATCAGTGCGCCGCGTCGTGCCAGCTGCGCCCCGTGCCCACGGACACTTCGAGCGGGACCAACAAACGCGCGGCGGCCCCCATCTGGGCGCGGACCAGGTCCTCGACGGCGTCCCGCTCCCCGCTCGCGACCTCGATGACGAGTTCGTCGTGCACCTGGAGCAGGATCCGCGAGGCCAGCCCTGCCTGTCCCAGGGCCGCATCGACACCCAGCATGGCGACCTTGATCAGGTCGGCGGCCGACCCCTGGATCGGGGCGTTGAGCGCCATGCGCTCAGCCATCTCCCGCCGCTGGCGGTTGTCGCTGGTCAGGTCGGGCAGGTAGCGCCGGCGTCCCAGGATGGTTTCGGTGAACCCGCTGCGCCGCGCCTCGTCGACGATGCCTGAGAGGTAGTCACGCACCCCGCCGAACGTCTCGAAGTACTCGTCCATGAGGCCTCGAGCCTCCGAGGCCTCGATGCGCAGCTGCTGCGACAGGCCGTATGCGGAGAGGCCATAGGCGAGGCCGTAGTTCATGGCCTTGATCTTGGCTCGCATCTCCACCGTGACCTCCTCGGCGGGCACGCCGAAGACACGGGAGGCCGTGACCGAGTGGAAGTCTCGCCCCGAGCGGAACGCCTCGATCAGCGCCTCGTCACCGGACATGTGCGCCATGATCCGCATCTCGATCTGGCTGTAGTCGGCCGTCATCAGCGAGTCGTAGCCGCCACCGACGACGAAGGCCTCACGGATGCGCCGGCCTTCCTCGGTGCGCACGGGGATGTTCTGGAGGTTCGGCTCCGTCGACGACAGGCGCCCGGTGGCAGCAATCGTCTGGTTGAAGGTCGTGTGGATGCGACCGTCGGGAGCGACGGTCTTGAGAAGTCCCTCCACCGTCTGCCGCAGCCGCGTCACGTCGCGGTGACGCAGCAGAGCGGTGAGGAAGGGGTGTTCGGTCTTCTCGTAGAGCTGTTGCAACGCATCCGCGTCGGTGGTCCAGCCCGTCTTCGTCTTCTTGGTCTTGGGCATGTCGAGCTCGTCGAAGAGCACCACCTGCAGCTGCTTGGGCGAGCCGAGGTTGATCTCCTTGCCGATGACGTCGTACGCCTCCTGCGCGGCTCGGCGCACCTCGCCGGCGAACTCGCTCTCCAGCGACTCCAGGTGGTCGAGGTCCACGGCGATGCCCACGCGCTCCATCTGGGCGAGGCGATCGACCAGAGGGAGCTCGACGTCTGCGAGCAGGCGCGTCCCACCGTGCTCCTCGACCTCGGTGGCCAGCACGTCGAAGAGGTCCACGGTCCCGCGTGCTCGCTGGAGGGAGGAGTCGACGTACGCGTCGTCCTCGTCGAACAGCAGGCCCTGGTCGCTGGCGGCGCTCATGCGCAACTCGCGCCGCAGGTAGCGCACTGCCAGGTCGTCGAGGTCATAGGAGCGCTGGTCGGGGCGCACCAGATAGGCCGCCAGCGCAGTGTCGCCTGCCAGCCCCGCGACCGGCCACCCGTGGGCTGCGAGCGCGAGGATCGGCCCCTTGGCGTCGTGCAGGACCTTGTCGACGGCAGGGTCGCCGAGCCACGCGGCCAACGCCGCGTCGTCGTCAACGCTGAGGCCTTCGATCGAGATGTAGCCCGCGTGACCGCTCCGATCGGCCAGCCCGATCCCCTCCACGCTGCCCGTGCCGGCGCCCCAGCGCCCGCGCACGTGCACGCCCACGGGGCCACCGTCGAGTCCCTCCAGGAAGGCCGCCAGGGCGTCGTGCTCGACCATCGTGCCCTCCACCGCGGCGGCACCATCGACCACCTCCTGGGGCGACTCGAGGGTCTCGAACAGGCGCTCACGCAGGACCCGGAACTCCAGGCCGTCGAAGAGCGTGTGGACTTCCTGGCGGTCCCACGACTGTCGCTCGAGGGCACTGGGCGACTTGGACAGCGGCAGATCGCGCACGAGCGCGTTGAGCTGACGGTTGCGCATCACGTCACCCAGGTGCGCGCGCAGCGACTCGCCCTTCTTGCCACCGACCTCGTCGGCGCGCGCGATCAGGTTGTCGAGCCCGTCGAACTGCGTGAGCCACTTGGCCGCGAAGCCCTGCCCCACGCCCGGCACCCCCGGCAGATTGTCAGAGGTCTCCCCCACCAACGCCGCGAGCTCGGGGTAGCGGTGCGGGGGAACGCCGTACTTGTCCTCGACGGCGCTCGGCGTCATCCGCGCGAGCTCACTGACGCCCCGCATGGGATAGAGGACTGTCGAGTGGTCCGTCACCAGTTGGAGGGAGTCGCGGTCGCCCGTGAGGATCAGGACGTCCATCTCCTCGGCGAGCGCCTGCGTCGTCCACGTGGCGATGATGTCGTCCGCCTCGTAGCCCTCCACCGACAGGTGCTCGATGCGCAACGCATCCAGCACCTCCTGGATGAGGGGCAGTTGGCTGCGGAACTCGTCAGGCGTCTTGTTGCGCCCCGCCTTGTAGTCCGGGTAGGCGTCGAGACGGAACGTCTGTCGCGATCGGTCGAACGCGACCCCGACGTGGGTGGGCTCCTCGTCGCGCAGCACGTTGATCAGCATCGACGTGAAGCCGTAGACGGCGTTGGTGTGCTGGCCCGTGGTGGTCGAGAAATTCTCCACAGGCAGGGCGAAGAACGCGCGGTAGGCCAACGAGTGGCCGTCCAGCAGCAGCAGGCGGGGACGCGCGGGCGAGGTCGTCTCAGGCACGTCGCGACTCTAGTCCGTGCCACTGACACCGCCCCACCGCAGCCCGGCGTCGAGCACCCCACGGCCTCGTCCACAATGTGTCCATGAGCGAACCGGTCACCCCCGCCCCCTCCGACGAGGTGCGCGCAGCCCTCGACGCCCTGCCGCACGGCCTGCTGGGAGCCCTGAACAAGAAGCTGGGAGTCGAGATCCTCGAGTTCTCGGCCGAGCGCGTCGTCGCGACGATGCCGGTTGAGGGCAACACCCAGCCGTACGGTCTGCTCCACGGCGGCGCGTCGGTGGTCCTCGCTGAGTCCCTCGGTTCGATCGGCTCCGCGGTGCACGCCTACCCCGACCGCATCGCCGTCGGCGTCGACATCAACGCCACTCACCACCGCTCGGCCACGAGCGGCACGGTGACGGGCGTCGCCACTCCGGTTCACCTGGGGCGGACGTCGACCTGCTACGAAGTCGTGATCTCCGATGAGCAGGGCCGCCGCGTGTGCACCTCACGCATCACGTGCGCGCTGCTTCCCGCGCAGCGCTGAGGGCCGGGTCAGCTCGGCACCTCGTCGCGCCGGCGCAGACGCCGGGCGGCGAGGACTCGGTCGATCTGTCGGTTGACTGCGGGTGTGGCCGTACGGGAGGGCGAGGGTCGCACCGCGCTCAGCCGGCTGCGCACCGCAGCGGTGGTGGACACGCGCCACATCGCCACCGGGGCCAGGGACAGTCGCGCCATGAAGCGGTTCGCATCCCGCGACCCAGCCGTGGCGGCCACACCCAGGTGCGCCACGCCGAGCTCGTCCGCGAACTGAACGCCCGCCTCGACCAGCGCTGAACCGACGCCGTGTCGGCGGAACCGATCGAACACGCGCGGCGAGATCACCGACACGACGGGTTCGAGGTTGAGGGCCGAGGCCGTGGTGGCAACCAGCAGCACGGCGCCCGCGAGTTCCCCGTCCAGCTCCGCCACCAGCAGGCGCCTGTCGGGGTCGGCCTCAGCGTGAGCCACGGCCGTGAGGCAGTCGGCCACCTGGTCCTCGACACTGCCGCGACGCAACTGGTCGGACCACAGGCTCGCCAGGACCGGCGCGTCGCTGGAGCGCGCGGGGCGCAGCGTGACGGCGAACCGCGACATGCGGATCCTCCAAGAGTCGGGAAACAGGCTCGAGTGCTCGTGTCCCCCGACCAAACGATGCGGATGAACCATACGCGGCTGGTGGCCCCCGTCAAGGGGACGGCCCCGGCGAGCCGCGCGAGCGGTTGCTCCGTCACCGACGCGCAACAAACTTGTTACCGGCCGCGCGTGTCAGTGTCGGCCCGCAGCGGCGTTCATCGTTGTAACGTGGCCAACCCGGTCGAATCTCGTCCGGCGTGGGTCGACCGTGGGCCGGGGGCGCAACGAACTTTCACCCCCACCCGAGACTGTGATCTGGGTCACAGTCTCGTACAGTCCTCGTCGTGACCACCTGTCAGCGCTCTCACTCATCGGCGATGAGGACTCACATGAATCCACCCCCGCACCCGCCCAGCCGAGCCCGCACCGAGCTCCGGCACGCGCGACGACCGGCCGCACTGTCGGGCCTCGCCCTCATGATCGGCGTGCTGCTCGCCACGTTCGCCGGCGTCGCCCCCGCGAACGCTGCTGAGGACGACATCACGATCAACGTCTTCGGAACGCTCAAGAACGACGAGAAGGGCGGCGAGCCCGTCCCCGGCGTCACTCTCACCGCGACGGGCCCCGACGGGACCAGCGCCACGGGCGAGACCAACGAGCGGGGATCCTTCACCATTGAGGTCACCGTCCCGGCCGAGGGCGGCACGGTCTCCGTCGAGCTCGACGAGGGCACGCTTCCAGAGGGCGTGACGCTGCGCGAGGGCCGGCCCAACCCGCTGGAGCTCAGCGTGACCCCGGGCAGCTCGAGCAAGGCGGCCAGCTTCCCGCTCGGAGCGGATAACCGCCAGGTCGCCGGCAAGTGGGACCGCATCCCGCAGCTGATCTACAACGGCCTGCTCTTCGGCATCATCCTCGCGCTCGGCGCGCTGGGCCTCTCGATGGTGTTCGGTACGACGGGCCTCACGAACTTCTCGCACGGTGAGCTCGTGACCTTCGGCGCGCTGGCGGCGTTCCTGGTCAACAGCACCTTCGAGATGCCATTCGCGGTGGCGACCGTGGTCGCTGTCCTGGCCGGTGGCCTGCTCGGCTTCCTCCAGGACCGGCTGCTGTGGGGCCCGCTGCGCAAGCGCGGGACAGGTCTGATCGCGATGATGATCGTCTCGATCGGCCTCATGTTCTTGCTGCGCAACCTGTTCCAGTACTTCACCCAGGGCCGCACCCAGAACTACCGCGAGTACGTGACCCCCTCGGGTCAGGACTTCCTGGGCATCACCTACACGGTGCGCGACCTCGTCATGGCGGGCGTGTCGATCGTGGTGCTGGTCGGCGTCACCCAGGCGCTCTCGCGCACCCGCCTCGGGCGCGCCACCCGCGCTGTGTCGGACAACCCGGCGCTCGCCTCGGCCACCGGCATCAACGTCAACCAGGTCATCACCCTGGTCTGGGTCGTCGGCGGAGCCCTCGCGGCCCTGTGCGGCGTCTTCCTCGGCTTCACGCTCGGGGTCACATTCACGATCGGCCAACTCGTCCTGCTGCTGCTCTTCGCAGCCGTCACCGTCGGTGGCCTGGGCAGCATCTGGGGCGCCCTGCTGGGATCGCTGATCATCGGTCTGCTGATCGAGCTCTCCACGCTCGTCATCCCCTCGGACCTCAAGAACGCAGGAGCGCTCGTACTGCTCGCGCTGATCCTGCTGCTGCGCCCCCAGGGCCTGCTCGGCCGCAAGGAACGGATCGGCTGAGGCCGGGAGGAAACCAATGCTCGACATCCTGCAAAGCGGCTTCCACGACGCGTTCTCACCCATGGCGCTGTCGTTCGTCCTGGCCGCCATCGGTCTCAACGTCCACTACGGCTACACCGGCCTTCTCAACTTCGGTCAGGCCGCCTTCTGCGCGGTCGGCGCCTACGGCATGGGCGTGGCCATCGCCTCGTTCGACCAGCCACTGTGGCTGGCGCTGCTGATCGGCATCCTCGCCGCGGTCGTCCTGGCGCTGCTCATGGGTATCCCCACCCTGCGCCTACGTGCCGACTACCTCGCGATCGTCACCATCGCTGTGGCAGAGAGCCTGCGGCTGGTCTTCTCGACCACCTTCAAGGAGTACTTCCACGCCCGCGACGGTGTCTCGGCGTTCACGAAGGACTTCAGGGCTCTGAACCCCTTCCCCGAGGACATGACGGGGGCGCTCACCTTCAGCCGCAATGACCTGTGGGTCATGACAGTGGGCTGGACCCTGGTGGTCCTGTGCTGCCTGGGTCTGTACCTGCTGATGCGCTCGCCGTGGGGACGCGTCCTGCGCAGCATCCGGGAGGACGAGGACGCAGTCCGCTCACTCGGCAAGAACGTCTACTTCTACAAGATGCAGGCGCTCGTCCTCGGTGGTGTGATCGGCGCCTTCGGCGGCTTCATCGGCGGGCTGGGTCTCGCGTCGGTCCAGCCGGACAGCTTCAACACCGACTTCACCTTCATCGCCTTCACCATGCTGATCCTCGGCGGCGCGGCTCGCATCATCGGTCCGGTGCTCGGGGCAGTCCTGTTCTGGGGCGGCCTGTCCGTGATCGGCTCGATGCTCGCACTGCTGCCCTCGTCGATCATGGACTCCGACCAGGTCAGCAACGTCCGCTTCATGGTGGTTGGCCTCGTGCTGATGCTGCTCATGATCTACCGCCCACAAGGAATCCTCGGAGACCGGAAGGAGGTGGCCCTCGATGCCCGTTGAGTCCGAGAAGGCCCCCCAGAGCGCGGGGGGCACCACGTCCACCGCATCGAAGGCGGCCGTCGCCGCCCTCAGCAGCGTCGAGCACGAGCCCGGCGCCAGGAAGCCGGACCCGATTGTCGTGGCCGAGAACATCACCCGTACGTTCGGGGGCTTCAAGGCCGTCGACGTGGAGCGGGTGGAGATCCAGCGGGGCGTGATCACCGCCCTGATCGGCCCGAACGGCGCCGGCAAGACCACGTTCTTCAACCTGCTGACCGGCTTCGACCAACCGGACACCGGCGAGTGGTCGTTCAACGGCACCTCGCTGCGCAAGATGGCGCCGCACAAGGTCGCCCGGCTGGGCATGGTCCGCACCTTCCAGCTCACCAAGGTGCTCTCGAAGCTCACGGTGCTCGAGAACATGCGTCTGGGTGCCACCGGGCAGCTCGGCGAGCGCTTCTGGGCAGCCTGGTTCAAGCCGCTGTGGCGCTCCCAGGAAGCGGCCAACACCGAGCGGGCACGCGAGCTGCTGGCCCGGTTCAAGCTCGATGCGAAGGAAGGCGACTTCGCGGGCGGCCTCTCCGGTGGGCAGCGCAAGCTGCTCGAGATGGCGCGCTCCCTCATGGTCAACCCCGAGCTCGTCATGCTCGATGAGCCGATGGCCGGCGTGAACCCTGCCCTCAAGCAGTCGTTGCTGGGCCACGTGAAGTCGCTGCGCGAGGACGGCATGACCGTGCTGTTCGTGGAGCACGACATGGACATGGTCCGCGACATCTCCGACTGGGTCATCGTGATGGCGCAGGGCAAGATCATCGCGGAGGGGCCACCCTCCTCCATCATGTCCGACCAGCGCGTCATCGACGCCTACCTGGGCGCCCACCACGATGTGGACATCACCGAGCTCGAGGCGATCGTCGAGGCGAGCCCCGAGCACCAAGGTGCGCACGACCCGACCGAGGAGATGGACAAGTGAGCGACGAGAACGAGGTCGTCGAAGGCTCCGTGAGCCGGGTCGACCCCCAGGTGCGCGAGGCCCACCTGGCCCATGCAGACGGTGCAGTCCTGCGAGCCGATGATCTGCTCGCCGGCTACCTCCCCGGCGTCAACATCCTCAACGGCACCGACCTCTACTGCCACGAAGGTGAGCTCGTCGGCATCATCGGCCCCAACGGCGCCGGCAAGTCGACACTCCTCAAGGCCCTGTTCGGCCTGGTCAAGATCCACTCGGGCACCGTCAAGCTCCGGGGGGACGACGTCACCAACGCACGCGCCGACGTGCTGGTCTCCAAGGGCATCGGGTTTGTCCCGCAGACGGAGAACGTCTTCCCGAGCCTGACGATCGAGGAGAACCTCCAGATGGGGTGCTTCCAGGCCCCCAAGCGCTTCGCCGAGCGGTTCGACTTCGTGTCCGAGCTCTTCCCGGCGCTGCGTGACCGACGCAACCAGCGCACGGGCTCGCTGTCGGGCGGAGAGCGGCAGATGGTGGCGATGGGGCGCGCGCTCATGATGGACCCCTCGGTGCTGCTCCTCGACGAGCCCTCGGCGGGCCTGTCGCCTGCCATGCAGGACGAGGTGTTCGTGCAGACGCGTGCCATCAACAAGGCCGGCGTCTCCGTGATCATGGTGGAGCAGAACGCGGCGCGTTGTCTGCAGATCTGCGACCGCGCGTACGTCCTCGACCAGGGACGCAACGCCTACACGGGCACCGGGCAGGCCCTCGCCAAGGACCCGAAGGTGATCGAGCTGTACCTGGGCACTCTGGCAGGCAGTCACAACGCCTGACCCACCCGCACAGACCTCGACGCCGGCCCTCGACGATCATGTCGAGGGCCGGCGTCTGTGCACCCGGACACCCCCGACCTCGCCGAGCTCGTGGCCGCGTTCCTGAGGACGTGAGTCCCCCCCCCAATGACCTCAGGGGCCCCGGTCATACGACCGGAGCCCCTGAGGGGTGGAACTGGATCAGCTGTTCTGGCCGAGGCCAGCCTTGATCAGCTCGGGAACGATCTTCTTGGTCTCGTCGAAGGAGATCAGGATGATCGCGTCCGGGTCAGCGGCCTTGAGGGCGTTGACCTCAGCGGAGAAGCTGGCCGCGTTGGGGTCGTAGAGCTTGAACTCGACGACCTCGCCGCCGCCCTCCTCGTAGAAGCCCTTCACAGCGTTGGCGAGGGCCTCACCGTAGGAGTCCTGGCGAGCCAGGATCGCGACGTTCTCGTAGCCGTCACCCAGCACGAGGTTGGCCATGACGTTGCCCTGCAGCACGTCCGAGGGAGCCGTACGGAAGTACAGGCCGCCGTCGGCGTAGGTGTCGAACGCCGTCGAGGTGTTGGCCGGCGAGATCTGGACGACGCCCGCCTGCGTGATGCGGTCGATCACGGACAGGGAGACCGAGGACGAGGCGGCACCGACGATGGCGTCGGCCTTGCCCTTGAGGAGCTTGTCGGTCTCACCGGGAGCGATGTTGGGCGTGCCGTCACCGGAGTCCGCCTGGACCAGGGCGACGTCCTTGCCCGCGTAGCCACCCGCCGCGTTGATCTCGTCGATCGCCAGCTGGACGCCCGCGATCTCCGGGGGTCCGAGGAACGCGAGGTCACCCGACTGCGGCAGCAGGGTGCCGATGGTGAGGGTTCCGTCGCCCTTCGGGACATTGCCGCTGACCTGCTGGTCGGGCTTCACGTCGGTGACGTCCGGGATGGCCCCGGTCTCGAAGCGCTCCGGCGAGTACTTGTTCTCGCCGTCGTACTCGAAGATGCCGATGGTGGCAGAGGACGGCGAGCCGGTCGAGTTGAACTCGATCGGGCCGGAGACACCGTCGTAGTCGATGTCGGTGCCCGCGGCGATCATGTCGGCGCACACCTTGAACTCGGTGCACTTCTCGCCGCCGGAGGTGACCTCCTGCATCTTGCCGGCGATCGCCTTGCCGCTGTCGTTGCCAGCAGCCAAGGCCGAGAGCGCGGCGACGATCGTCGCGTCGTAGGACTCAGGACCGTAGGTGAAGTCCTTCAGCTTGGGGTCGACGCCCAGCAGACGCTCCTTGAAGTCGTCGCCCAGCTCAGCGCCCGGGTAGGTGGCGCGGACGCCCTCCAGGGTGCCAGCGTCGAAATCGGCGGAGTAGTCGGCAGTGTTGCCGTCGACGAAGTACAGCTGGGCACCGCTGGTGTCCCCGCTGCCGGCGTCGCCGCTGTCAGGCGAGTCCGAACCCTCGTCGTCGCTGCCGCCACAACCTGCGAGCACCAGTGCGCTGGCGACTGCCGCCACGGCCAGGCGCGTGCTCGTCTTGGTGAGCTTCATGAAGCCTCCGGGTGATTCTGATGGTCATGCGGACGGCACGGTTTGCCACCCACAGGAGGGAAAGTTAACCCGCAGAACCCGGCCATCGGACGGCCCACGTTGGTCGTTGCCAAGTTGTGACCTAAGCCATACTCAGGCGTTCCCCAGCGACACCGGAAGGCATCCGAGTCGTTATCAGCCGGCGACCGAGGGACCGTGTTCGATCACGCCGTCGGCGACCTGGCGCATCGACAGCCGCAAATCCATGGCCGTCTTCTGGATCCATCGGAAGGCTTCGGGCTCCGTCAGGCCGAGGTCCGTCTGCAGCACGCCCTTGGCGCGATCCATGGCCTTGCGGGTCTCCAGACGCTCCGTCAGGCCCTCGACCTCGCCCTCGAGCTGGCGCAGTTCGGCGAAGCGGCTCACTGCCATCTCGACCGCTGGCACGAGGTCGCCCTGCTGGAACGGCTTGACGAGGTACGCCATCGCGCCCGCGTCCCGAGCCCGCTCCACCAGTTCACGCTGCGAGAACGCGGTGAGCATGACCACCGGGGCGATCCGCTCGCCCGCAATGACCTCGGCGGCGGCGATCCCGTCGAGGACCGGCATCTTGACGTCGAGGATCACCAGGTCGGGGGCGAGCTCGCGAGCCAGCTCGATGGCCCGCTGACCGTCGGCCGCCTGACCGACGACCTCGTACCCCTCCTCCGCGAGCATCTCGGCGAGGTCCATCCGGATGAGGGCCTCGTCCTCGGCGATCACCACCCGGCGGGTGGGGGCGGACGTGTTCTGGGGGGAGTCGATCACACACCCAAGGCTAGTCGCAGGTAGGGTTGCGCCACGAAGCCCCGGTATCCCAACGGCAGAGGAAGCGGTCTCAAACACCGTCCAGTGTGAGTTCGAATCTCACCCGGGGCACACTGCCACCCTTCGGCTCCGGTCCAGACCGGCCACGAGCGTCCGAGAGACGCTCAGGAATCCCGACGATACGCCGGAGCCACGCCCGCGATCGCGTCACCCATGCGGTGGATGCGCAGCGCATTGGTCGAGCCGGGGATCCCGGGCGGCGTGCCTCCGATGATCACCACGAAGTCCCCCACCTCGAGGCGGCCGATGGCCAGCAGTGCCTGGTCGACCTGCAGCACCATGTCGTCGGTGCTGCGGACCTCCCCCATCTTGAAGGTCTCCACGCCCCACGTCATGGACAGCTGCGAACGCACGCGGTCCGTGGTCGTGAACGCCAGCACCGGAGTGACACCGCGGTAGCGAGCCACCCGTCGCGCCGAGTCGCCCGAGCTGGTGAAGGCGACCAGGTACTTCGCTCCGAACCGCTCGGCCACCTCGGCCGCGGCCTTCGCGATGATGCCGCCCTTGGTGCGCGGGACCCACGTCACGGCAGCCATGTGTGAGAGCCCGTGGTTTTCAGTCGAGGAGATGATGCGCGACATCGTGCTGACGGCGAGGACCGGGTATTCGCCGACCGAGGTCTCCCCCGAGAGCATCACCGCGTCGGCCCCGTCGAGGACCGCGTTCGCGACGTCCGATGCCTCTGCCCGCGTGGGCATGGGTGCCGTGATCATCGACTCGAGCATCTGCGTGGCCACGATGACGGGCTTCGCGTGCGCCCGCGCGCGGTCGATGATCAGCTTCTGGTGCACCGGCACGTCCTCGAGCGGGAGCTCCACCCCGAGGTCGCCGCGGGCCACCATGAGGCCGTCGAAGGTGTCGATGATCTCCTCGATGTTCTCGACTGCCTGCGGCTTCTCGATCTTGGCGATGACGGGGATCCAGACCCCCTCCTCGTCCATCACCTTGCGCACGTCATCGGCGTCGGAGGCCTGACGGACGAAGCTGAGCGCGATGAAGTCCACGCCCGTGCGCAGCGCCCAGCGCAGGTCCTCGGTGTCCTTGTCCGACAGCGCGGGAACCGACACCGGCACTCCGGGGAGGTTGATCCCCTTGTTGTTGCTCAGTCGTCCGGCAACGACGACCTCGCACAGGACGTCGGTGCCGTCCACGGACTCCACGATCATCCGAACCCGGCCGTCGTCGATGAGGACCGGGTCGCCGGGGTGCACGTCACCGGGCAGGCCGTCGTACGTGGTCCCGCAGATGTCCTGTCCGCCAGGCACGTCGCGGGTCGTGATGGTGAACTTGTCACCCTTCGCCACCTCGACTGGTCCGTCTGCGAAGGTCGCGAGCCGGATCTTTGGCCCCTGGAGGTCCGCGAAGATCCCGATGGCGTGCCCCGACGAGTCGGAGGCCGCGCGGACCAAGTTGTAGACGCGCTCGTGGTCCTCGTGGGACCCGTGACTCATGTTGAGTCGGGCGACGTCCATGCCGGCCGTGACCAGCTCGGCAATCCGCTCCTCGGTGGCCACGGCGGGCCCCATCGTGCACACGATCTTGGCTCTCCGCACGGGCTCAACCCTAGCGGTTCGTTGGAACGATCAAAACGCCGAGGGGCGAGTCGTCATGAAATGCAGCGGAACCCCGGAGAAAGGCCCGGGGTTCCGCACACAACGCAATGCTCAGGCGGTCAAGGGCCGCTCGTGCGGCTTGATCGGCGCAGAGAGCTCGGTGCTGCCCGTGAGGAAGGTGTCGACCGCGGCTGCCGCCGAGCGTCCCTCCGCGATGGCCCACACGATCAGCGACTGTCCGCGCCCCGCGTCGCCGGCGACGAACACACCGGGCACCGAAGACTCGTACGAGTCGTTGCGCACGACGTTGCCGCGCTCGTCCAGGTCGACGCCGAGCTGCTCGACCAGGCCGGGCTGCTCGGGGCCGACGAAGCCCATGGCGAGCAGGACCAGGTCGGCCGGGATCTCGCGCTCGGTGCCCGCGACGGGCTGGAAGGACGAGTCGACCTCGACCAGGCGCAGCGCCTTGACGTTGCCCTCGTCGTCGCCGACGAACTCCTGCGTCGACACCGCGTACACGCGATCGCCGCCCTCCTCGTGAGCCGAGGAGACGCGGAAGAGCATCGGGTACGTGGGCCACGGCTGTCCGGCCGGACGGTCAGTCCCGGGCTGGCCCATGATCTCCAGCTGGGTGACCGACGCGGCGCCGTGGCGGATCGACGTGCCGAGGCAGTCTGCGCCGGTGTCGCCGCCGCCGATGATCACGACGTGCTTGTCGGTGGCCATGATCTGGTCAGCCACCTGCTCCCCCACGGCAGCCCGGTTGGCCTGCGGGAGGAACTCCATCGCCTGGTGGATGCCGTTCAGCTCGCGACCCGGGACTGGCAGGTCCCGAGCGGTGGTCGAACCGATCGCGAGGACCACGGCGTCGAAGCGAGCCAGCAGGCGCTCGCCCGTCAGCGAGCCCTCGCCAACCTCGACGCCCGAGCGGAAGACGGTGCCCTCGCGGCGCATCTGGTCGAGTCGGCGGTCAAGATGGGACTTCTCCATCTTGAACTCCGGGATGCCGTAGCGCAGCAGGCCGCCGGGCTTGTCGGCACGCTCGTAGACGGCCACGGTGTGGCCAGCCCGGGTGAGCTGCTGGGCCGCGGCCAGGCCGGCAGGACCGGATCCCACGACGGCGACGGTCTTGCCCGAGAGCCACTCGACCGCCTGGGGGCGGACATAACCCGACTCCCACGCACGGTCGATGATCGACACCTCGACGTTCTTGATCGTCACCGGGTCCTGATTGATGCCCAGGACACAGGCCGTCTCGCACGGCGCCGGGCACAGACGACCCGTGAACTCCGGGAAGTTGTTCGTCGCGTGCAGGCGGTCCATCGCGGTGTCCCAGTCACCCCGGAAGACGAGGTCGTTCCACTCCGGGATCAGGTTGCCCAGGGGGCAACCCGAGTTGCAGAACGGGATGCCGCAGTCCATGCAACGGCTCGCCTGCGTCGTGATGATCGGGAGCAACGCCCGCCCGGCACTGCCCGGGTAGACCTCGTTCCAGTCGGTGACTCGCTCCTCCACGGGACGGCGGCACGCCACCTCACGCCCATGCTTGAGGAAGCCCTTCGGGTCAGCCATGAAGCACCTCCATGATCCGCGCAGCGGCCTCGTCCTCGGTCAGGCCCTCGGCGAGGGCCTCAGCGCGGGCCTCCATGACCCGCTTGTAGTCGCGCGGCATCACCTCGGTGAAGCGCGCCAGGGCAGCGTCCCAGTCCGCCAGGAGCGCCTGCGCCGCGGCGGAGCCCGTCTCCTCGGCGTGACGCTGGACCAGAGCCTGCAACTCCTCGGCCCGAGCACCCTCGACCGGGCCCAGGTCGACCAGTTCGGCGTTGACCTTGTCAGCCGCCAGGTCGAGCACGAAGGCGTAGCCGCCGGACATGCCGGCCGCGAAGTTGCGCCCCGTCGGGCCGAGCACCACGACGGTGCCGCCGGTCATGTATTCGCAGCCGTGATCGCCCACGCCCTCGACGACCAGACTCGCTCCCGAGTTGCGCACGGCGAACCGCTCCCCCGCGTGCCCCGCGAGGAACACCTCGCCGGAGGTGGCGCCGTACCCGATCGTGTTGCCCGCGATCACGTGCTCGCCCGCGTTGAACGTCGCGTCACGGTGCGGCCGGACCACGATGCGTCCACCCGAGAGGCCCTTGCCGACGTAGTCGTTGGCGTCGCCCTCCAGGCGCAGCGTGAGGCCGCGCGGGATGAACGCCCCGAACGACTGTCCCGCCGAGCCGGTGAAGGTCAGGTCGATCGTGTCCGTCGCCAGCCCCTCACCGCGGTAGCGCTTGGTGATCTCGTGGCCGAGCATCGTGCCGACGGTGCGGTTGACGTTGCGGACCTCCAGCACGGCGCGTACCGGCTCTCCCCGCTCGAGAGCGGGAGCCGCCAGAGCGATCAGCTCGTTGTCGAGCGCCTTGGCCAGACCGTGGTCCTGCGTCTTGGTGCAGCGCAGGTCCTGGTCGTCGAACTGACCGAACTCCCCGTGCGCGCTGGCGCGGTGAAGGATCGGGGTCAGGTCGAGGCCCTCGGCCTTCCAGTGGTTGATCGCCTCGCGCACGTCCAACGCGTCGACCTGGCCGATCGCCTCGTCGAGCGTGCGGAACCCGAGCTCGGCGAGCAACTCGCGGACCTCGGTGGCGATGAACTCGAAGAAGTTCACGACGTATTCAGCCTTGCCGGAGAAGCGCTCCCGCAGAACCGGGTTCTGCGTCGCGACCCCCACCGGGCAGGTGTCGAGGTGGCACACGCGCATCATGATGCAACCCGAGACCACCAGCGGAGCGGTCGCGAAGCCGTACTCCTCGGCGCCCAGCAGGGCAGCGATGACCACGTCACGACCGGTCTTGAGCTGACCGTCGGCCTGGACCACGATCCGATCCCGCAGGCCGTTGAGCAGCAGCGTCTGCTGCGTCTCAGCGAGGCCGAGCTCCCACGGCCCGCCCGCATGCTTGAGCGAGGTGAGCGGCGAGGCGCCGGTGCCGCCGTCGTGACCGGAGACCAGCACGACGTCCGCGTGGGCCTTCGAGACACCCGCGGCCACGGTGCCGATGCCGACCTCGGAGACCAGCTTGACGTGCACGCGGGCCGACGGGTTGGCGTTCTTCAGGTCGTGGATGAGTTGCGCCAGGTCCTCGATCGAGTAGATGTCGTGGTGCGGCGGCGGGCTGATGAGGCCCACGCCCGGCGTCGAGTGACGGGTCTTGGCCACCCACGGATACACCTTGTGACCGGGCAGCTGGCCACCCTCGCCGGGCTTGGCGCCCTGGGCCATCTTGATCTGGATGTCGTCGGCGTTGGTCAGGTACTCGCTCGTGACGCCGAAGCGTCCCGAAGCAACCTGCTTGATCGCCGAGCGGCGCTCAGGGTCGTAGAGGCGCTCAGGATCCTCGCCACCCTCACCCGTGTTGGACTTCCCGCCGAGGCGGTTCATCGCGATGGCCAGCGTCTCGTGCGCCTCACGGCTGATCGAGCCGTACGACATCGCGCCGGTCGAGAAGCGCTTGACGATCTCGCTCACCGGCTCGACCTCGTCGATGGAGATCGGGGCGCGGCCGGTCTCGCCCGCGTCCTTGAACCGGAACAGACCGCGCAGCGTCATCAGCCGCTCGGACTGCTCATCGACGCGCGAGGTGTACTGCTTGAAGACGTCGTACTTGCCCTGGCGCGTCGAGTGCTGGAGGCGGAACACCGTCTCCGGGTCGAACAGGTGGGGCTCGCCGCCGCCCTTGATGCCGGGGCGACGCCACTGGTACTCGCCGCCCACGGCGAGTTCGCGGGTGGCCGGGAGCACACCGCCGCGCGGGTACGCGGTGGCGTGGCGCTTGGACACCTCGATCGCAATCTCGTCGACACCGATGCCGCCCAGCTTGGAGGTCATGCCGGTGAAGTACTTGTCGACGAGCTCGTGCGAGAGGCCGATGGCCTCGAAGATCTGGGCGCCCGTGTAGGAGGCGACCGTGCTCACGCCCATCTTGGACATGACCTTCACGACGCCCTTGCCCAACGCCTTGACGAGGTTCTTGACCGCGTCCTCGGGCTCGACGGTGACGAAGTTGCGCTGTCTGGCCAGGTCCTCGGCCGTCTCCATCGCCAGGTAGGGGTTGACCGCCGCGGCGCCGAAGCCCAGCAGGAGCGCCACGTGGTGGACCTCGCGCACGTCCGCGGCCTCGACGACGAGGCCGACCTGCGTACGAGTCTTCTGCCGCACCAGGTGGTGGTGCACGGCCGCGGTGAGCAGCAGCGACGGGATCGGGGCCAGGTCCGCGGTCGAGTGCCGGTCGGACAGGACGATGATGCGGGCCCCGTCGGCGATCGCGGCCGACACCTCGAGGCAGATCTCCTCGATCTGGGCAGCGAGCGCCCGGCCGCCGCCGGCGACCTCGTACAGACCGCGCGACACGTGCGTGCGCAGCCCGGGGTGGTCGCCGTCGAGGTTGATGTGGCGCAGCTTGGCCAGCTCGTCGTTGGTGATGACCGGGAAGGGCAGCACCACCTGACGGCAGGAGGCCGGGCTCGGCTCGAGCAGGTTGCTCTCCGGGCCGACGGAGCCGTACAGCGAGGTGACGAGCTCCTCGCGGATGGCATCCAGCGGCGGGTTCGTCACCTGCGCGAACAGCTGCTGGAAGTAGTCGAACAGCAGCCGCGGCTTCTCGCTCAGCGCTGCGATCGGAGTGTCGGTGCCCATCGAGCCGATCGGCTCGGCCCCGGTGTTGGCCATCGGGGCGACGAGGATGCGCAACTCCTCGTCGGTGTAGCCGAAGACCTGCTGGCGCCGGGTCACCGAGGCGTGCGTGTGGATCACGTGCTCGCGGTCGGGGATGTCGTTGAGGTTGATCAGCCCGCCGTGCAGCCACTCCGTGTACGGGTGCTCGGCCGCCAGACTCGACTTGATCTCCGAGTCCTCCACGATCCGGTGCTCGGTGGTGTCGACCAGGAACATGCGACCGGGCTGGAGCCGGCCCTTGCGCTCGATGCTGGCCGGGTCGAGGTCGAGGACGCCGACCTCGGAGGCCAGAACCACGAGCCCGTCCTTGGTGACCCAGTAGCGCGAGGGGCGCAGACCGTTGCGGTCCAGGACCGCGCCGATCTGGGTGCCGTCGGTGAAGACCACGCACGCGGGGCCGTCCCACGGCTCCATCATCGTGGAGTGGAACTCGTAGAACGCGCGACGCTTGGCGTCCATGTCGGCGTTGTTCTCCCACGCCTCGGGGATCATCATCAGCACCGAGTGCGGCAGGGACCGTCCACCCAGGTGCAGCAGCTCGAGCACCTCGTCGAACGATGCGGAGTCCGACGCGCCAGGGGTGCAGATCGGGTACAGGCGCTCGAGGTCACCGGGGATGAGGTCGCTGTCCAGGAGGGCTTCGCGGGCGCGCATCCAGTTGCGGTTGCCCATGACCGTGTTGATCTCTCCGTTGTGCGCGATGAAGCGGAACGGGTGGGCCAACGGCCAGCTCGGGAAGGTGTTCGTCGAGAAGCGCGAGTGCACCACGGCCAGCGCCGAGGCCATGCGCTCGTCGGTCAGGTCGGGGAAGAAGTTGTCGAGCTGGTCGGTCGTCAGCATGCCCTTGTACGCGATCGTGCGCGAGGACAGCGACGGGAAGTAGACCGACGTCTCGCGCTCGGCCCGCTTGCGCAGGCAGAACGCGCGTCGCTCCAGGTCCATGCCGGACCCGCCCGCGACGAAGATCTGGACGAAGCGCGGCATGACGCTGAGCGCGGTCGCCCCCAGGATCTCCGGGTTCACCGGGACGTCGCGCCATCCGAGGACGCTCAAGGACTCCTCGGCGGCGATGGCCTCGATGGCCTCGCGCGTCTTGGCCACGGCGTCGTCGTCGCCCGGGAGGAAGGCCGTACCGACGGCGTACTCCCCCGCGGCCGGGAGGTCGAAGTCGACCACGGCGCGCAGGAACGCATCCGGCACCTGCATGAGGATGCCTGCGCCGTCACCGGAGTTGACCTCGGCGCCAGCGGCGCCTCGGTGCTCGAGGTTGCGCAGGGCCGTCAGCGCCTTGCTGACGATGTCGTGGGTGGCCTCTCCCGTCAGGGTTGCCACGAAGGCGACACCGCAGGCGTCCTTCTCGTGGCGAGGGTCGTACAACCCCTGAGGCGGCGGGAATGCCTGCATCTGGGACGCAGCGTTCGAATGCACTGGGCGTTCTCCCGTCGTCGTGCGCCGGGCAACGGGTGTGACGCTGCCTGGGCGGTGTGAATGGCGATCGGCAGGGGACGGCGTTGGCCCAAGCAGAAGAACTTTATCATCTGGCGGCGCCTGCTCCTGCGCCACAACCAGCAGAGCCCGCTCAGGGCTCGACAGACGCCACCTCGGGGGCGCGTGGGCTGCGGTACACCGACTCCTCACGGCCGGGGGTGCGTCGGGCCGAGATCACGAACCACACCAGGCCCACGGCAAACAGGACGATCGAGGTCCACACGTTGAACCGGAGCCCCAGCACGTCGTCGAGTTGCACGTCATCGATGCGCATCGTCTCGATCCACCCGCGCCCGGCGGTGTACGCCATCACGTACAGCGCCATCACGCGACCGTGGCCGAGGCGGAAGCGTCGGTCAGCCCAGATGATGAGTGCGAAGGCAGCGAGGTTCCACACGCATTCGTAGAGGAACGTGGGATGGAACGTCGCGACGTCGAGGTACTGGCTGGGCCGGTGCGCCGCGTCGATCTCGAGCCCCCACGGCAGGTCGGTGGGACCGCCGAACAGCTCCTGGTTGAACCAGTTCCCCCAGCGACCCAACGCCTGGGCGACGAGGATCCCGGGCGCCAGCGCGTCCATCATCGGCAGCAACTTGATGCCCTTGCGGTGGGCGCCGATGCAAGCACCGACAGCGCCCAGAGCGATGCCGCCCCACACCCCGAGCCCGCCCTGCCACACGTAGAGGGCTTCGATCGGGTTGCGGCCCTCGCCGAAGTAGAGATGCCAGTCCGTGGCGACGTGGTAGAGGCGAGCCCCCACGATTCCGAACGGCACGGCCCACAGCGCGACGTCCTGCATCTCGCCGTACGTGCCACCCCGCGCGACCCAGCGACGCTCGCCGATCCACACTGCGGCGATGATGCCCGCGATGATGCACAGCGCGTAGCCGCGCAACGGCACGGGGCCGAGGTGCCACACGCCCTGGTCGGGGCTGGGGATCGACATCAGGGTGAGCTGGGCGAGCGTCATCGTCAGTCCTTCGCGAGCAACGTGGTGATGTCAGCGGTCAGTTGGGCCTGGGAGACCGACTCGCTCCACATGACGGGAACCGTGTCGGCCGAGTCCAACGCCAGGATCCGGGTGCCGTGGGTGACGTCGTAGCCGCCGCTGGGCAGCTTGTCGCCCTGCTCGACCCCGACCTTCATCGAGTCGGCGACGGTGATGATGTCGGCCATCTCGCCGCTCACACCGATGAAGGAATCGTCATAGCGGGCCACGTACTCGCCCACCACCTCAGGAGTGTCCCGGGCGGGGTCAGTGGTGACGAAGACCACGTCGAGTTGCTCACGCTGGTCGCCATCCAGACGGGTCATGGTGCCGGCGAGCGTCGCCATGACCTGACCGCAGATGTCGGGACAGTGCGTGTAGCCGAAGAAGACCAGGGTCAGGCGAGCGTCGGTGTCCGCCACCAGACTGAACGGCGCGCCGTCGGCGTCGACGAGCGCGGTGTCGTCGACCTGCCACGGGTTCTCCAGCGTGGTCCCGGTGAACTCCGTGGGCTCTCCCCCACCGCACCCGGTCAGGACAAGGCCCAGCACCGCGGCAGCAGCGAGGAGCCGTACGCGATCACGCGCCACGCCTGACCCCGTCCGCCAGATCGCGCGTCAGCTCGGCGAGGGCTGCCAGCCCGGACGCCTCGTCCGGGGCGTCCAGCAAGGCGCGCACGAACGCGGACCCGACGATCACGCCGTCCGCGTACGCGGCGATCTCTGCCGCCTGGGCCCCGTTGCTCACGCCCAGTCCGACACCGACCGGAAGGTCAGTGGTCGCCTTGGTACGCGCCACGAGGGGCCCGGCCAGATCCGACGTCGAGGCGCGGGCACCCGTCACCCCCATCACGGCCGTGGCGTAGACGAATCCACGGCACGCAGCGGTGGTCATCGCCACCCGCTCGTCGGTCGAGCTCGGAGCGACCAGGAACACCTTGTCGAGCCCATGGGCGTCGGCCGCCGCGATCCACTCACCGCCTGCGTCCGGGGTGATGTCCGGGGTGATCAGTCCCGCCCCGCCGGCGCCGGCCAGGTCGGCAGCCCACCGCTCGACCCCGTACCGCTCGATGGGGTTCCAGTACGTCATGACCAGCGTCGGGGCGCCCGTGTCGGCGACGGCTTCCACCACGCGGAGCACGTCCGCGGTGCGGAATCCCTGCTTCAGCGCCTGCTGGGCCGCGGCCTGGATCGTGGGACCGTCCATCACCGGGTCGCTGTACGGCAACCCGATCTCGATGATGTCGCACCCGTTCTCGACCATCGTCCGCATCGCCGCGATCGAGCCCTCGACCGAGGGGAACCCCGCGGGAAGGTAGCCGACCAGGGCGGAACGCCCCTGGGCGCGCGCCCGGTCGAATGCCGAGGACGTCGTGTTCAACCCGCTCATTCGTGCGCCTCCTCTGCCCCGCCCAGCCCGAACCACTCGATGGCCGTGCCCATGTCCTTGTCGCCGCGACCGCTCAGGTTGATGAGCACCGTGGCGTCCGGCCCCTTGGCCTCGCCGAGGCGTCGCGCCACGTCGAGGGCTCCCGCCACGGCATGCGCCGACTCGATCGCCGGAATGATCCCTTCGGTGCGCGCCAGGAGTGCCATCGCGTCCATGGCCTGAGCGTCGGTCACGGGCGTGTACGTCGCACGCCCCATCGCCGCCAGGTGCGCGTGCTGCGGGCCGACGCCGGGGTAGTCCAGCCCCGCCGAGATCGAGTGCGACTCGATCGTCTGACCGTCAGCGTCCTGGAGCACATAGGTCCGGGCTCCGTGCAGCACACCGGACTCCCCCGCATGGATGGTGGCCGCGTGCCGCCCCGTCTCGACACCGTCGCCGCCCGGCTCGAAGCCGTGGATCTCGACCGATTCGTCGTCCAGGAACGCGGTGAACATGCCGATGGCGTTGGATCCTCCGCCCACGCACGCGGCGACGGCGTCCGGCAGGGTCCCGTACTGCTCCAGGCACTGTGCCCGGGCCTCGTCACCGATGCCGCGGCAGAAGTCGCGGACCATGCTCGGGAACGGGTGGGGGCCCGCAGCGGTGCCGAACAGGTACGCCGTGTGGTCGACCGAGGCCACCCAGTCGCGCAGAGCCTCGTTGATCGCGTCCTTCAACGTCGCGCTGCCCGACTCGACCGGGATCACCGTGGCGCCGAGCAACTGCATGCGCGCCACGTTGAGCGCTTGGCGGCGAGTGTCGACGGCACCCATGTAGACCGTGCAGTCCAGGTCGAAGTAGGCAGCAGCGGTCGCGCTCGCCACGCCGTGCTGCCCGGCGCCGGTCTCGGCGATGACGCGCGTCTTGCCCATGCGCTTGGTCAACAGCGCCTGACCGAGCACGTTGCGGATCTTGTGCGCGCCCGTGTGATTGAGGTCCTCACGCTTGAGGAGCACCCGGGCACCGACCTGTGCCGAGAGACGCTCGGCGTGGTAGAGCGCGCTCGGAGCTCCCGCGTACTCCCGCAGGATGCGCTCGAAGGACGCCACGAAGTCGGCATCCGCCATCGCCTCCTGCCAGGCGTCGGTCAACTCGTCGAGGGCCGCAACCAGCGCCTCGGGCATGAACCGCCCGCCCCAGCGCTCGCCGAAGAATCCGAGGTCGTTGGCTCCGTACGCGCTCATGCTCCCACTCCGCTCATTGCTGCCACGGCGGCCGTCGGATCGCCGTCCTTGACCAGGGCCTCGCCCACGAGGACAGCCCGGGCGCCTTCGCCCACGAACCGCGCCACGTCGGTGACCCCGGTGATGCCGGACTCGGCGACCAGCACCCGATCCTCGGGAATCAGGGGCGCGAGCCGACCGAACGTCGCGTTGTCCACGGCCAACGTCTTGAGGTTGCGGGCGTTGACTCCGATGAGTTCGGCGCCCAGCTCCACGGCTCGGCGCGTCTCCTCCTCGTCGTGAACCTCCACGAGCACCGTCAGCCCCAGCTCGCGGGCCTCATCGTGCAGCCGACGCAGAGCGTCGTCGTCGAGGGCGGCGACGATGAGGAGCGCGAGGTCGGCGCCAGCCGCTCGTGCCTCGACGAGCTGGTAGCTGGTGACGATGAAGTCCTTGCGCAGCAGCGGCACATCCACCGCGGCCCGTACGGCCACGAGGTCGGCCAACGACCCGTTGAACCGGCGTTCCTCGGTGAGGACGGAGATCGCGGCGGCCCCACCCGCGGCGTACTGCGTCGCCAAGACAGTGGGGTCGGGGATCGCGGCCAGGTCGCCCTTGCTGGGGCTACGGCGCTTCACCTCCGCGATGACGCTGGCCCCGGGCGCACGCAGGTGCGGCATCGGGTCCCGAGGGGCGGGGGCGTCGGCGAGGGCGGCGCGGACGTCAGCGAGCGGACGGCTCGCTGATCGGCGCGCGAGGTCCTCGCGTACGCCCTCGATGATCTGGTCGAGCACGGACATGGGGCCAAGCCTCTCACTGGGGACCAGTGGTGCGGCGACCGGCTCAGGAGGCGAGCGGGTTTCCGGGCAGGTTCCGCACCACGGTGAAGACAACGGTGACGACAAGGAGCGAGATCCACAGCCCCGAGGGAACGGGCAGCGGGCGCATGGCATCCCCGCCTCGCCAACACGCCACGAGGCGACGAACCCACAGCGCGAGCACCACCGGGATGGCGACGACGACCATCAGGTTGCTCGACGCGGCGCCCACCACGTCCAGGTGGGTGAGGAGGTTGACCGCTCGCAGGCCACCACACAGAGGACAGTCGAGGCCCGTCATGACCTGGAAGGGGCAAAAGCCCCACGAACCGTCGACGTGCGGATCACGCAGGTGCAGGGCGAGCGCCCCGAGGGCGGCCATTCCCCCCACCACCACAGGCGAGGAGATCCGGCGCCACCGGGAGACCGGCACGCTGGAAGTGTCGACGCCCGTCACGGCGTCGCGCTCAGTGCTCTGAACCGTTGAATCCCATGCGATCGAGGATCAGGAAGAGCGGGAGCGCGACAGCAGCGAGTGCGATGCCGACCCACAGGACCGGGATGCTCACGGGGTCCAACATCAAGGCGACGCTGCCCACGACGAAACCGACCATCGCCACTGCCACCCCAGTCCATGCGGCGGGGGTGTTGCCGTGGTGTGCAGCCATGAGAACTCCTTGATCGTGCGGATGCCGAGTGCAGTCTAGGCGGTCGGGTCCTCGCCCTCGTCGAGGGCCTTCCACAGTTCGAGGTTCGTACGCGGTTCTCCCGTGGTGGCGGAGCCTGACCCGGGGCGGTCGTACTTGCTCCCCATGGCCGGCCAACTGCCCACGAACCGGGCGCCGAGACACGTCATGACGACGCTCACCGCGGCCGAGAGGACTGCGACGACGAACCATGCGGTCGTCTGGTGGGCAACGTCGGACTGTCCCGACAGGTCACGCACCTTCTCGACCAGCGGGTCGGTCAACGTACGCGGCCCCAGGACGGCCACCACGAACGTCGCGATGGCGGCCAGCGCGCCAAGCCAAGCGATGGCGCGTCGCACTCCCCCACGCGTCACCAGGACCACTCCCCAGCAGGCCAGCACCACCAGCGCGAGGGCAGCCGTCAACGGCGATTCGGCGCCGCGAATGCTGCCCAGCGCGACGGTGGAGGCGTCGGAGGTGTCGACCGAGCCGGCCTTCGCGTGAATCCACGGCTTGCCCGCAGCCACGGCCGCGAGGCCTGCGCTGGCCAGACCGAGCAGCACCACCGGGGCGAACGTGCGGCGCCCCGGCGTCGGTGCGTCGCCTGACTGCTCCACTGCGGAGTCATCCACGTCGGTGTCGGGCTCGTCCGGCGACTGCCCCTGGGTGGGCTCACTCATCGGTTCGCCTCCGTCGCGAGGATCAGGTCGGCATCGAAACAGGTCGCATCGCCCGTGTGACAGGCACCGCCCGTCTGGTCGACCTTGAGCAGGAGGGTGTCCCCGTCGCAATCGAGACGCACCTCGCGCACGGACTGGTGGTGCCCGGAGGTCTCCCCCTTGACCCAGTACTCGTTGCGCGAACGGCTCCAGTACGTGGCCTTGCGCGTTCGCAGCGTGCGTCCCAGGGCCTCGTCGTCCATCCAGGCAAGCATGAGCACCTCCCCGGTGTCGTACGCCTGAACCACGACTGGGACCAGTCCGTCGGGGGTGCGCCTGAGGCGCGCGGCAACGGCGCTGTCGAGTGAGCTCACCCTCCCAGTATCCGGGTCCTGTGAACCGGGCCGCACGTCACGGGTCGACCGACAGCGCCGCCTGCTGCGCCCAGACCTGGGCGCAGTGCGCCGTGACCGGCCCGGGGGCAGGCAGCGTCCGCTCGTCGAATCGTGCGATCGGCTGAACGTCGCGCGTGGTCGAGACGAGGAACGCCTCGCTCATCGTGGCCAGCGCCTCCCCGAGAGGTTCGTCCACCTCTCGCGCGTCACACCATTCGAGGACCAGGGCCCGCGTCACCCCGGCGAGGCAACCGCTGGCGAGCGTGGGGGTGCGCAGCTCACCGTCGACGACGTAGAAGATGTTCGATCCAGTCCCCTCGCACAGGTTGCCGACGGTGTTGGCGAAGATCGCCTCGTCCGCGGCGTACGCCTGCGCGTGCGCCAGCGCGATCACGTTCTCCGCGTACGACGTCGTCTTGAGCCCGGCAGTGGCTCCGCGCTCGTTGCGCGCCCACGGCACGGAGCGGACCGTGACGCTGCTCGCGGCCGGAGCCAGTGGCCCGTACGCGACCACCACGGTGGGCAGCCCTCCAGATCGACCGGAGCCCATCGGGGCACGCCCCGCCGTGTACGTGATCCGCAGCCGACCGAGCCCCCGGGCTCCGCTGAGGACTGCAGCGACACCCTCGCGGACGGCAGCCAGGTCCGGGGCATCCAGCCCCAGTCCCCTGGCGGACGTTGCGAGCCGATCGAGGTGACGAGTCAGGGCGAACGGGACGCTCTCCTCGACCTTGACGGACTCGAACACCCCGTCCCCGACCGTCACACCGTGGTCGTCGACGGCAATGACCCCGGCCGCAGGATCGGAGAGGACTGAACCGTTCACCCACACGCGCATAGGCGTCACTCTAGGACTCCCCCGCCCCTTGCGCAGCACGGTCACCAGCGGGACCGACACACGACCGCGGATGTGAAGACCGGGGGGTGGATTTGGCGCCCCTGAGGGCATGGGCTACTGTTCTACTCGCTTCGCCGGACGGGCAACCGACCGGAGGAAAGCATGCGGACGTAGCTCAGTTGGTAGAGCACCACCTTGCCAAGGTGGATGTCGCGAGTTCGAGTCTCGTCGTCCGCTCGGAGATGTCTCTCCCTGCCGGCTCTTTTGCGGGCGGCCTCCTTCGGGAGAGCTTCCGTGGTGGGTTGGCCGAGAGGCGAGGCAACGGACTGCAAATCCGTCTACACGGGTTCAAATCCCGTACCCACCTCGCACACTACAATTCAATATCCAGGGCGATTGGCGCAGCGGTAGCGCGCTTCCTTGACACGGAAGAGGTCACTGGTTCAAACCCAGTATCGCCCACAGAAGCACGCAGGTCAGAGGCCCCTTCGGGGGCCTCTTTCCGATTTCGGGAACGCCAGGGGATCCCGTACTCGCTCCGGACGACGACGCACTATCGTCAAGGTCTCGACCCAGGAGGCAGAGATCCCACACGCATGCTGCGGCCCCAGCCGCCCAGACGCCGAACCGCCCCACCCGACTGGGCCAGTGTCGGCTTCCGCAGAGTGGGCCACCCCGAGCGTCCGCGTGTCCGGCGGGACCTTCGTGATGGGCACCGATGACCCACGTGGGTATGCCGAGGACGGCGAAGGACCGGCACACGAGGTGGAGCTGGAGGCGTACTCGATCGCCGTTCACGCCGTGACCAACGCGCAGTTCGCGCGGTTCATCGCCGCCACTGGGTACGTGACGACCGCAGAGCAGATCGGCGACTCGTTCGTCTTCGCCGGCCTGTTGCCCGACGACTTTCCCCCACTCAGGGAGTCGCAGCGGCTCCCTGGTGGCGGTTGGTGCCCGGCGCGTCGTGGCGTGCGCCCGAGGGGGCACACAGCTCGGTCGACGATCGTGGCGACCACCCCGTCGTTCACGTCAGCTGGCACGACGCCCAGGCATTCTGTGCGTGGAGCGGTACGCGTCTGCCCACCGAGGCCGAGTGGGAACGCGCGGCCAGGGGCGGCCTCGAGGGCGCTCACTATCCGTGGGGATCAGAGCGCGAGCCCGGTGGGCAGCACCTGATGAACGTCTTCCAAGGCACCTTCCCGGTGCGCGACACGGGAGACGACGGGTGGATCGGCACCTGTCCCGTGGACACCTTCGCCCCCAACGGCCTGGGCCTGTACGGGGTGACGGGCAACGTGTGGGAGTGGTGTCAGGACTGGTTCGATCCCGGGTGGTACGCCATCTCCCCCCGCACCGCACCTCGCGGTCCGAGCGACGGGCACGCGAAGGCCCGCGTGGTGTGCCACCTCGTCATAGTCGACGAAGTCGACGTAGATCGATCGCCGTCCCTCCACGATCTCGCGCGCCACGACCGCGAGGTTCATGTCACGCAGGAGCGCGTTCGTCGCGGCACGCAGGCCCGGGAAGGGCCACGGTCGCGCCACGCGGGGAACCACCCTGCGCCTGCGCTGGCGTCGCGCTTGGTAGCGCTCGCGCCCCATCTCCGCGATCGCGCGGCTGATGCTGCGGGCCAGGCCATCCGGCCGGATCAGGAATCGGGCCAACGTACGGCGGGTCTCGAAACGCCCCCTGGACAGCTCCACCTTGCTGAAGACCATCAACGATCGCTCGGCATCTCCCGAGAACAGGTTCGACACCGAGACACCGTCATCGGCGAGCAGGCCGCGAGCGTTGGAGACGCGCGTCTCGATGATCTTGGCGTCAGCCGCCCGGTTGGCCACCAGGATCCGCCCCAGCTCACGGTCGAACCAGCGAAACGCGGGCACTCCGTCACACGATCCGTGGAGGATCCCCAACTGGCTGGCCGGCGTCGTGCACGGCAACTGCACCGTCCACTCCTGGGCACGATGGCTGCCGGAGTCGACCCATCGACGCACCGTCGGCATGAGGCCCGCCTGCATTGCCCACGTCAGCAGCGGAGCAGCGACCCCGTCGAGTTGGATGAACAGCACCCCGGTGAGGCCGTCGGAGGGCACCGCTCGGCGCCGCGGCGTACGTCCCACCAGGCTCGCGACCAGCGCCTCCGGCGTCCCTGCCGTCAGCAGCCACCCCAGCAGCGTCCCCACCCCTGCCGTGATCCAGGCCGCCGCGACGGCCGTGAGGAATGACTCGGCATGCACCCCCGGGACCAGCAACAGGGACACGTGCACGACGAGCGCCTGTCCCACCAGCGCGCCGGCCAGAATGCCCAGCCAGCCGACCACCGCAGCCACCCACACCGGGAGCGGTCGCAACAACCCACCGCACAGGCCCGTCACCGCGGCCACGATCGCCCACAGGAACCCGCTCGTGGCCGACAGTCCGGGCACGAGCGCCGCGGTGGCCCACAGGGAGACGCTCGAGACGCCCCACGTCACCACCACACGGCCAAGGTCACCCGGCCGGAACGTCCGCCGCTCGTACCCCGCCTCTGCTGCCACCACCACATCATCGAGGGCGATCGCACCGCACACGTCACCCACAGTGGGTGATGGCCCGGGCAGGCGCGCCGTCTAACGTGTGCGAGTGTCGAACCTCGCGAGCAAACGCACCCCGGCCCCTGCGGGACGTGCCGTCACAGCAATCTCCACGATCCTCGTCGTGCTCGCCTGCCTCCTCGCACCGCTGGCGATTACCGCGTCGTGGGTGCGAACCACGGTCTCGGACACCGACCGGTACGTCGCCACGGTCGCGCCGCTCGCCGAGGAGACCGCGGTGCAGGCAGCGGTCGCCGACCACCTGACCGTCGTACTCATGGACGCGCTCGACGAGGACGGCGCCCTGTCCGAAGCGGTTGCCGCGCTCATGGCCGACCTGCGGCTTCCCGCCCGCGCCAGCGACCTGCTGGTGCTTGCCCTCGAGCCCGTGCGCGTGCGCCTCGGTGAACGCGTGCACACGCTGGCTCTCGACGTCATGGCGTCGGACGCGTTCGCGACCGCGTGGCGAGACTCGAACGAGTCCGCACACCGTCGGCTCGTCGACGCCCTGTCGGGCGATGAGTCCGACGTGGAGGCCGTACGACTCGATCTGGCCACCGCGGTCAACACGCTGCGAGCCGAACTGATCGCGCGCGAAGTGCCGTTCGCCGACCAGATCCCCCAGGTGGAGGCGAGCTTCACCCTCGTCGACGAGGAGCAGCTGCGGCGAGTACGAGAGGCCTACCAGCTGCTGGACGGCCTCGCGACAGGACTGCTCATCGCCGCCGTGCTCACCGCCGCCGGCGGCATCACGCTGGCCCGACGTCGCCGGCGGGCCGTCGCAGGGTGGCTCGGCGGCTGCCTGGTCGCCTTCCTGGCCACGCTGCTCCTCCTCGCTGTCGGGGACGACATCCTCGTGGGCCGCACCGACGCAGACGGCAGCGTGATCGGTCCCGTCTGGGACATCCTCACCGCACGCCTGGAGTGGCTCCTGTGGATCGCCTCGGCGATCGCAGCCGGGGCGCTCGCCTGCGTGTGGGTCACCGACCCGGGCGCACGGGCGAGAACCCTGCGTGGCCGTCTGGGGCGTCCGACCCCGTGACCCGTGGAGGTGCCGACTCGCTCGTCTCGCGCCTGAAGGCCCTGCGCCAGGACCCGCGCGTGGCGCGACTGCTGGCCACACCCGGCGGTCGACTGGTGCTGGCTCTGGTCGACCTCAGCGTCCGAGACAGAGCCCTGACGCTGGCCGGACAGGCCTTCATCGCCCTGGTCCCCCTCGGCATCGTCCTGGCCACGTGGCTCAGCGCCGAGGACGGGCGCGCCATCGGCAGGTGGCTGGTGACGCACTTCGGGCTGGACGACACGACCGCAGAGGCGGTCTACCAACTGTTCGATCGTCCGCCGGAGACGACGTCTGGAGTCTCGCTGCTCGGCGTCGCGATCCTGCTGGTCTCGGTCAACAGCTTCGCCCGCACGCTGCAACGCACGTACGAGGTGGCGTGGGAACTGCCGCCCCAGGGCCGGCGACGGGCCGGGAACAGATTCGGGTCGCTCCTGTTGCTCAGCGGGCTGCTCGTCATCCTCGCCTGGGTCACGGGCCTGGTCCGCCAACTACCCGTGGGGGCGCTGTTGGCGATTCCCGCCCAACTGGTCGTCGCTGCGCCCGTGTGGGCACTGATTGCGCGCCTGCTGCTCAGTCGCCGCGTCGAGTGGCGTCTCCTCGTGCCCGGGGCGATCATCAGCGCCGTGGCGCAGGTCCTCACCACGTGGGCGGGGGCGCTGTGGGTGCCCCGTCTCATCGCCCCCACGGGACCACGGTGACCGGCGCGGCGACCATGCCGAGCCATCGGGCCGCTACAGCAGACCCAGCCGCCGACCCTGACTGACGGCCTCGCGCCTCGTGGCGACCCCGAGTTTGCGATAGATGCCCCGCATATGGGTCTTGATGGTGTTCGGGGAGAGTAGAGGGCCACCCCGATCTCCTCGACGGTGCGCAGGCTGGGCAGTTCCTGGAGCACCTCCGTCTCCCGCGTCGTCAGCGGGTCGACCATCGGCGGGATCGCACTGTCCACTCGCTCCAGGATCACCCCCACCACGGCCTCCGCCGCACCCCACCGACCGCGTTCGGAGCGCAGCAGACCGAGCACCTCCGGACCCCCGCCATCAACCAACGGCCGCAGGCACCCCGTCGCCGACATCAGGTCCAGCGCCGCACGGACGTGGTCCACGGCGGCCTGAGTGCTCGCCTCGCGCAGCGCCATGCGGGCCGCGACTCCGTACGCCTCGATGCGGGTGGCGGGCATGGCCGGGACACTCGTCCCCTGGACGAGGGGACCGAGGAGATTCCGAGCACGTCCGACGTGCCCGGTCGAGTCAGTCACCATCGCCTCCACCAACGCGACCTCAGGGGCCACCCGTCGGGCCGGTGAAGCTGTAGCTCTGTCCGTCGAGGGTGCCCAGCGTGGACAGATCCATGTCCGTGTCACCCACGATGGTGGCGGTGGCTCGGGCCCAGTTCCGGTCCATGTCCATCGCCTCACGCCACCTGCGGTGGAAGAAGCGGGTGGCCCACCAGGCCAGCGCGATCGTCGCCAGGCCGAAGAGAACCGCCACCCCTCCGAGCAGGGTCACGAGCCCAGCCCACACCGTCCCGAGCACGTCCCAGACCCCCATCACAGGCATTGCGGCAGCCTAACGGCGTCAGCCTCTGGCAGCGAGACCGGTGCGGGGAGCCTCACCGCCCCCTTGACACAATCACCGTGTGCCCGATTGGCCCCTCATCCCCCTGTTCGCGTTCCTGTTCGTCCTCGCGTGCCTGCGAGGCTCGGCCACCTATGCCGTGGGACGTGGCGTGCGGGGTGCGGCCGACCGGCGCACCGGAGTCGCCCACGACGACCGGGTACGTCGCGGCGAAGCGATCGTGCGCCAGTACGGCGCGCCCGCGGTCGCCCTGTGCTTCCTGACCGTCGGCGTGCAGACGGCCACCATCCTGGCGGCAGGGACGCTGCGCATGCCGCTGCGGCGGTTCCTGCCCGCGCTGGCGCTGGGAGCCACGATCTGGGCGACCATCTACGTCACGGTCGGGTTCACCGTCATCGAGGCGTTCTGGGGCGGCCGGACCTGGGTGCTGCTCGCTGCACTGGCCGTCCTCGCGGCCCTTGGCGTTGCGGCCGTTCGGGTCCGGCGTCGCTTCGCCGGCCGCCCTCAGTGACTCAAGACGTCGAGGGACCTCAGACCTTCTCCCACCCGCGCACCGGCTTACGGCTGCCACCGGACGGGGCGTTGTCGCGGCTGCGGTAGACCACGTACGGACGGGTGATGTAGCCGACCGGGGCCGAGAAGACATGGACCAGTCGGGTGAAGGGCCACAGGGCGAACAGGATGAACGCCACGAGCGCGTGCGCCTGGAAGCCGAACGGCGCGTCGGCCATGAGGGAGGCATCCGGCTGGAAGGCCAGGAAGGACCTGTACCAGACCGAGACTCCCTCGCGGTAGTTGTACTCCTCCAGCCCAGCCGCACCCAGGATCGTGTTCCACATCCCGAGGATGATGACCAGGCCCAGGAAGACGTACATGACCTTGTCCATCGGCGTGGTGGCCGAGAAGACCGGTCCGACCGTACGCCGGCGGTAGATGAGGATCGCGAGTCCGACCGTCGCCATGACGCCAGCGATCAGGCCGCCGATCACGGCGACCACGTGGTAGGTGTGGTGCGAGACGCCGAGTGCGTCGGTCCACGACTGCGGGATCAGCAGGCCGATCACGTGTCCGCCGACGACGCCGAGCATGCCGAAGTGGAACAGCGGCGACCCGAGCCTCAGCATCCGGTCCTCGTAGAGCTGCGAGGACCGCGTGGTCCAGCCGAACTTGTCGTACTTGTAGCGCCAGAAGTGGCCGACCACGAAGATGGCCAGGCACAGGTACGGGACGATGACCCAGAGGAAGGTGCTCATCGAGGTGCTCCTACGGGGATGATGGCCGGGGCGATCAGGGGATCGGTGCCGTACGTCTGAAGTCCGACGTCCTCGCGAGGAGGACCGTGCTCGACGAGTCGGCGTACGGCGTCCGCCTCGTCTCCCTGCAACTCGGGCAGGGTCCCGCAGACCGCGCGCAGCACACCCGCCCACGGCGAGCCCACCGTGCCGTCGTCGTTGCGCCACCCCTCGAGCGCCAGGCGCAGCATCTCCACGCCTGCTCGGTGGTCGTTGAGCAGCGTGAGCGCCACCTCGCTGGAGTGCGTCGCCCCGAACTGGAGCACCGCGCACAGGTGGTCGGGCAACTCCCCGCACTCCTCGTCCCACTCGATGCCCGCAGAGCGGTAGGCCTGCTTGAACTGCACCAGCGCCACTCCCCTGCGCCGCGTGTCGCCGTAGGCGAAGTAGGTCAGGTAGAGAGCGCACTTGCGGGTCTGGTCGAAGGTGGTGACGTACTCACGCTGGAGCGCATCCAGGTCAGTGGTGCGCATGTGGTCGATGACCTCGGACAGGTCGGGGTGAGCCCCGACCAGGGCCTCGATCGCGTCCAGGGAGTCCACGAGTTCGGACGTCGGGTAGTCCAGGAGCACCGAGCACGCTGCCCAGGTCTCCGCGACGTCGACGACGGCCGCCTTGCGGGGGCGGGCCCGCATCCGGGTGAACATCAGGCCGGCCCTCCCTTCGAGGCCCCGTCCCCCTTGGGCGGGAACAGCCCCTGCGGGGTGCCCTTGCCGTCCCAGTTGAGGAGGTTGACGCGCGATGCCTTGTCCGGCGGCGCCGCCAAGGTGTCGGCGGTCTGCCGGTTCTGCAGCATCCGGAAGTTCTCCACGGCCACCGGCGTCGGGGCGCCGGCTCCTTCGCCGAGCAGCGCCTGGTCGTAGAACGACCCGGCCTCGTCGAAGTCGACCGCGCAGTCGGTCGCCAGTTCCTCGAGCGCGTGCGCCTGCTCGGCGTGCGCCGCGGGGATGACGTAACGGTCGGCGTACTTGGCGATCGCGAGCAGGCGGAACATCTCGTACATCTCCTCGCCCGACATCCCGACCGCCTCCGGGATCGAGTCGTCCGGGTCGCGCCCCAGGTTGATGTCACGCATGTACGACCGCATCGCCGCCAGCTTGCGCAGCACCCCGTCCACCGGCGCGGTGTCGCCTGCCGTGAACAGGTTGGCGAGGTACTCGACCGGAATCCGAAGCGCCTCGATCGCCGCGAACAGGTTGCCCTTGTCCTCGGCATCGTGGCCGGTGTCCTTGATGACGTCCACGACGGGCGACAGCGGCGGGATGTACCAGACCATCGGCATCGTGCGGTACTCCGGGTGCAGCGGCAAGGCCACCTTGTAGTCCATGATCAGCTTGAGCACCGGGGACTTCTTGGCCGCCTCGATCCAGTCGGGCGCGATGCCGGCAGCCAGAGCCGCCTTCTCGACCTCAGGATCACGCGGGTCCAGGAAGACGTTGCGCTGGGCCTCGTACAGATCGTGGTCATCCTCGACGGAGGCCGCGGCGAGCACTGCGTCTGCGTCGTAGAGCATCAGGCCGATGTAGCGCAGTCGTCCCACGCACGTCTCCGAGCAGACGGTCGGGATGCCGACCTCCACCCGGGGGTAGCAGAACGTGCACTTCTCGGCCTTGCCGGTCTTGTGGTTGAAGTAGACCTTCTTGTAGGGACAGCCCGACACGCACATGCGCCACCCGCGGCACCGGTCCTGGTCGACCAGCACGATCCCGTCCTCGGAGCGCTTGTAGATCGCCCCCGAGGGGCACGACGCCGCACACGACGGGTTGAGGCAGTGCTCGCAGATGCGCGGCAGGTAGAACATGAAGGTCTGTTCGAACTCGAACTTCACCTTGTCCTCGATGCCCTTGAGCATCGGGTCCTTCGCCGCGTGCTCCTTGGACCCACCCAGATCGTCGTCCCAGTTCGCGGACCACTCGACGTTCATGTCCTTGCCGCTGATCAGCGACTTGGGCCGCGCCACCGGGAAGGTGTCGGTGGCCGGGGAGTTCAGCAGCGTCTCGTAGTCATAGGTCCACGGCTCGTAGTAGTCCGTGATCGAGGGCAGCTTCGGGTTGGAGAAGATGTTGAGCAGCTTCTTCCACCGGCCCCCCGCCTTCAGCTCGAGCTTGCCGTTGGGCTTGCGCACCCACCCGCCCTGCCACGTCTCCTGGTCCTCGTACGTACGCGGGTAACCCAGCCCGGGCCGGGTCTCCACGTTGTTGAACCAGACGTACTCGGTGCCGGCCCGGTTGGTCCACGCCTGCTTGCACGTGACCGAGCAGGTGTGACACCCGATGCACTTGTCGAGGTTCATGACCATGGCCATCTGTGCCATCACTCGCATGACAATCTCCTCAGTACTCGACGGGCGCGGTGCGCTTGCGGATCATGGTCACTTCGTCGCGGTTGTTGCCGATCGGGCCGATGTAGTTGAAGAAGTAGGCCAACTGGGCGTACCCACCGACGAGGTGGCTGGGCTTGAGCAGGATCCGGGTCAGGCTGTTGTGGATCCCGCCGCGCTTGCGGTCGCGTTCAGTCAGCGGAACGTCGACCAGTCGGTCCTGCGCGTGGTGCATGTAGACGGTGCCCTCGGGCATCCGGTGGCTGACGATCGCGCGCGCAGCGACGACGCCGTTGCGGTTGACCATCTCGACCCAGTCGTTGTCCTTGATGCCCACCTTGGCCGCGTCGCGGTCCGACATCCAGACCGCCTGCCCACCGCGCGAGAGCGAGAGCATGAACAGGTTGTCCTGGTATTCGGAGTGGATCGACCACTTGTTGTGCGGGGTCAGGTACCTCACCGACACACCCAGCTCGGTCTGCTCCCCGATCTGGGTCTCTCCGAACAGCCGTGTCATGTCGAGTGGCGGTCGATACACCGGGAGCATCTCCCCCATCCCGATGAACCAGTCGTGGTCGACGTAGAACTGCTGGCGACCCGTCAGGGTGTGGAAGGGCTTCTTGCGCTCGATGTTGATGGTGAAGGGGCTGTAGCGGCGCCCTCCGGACTCGGAACCCGACCACTCCGGGGAGGTGATCACGGGAACGGGTGCGACCTGGGTGTCAGCGAAGGTGATCTGCTTGCCCTCGTGCTCGGCTGACAGGTCGTGCAACTGGGTCCCCGTGCGCTTCTCCAGGAACTTGAACCCCTGGGTGGCCAGGTGGCCGTTGGAGACCCCTGCCAGGTGCAGGATCGCATCGGCCATGTGGACGTCCGTCTCGAGCTTGGGCTGGCCAGCGCCTGCCCCCGAGCGGGCCACGCCGTTGCGGTGGCGCAGGATGTCGACCTCCCGCTTCACGTCGTAGGCCACGCCCTTGGTGAGCATCCCGACGTTCTCCAGGAGGGGCCCGATCGAGGTCATCTTGTTGTAGATCTCGGTGTAGTCCCGCTCGGCCACCGCGATGACCGGCATGGTCTTGCCCGGCACCGGATCACACTCACCGAGGCGCCAGTCCTTGACCTGTCCGTGCACCGTCGCCATTGCCTCGGGCGTGTCGTGCCACAGCGGCTTGGCGATGACGTCCTTGCGGGTGCCCAGGTGGTCCACGGCCAGCTCGGAGAACTTCTGGGCGATCACCTTCCAGGTGTCCCAGTCACTCTTGGTCTGCCACGGCGGCGCGATCGCGGGGTTGAAGGAATGCACGAACGGGTGCATGTCGGTGGTCGAGAGGTCGTGCTTCTCGTACCACGTCGCCGCCGGCAGCACCACGTCGCTGAAGATCGTCGAACTGGTCATGCGGAAGTCGATGGTGGTGAGCAGGTCCAGCTTGCCCTCGGGCGCCTCGTCGGCCCAGCGGACCGTGCGAGGACGCTGCCCGGGCTCGGCCTCCACCGCGGTGGCCGCGCTGTCGGTGCCGAGGAGGTGCCGCAGGAAGTACTCGTTGCCCTTGGCGGAGCTGCCCAGCAGGTTGGACCGCCACAACGACAGCAGCCGCGGGTGGTTGTCGGTGGCCTCTGGATCCTCGACCGCGAACTTCAGCCGCCCCTCCTTGAGTTCCTGGGCGACGTACGCGGGCACTTCCATGCCCGCCGCCTCCGCATCGTCGGCCAACGTCAACGAACTGCGGTCGAAGGTCGGGTACGACGGTGCCCAGCCCAACCGGGCCGACTTGGCCAACAGATCCATCATCGTCTGGTCGGCGAAGACGCCCGTACCGGCGTCGAGGTCGTCCGCAGAGAAGTTGTCGTAGCGGTACTGGGAGGTGTTCACGTACCAGTACGAGGTCTGGTTCATGTGTCGCGGCGGTCGGTGCCAGTCCAGCGCGAACGCCATGTGCTGGAAGCCCATGATCGGGCGGATCTTCTCCTGGCCGACGTAGTGCGCCCATCCGCCACCGTTGCGGCCCTGGGTGCCGGTGATGGTCGTCAGCACCAGGATCGCGCGATAGATCTGGTCGGAGTGGAACCAGTGGTTGACGCCCGCGCCGAGCAGGATCATGCCGCGGCCATCGGTGTCGATCGCGTTCTGGGCCCACTCCCGGGCCAACCGGGTGACCTGGCTCGCCGGGACTCCGGTGTGCTGCTCCTGCCACGCCGGGGTCGCCGGGGTGCGCGGGTCCTCGTAGTCCTCGGGCCACTCGCCCGGCAGACCCTCCCGGGCCACGCCGTACTGGGCGAGCATGAGGTCCAGGACCGTCGTCACGACCCGGTCACCCACCCGGGCGATCGGCACCCCGCGGCGCTGGAACGCCACGTTGCCGTCGGCGGTGTCGAAGCGCGGGAGGTCGACCTCGACGGCCCCCTCGCCGCGCGAGTAGACCGACAGCTCGGGGTCGAGGTCGCCGAGCTCGAGGTTCCACTTGCCCATGCCCTCCTCGCCGAACCGGTCGCCGATCGAACCGTTCGGGATGCGCACCTGCCCGCTCACGGCGTCGAACACGGCCGGCTTCCACATCGTGTTCTCGGAGGTGCCGCCCAGGTCGCCTTCGACGAGGTACTTGCCGGGGCGGTAGGAGCCGTCGGCCTGCTGCTCCAGCGAGATCAGGTTCGGCAGGTCGGTGAAGCGCTTGTTGTAGTCGGTGAAGAACGGCACCTGGGAGTCGACGAAGTACTCCTTGAGGATCACGTGACCCATGGCCAGGGCCAACGCGCCGTCGGTGCCGGGGGCCGTGGTGACCCACTCGTCGGCGAACTTCACGTTCTCGGCGTAGTCGGGCGCCACCGCGACGACCTTCTGGCCGCGGTAGCGGGCCTCGGTCATCCAGTGCGCGTCGGGGGTGCGGGTCATGGGGACGTTGGATCCCCACATGATGAGGTAGCCCGCGTCCCACCAGTCGCCCGATTCCGGTACGTCCGTCTGGTCCCCGAACATCTGGGGAGACGCGTTGGGGAGGTCGGCGTACCAGTCGTAGAACGAGAGCATCGGCGCACCGATCAGCTCAAGGAACCGGGCACCCGAGGTGTAGGAGACGGGCGACATCGCGGGGATCGGGCTGAACCCGGCGATCCGGTCAGGACCCCAGCGCTTGACGGTGTAGACGTGGGCCGCGGCGACGATCTCGGCCACCTCGTCCCAGCTGGCACGCACCAGGCCGCCCTTGCCGCGGGCCTTCTTGTAGAGCGAGGCCTTCTCCTCGTCCTGCACGATCGAGGCCCACGCCACCACCGGGTCGCCGTATTGCGCCTTGGCCGCACGGAACTGGTCGAGCAGGACGCCGCGCACGTACGGGTAGCGCACCCGGGTCGGGCTGTAGGTGTACCAGGAGAACGCGGCGCCGCGCGGACACCCGCGCGGCTCGTACTCCGGGCGGTCGGCGCCTGCGCTGGGGTAGTCGGTCTGCTGCGCCTCCCACGTGATGATCCCGTCCTTGACGTAGACCTTCCACGAGCACGAACCGGTGCAGTTGACCCCATGGGTGGAGCGCACCACCTTGTCGTGCGCCCAACGGTCCCGATAGAAGGCGTCCCCCTCGCGACCGCCCTCCTTGTGCAGGGTCCGCAGGTCCTCACTGACCTGTGCCTTGGTGAAGAACCGGCGGGACGAGAGGAGCGCGCCGCTCAGGCCGCTGCTGGCTACGGGCTTGGTGTCGCTCACGTGGTGTGCCTTCCCTGGGTGATCGTGACGGTGCAGGTGCGTGGTCCGACGAATGGGCGCATGGAGATGTCGACGCCGGGCTCCCCGGCCATCTCCATCGCCCCCTCGATCAAGCCGTGGTGGACGCCGCAGACGACGTCTGGACGGATCGCGGCCATGTCGAGGAACGGGCAGTCGTGCAGGGTGAGCGTGGTCGTGCGGGCCGAGCCCGACGCGCTCAACTCGGGCTGGTAGCCCCATTGGAGGAGGAGGTCGTAGGCGCATCCGATGCGGCCCAGCCACTCCCCAGGCGACGTGGCGGGGGATGCCTCTTTCGAGGCGTGGGGGCTGTGCCGGGCCAACCAGGCGCGGCCCGCCTCGCGCGGTGAGGTGCTCGGCGCCCCGTGGCCCTCGGGCCATGCCTCGGCGAGCACGGCGCCGAGGGAGGCGTACGCGTCCGTCGCCGTGCGGACGAGGTCATCGGGTGCGAGGGCGTAGACCTTGCGCGGGCGGCCGACGCGGCCGCGTACGAAATCGGTGGTCAACAATCCGACGCGCACCAACTGGTCCACGTGGAAGCGCACGGTGGTGACGTGGAGATCCAACTGCTCGCCGAGCTCGGCGGCCGTCATGGACGCCGGTCCCTCGCCCTGGGCGCCCTCGCGCAGCAGGGCCATGATCGAGCGCCGCACCGGCGAGTCGAGAAGGCCGCTGCGCACGTTTCCTTCCAGCGCCGGATCTTCCAGCTGCGCGACCATTGCGAGGACACCTGCTCCTTCAAATGCGGCATTCGAGAAATGACGTTGACCGGTTTGCCTTGCTCGTCACCGTACACCTGCGAAAGGGCGCTTTTCGCGCCTGAAGTGGCACCTCGGGAGACGTCAGGACCAAAGTCCCGACTTCGCAGTCCACCTGCCGCGAGAGGTCCCTCAGCGTGCCCTGTCGGGGTTTTTCGGGTATAGCGTCGTGGCCAATTACTTGGACTTCCTCTCCTTTGAAAAGGGGATTGAGATGAACCCGAATCCACCCTCGGGAACCACGCTCGCCACGGGCGCTGAGAACACCGACGAATCGCACGGCGCGCCCGGGCGCAACCGAGTCCTGTGGTTGTCGACCATCGCCTTCACCCTGATGTTCGCCGTCTGGCTGATGTTCGGAATCCTGGGCAAGCCGATCCAGACCGAGCTGGGCCTCAGCGAGGTCCAGCTGTCGTGGATCGTGGCCGCCGCCGCCCTCAACGGCTCACTGTGGCGTCTGCCCACCGGCATCCTCACCGACCGCATCGGCGGGCGAAAGGTGATGGCATCACTGATGCTGCTCACCGCCGTGCCCACGTTCCTGGTCTCCCAAGTGCACAGCTACACGGCTCTGCTCGTGCTCGCCTTCTTCGTCGGCCTGGCCGGCAACTCGTTCACGTCGGGCGTGGCGTGGAACTCGATCTGGCAGCCCCGCGAGCACCAGGGCTTCGCGCTCGGCCTGTTCGGCGCAGGCAACGTCGGCGCGTCCGTCACCAAGTTCATCGGCCCGCCGATCATCGCGGGCACCGCGGGAGCGACGTACTTCGGTGTCGTCGAGGGCGGATGGCGCCTGGTGCCGGTGGTGTACGCCGTCCTGCTGGTCGTCATGGCTGCCGTGCTGTGGTTCGGCACCCCCCGCCAGGACCGGACGCCGGGCACCGGAGTCCCCCTCAAGGCCCAGCTCGCGCCCCTGCGGAAGCTGCGGGTGTGGCGCTTCAGCCTGTACTACGTCGCGGTGTTCGGTGCCTACGTGGCACTCGCCGCGTGGCTGCCCACCTACTACATGGACAACTTCGAGGTGAGCCTGCAGACCGCGGCCCTGCTGACCGCGACCTACATCTTCCCGGCCTCCTTGCTGCGGCCCTTCGGCGGCGCGCTCTCGGACCGGTTCGGCGCCCGTCGCGTCATGTACTGGACCTTCGCCGTCATGCTCGCGGTGACCGGCATCCTGATGATGCCCAACGGTCACATCGTGATCGCCCACGCCGACGGGACCACCACCGAACACCTCGCCTACAGCCTGGCGCTGGTCCCCTTCGTCGTCCTGGTCTTCGTGCTGGGGTGCGCCATGGGCGTGGGCAAGGCCGCCGTCTACAAGCACATTCCTGAGTACTTCCCCGACAACGTCGGATCCGTGGGCGGCCTGGTGGGCATGCTCGGCGGCCTGGGCGGGTTCTTCCTGCCACCGCTGTTCGCCTACACCAAGGCGTGGTCCGGATTCCCCTCGAGCACCTTCTTCGTGCTCTTCATCCTCACCGCGATCTGCGCGATCTGGATGCACTGGACGGTCGTGCACATGTTGCACAACGAGTCGCCCGAACTGGCTCGCCACTTGGAGAGCCCAGCCCAGCCTGAGGAGGCACACGCATGAGCAGTTCAGCACCCGCTCGCAGCGGCGGGGAGTGGTTGGAGTCCTGGGACCCCGAGAACGAGGCAACCTGGAACTCCTCGCTCGCCTGGCGCACCCTGTGGATCACGACGTTCGCCCTGACCCTCGCGTTCGTCGCGTGGTTCCTGCCCAGCGCCATCATCCCGAAGCTGAACGCGCTCGGGTACACGTTCAGCACGAGCCAGCTCTACTGGATGGCGGCGATGCCCGGTCTGGCGGCCGGACTCTTCCGGCTGGTGTGGATGGTGCTCCCGCCGATCCTGGGCACGCGGAAGATGGTCGCTCTCACGAGCCTGTTGCTCATCCTCTCGACACTGGGATGGGGAGTCCGCGTCACCGAGCCCACGGCCCCGTACTGGGAGCTCATGGTGCTGGCCTTCCTGGCCGGTATCGGTGGCGGCGCCTTCTCCGGGTTCATGCCGAGCACCTCGTACTTCTTCCCGAAGTCGAAGCAGGGCACCGCGCTCGGACTCCAGGCCGGACTCGGCAACTTCGGTGTCTCCCTGGTCCAGCTCCTCACCCCGTACCTGATCGGCTTCTCGTTCTTGGGCATCCTGGGCGGCAGCCAGATGATGGCCGTCACGGGCAAGGAGCCCACTGAGGTCTGGTTCCAGAACGCAGCGTTCATCTGGATCCCGCTCATGATCGTGGCCGCGCTGCTCGCGTGGACGATGCTCAAGTCGGTGCCGATCAAGGCCAACATCCGCCAGCAGTTCGACATCTTCTCCAACCAGGACACCTGGTGGATGACGCTGCTCTACATCATGACGTTCGGGACCTTCGCCGGACTGTCGGCCCAGTTCGGGCTCCTGATGAACAACCTGTACGGCAGCGGCAACCCCGACATCGTCGAGGGCGCTGGGGCGACGGCCACGCTGCTGGTCTCCGGCTACGACGTGCCCGACCCGGTGAAGTTCGTCTTCCTCGGGCCTCTGGTCGGGGCGGCCGCACGAGTCGTCTTCTCGCCGCTGACCGACCGCATGGGCGGGGCCATCTGGACGCTGATCTCCGGCATCGGCCTGATCTTCGCGATCGCCTTCACGATCCCGGCGCTCACCCCCGACACCTCCTCGGCCGCCGCGCTGGACAGCGACTTCTCGCAGTTCTTGTGGGGCATGCTGGCGATCTTCCTGTTCTCCGGGATCGGCAACGCCTCCACCTTCAAGCAGATGCCGATGATCTTCGAACGGCGCCAGGCTGGCGGCGTGATCGGGTGGACGGCGGCCATCGCTGCCTTCGGTCCGTTCTTCTTCGGCGTCGGCATCAGCACGGTGGGCGCGACCGGCTTCTACGCGGTGGGCATCGCGTGGGCTCTCATGTGCGTGGTCATCACGTGGATGCGCTACGCCCGCAAGGGCGCGCCGAAGCCCAGTTGATCGGCCCTCACACAACATCGGCCCCGGGATGTCCCGGGGCCGATGTTGTGTGGCCGGTGGCGAGGTGGCCGATGCGTGGAGTCATGTGGACTCGCTGGCGACCCGCCTCAGTCGCGCGTCAGCAGCAGTCGCCAGGCTTCGGGGCCGCTCTCGAGATACTCGACAGCAAAGGCGCCGTGGTGGCGATCGGCGATCTGGGCCAGCAGCGGGAGCGGGTCGTGCGGTGCCACGAGCTCGAGTCCGGTGCCCGGACCCACCGCGTCGAGCGCCCCGAAGACCGTGGCGTGTCGAATCGCGTGGGGCACCGTGCGCACATCGAGCACGAGCCGTTCCTCGTCGCCTCCGCCGCAGCCGCAGGTGTGCCCCGACCCGCAGCCGCCCTCCGGCTCGCCGCCGAGGATCTCGTGCATGCCGTCGAGGAGCTCGGCGACGGACACCTCAGGGCTGGCGGCCAGCAGCGGAAGGATGAGGTCGTTCTCCTTGGCCAGGTGGCTGGCGAAGATCTCCCACAGCGCCTGGGCGTCCGTGGCTGCCGCCACGGGGTCGAGCGTGGCGGAGATCTGCTCGACGAGCCGCGTGATGACGGCGTGCTCGGCGACCATCGCCTCCACGAGCAACCGTCCCTCGGGCAACGCCGCCGCGGCCGGGTACAGGGTCCGCTCCTCCCCCAGCGCGTGCGGGACGAGCTCGCTGGTGCACCACGCCGCGAGTCGGTCCACCGCGGCGCCGGCCGGCGCGTGGGCCTTGGCTGCGTTGACGACCGCGTCGACGTGCATCTTCAGGGTGCCGGCCATCTCGGCGTGGTGGCTCTCCACAGCCTCGACCGCGCGGGCGTCGGCTTCGCCGGAGGCGATGAGCAGGTCGGTCATTGGGTCACTCTCCTTGCTTTTGAAGTTGGACTCTCCTCGGCATTTAACTACACTGGTTTCCGTGAAAACTAATCCCGCGGGGACGCGACCTGGGTACGGCCCCAGAGCTGGCCGCGGCAGCGCCGCCCAGCCCCTCTCAGCGGCGCGCGAGGCCGTTCTCACACTCCTTCGGGAGCAGGCCGAGCCCGTGCGTCTGGACGCGCTCGCCCAGGCCAGCGGGCTGCACCCCAACACCCTGCGCGAGCACCTCGACGGCCTGATCCGGCGCGGCCTGGTCACCCGCGAGCAACCGGCCGTACGGGGCCGCGGACGACCCGCGTGGCTCTATCGCGCGACCTCGGACGACGTGGCCTCGACCCCTGAGTACGCAGGCCTCGCCTCGGCGCTGGCCGCCACGCTGGCGCGGACGAGTCCCGAGCCGGACCGCGTCGCGGATCTCGCGGGACGCGACTGGGGAGCTCAACTCGCGGCCGAGAGGGGCGCTCGCGGCGACTCCTCCGGCCAGGACGCGCGACGCGCCGTGGTCGACCTGCTGGACGAACTCGGCTTCGACCCGACCTCAACCGACGATCACACCCGGGTGCGCCTGCGCGCCTGCCCCCTTCTCGACGCGGCCCAGCAGTACCCCGAGGTCGTGTGCGCCGTGCACCGCGGCCTGGCCAGCGGAGCTCTGGACACCTACGCGCGCGAGCCTCACCACGACGTGAGCCTTCTCCCCTTTGCCGAGCCCGGCGCCTGCGTCCTCGATCTGACGTCCCTGTCAGCAGCGCCGGACGACCTCACCGACGGCTCGGGCGGGGAACGACGATGACCGCTGCTCCCCAGGCCACCAGTCCCCAGACCAGCGCGGCCGACACCACCACTCCAGCCCCGGCGCCCTCCCAGGCACGATCGGAGCGCTCGAGCGGGGCCGGTTTCAGGCTGGTGTTCCTCGTGCCGGGTGCGGTCGCGCTCCTCGCCGGCCTCGACGCCGCGCTCCTCCTGCTCGGCCTGTGGGCCCCCATCCGCAGCGATCGCCTGCCCGAGGTGCACGGCATCGTCATGGTCCTCGGCTTCGTCGGCACCCTGATCAGCCTTGAACGCGCCATCGCGCTGGGACGTCTGTGGGGCTATCTCGCGCCAGCCGGACTCGGCGCGGGTGCCCTCCTTCTCGTCTCGCCCGCTCCCGTGGCCGTCGGGCACACCGCCCTCGTGGTCGGGGCCGCGGCTCTCACCGCGGTCTACGTACCCCTGTGGCGGCGGCAGCGCGACGACGCGGTCCTGGTCCAGGCGATGGGTGCCGCGCTCGCCACCGGCGCTGCCGCGATCCTCGCCGCAGGCGCGGCCGTCCCTGATGTCCTGGGCTGGCTCGTGGGGTTCGTGGTGCTCACGATCGCCGGGGAGCGCCTCGAGTTGGCGCGGATCTCGATGGGCGCCCAGGCCCCGGCGACCCTCGTGGCACTCGCCGCACTGCTCGTCGCCGGCGTCGTCGCCCTGCTCCTGTGGCCCGCCGTCGGTGCGGCGTTCCTGGGGCTCGCACTCGCGCTCCTGACGGGTTGGTTGGCCCTGCACGACGTCGCGCGGGTGACGATTCGCTCGACGGGCCTGCCGCGCTACATGGCCGTGTGCATGATGCTCGCCTACGCCTGGCTGGGCGTCGCAGCAGCCATCTGGTTGGTCAGCGGTCCGGTGCACGAGGGCCCTGCGTACGACGCCCTGCTCCACGCGGTCTTCCTCGGCTTCACCGTCTCCATGGTCATGGCCCACGCGCCCGTGATCCTGCCCGCTGTGCTGCGCCGTCCCTTGCCCTACCACCCACTCCTCTTCGTGCCAGTGGGTCTGCTGCACGCCTCCCTGGTCCTGCGGATCTGGATCGGAGACGGCCTGGGTCATCCCGACGCCGTCACGCTCGGCGGCGTGCTCAACATCGTCTCGGTGCTCACCTTCATCGTTCTGGCGGCGGCCTCGGCCACCGGTCTTCTGTCACCCCGGAGGAACCCCTGATGCGCAGCAACCCCGGCCCACGCTCTGGTGACCAACTCCAGCGGCGGCGCGGCTTCTGGCCCGCCCGAGACATCCCGGCCGCGCTGTGGCTGGGTTCGGCGATCGTGGTCGCGCTCGTGCACCCGTGGGTTCCGCTCCCCCGCTGGCTGATGCTCCACCTGCTCCTGCTGGGAGCCGTGACGCACTCGATCCTCGTGTGGAGCCGGCACTTCGCCGAGGCGCTGCTGCACCTGCCCAACGGGGACCGCGTGATCGAGACGCGTCGCCTCCTGCTGCACAACGCTGGCGTCCTCGGCGTGATCGGTGGCCAGCTCAGCGGCACCTGGACCCTCACCCTCCTCGGCGCCGCCGCCGTCGTCGGCGCGGTCACCTGGCACGCCGCAGACCTGTTGCGCGGCATGCGGCGGGCCCTGCCGGGACGCTTCGCAGGGACGGTCCGGCACTACGTCGCGGCCGCATGCTTCCTCCCGGTCGGAGCGACCCTGGGCGTCCTGCTCGCCCGGTCCCCCGGCGATCCATGGCACACCCGCATGCTCCTGTCCCACATCAGCATCAACCTGCTCGGGTGGGTGGGACTGAGCGTCGTGGGCACTCTCGTCACGCTGTGGCCCACCATGCTCCGCACCCGGATCGCGCCCGATGCGGAGGCCACCTCCGCACGCGCTCTTCCCGTGCTCGTGGGCTCCGTGGCGCTCACGGCGACGCTCGCCCTGGTCGGGCCGCCGCGGCTGGTGGCTGTGGGTCTGGCCGGCTACCTGCTCGGCCTGCTGCTCGCGGCACAGCCGCTCGTGCACATCGCGCGACGTACGCCCCCGACCGCCTTCGCGCCCCTCTCGGTGGGCGCCTCCTACGTCTGGCTGGTGGGATCCCTGGCGGCTCTGACGTACGGCACTGCCACCGCCGACTCCTGGCCCGAGGTGGCCTCCTCGCTGGGGTGGCTGGTGCCCTTCTTCGCGGTGGGCTTCGGTGCTCAGGTGCTCCTGGGTGCCCTGAGCCACCTGCTGCCGGTGTCGCTGGGAGGTGGCGCACGTCCCGTACGAGCGGCTGAGCGTGCCATCAACTCCGCAGCATCGCTGCGAGTGACGACGACCAACGCAGCCCTGCTCGTGTGCGCACTCCCGGTCCCCAGCCTCGTACGAGTGCTGGCATCGGTGGTGGTCCTCGTCAGCCTCGGCAGCGCCATCGCCTTGCTCGGCGTGGGCATACGTGCGTCCTGGTCGGTCCAGCGCCAGCCCCGCGAGGACCGTCCTCGCGAGGCCGCGGCGCCCCGTGCCAGCGCCGGCTTGGCGGGCGCCGGCGTCGCCCTGGTGGCGCTCACGGTCGCCTTCGGCGTCGCCCTGGACCCGGGCGCGGCCCTGCGCGGCACCTCTGCATCCGCCGGTGTCGAGCCGACCGGCCACACGACCACGGTCGAGGTCGTCGCCAAGGACATGCGCTTCACGCCGGACGTGATCGAGGTCCCCGCGGGTGATCGGCTCGTGGTCGTGGTCGTCAACGCCGACGCATCGGACGTGCACGACCTCGCCCTGGACGACGGCACCCGCACCGGACGCCTTTCGCCCGGCGAGAGCGAGCAGATCGAGGTCGACGTGGTGGGGCGCGATCTGGCGGGCTGGTGCACCGTGGCGGGCCACCGCCAGATGGGCATGACCCTGGACGTACGGGTTCTCGGCGGCGCCACGACGGCCCTGGCCGGAGGCGGCAGCGACCTCGACTCCGAGGCCGGGCACGCCGGCCACACCATGCACGGGGACGCCCAGGGCGCGACCGAGGAGGCCGACGCGGCCGACGATCTCGACTTCATGGCTTCCCCCGAGGACGGGTTCCGTGCACGGGACGCAGCGTTGCCCCCACTGGGGTCGACCACGGTTCATCGGCGCACCCTGACGGTGACGGAGGTCGAGCGCGAGGTCGCGCCCGGCGTGACCCAGCGGCTGTGGACCTTCGGCGGCGAAGCCCCGGGCCCGACGCTGCACGGACGCGTGGGAGACGTCTTCGAGATCACCCTGGTCAACGACGGGACCATCGGCCACTCCATCGACTTCCATGCGGGAGCCCTGGCACCGGATCGCCCCATGCGCACGATCGCGCCCGGCGCCTCGCTCACCTACCGGTTCACCGCGCAGCGTGCGGGGATCTGGATGTATCACTGCTCGTCGATGCCGATGTCCAGCCACATCGCCAACGGCATGTTCGGCGCCGTGGTGATCGAGCCTGAGGACCTCCCGCCGGTGGATCGTTCGTACGTCCTGGTCCAGTCCGAGTTCTACCTCGGAGCGCCCGGCGGCGAGGTGGACGCGCAGAAGGTCGCCGAGGAGCGGCCCGACGCGGTGGTGTTCAACGGGTACGCCAACCAGTACGTCCACGACCCGATCCGCGCGCGGGTGGGTGAGCGGGTGCGCTTCTGGGTGCTCGACGCCGGCCCCAACCGTCCGACCTCCTTCCACATCGTCGGCGGCCAGTTCGACACCATGTGGTTCGAGGGCGCCTACCACCTGCGGCGCGGCAGCGGCGGCGCCCAGGCGCTGGGCCTGCAGGCCGCTCAGGGGGGATTCGTCGAGCTGAGTTTTCCCGAGGCGGGCAACTACCCCCTGGTCTCGCACCTGATGGTCGATGCCGAGCGCGGCGCCAAGGGGATCGTGGCCGTCACCGAGTGAGATGGCCCCCGGTGCCGAGTCGGCGCGAGGGTGCAGTAATGTTCACCGCGCTGTCCGGCTCGGCCGGGCGCATGCGGACGTAGCTCAGTTGGTAGAGCACCACCTTGCCAAGGTGGATGTCGCGAGTTCGAGTCTCGTCGTCCGCTCCATCTCCACCAGGAGCATCTCCACCAGGGTCTGGGGGCGCGTTCTCAGCGCTGCCGACTCAGCACCCACCGGTGCAGCCTTCGCCCCAGCCGACGCAGTTCGGGCGCGGTTCCTTCGGTGACCAGCGCTGCGTGGCCCATCCCGCGTGCTGCCAGCGACTGCGCGTACGCGCCCGGGTCGAGCGGGATCGGTTCGCCGCCGACCTCGGCCCTGGCCACGTCACGCACTTCGAGGACGGGCAGCAGCACCGGGATCACCAGCACCAGCGTGAGCGCGAACAGCACGGAGCCCACCAGGGCGACCCGGTGCCACCACTGCGCGTGCACGTCGAACGGATCCAGCAGGAGGACCAGCGCCAGGGCCACGTACCCCGCCCCGTACACGATCGACCACCCCAGCACCACGCCCCGGCGATGGGTGAGCGACTGGAGACGCCACTCGATCGTGGTCTCCCCGTCCGGGCCTGCGGTCGTGATCGGCGCCAGTCGACGCATGGCGTTGCCGGCCCACCAGGCCAGCGCCGTCCCTGCTGCCAGCACTGCCACACAGACGCCGATCACAGTGGCCCACCGCAGGAGGCCCGCGACCGGCCACGCACGGAACTGCCCCACCCAGTCCACCTCCATGCACGCCACCACGACCGCGGCCACAGCCACGACACCACCCAGCAGCAGGAGGAAGGGAGCCACGACAGCCGCGAGCGCCTGGGCCCAGCGCACCCCGGCGCGCCGCCCGCGCGGCACCTGGCGGACATCGGCCAACCGGTCGAGGGTCCACCACACCGACCCGTGTTCTGGGCCGATGCTGCCGAGCAGGACGAGGACGCCAGCCAGTGCCAGCACCACCAGCAAAGTGGTGCTGCCGCGCGCGGCAGCCTCGTCCTCCCACGTACGGGCCCGAATGACCGAGTAGGTCAGCAGCGGCAGGACCGGCGAGAGCAGGACGACGCCGTGCAGCAGGGACGAGGTGCGCAGAGCCGCCCACCCGAACGCGACCAGCACCGCGCTGGCCCCCATCGCCGCAGCGGGGGCGGAGAACGACTCCGGCAGGGCACCGAAGAGGGACAGCGCCAGCAGGCTGGCTCCCACCGCCAGACCCAGCAACGACAATGAGCGGCCCACGCTCGAGCGCGCGGTCAACCCCATGACGACCCAGTACGGCAGGAGCAGGGCGCCTCGTGCGGCGCGGGTGAACCCGGAGAGCAGTTTCAGGCCCGAGGCCGGGCTCGCGAGCACGCTCGCGCCCACGGTCGCCGCGGTGGTCGCCGTACGGATCGTCAGGTCACCGCGGCTCTCCTCCCCCAGCGACTCCCTCCCGATGCCGGCGGCGTCGAACGCCTCCAACGCCCGGCGTCGCTCCGCGGGCACGAGGCTCGCGCCGTCTCGGCCCGCCTCCTCCAACCGCTCCAACAGCGACTCCTGCGCGGCGAGGAACACCTCTCCGTGCGAGCGCAGGTATCCGCCCTCGACATGGTCGGTGCGCACCGCGGCCGCGAGCACCGGCAACTCCTCGACCACCACCTGCTCATGCACCGCCGTGGCGAACAGGTCCGTGAGCGCCTCGAAGGCCGCCGGGAGTTGGCCGTCCTCCACCCGCGGGTCGAACACCTGCGCAAGCTCCTCGACGGCCTGTTCGCTCAGCCTGCTCAGGTCCTCTCCCGGCTCCCCGAACAGCGCGCCCAGCAACTCCTCCACGGTCTCCTGCGCCAGCTGATGCGCGGGACCAGACCCGAGGTAGCCGCTGTTGCGTGCCGCACGCCGCACTCGCGCGGGCTGCAGCACCGTGCGACACAGCACCGTCGCAGCGTCGACACGGCCCCAGGTCCAGTCGTTGGCGCGCCACGAGCGCTTGAGGAAGCCCCCGAAGCGGTGCAGGGACCACCCGCCCAGCTTCTCGTCGGCCGTGCGACTGTGGCGCGCGAACGCGTTGCGGGTCTGCGCCGAGAGTTGGACGAGCTCGACCGGGACGCTCGCACCGCTCGCTGCCTCGTCGCCGAGCACACTGGCCACGACTTCGAGGTGGAGCAGCCGCGACAGCACGGTGGCGGTGTCCAGGTCGGGTCCCAGACCGAGACCGTTGAACCAGTGATGCACGTGGCTGGCCGACTCCGGCCCCGAGCGCAGCGTCACCGACGACTCCGTACGCGGCCCCGCCGCCGCGACCGCTGAGACGACCTCGCCGGCAACCGCGGCCGCCAGTAGGCCCAACTGGCGGCCGACGGCGCCACCGGTCTCGGGAGCGGCCACCGTGAACCCTTCGACGGCCGCCGCGACGCTCACGAGGCGGCGCTCCACGCCCACCGCGACCTGGGCGCCGCGCTGGAACGCCGACTCCTCGTCGTCCGGATGTGCGCGGCGGCGACGATCGCGTTCGGAGTCGGCCACCTTCGCGATCGCTGCGCGCACCCCGCTCCATGCGGTCTGTCCCGTCATCACGTAGTCGAACCACGCCAGGCGCAGGGTCCAGTACGTGCGCGTGGGGGCCAACGACCCGATCACGAGGTCGTCGCCGTCCCCCAGGTCCGTGCTCCACGCCTGGTCGACCTGGTGCCGGGTCGCCTCAATGGAGTCACGCAGGTCGAACACGCGTCCGCGTGCTGCCGCGATCCTCGCGTAGTCCGCATCCATCGTGGCCGTGCTGGCCACGAGCTGCCGCAGCAGTTCGCACGCAGCCTCCGTGATGGCCAGCGCTCCGTGGACTCCCCACTCCCAGCCACTCCCGTGGGCCGTGTCCGGCTCGGAGGGTGCGTACGGCAGTGTTCCGTGGCTGCGCAGCCAGTCCTGCTGGGCAGCATCGGCTTCGCCGCGCACCCGCTCGACGCTCCACCCTGAGCCCAACGGGTCACTCGCCCCGGTGCTCGCGGCCCCCGCCGCGCGTGCGGAGAGGTCCCGGGCCGCACGCCACATCCGCAGTCGCTGGTAGTGCGGTGCCAGCTGGCCGGCCAGCGTCGCCAGGGCCGTCGGGGAGGTGTCGGCGAGGATGTCGCTGCGCGTGGCACGCCGACCGGCTGCCTTGCGGTTGTGCTCCCCGATCTCCTCCACGAACGTGCGAGCGCCCTGCCCCGTCAGGGCGCCGACGAGGTCCAGGACGGCGCCAGCCACCGTAGGTGGTTCCTCGGGGCGCGCAGCAGGCACCTCTCCCGGGGAAGGAGCGTGGGGGTAGACCAGGAGCATCACCCGGCGCACCGGCCCGAGCGCCGGCATGGCTTCGACCGCCCGCAGGGCCGACACGGTGGGCGTGTTGGCCAGCACGCCACCGTCGACCACGTACCGCGACGCCTCCACGCCGGGCACCAGCGTTCCCCAGTTCTCCACGACTCCCGCCATGTCCGGGCGCCCCTGGGCGGCGAGCTCGGAGCTCACCGGCACGAAGGCAGGCTCGAAGGCGATCGGGAAGCTCGCGGTCGCGCGCGCAGCCAGGGCGAGTTCCTCCACGGTGCTGGCCAGCCGGGTCGGGCCGAAGGCATCCAAGCTCGCCGCCGTCCGGGGCATGCGCCGCCACCGGAACCTGCCCGCGTGCACCGTCTGCGGCAACAGCTCGCCCGTCGAGTCGCGCGCGATGCTCTGGTTGCCGCCCAGGACCGTGCACGTGATCGTCAGGTCCATCGGCGCGCGCTCGGGATCGACGGCCCCGTCGGCGGCCGCGAGCGTACGCATGGCCTCGCGGAGCGCAGGGAGGAAGTACTCATCACCCTGCAGCAAGGATCGCGGGTCGCCCTGGAAGGGCGAGCGCAAGAGCGCCTCCAACCGGCCGCGGCCGATCCACAGGTCCCGCAGGATGCCCGGGTCGGCCTCCCGGGTGACCTGGGTCAGGGCGAGCGCGGCTCCGTTGATGCCCCCGGCCGACGTCCCCGCGATCACGTCGGCGCGCGCGGTGCCCCCGACCAACTCCAGCGCCACTGCGTACGGGTCGGGCCGGCTGGAGGGGCCCGATCGCTCACGTGCCTTGGTGAGGCGGTCCAACTCCCGGACCGTGCCACCCATCCAGACCGCCAGCGAGACCCCGCCGTTCAGGACCACCCCGAACCGGATCTCCTCCGGCGGCAACGACGCGCCTCGTACTGAGGTGAGAAGACCGACCACCGAGATCACCCCCTCCATCGAGGGTAGGCCGCGGCACACCGCCCTGGGCACCCCTGCACGAGGATGCCCCAGCCTCCCGCCTCAGGCGGGGTGACGTGGACCAGACCGCCGGATCAGTCCTCGGCGTCGGTGGCGCTCAACTCCTCGTGGGTCCCGGGCCTGGGCGCCCACGGGAGTTCCTTGGTGGGACGCACCACGATCAGGCGGTCACCGCGCGCCAACAGCGAGACGACCGGGTCGTAGTAGCGATAGGTCTTCTCGTCGCGGACCACCGCGATGACCTGGTCGGCCAGCCGCTGCGGCTGCTGCCCGACCTCGCTGACCAGCAGGTCGCGCTCGGCCACCTCGAGGCCGTCGCCATAGGTCAGCAGGTCCTCCATCACCGAGCCGAGCATCGGGGACATCGAGGCCAGCCCGAGCAGTCGTCCCACCGCGTCGGACGAGGTCACCACCGAGTTGGCCCCCGACTGCTTCATCAGTGGCGCGTTGTCCTGCTCGCGGACCGCGACGCTGATCCAGGCATCCGGGTTCACCTGCCGGGCGGTCAGCGTCACCATCACGTTGGAGTCGTCGCGGTTGGTGGTGATGAGGATGTGGGTGGCCTTGTCCGCGCCGGCCTGCATCAGGACGTCGCGGCGAGTGGCGTCACCACGTACGACCGCGAAGCCGTCACGGTTGGCGTCCTCGAGGCCCGCTGTGCCGTTCTCGACGACGACGATGGAGCGCGGGTCCTCACCGTTGTTGATGAGGGTGTCGATGGCGCTGCGGCCCTTGGTGCCGTAGCCGACGACGACGACGTGGTTGTCCATGTTCTTCCTCCACCGGGCAACCCGGAACATCTCGCGGCCCTGGGTGGCCAGCACCTCGAGCGTGGTGCCGATCAGCAGGACCAGGAACCCGATTCGGGCAGGCGTGATGATGAATGCGTTGATCAGGCGGGCCGAGTCGCTGTACGGCGTGATGTCGCCGTAGCCGGTGGTCGAGAGCGTGACGGTGGTGTAGTAGATCGCGTCCACCAGGTCCACCCGCCCGGTCGGGTCGTTGTTGTCGACATACCCCGCGCGGTCGAACCACACGAGGAGCACTGTCCCGACCAGGATCGCGGCGGCCGCGAGGACCCGCCGCCCCAACTCCCACCACGGCGACCGTTGACGGGCCGGGAGGGAGACCCACGAACCCTCTGGTCCACCGGTTGACTTCGAAGCCACGGTCAGGAGTCTTTCACGCGCATGCGCTCCCGCACGCGCAGGAGCAACTCAGAACGTGCGCGAGTCGTGCTCGACTGCGGATAGACGGTGTCGAACGCGGCGTTGACTGCGGCGCCGATGAGCACCGCGATGGCGAGCAGGTAGAGCCACAGCAGCACCGCGATCGGCGCGGCCAGCGGCCCGAAGACCGTACGGGACTCCGACGCGGTGACGGTGAGGATCCACCGCAGTATCGCGGATCCCAGCACCCAGCTGACCAGCGAGAAGACCGCGCCAGGGAGGTTGAACGTCCACTTCGTCCGTACGGGGACCGACACGTGGTAGAGCGTCGCGAGGAAGCACACGCACAGCACCACGACCGCGGGCCAGTAGAAGACCATCAGGAAGTCGAGGCGCTCCGGCAGCCACCTGCGCACCAACTGGGGGCCCGCCACCACGAGCGGGATCGACACCATGCCCGTCCCCATGGCCAGCAGATAGAGGACGAACGACAGCGCCCGCGTGGCCACGATCCCGCGGTGGCCACCGAGGCCGTGCATGATCGTGATGGTGTCGACGAAGACGTTGAGCGCACGCGAGCCCGACCACAGCGCCAGCACGAATCCGAGCGAGACCACATCGCCGCGGCCACCGCGCAGGACCGTGTCGATGGTGGGGGCGATGACCGTCTCCACCGCCTTGTCGGTCAGGGCCTGACTCGCCAGATCGAGGACGGCCTGCTTCACCTCGGCGATCTGGGAGGGCGTGAAGCGTGCCGTGAAGAAGCCGATGGCTCCCGCCATGCCGAACACCAGCGGGGGCACCGACAGGATGGCGAAGAACGCCGCCTCCGCCGCCAGCCCGGTGACTCGGTAGCGCAGGCACGTCGACACGGTCGCGACGATGATGCGCCACAGGGCTGCACGCAGGGTGTCGAGTCGGCGCAGCAGGGCGCGCCCCAGACCCGCCACACTCCCCGCCATGCGCCCACCGTAGGGGATCGGTTCCCCGGCTACGGTTGCCCCCATGGACGTCAGCCTCCGCGCCACCAGCAATCAGGCACCCCCGCTCGAAGGGCACAACCTCGTCACCGGCGACGCCGCCCTCAGTGAGGCGGTGCTGCGCCACGGGGATGCGTCCGTGCTGGCTGACCTCGAGGCGCTCGGGGCTGAGGCTGGCACCGCCGAGGCACGCGAGCACGGCCTGCTCGCCAACGAGTTCCACCCGGAGTTGACCCCGTACAGCCGCCACGGCGAGCGCATCGACGAGGTCCGCTTCCACCCGTCGTGGCACTGGCTGATGGACCGTGCGGTGACCCACGGTCTGCAGGCCGCACCCTGGGAGCAACAGTCGGGCGGCGCCGAGCACGCCCATCTGCGCCGGGCTGCCGGCTTCTTCGCGTGGTCGCAGACCGAGCCCGGCCACGGCTGCCCCATCTCCATGACGTACGCGGCGGTGCCCGCGCTGCGCGCCGACGCGGCCATCGCGAAGGACTGGGTCCCCCAGCTCGCGGCGCGCCACTACGACCCGGGCGTGCGTTCGCGTACGGAGAAGGTCGGCGTGCTCGCGGGCATGGGCATGACGGAGAAGCAGGGCGGTTCCGACGTCCGCTCCAACGTCACACGCGCGGTCCCGACCGGCGAGGACGGCTGGTACACGCTGCACGGACACAAGTGGTTCACGTCTGCTCCGATGAACGACGTCTTCCTCGTGCTCGCCCAGGCGCCGGGCGGCGTGACGTGCTTCGTCCTCCCCCGCGTGCTGCCGGACGGCACCCGCAACCAGCTGGACGTCGTACGTCTCAAGGACAAGTTGGGCAACCGCTCCAACGCGTCCAGCGAACTCGAGTTCGACGGCACCCTGGTCCAGCGGCTCGGCGACGAGGGTCGGGGGGTGCGCACCATCATCGAGATGGTCGCCGCCACGCGACTGGACTGCGTGATCGGCTCGGCGTCACTGATGCGGCGCGCGCTGGCCGAGGCGTCGTGGCACGTCGCGCACCGCTCGGCGTTCGGCGGCCTGCTCATCGACAAGCCGCTCATGCAGAACGTGGTGGCCGACCTCGCCGTCGAGTCGGAGGCCGCGACGGCGATCGCGATGCGGCTCGCGGCTGCGGTCGACGCTCCCCATGACCCGCACGAGGCCGCTCTGCGCCGCATCGCCCTGCCGTTGGCGAAGTTCTGGGTCTGCAAGCGGACGCCGGCGATGGTCGCCGAGGCGCTGGAGTGCCTGGGTGGCAACGGCTACGTCGAGGAGTCCGGGCTGCCTCTCCTCTTCCGCGAGTCCCCGCTCAACTCCGTGTGGGAGGGCTCCGGCAACGTCAACGCCCTCGACGTCCTCCGCGCACTGGGCCGTGAGCCCGAGGTGCTGCAGGCGTGGATCACCGAGGTCGGCCTGGCCCGCGGCGGCGACTCCCGCCTCGACCGCGCCGTCGACGACACCCTGGCCCTGCTCGGCGACGTCGCCGGTGGTGGGCCCGAGGCGGAGGGCGCCGCCCGGCGCCTGGCCGGATCGATGGCTGCCTGTCTGCAGGGCTCGCTGCTGGTGCGTCACGCCCCCGGGGAGGTCGCCGACGCCTTCTGCTCCTCACGCCTGGGCGGCTCGTACGGCGGCACCTTCGGCACCCTGGCCACCTCGGGGCTGCGCACGATCGTGGACCGGACGCTCCCGGTCGCCTGAGTCCCGCCGGTCGAGCTGCCATCGCCGGTCGAGCTTGTCGAGACCCGGTTTCGACAGGCTCAACCAGCGCCCCCGCCGGTCGAGCTGCCATCGCCGGTCGAGCTTGTCGAGACCCGGTTTCGACAGGCTCAACCAGCGGTGGGCGGTTTCGACAAGCTCAACCAGCGACGATCGGTTTCGACAGGCTCAACCAGCGGTGGGCGGTTTCGACAGGCTCAACCTGCGACCCCGCCGGTTTCACGGACCTCGGTTTCGGCAACCCGCTCCCCCGGCCGCTGTCCGGGCCTAGTGTGGTTCGCACGGTCGGGGGACCGCATGGGAGGGGTGTCCATGTCTGGACGGGGTACGAGCACGCTGTTCACGGTGGGAACGTTGCTTCGGCGTGCCCAGGACAAGGGCATCTCGGTGCGCGCTCTCATCGACGGCGTGTGGGTCGAGGGGGTCCCGGTGGCTGCGGACTCGATGGGCGTGATCCTCGACGCGACGCAGGGGCAGGTGCTGGTCCGCATGGACCTCATCTCGGCCGTGGCGTTCGCGCGGGACGCGCTCGAGGAACCCGTCGCGACCCCGCCCCACCACGAGGACGAGATCGTGTGGGCCCAACCGTCCGGCCAGGGCACCCACGAACTGCGCGCCCTGGACCACTGACTCCGGCTCAGCCCAACGCGGCGGAGACGACCTCGCGCGCCTGTGACTGCACCTGCGCGAGGTGGTCGGGCCCCGCGAACGACTCGGCGTAGATCTTGTAGACGTCCTCTGTCCCGCTCGGGCGGGCGGCGAACCACGCGTTCTGCGTGACGACCTTGAGGCCGCCGATCCCGGCCCCGTTGCCAGGAGCTGCGGTGAGTTTGCTGAGGATCGCCTCGCCCGCCAGTTCGTCCGCCGTGACGTCCTGCGGTGTCAGGGCGCTCAGGCGCGCCTTCTGCTCACGGTCGGCCGGGGCGTCGATGCGGGCGTACGCCGGCGCTCCGTGCCGTTCGGTCAACTCCGCGTAGCGCTCGCTGGGGGTGCGACCCGATGTCGCCGTGATCTCGGCCGCCAGCAGGGCCAGCACGAGTCCGTCCTTGTCGGTGGTCCACGTCGACCCGTCGCGCCGCAGCAGCGACGCGCCCGCCGACTCCTCGCCGCCGAACCCGATCGAGCCGTCGAGCAGCCCCGGCACGAACCACTTGAAGCCGACGGGCACCTCGACCAGGTCGCGGCCCAGGTCCGCGACGACCCGGTCGATCATGGACGACGACACCAGCGTCTTGCCGACCCCGGCGTCCGGGCGCCAGCCCGGCCGGGCGCCGCCGTACAGGTGGTCGATGGCGACGGCGAGGTAGTGGTTGGGGTTCATCAGTCCGCCGTCGGGCGTGACGATGCCGTGCCGGTCCGCGTCGGCGTCGTTGCCCGTCGCGAGGTCGTACGTCCCCCGCTGCGCCACCAACGAGGCCATGGCCGATGGCGAGGAGCAGTCCATGCGGATCTTGCCGTCGGCGTCGAGCGTCATGAAGCGCCACGTCGGGTCCACGAGCGGGTTGACCACCGTGAGGTCAAGGCGGTGGGTCTCGGCGATCGCGCCCCAGTAGTCGACGCTGGCGCCGCCCATCGGGTCGGCGCCGATGCGCAGTCCCGCCTCGCGCACCCGGTCGAGATCGACCACCGTGGGCAGGTCGGCCACATAGGTGGCGAGGAAGTCGTACGAACCCACCTGCGTGCGCGCCCGCGCGAAGGGGATGCGCTGCACGCCTCGAAGCCCAGAGGCGATCAGTTCGTTCGCCCGCGCCGCGATGATGCTCGTCGCGTCGGTGTCCGCGGGGCCCCCGTGGGGCGGGTTGTACTTGAAGCCGCCGTCACGAGGCGGGTTGTGCGACGGCGTGACGACGATGCCGTCGGCCAACCCCGTCGTACGCCCCCGGTTGGCGCCGAGGATCGCGTGGGACACGGCCGGGGTCGGCGTCCAGCCGCCGCGGGCGTCAACGCGCACGTCGACGCCGTTGCCCACCAGGACCTCGACAGCCGTGGTCCACGCGGGCTCGGACAGCGCGTGGGTGTCGCGGCCGAGGAACAGCGGCCCGTCGATGCCCTGGCTGGCGCGGTACTCGCAGATGGCCTGGGTCGTCGCGAGGATGTGGTGCTCGTTGAAGGCGACGTCGAGCGAGGAGCCGCGGTGCCCGCTGGTGCCGAAGGCCACGCGCTGCGCCACCTCGGCGGGATCCGGCTGCAGGGCGTAGTAGGCCGTCACCACCGCCGCGACATCGATCAGGTCGGTGGGCAGGGCCGTGGTTCCGGCTCTCTCAGCAGCGCTCATGGCGCCATTGTGTCGTGTCGTCGCAGGCGCGAGCGCAGGAGTCCTGCGCCCGCGCCGAGACGAACCTCAGGCGAGCTCGAGGCCCGGGTAGAGCGGGTGCTTGTCGAGGAGCTCGGCCGACGCGGCCTTGGTGCGCTCGGCGACGCCGTCGGCGAGCACGTACGACGCCTTCGAGGGGCCGCCGGCCTTCGTGGTGCCGGCCTCGGTGTTGCTCAGCACGTCGACGATGAGCTCGGCGACCTTGTCGAACTCGTCGTGCCCGAAGCCGCGCGTGGTGAGGGCGGGCGTGCCGAGGCGGACGCCAGAGGTGTACCAGGCGCCATTCGGGTCCGAGGGCACCGAGTTGCGGTTGGTGACGACGCCGGCGTCGAGCAGCGCCGACTCGGCCTGACGCCCGGTGAGGCCGAACGAGCTCACGTCGAGCAGCACGATGTGGTTGTCCGTGCCGCCGGTGACGAGGTTGGCCCCGCGCTTGAGGAAGCCGTCGGCCAGCGAGTGCGCGTTGTCGGCGACCTGCTGGGCGTACGTCTGGAAGGACTCCGTGCGCGCCTCGGCGAAGGCCACGGCCTTGGCCGCCATCACGTGGGAGAGCGGGCCACCCAGCACCATCGGGCAGCCGCGGTCGACGCTGGGGGCGTACTCCTCGGTGGCGAGGATGAAGCCGCCCCGCGGGCCGCGCAGGGACTTGTGCGAGGTGCTCGTGACCACGTGCGCGTAGGGAACCGGGTCCTCCTCGCCCGTGAAGACCTTGCCGGCCACCAACCCGGCGAAGTGCGCCATGTCGACCATCAGGGTGGCGCCGACCTCGTCGGCGATCTCACGCATCTTGGCGAAGTTCACGCGCCGCGGGTACGCGGAGTAGCCGGCGACCAGGATGAGCGGCTTGAACTCCTTGGCCTTGGCCCGCAGGGCGTCGTAGTCGAGCAGGCCGGTCTCGGGGTCGGTGCCGTACTGGTTCTGGTGGAACATCTTGCCGGAGATGTTGGGGCGGAAGCCGTGGGTCAGGTGACCGCCCGCGTCCAGGCTCATGCCGAGCAGACGCTGGTTGCCGAGCTCGGCGCGCAGCTTCTCCCAGTCGGCCTCGGTGAGCTCGTTCATGTTCTTGACGCCAGCGTTCTCCAGCCACGGGCCCTCGACGCGGTGCGCCAGGATCGCCCAGTACGCGGTGAGGTTGGCGTCGATGCCGGAGTGGGGCTGCACGTAGGCGTACTCGGCGCCGAAGAGCTCCTTGGCGTGCTCAGCCGCGAGCGACTCGACCGTGTCGACGTTCTGGCACCCGGCGTAGAAGCGGTGGCCGACGGTGCCCTCGGCGTACTTGTCGGAGAACCAGGTTCCCATCGTCATGAGCACGGCGGGCGAGGCGTAGTTTTCCGAGGCGATCAGCTTGAGCGAAGCACGCTGGTCGGCGAGCTCCGCGCGGGTGGCCTCGGCGACCCGGGGCTCGACGGAGGCAATGACCTCGAGGGCCTGGCTGTACGCGCTGCTGATCAGGGAGTCGCTCATGTGCCCATGCTAGGGCGCTCCCCCGCTGCGCGCGGCCCTTGGCCCACCGCCCGCCCAGCCCATCGGTGTGACGTACGCCGCACCGCCGACCCGGGTCACGCGGGAGCCCCCAGTCCCGTGTCTCACATTACGAACAGCGATCTCACATTCTGAAGATGGCGCTTTACGGGAGGGTGTCCACCCGTTGAGACTTCTTGACATGGTCACCGCTGCAACTCACACGTACCTCGTGGTCCGACGTCACGTCGACCTCATGCGTACGCGCAGCATGATCTGTTGGCGCTCCTGATCCCACTTCTCCCCTCCGAGCCGCACCCGCGGCACCAGTGACAAGGACCAGATCAGTCGTGAGCGACACCACCACCGCAGCGCGCCCCGCCCGTCGCAAGAAGGGCGAGGGCCAGTGGGCCCTCGGCTACACCGAGCCCCTCAACAAGAACGAGCAGTCCAAGAAGGACGACAACCCGCTCAACGTCGAGGCGCGCATCGTCAACATCTACTCCAAGCGCGGTTTTGACTCGATCGACCCCGCTGACCTGCGCGGTCGCTTCCGCTGGATGGGCCTCTACACCCAGCGCGCCGAAGGCTTCGACGGCGGCAAGACCGCCACCGTGCCCGAGGAAGAGCTCGACGCGCGCTACTTCATGATGCGCGTGCGCTCGGACGGCGTGCTCCTCACCAGCGAGGCCCTGCGCGCCCTGGGCAGCGTCTCGGTCGACTTCGCACGCAACACCGCCGACGTCACCGACCGCTGCAACATCCAGTACCACTGGATCCGCATCGAGGACGTCCCCGCCATCTGGGAGCGCCTCGGCGCAGCCGGCCTGAGCACCCTCGAGGCGTGCGGCGACTCCCCTCGCCCCTTCCTCGGCTCCCCCGTGGCCGGCGTCGCCAAGGACGAGATCATCGACGGCTCCTCGGCCCTCGAGGAGATCAAGCGTCGCTACATCGGCAACCCCGACTTCTCGAACTTCCCGCGCAAGTTCAAGACCGCGCTGACCGGACACCCCAGCCACGACGTGGCGCCCGAGGCCAACGACGTGGCGTTCGTCGGGACGGTGCACCCCGAGCTCGGCCCCGGCTTCGACCTGTGGGTCGGCGGCGGCCTGTCGACCAACCCGCACCTGGCCGCCAAGCTCGGTGTGTGGATCGCCCTCGAGGACGTCGCCGACGTCTGGGAGGGCGTTGCCTCGATCTTCCGCGACTACGGCTACCGCCGGCTCCGCTCGCGCGCACGCCTGAAGTTCCTGGTCGCCGACTGGGGCAAGGAGAAGTTCCGCGAGGTGCTGGAGACCGAGTACCTCAAGCGCACCCTGGTCGACTGCGACTCCCCCGTGACGCCTGAGCGCCAGGGCGACCACATCGGCGTCCACGAGCAGCGCGACGGCAACTTCTACGTCGGCGTCGCACCCGTCGTGGGACGCATCGACGGGGAGGCCTTGCTGGCCCTCGCCGACGTCGTCGAGCGCCACGGCGCCGCGGGAGCGCGCCTGACCGCGTACCAGAAGCTCGTCGTGCTCGGCGTCCCGCCGCAGAGCACGGACGCGATCGTGGCCGACCTCGCCGCCATCGGCCTCGAGGCGAACCCCAGCCCCTGGCGTCGCGCCACCATGGCGTGCACGGGCATCGAGTTCTGCAAGCTGGCGATCGTCGACACCAAGGAGCGAGCGCGCTCACTCGTCGCCGAGCTCGAGCGCCGCTTCCCCGATCTGGACGTCCCGATCTCGATCAACGTCAACGGGTGCCCCAACTCGTGCGCCCGTACGCAGGTCGCCGACATCGGCCTGAAGGGCCAGCTCGTCATGGGCGAGGACGGCCAGCAGGTCGAGGGCTTCCAGGTCCACCTCGGCGGTGCGCTCGGCCTGAACGCCAACTTCGGTCGCAAGCTCCGCGCGCACAAGGTCACCTCCGCCGGCCTCGACGACTACGTCACCAACGTCGTCCACGCCTTCCTCGCCGACCGGGCGCAGGGCGAGTCGTTCGCGACGTGGGCGGCGCGTGCCAGCGACGACCAGCTGCGCGGCGAGAAGCAGCTCGAGGTGGTCTGAGCGATGTCCGCCCGTGCCACCCCGAACCACTGCCCGTACTGCGCAGAGACCGACCTGCGTCCGTACGAGGTCGTGGATGCCGACGGCGAGGTCACCTCGCCCCACGGCTCGTGGGAGTGCCGGTCCTGCCTGCGCGCCTTCGCGTTGTCCATGATCGGGCTCGTGACGCCCTACGCCGACCGGGAGGTGACCCCATGACCGCCGCCACCACGCGCGCTGCCCGGGCCTTCCGCGGCACCCACACCGAGGGTCGCTCGTCCGAGGAGCTGCGTGAGCTCGTCTCCCACGTGGGCGCCGAGCTCGAGCTCGCCCCTGCGGAGCACATCATCGAGTGGGCGGTCGCGACCTTCGGCGAGCGGTTCTGCATCACCTCCTCGATGGGTGACGCCGTCCTGGCCCACCTCGCACAGAAGGTGGCGCCGGGCATCGACGTGGTCTTCCTCGACACCGGCTACCACTTCCCCGAGACCATCGGCACCCGCGACGCGGTGGCGGCGACGTTGGACGTCAACCTCATCACCATCACACCGAAGCAGAGCGTGGCCGAGCAGGACGCGACGCATGGCCCCGACCTGTTCCGTACCAATCCCGACCTGTGCTGCAAGTTGCGCAAGGTCGAGCCCCTGGCCACCTCGCTGGCGCAGTACGACGCGTGGGCCACCGGCCTGCGACGCGCCGAGACCCGCAACCGGGTGATCGCACCGGTGATCGGGTGGGACGCACGCAAGTCCAAGGTCAAGGTGTCCCCCATCGCCCGCTGGAGCGATGAGCAGGTGGAGCGCTACATCGCGGACAACAACGTCCTCGTCAACCTGCTGGCCTACGACGGCTACCCGAGCATCGGCTGCGCGCCATGCACGCGCCGCGTGGCCCCCGGTGACGACCCGCGCAGCGGCCGCTGGGCCGGCACGGGCAAGACCGAGTGCGGGATCCACGTATGAGTCCCGTCCACACCACGCTTCCCCTTCACCGCGACAACGACGTCGTGCTCCACCCCACATCCCGCATCCGAGGGAGGAACACCTGATGGCTGCACCTGCACTGGTGGCACTGGCACACGGGAGCCGCGACCCGCGCTCCGCCGAGACGGTCAAGGCGCTCGTCGACGAGGTCAAGAAGCTGCGTGGCGACCTCAAGATCGAGACCGCATTCCTGGAGTTGTCGCGTCCGTCGTTCACCACGGTCGTGGACCGCCTCGTCCGGCACGGGCACGAGGAGATCGTCGTCGTTCCGTTGCTGCTGAGCGAGGCCTACCACGCCAAGGTCGACGTCCCGGCGGCCATCGCCGAGATGTCCGCGCGGCACCCGGGCCTGAAGATCCGCGCGAGCCGCATCCTGGGCATGGAGACCGCTTTCCTCGAGGTGCTCGACCTGCGCATGCGCGAGGCACTCAAGGCCGCGCGCGTCCGCGAGCTCGACGCCCTCGTGCTGGCCGCCGCCGGCTCCTCCGACCCGCTGGCCAACCAGGCGGTCGCCCGCATTGCGCGCACATGGGGCACCCGGCACAAGTTGCCCGTGACCGCCGCGTTCGCGTCGTCGGCTCCGCCCGCCACGGGCGAGGCAGTCCGCGCGTTCCGGGCCGAGGGTCGCCGCCACATCGCGGTGGCGTCCTTCTTCCTCGCCCCGGGCCTGTTGCCGGACCGAGCCGCCGAGCTGGCGCTCGAGGCGGGCGCGATCGCCGTCTCCGAGCCCCTGGGCGCGCACCCCGAGGTCGCGCGTGCCGTCCTCGCTCGGTACGCCGTCGGCGCCGTCGAACTCGTCCCCGTCTGAGGCTGCTGCCCCGGCTGAGGGGCCGGTGCTCCTCAGCCGACGAGCGCGTCCAGCAGGCCAGCAAGCGTGTCAGCCGGGTCGAGCGTGATCCCGCCGTGGACGGGGCCCGGCTGGATCACGGTCGACTTCGGCGCCTTCAGGAACCCGAACCGCTGACTCAGCGGGTGCCTCGCCGCGGCACCACCGCGTTCGTCCCCGGCGCACACGCCCTCGACGAACGTCAGGGTCGACTCCACCCGCTCGAGGTCCACGGCAGGGGCGAAGGCCGTCAACCGAGCGCGGTCGATGCGCCACGCCGCCTGCAGGAAGTCGAGCTCCTGGCAGTACACGACAACTCCGACGTTGAGGAACTCCTCGCGGTCCGGCCGCGGGACGCAGCGCAGCACTGCGTACTGGTAGGCCAGCTCGCTCATCGTGCATCTCCCGGCAGCCAGGCGCGCGAGTCCAGTCGAGCTGCGAGGAACTCGACGTACGCGGCACGCAGTTGCTCAGGCGACTCCGCTCCGCTCACGCCCTCCAACCACGCGTCGGGCACCTGTGCCAGCACCTCGACGAACACCTCACGCGACAGGAGTGCCGCGATCTCCTCCTGGTGATCCCTCAGCACCCCCACCCGATCGACCAGCACATGATCGGAGACGTCCCACGGTTGCTGCGCGAACCGGGCAGGGTCCGTGATGCCACGCGTCCACGCGTGGTGGAAGTAGAGCGAGGCACCGTGGTCGATCACCCACACGTCGCCATGCCACACCAGCATGTTCGGGTTGCGCCACGAACGATCCACGTTGGCAGTGAAGGCATCCAGCCACAGGATGCGGGCGGCCTCCGCGTCACTGGTCGTCTGGTCACCGTCGTAGGAGAAGGCGCCGGGAAGGAAGTCCACCCCCAGGTTGAGACCCACGCTGGCGCTGAGCAGGTCCTGGACCTCCTCATCGGCTTCGTAGCGCGCGATCTTGGCATCGAGGTCCAGCACCACGAGATCCGGCGTACGCAGCCCCAGCCGTCGCGCAAGGCCAGACACGATCACCTCGGCAACCAGCACCTTGGGCCCTTGCCCGGCACGGTGGAACTTGCACACGTACGTGCCCAGGTCGGCTGCCTCGACGATGCCGGGCAGGCTGCCGCCCTCGCGCAGGGGCGTGACGTACCGCGTGACCGCGGTCGAGGGCATCATGCGATCGGGTCCTCGGTCGAGAGTCGGTGTGTGGCTGCGGCGACGTCGAAGTCGGCCACCGGCCAGGACAGGTCCATGCCGCGCAGGGCCTCGACCAGGAGGTGGGCCACGGCCAGATTGCGGTACCACTTGCGGTCCGAGGGAACCACGAACCACGGTGCGGCATCGGTGTGGCACCGCTCGAGCGCGATCTCGTACGCCTGCCGGTACGCCGGCCACAGCGCCCGCTCATCGAGGTCACCGGTGTTGAACTTCCAGTGCTTGGCCGGGTTGGCCAGGCGCTCGAGCAGGCGCTTGCGCTGAACGCCGGGGCTGATGTGAAGCATGCACTTGATGACATGCACGTCATCGGCCACCAGGGCGGCCTCGAAGTCGTTGATGGCCCCGTACCGTCGCTCGATCTCCTCGGGCGGCGCAAACGCACGCACGCGCTGGATGAGGACGTCCTCGTAGTGGGAACGGTCGAACACGCCCACGTAGCCCGCCTCGGGAAGACCGCGCTCGATCCGCCACAGGAAATCGTGGCTGCGTTCCTCCTCCGTCGGCGCCTTGAACGAGGTGATCCGGACTCCCTGGGGATCAATGAGGCCCACGGCGTGGCGCAGCACGCCTCCCTTGCCCGAGGTGTCCATCCCCTGGAGCACCAGGAGAATGCGTCGCCGCGATCCCGCGGTGCGCGCGGCCCACAGTCGCTCCTGCAGATCAGCCAGCTCGACGCCCACCGCGGCCAAGGCCGCCTCGCCCTCCTTCTTGGAGCCGGAGAAACCCGGGGTGGCATCCGTCGCAAGCGCCGTGAGATCCACGGGGCCCTCGGGCACCCGCAGCGCATCGGTGAACGTCATGGCGCCATCATTCCCCACCGCCTCACCGTCTGCAGCGCATGCCATCACGTGCCGAGCACGCCGGGGAGGTCGATGCTGTGGCCCACCACGGTGATGCTCACTCCGGATGAGGTCGGCTCGTCGAACCACATGCCCTCGGTGAACCCCACCTTGCGCAGGAGACGCCGCGAAGCGAGGTTTCGATGATCGGGGGCAGCAAAGGCGGTCGCCACACCGACCCGCGTGCTGGACAGGGAGCACAGCCAGGACCACAGCATGCGGGTTCCGAAACCACGCCCCACGAACGCCGGTTCACCCACCAGGTAGTCGACCCCCACCGCGTCCGGAACTCCGGTGAGGACTGCGTACTCGGGATGGTCCGACATCAGGTAGTCCTGAATGAACCCGACCGAACGCCCTCGCCACTCTGCGATCCACAGGTGGGTGGCGCTCTGCGGGCCCAGGTCCGGGCCGTAGTGCGCCGTCAGCCCGTCCAGATCGTCGGGGTCCTCAGACCACCATCTCGCGACAGCAGCCGTGTTGCGCCAGCGCGTCATGGTGGCCAGGTCACCGGACTCCATCGGGCGCAGCCGGACCGGATCAGCGGCAGCGCCGTGGATGAACAGACTCGGTTCACCTGACAGATCCACCGCGTCGAGATCGTGGGGTCGTACGCGGGCAAGGCGTGCCGCGGCCTCGAGCACGGGCTCGCCGGGGGCAACGGCCCCCTCCAGCCAGGCTCCGTCCACGTTCACCCGCACCGAGCGGCTGTGCACCGACATCTCGGTGAGGCTAGTCGAGGAGCCCCTCGTCGGCATCGCCTTCGGCCGCCTCCACCCCGGCTGAGTCCAACTCCGAGCGGACCACGGCGAAGGCCAGGCCGGATCCATATCCCTTGCGGGCAAGCATCCCGGCCAACCGCCGGGTGGCAACTGTGCGGTCCAGGTTGCGCACGGAGCGCAGCTTCTTGCGCACCAGTTGGCGCGCAGCGGCCTCCTCGTCAGCCGGGTCGATCTCCGAGAGAGCCTCCTTGGCGACCTCATCATCGACGCCCTTGCGGCGCAGTTCCTGGGCCAGCGCTCGCCGCGCCAACCCCTTGCCGGGCTGGCGCGACGCGATCCACGCCTGGGCGAAGGCAGCGTCATCGATGAGGCCGACCTCGGTGAAGCGATCGAGGAGTTGTCGCGCCAGGTCCTCGGGTACGTCCTTCTTGGCCAGCTTGTCGGCCAACTCCTTGCGCGTGCACGCCCGACCAGTCAAGGCATCGAGCAGGATCTTGCGTGCCACTGCCTCCGGATCCGCCGGCGGGCTCAGCGCGGCGGTGTCCTCGGGAGGAGGGGAACCGGCGCCCGCACGTGAGCGCCGACGACCCCCGGGTGATCCCGCCGCGCGGGAGCCGCCAGAACGACGACCTCCCGCCGATTGCCCCCGCGTCCGCGGCGCCTCGGGGTCAGGCGTGGGTCGGTCGTCGCCGACCCACGCCTGCACTCCCAGCGCGACGTCGCCCAGCCAGGCCGGGGCGGGACGCGGATCAGAAGTCATTGACCCCGATGGGCTCGTCCGACAGATCGTTCGGACCGTCCATCGTCGGCACAACGCCCAGCTTCTCGAGGATCTTCTTCTCGAGCTCGTTGGCCAGATCCGGGTTGTCGCGCAAGAAGCCGCGGGCGTTCTCCTTGCCCTGCCCCAGCTGATCGCCCTCGTAGGTGTACCAAGCACCCGCCTTGCGGATGAGACCCGCCTCGACGCCTACGTCGATCAGGCCTCCCTCGCGGCTGATGCCCTTGCCGTACATGATGTCGAACTCAGCCTGCTTGAACGGCGGAGCGACCTTGTTCTTGACGACCTTGACGCGGGTGCGGTTGCCGACCATGTCGGTGCCGTCCTTGAGCGTCTCGATGCGGCGCACGTCGAGACGCACGGACGAGTAGAACTTGAGCGCACGACCACCGGTCGTGGTCTCGGGCGAGCCGAACATCACGCCGATCTTCTCGCGCAGCTGGTTGATGAAGATGGCGGTTGTGCCCGCGTTGTTGAGCGCACCCGTCATCTTGCGCAGGGCCTGGCTCATCAGGCGGGCCTGGAGACCGACGTGGCTGTCCCCCATCTCCCCTTCGATCTCGGCGCGGGGCACGAGCGCGGCGACGGAGTCGATGACGATCAGGTCCAGGGCTCCTGGGCGGATCAGCATGTCGGCGATCTCGAGGGCCTGCTCACCCGAGTCGGGCTGCGAAACCAGGAGCGCGTCGGTGTCGACTCCGAGAGCCTTGGCGTACTCGGGGTCGAGCGCGTGCTCAGCGTCGATGAAGGCGACGATGCCGCCGGCGGCCTGTGCGCTGGCGACCGCGTGGAGCGCGACCGTCGTCTTTCCGGAGGACTCCGGGCCGTAGATCTCCACCACACGACCCCGCGGCAGGCCACCCAGCCCCAGCGCGACGTCGAGGGCGATCGAACCGGTCGGGATCACCTCGAGGGGCGCGCGCGTCTCGTCGCCCAAGCGCATGACCGAACCCTTGCCGAACGACTTCTCGATGCTGGCGAGTGCGGCATCCAGTGCCTTCTCGCGGTCTCCACCTGCCATGTGCGTCTCCTTGCTCCTCGTGGTGATCCAGGTACATCGGCGACGCTAGAGCGGCCCACTGACAATCCCTGATCAGGATGTCGATCTGTGGAGAACGCCGGACTGCGTCGTACCTGTGGACAGGAGCCTATCCCGAACACTTGTTCGATCAGTGCTGGGGCTCGCGGCGTGTCGCAACCGAGCCAGAATCAGCGCGAGTGACGCCAGATGACCGTCCCGCACGCAGCCACGCCGAGGGCGAAGACGGCCGAGACCAGCGCCAGACCGGCGTAGGAGTACTGGGCGACCACGACGCCCGAGATGGCACCACCAGCCGCCGCGGTGAGGCCCATCACGGTGTCCGAGACGCCCTGGACGTCGGTGCGTACGGCCAGGGGTGCCCGATCCGCGATCGTCGCCGCACAGGCCAGGGTCACCAGCGACCACCCGACCCCGAGCAGGAACAACCCCGACGTGATGTGCCACGAGTGGCCCTCGGGCGAGTTCCCGGCCAGCAGCAGGGCCACCAAGAGCACGACCGCGCCCGCCATCACCACGGGGGCGCGACCGATGCGGTCGGCGACCCAACCGAAGACGGGCGAGAAGGCGTACATCCCCAGCACGTGCAGCGAGATCACCAGGCCGATCACCTTCAGCTCGGAGCCGCCGTGCTCCATGTGCAGGGGCGTCATGATCATCACGGCGACCATCACCGCGTGCGCCAATGCCTGTCCGAGGACAGCGGCGCCCAGGGCACGCTGCTCAACGAAGGCGCGCAGGGCCCGGCTCAGCGTTGTCCCGGGCAACTCGACGCTGGAGTGCTCCGGATCATGCGCTGCTGCCACGCTCTGGGCCGTCAGCAGCGGATCGGGCCGCATCAGGAACCACACCACCAGACACGCCACCGCCATCACCACGCCCGAGAGCAGGAACGGACCCGTCAGCTCGGGCAGGTTGAGTCGTACGGCGAGCGCACCCGAGGGCCCCGACAGGTTCGGCCCCAGCACGGCACCCAGCGTCGTCGCCCACACCACCACCGACAGGTCGCGCGCTCGCGTGCTGGGCGGGGCGAGGTCGGTGGCCGCGTAGCGGGCAGCGGCGTTGGCCGCGGTGGTGCCGCCCAGCAGCAGCGCACTCACGACGAGCAGCGGCATCGAGCCGAGGACTCCTGCCACGACGGATCCCAGCGCCCCCAGTGCTCCCGCAAGCAGGCCGCTCACCTGGCCGATTCGACGCCCGCGCCGCGCCATGACGCGTGCCATGAGGTACGACGCCAGCGATGCACCCAGCACCTGAGCCGTCTGTACGAGTCCGGCCAAGGTCTCCGAGCCCGAGATGTCGCGAGCCAGCAGCGATGCCGTCGAGACGCCGACGGTGATGCCGATCGCGCCCACCACTTGCGCGAGCGCGAGGACCCCGACGGTCCTGCGTTGGATCCGGACGAGATCGACAGCCCCAGCGGCCTCGTTCACCGCTGGTTCTCCGGGAGCTCAAGAACGGCGTGGACAGCTGCCCAGACCTCCTTGGGCGCGACTCCTGCGGCCAGCGCCTCATTGACCGTACGCGAGCCCAGGGCCCCGATGACGGTCAACTCAGCCCAACTCGTCGCGTACGCGCTGCCCAGCGCCACGTCCATCCGCGCCCAGAACTCGGTGTGCCTCACCCCTGGACCGCCGCGCCCTGGTCGCCCGCCCAGCCGATGTCGTGCACGTGGTGGATGACATCGTGGAGGTGGTAGCGCCCCAGCGTGAGGACGGTGAAGGCCGAGCCGTTCGAACGCAGCCCCGTCCGCTCGTACTGCTCCGGCCCGACCGACGCGTACGCGCGCGCCACGGCCTCGGCTGCGTCGCTCAACTCACGCGCCACGACAACGGGATCCTGCGCGGAGTAGTCGTCGGCGAGCGCGGTGGCGTCCTGGTCCCAGTTGGCGAAGGTGGGGCAGTCGTGCGCGAGCATGCCAGCGAGCCGCTCCGCAAAGATCCTGTGCACGTCACGCACGTGGCAGGCGTACTCGAGCACCGACCACACCCCCGGCGCAGGCCGGGTGGCGGCCTGCGGGGAGGCCAGCGCGGCAACCCACCGCGGCGTCGAGTCGTTGATCAGTCCCGCAAGGTCAGGCACTTCGATGGTGGCGGCGGCGAACCCGCACTCGGTGCATGGGCGCTCCAGCACCCAGGTCCAGTCCTTGGTGTCGGGCTCGGGCTGCGTCAGATCCACCCGCACATCCAACCACCGCCGCGCCGCCAACCCGCACCGCGCCTCAGCACCTCGCCCGTGACGAGCGGTGGACCCCTCAGGGGCGTTGGACGAGGTAGGTCGTCGTGCTCTCCACGTCGCCGCCCAGGAACCCGTCCGCGCGCATCCGCTCGATCAGGTCCTGAAGCGAGCCGTCGGCCGACTCGTCGACTGCTCCCCCGCCCGAGACGTAGTGCGCCATCGAGTGGTTGCCCGCAATGTCGCGGGTGCCCTCGTCGAAGACGACGGTGACGCGACCCGGCTGGTCGGGGTTGCGCGCGCCGTCGAGCAGAGGCACGGCATCCCCCCGGTTCTCCAGGTGCAGGGCGTGGACGTCGTCAGGGAGCTGCGCCACCTGGGCCGTGGGCGACCCTGCTGTCACCACATGGCGCACCGTGAACTCCTGGCGGAACTGGGGGTCAGCCGCCAGCGCGGCCGCCTCCATGCCGCCCTGGGAGTGTCCGACGAGCATGACCTGTTGCCCCCCGAGCCCGGCGTCCCGCATGGCCTGCGTGATTCCCTCGCCGTAGGAGGAGTCCAACCCACCGAGCACCTGATAGTTGGTGAGCATGTCGCGCGCGGAGCGGCCGCCCTCGGGGACAGGCGACATGTCATCGGTCCCCGGCAGGTAGACGATGTGGCGTCGCTCGCCATCCACGACGACTGTCTCGACCCTGATGGCACCCCTCATCGAGGGGTCGTCCGCGTCCAGGGCATTCGCAGCCGCGAGGCGCTCCATCAGCTCGCGTACGGTCGTGGCGCCGGCTTCCGCCCCGCTGGAACCCAGGCGCGTGACCTCCACGTCGGCCCGGTTGCCGAAGAGGTGGGCGAGCAGGCGCGCGGCATCTCCCGTCGTGGCCGAGCCGATCGGCCCGTCCCCTGAGTTGAGCCACCCCACGTTGCCCGGGACGAGACCGTCCACGAGGCCACCTCCAGCATTGGTGAGGTGCTCGACGAGCTCGGGGTGGTGGAGGACCACGTCGCCGAGCAGTTCCTCCAGTCGTGCGGCCGCCGCGTCTCGCTGGTCCGGACTCAGGCGTGCCCACAGACTCGCTCCTGCGAGCCCCAGCGCAAGCGGCACCACTGCGCCGGGCGGGGCCACGCCGGGAATCGGGGTCACCAGCAGCGATCCCAGGGCGTGGTCGAGGGCCTCGATGGCCGCTGCGGCCACGGCGTCGCTGGCCCGGAAGGCGTCCACGGTCGCCGAGATGAGCAGACCGTCGGCCGCCAGTCCCAGCGCACGCGGCACCAGGCCGTCCGCGCCCGTCGTGGCACCCAGCACGGCTTGCTCCGCACGTTGGAAGGTCGCGGGGCTCAGCACCGAGGACTCCATGAGGTCCGGGTCGAGCATCACAGCGGGCCCCAGTCGCGCCAGCGCAACGAAGGACTCCGACTCCGTGGCGTACGCCGCCGCGAGGGCGCTCATCTGGGCGTACCCAGCCACCACCCCGTGGCTGCCGCCCGTCACCGAGTCAATGGGCGGTGTGCTCATCGTGCCCCCGCCGGGGTCAGCAGAGCGAGGTGGCCGGCCAAGTCGGTGGGCCGGCAGCGGGTCAGCCGCACCGCCCGCCATCCGTCACGTACGGCCGGCTCCACGCAGCGCCACCCGTCCGGCAGGAGCACCCACTCCACGTCGCCGTACGCGACGTCCTCGCCCCGCCGGAGCACCCTGCGGGCGTGCAATCGTCCCACGGAAGCGCTCGCCAGAAGGAACAACCACCGCGCCGCCACGAGCGCACCCACGACATCGAGCGCGGCCGCGCTGGGGCCACCAAGAACCGACTCGGCGCCGTCGCGGGCCAGCTCGTCGATGAGGTGGGGCTGCCCGACTTCCACGGACCATCCGGCAGCCAACAGACACTCCCAGCCGACCTCGATGACGTCGGGGAGCGCCGCCACCTCGGCTGGCACCGACTGCTGCGCAGGAACCAGTGCGGCTCGCGTCAGCTCCATCCACCATCGCTGGGCTGGCAGCACGGCCCACTCGGTCGTGCAACCGTCAGCGCTCGAGGCAGCAACCACGGTGTCGCCGCCCAGGCGTTGCCGCGACGTGACCCGCGTCATCCGACCGCCCTGGCGCGCCAGCACCTCCACCTCCACCGCCTCGGCTGCCCCGTGCCACACCGACATCGCCTCGGCGGCCCCCGACGACAGCTGTCCGTCGACCATGAGCCCGAGCTCAGCCAGGGCGTCGTCCACCACCGAGGGCTGCGGCGCCTCGTCGGTGCAGGCATCGAGCCGCTCGGTCCAGTGCTGCCCCGTGGTTGCCGTCTCCCCCGCGCCTGTCGGCGGCACCGGGATGCCGGCGAGCTCATACAGGCGTTGCAGCTGCGCGGAGTCGAGCTGCACGCGCGTCACCCCACTCATCGACGCGCCTGGGAGAGCGTGTCCGCAAAATCCAGCCAGTCGCGATGCCCCGCCGGTGGTTCGCTGAAAGATGCCCACCATTCATCCGCACGCTCCGCACTCACCCCCACCGCCGCGACCAGACCCTCCGCCACGGCGGCCAACCGCGTCCTTGCGTCCGCCACGAGGCATCGGACTCGACGAGTGATCTCCTCGATGAGCTCCTTGAGGTCGTCCACGGCGTCCGCATGCGCGTGCAGGGTTGCGGCCGCCGCCTCGTGGGCGTCGGCGGTGCGCGCCAAGGCCCCGGCCCGCTGCCTCATCCGGTCCTGCATGGCGAGGGCGGCCCGCCCTTGCCACAGCACCTCCGCAGAGCTGCGCAGGAGCGCGTCGGCTCGCCTCCTGATCTCGTTGGCCTGGTCTGCGAGTCGTCGGGCGTGGGCCCTGATGACCGTGGTGTCTCCATACATGGATGTGCCCCCGTCTGTGCTGTCGCCGTCCTTGGTGTCGCCGTCTGTGGCGTTGTCGTCCGATGCTCGCGAACCTCGCGTTGCCTGAGACGGGTCACGAAGACTCTGTGGATGAGTGGGCGGGCCGCATCGGCTTGTGGACGGTTTCTGGCTTGCTCGTGCGGTGTCAGTGCCATCCGCAAGGATGGGCCTGTGAACGCACTCGGCGACTTCCACTCCTCCACGCGTGAGTGGTTCTCTGCTGCCTTCGCCGACCCCACGCCGGCTCAGTCGGGGGCGTGGGGCGCCATCTCGTCGGGCCACCACACGCTCGTGGTCGCGCCCACCGGCAGCGGCAAGACCCTGAGCGCCTTCCTGTGGTCCCTCGACCGCCTGTTGCACCGCCCCTCCCCCCAGGAGCGCACGCACAGGACGCGGGTTCTCTACGTCTCGCCCCTCAAGGCACTGGCGGTCGATGTCGAGCGCAACCTGCGCGCTCCGCTCGTCGGCATCCGCGCCACCGCCGAGCGACTCGGCGAGAGTGTCACCGACGTGGCAGTCGGCATCCGCTCGGGCGACACCTCGCCCGCCGACCGCAGGCGCTTGACCACCTCGCCGCCGGACATCCTCATCACCACACCCGAGTCCCTCTTCCTCATGCTGACCAGCCGGGCGCGCGAGCAGCTCGCGGGAGTGGAGACCGTGATCCTCGACGAGGTGCACGCCGTCGCCGGGACCAAGCGTGGCGCACACCTCGCCCTGAGCCTCGAGCGGCTCGATGCCCTGCTCTCCTCACCGGCCCAGCGCATCGGGCTCAGCGCCACCGTCCGCCCGCTCGACGAGGTGGCGCGGTTCCTCGGCGGCCCTCACGACGTCCGCACCGTGGTCCCCACCTCGACCAAGTCCTGGCACCTCACCGCCGAGGTCCCCGTGCAGGACATGACCACGCCCGCGGAGTACGACGACGACGGCGATCCACGAGCCGCCCGGTCCATGTGGCCCCACGTCGAGGAGCGGGTCGTCGATCTCATCCAGGCGCACCGATCCACCATCGTCTTCGCCAACTCCAGACGCCTCGCCGAGCGTGTCACCGCCCGCCTCAACGAGATCGCCGCCGAGCGGGAAGGCGAAGCGATCGCCCATGAGGGGGCGGTTCCGGCGCTGGTTCCCGGTCAGTCCGGCGCCTCGGCGGGCGCCTCCACGGTCTTGGCGCGGGCACATCACGGGTCCGTCTCCAAGGAGCAGCGCGCAGCGGTCGAGGACGACCTCAAGGCAGGTCGCCTGCCCGCCGTCGTGGCCACCAGCAGCCTCGAGCTCGGCATCGACATGGGGGCAGTCGACCTCGTCGTCCAGATCGCGAGCCCGCCCAGCGTCGCCAGCGCTCTGCAACGAGTGGGCCGCGCCGGACACCAGGTGGGCGAGACGAGCAACGGGGTGCTGTTCCCGACACATCGCGCTGACCTGATCCCGACGGCGGTCGCGCTCGAGCGCATGCGCAGCGGCCAGATCGAGCAGCTCCGCGTCCCTGCCAACCCGCTCGACGTCCTCGCCCAGCAGATCGTCGCGGCCACGGCCATGGACACCTGGCAGGTCGATGAGTTGTACGCCCTCGTCATCAGGACCGCCTCCTTCTCGCGGTTGCCGCGCAGCGCGTTCGACGCGACCCTCGACCTGCTGGCCGGGCGCTACCCCAGCGACGAGTTCGCCGAGTTGCGCCCCCGCCTCGTGTGGGACCGTGTCGCGGGCACCATTGCCGGACGTCCGGGTGCTCAGCGGCTGGCTGTGACCAGCGGGGGCACCATCCCCGACCGCGGACTGTTCGGCGTCTTCCTCGTCGGCGAGGGCACCGGCCGCCGCGTGGGCGAGCTGGACGAGGAGATGGTGTACGAGTCACGTGTCGGTGACGTGTTCGCGCTCGGATCCACCAGTTGGCGCATCGAGGACATCACCCACGACCGGGTGCTGGTGACGCCCGCGCCAGGGGTGCCCGGGCGTCTCCCGTTCTGGAAGGGCGACACGCTCGGACGCCCGTACGAGCTCGGCGCGGCGATCGGCGCCTTCACCCGCGAAGTCGCGGCTTTGCCGCCAGCGGCAGCGCGCACCCGTGCCGAGGAGGTCGGATTCGACGCGTGGGCCGCGGAGAACCTCGCCGCCTACCTCGAGGAGCAGCGGGAGGCCACGGCCACCCTGCCGCACGACCGTCAGATCCTGGTCGAGCGCTTCCGCGACGAGTTGGGCGACTGGCGGCTGGTCATCCACTCTCCCTTCGGGACGCCGGTGCACGCTCCCTGGGCCTTGGCGATCAACGCCCGCCTTCGTGAGCGGCTGGGGGTGGACGGCGCTGCCGTGGCCTCGGACGACGGCATCGTCGTACGCATCCCCGACACCGACGCGGAGCCACCGACGGCGGACCTGGTGGTGTTCGAGCCGGACGAGATCGACAGCATCGTCTCGGCTGAGGTCACCGGCAGCGCCCTGTTCGCGTCCCGGTTTCGCGAGTGCGCCGCCCGTGCCCTCCTGCTTCCACGCCGCGACCCCGGCCGCCGCAGCCCGCTGTGGCAGCAGCGGCAGCGGGCCTCGCAACTGCTGGAGGTGGCATCCGCCTACCCGTCGTTCCCGATCATCCTCGAAGCAGTGCGCGAGTGCCTGCAGGACGTCTACGACCTCCCCGGTCTGGTCGACCTCATGCGCCGGGTCGAGAGCCGGACGGTCGACGTGGTCGACATCGAGACTCCGCGGCCCTCCCCCTTCGCCGCCAACCTGCTGTTCGGCTACGTCGCGCAGTTCGTCTACGAGGGCGACTCCCCCATCGCCGAACGACGGGCCGCGGCGCTGAGTCTGGATCAGGGGCTGCTGGCCGAGCTGCTGGGACGCGCCGAGCTGCGCGAGCTGCTGGACCCCGAGGTGCTCGCGGAGGTGGAGGCCGAGGTCCAGCGCCTGGCTCCGCGGCGGCGCGCGCGCAGCGCCGAGGGCATCGTCGACCTGATCCGCCTGCTCGGCCCACTGTCGACCGACGAGGTGGCGGCACGCTCCGCCGTGGACGACGTCGAGGCGGTGCTGACCGACCTTGCCCACGCCCGCCGTTGCGTGCAGGTGCGGGTCGCGGGCGAGGAGCGTTGGGCGGTGATCGAGGATGTGGCTCGGTTGCGGGACGGCCTCGGTGTCCCCGTCCCCGCGGGCACTCCGGTCGACTTCACCGATCCGGTCGCCGACCCCGTGGGAGATCTGGTCCAGAGGTACGCCCGGACGCACGGGCCCTTCACCGTGGCCGATGTGGCGCAGCGGCTGGGGCTGGGGGTCGCGATCGTACGGTCGACGCTCCACCGGCTCGCGGCGCGAGGCAGGGTGATCGACGGCGAGTTCCGTCCCGCCGGCTCGGGCGAGGAGTGGTGTGACGCCGAGGTCCTGCGGATGCTGCGCCGCCGGTCGCTGGCCCGGCTGCGCCAGGAGATCGAGCCCGTCCCGCCCGAGGCGCTGGGCAGGTTCCTGCCTGCATGGCAGCACGTGGGCGGGCGTCTGCGCGGCGTCGACGGCGTCCTGCGCGCCGTCGAGCAGCTGGGCGGCGCGGTCGTGCCCGCCAGCGCGCTGGAGTCGTGGGTGCTCCCTGCACGGGTGCGCGACTACCAACCAGGCATGCTCGACGAACTCACCGTCGCGGGCGAGGTGCTGTGGGCTGGCCACGGCGCGTTGCCGGGGACGGACGGCTCCATCTCCCTCCACCTTGCGGACCACGCGCACCTCACCTTGCCCCTCCCCGAGCCCGTCGAGGCCGACACGCAGGCCCACGCGCTGCTGGATCTGCTCTCGCCGGGCGGCGCTTGGTTCTTCAGGGGTCTGGCTGACTCCCTGGGCTCGACCGACGACGCCGCCCTCTCCGCCCAGATCTGGGACCTCGTCTGGGCCGGCCATCTGACCAACGACACGATCGCGCCGCTCCGAGCCATGGTCCGTTCCGGCCGCGCCACCCACCGCTCACGCCGCCCACCCCCGCGGACCGGACGGATGCCGGCGCGCTCCGGGCCTCCCGAGACCGCCGGGCGCTGGTCCTTGCTGCCCGAGCCCGAGCGCGATGCCACCCTCCGCGCCCACGCCCAAGCAGAGCGCCTGCTCGACAGGCACGGGGTCGTGACCCGGGGCGCTGTGGTCGCCGAGCGCACGCCGGGCGGCTTTGCCGCGGCGTACAAGACGCTCGCCGCGTTCGAGGACGCCGGCCGGGTCCGCCGCGGCTACTTCGTCGCGGGCCTGGGAGCCGCACAGTTCGCGACCCCGGGGTCGGTCGACCGCGTACGGACGTTTGCCGAGCCCCGCGCGGAGGTGTCAGCTGTGTGCCTGGCAGCGACCGATCCCGCAAATCCGTACGGAGCAGCGTTGCCGTGGCCGGAGCCGCCCTCGGGGCATCGTCCGGGGCGCAAGGCCGGAGGCGTCGTCGCGTTGGTCGAGGGCGAGTTGGTGCTCTATGTCGAGCGGGGCGGGCGCACGATGCTCACGTGGTCGGACGACCCTGGTCTCCTCGCAGCAGCCATGAGTGCCGTGGCTGAGCAGCACGCGCGCGGCAATGCCGAGGACATCACCGTCGAGAAGGCGAACGGAGAGCCCCTGCTCGGGAGCGGCCCCACGGCGCTGCGCGAGGCGCTGTCCGCTGCGGGATTCGTCGCGACCCCCAGAGGGTTGCGACTGCGCGCTCGCGGGTAGACCGGTGGCCTCAGGCCGCCGAGGCCACGACCTCGCCGCTGGGGCGCACGCTGGAGATCGGCGTCGCGGCGGCTGCCACCCGGCCCACCAGGGCCTCTTCGTGGGCCACGGCGTCGGAGACGTCGCGCAGCACCTGCGACAGGGGAAGGTCCATGGCGCCGCACAGCGAGGCCAGCAGCTCCGAGGACGCCTCCTTCTGGCCGCGCTCGATCTCGGAGATGTAGCCGAGGCTGACGCGGGCGTCAGCGGAGAGCTCACGCAGCGTCAGGCCGCGCTCCACGCGGGCTGCGCGCAGCACCTCGCCGAGTGTGCGACGAAACAGCACCATGCGGGTCCTCCTCTGTGCGAGCCAACGGGGCCAGTGCCACCGGTGAGCCCAACGCTACCGGAGACCCCCTTGTTCCCGTGGCAGCATCTCCCCGATGAGCGCCAGCGCGGCGTCGACGGCGCCCTGCTGCACGGCTGCGCGATCCCCTGGCAGATCGAGCTGGCGGGTCGCCTCGCCGCTGGGTCCCGCCACCGCGAGGTGTACACGCCCCACCGGCTTGCCCTCCTGCTGCTCGGGTCCCGCGACGCCCGTCGTACTGACGCCGTACGAGGCGCCGAGCAACGTTCGTACGCCACGAGCCATGGCCACCGCGCACTCGGCGGACACCGCGCCGACGCCGTCGACGACGTCGCGCGGCACGCCCAGGACGGCCACCTTGACCTCGGTCGCGTACGAGACCACTCCTCCGAGGTAGGCCGCCGATGCCCCGGGAACCGCGGTCACAGCCGCAGCCAATTGGCCGCCTGTGAGGGACTCGGCGGTGGCGAGCGAGACGCCTGCTGCGCGCATGGTCCCGATCAACTGGGCGGCATCCATGCGCGCACCGTAGCAGCGCCCGCGCACACGCATCAGGGCCCGGGAGTGAGTCACTCCCGGGCCCTGATGGTCACGCTGATGGGTCAGCGGCGCTGCACGCGCAGCTGGTACACCTTCTTGTGCGGGCGGTACTGGGGGTTGCCCAAGTACTTGACCCGAACGGTGCGCACACCGGGCTTCACGAAGCGCGGCAGGAAGAACTTCGCCTTCGAGCGCTTCGTCCCAGCGATCTTCTGCAGCACCGCGACGTAGCGCTTGCCTGCGACGCGGATCTGGACCTTGCCCTTCACGACGCCGCCGTTGCGCGCGGTCATGATGACGCGCACCCGCGGACGGGTCACCTTGGCCCGGATCTTCTTCGGGAAGGCGTCGACGCGAGTCACCTTGGCGCGGATGCGCTTGACCTCACGCGTGATGGTGGTGTTGGAGGGCTGGGCCACCAGTTCGACGGCCTGACCGCCCGGCACCTCGAACTTGACGTTCGCGGCGCCGTTGCGCACGGGCACGGTCTTGATCACCTTGCGCTTGCCGTTGCGCACCCGAACCACCTGGACAGACGTGTTCGCGGGCGAGCCCTTCGAGGTCAGGTCGAGGCCAGTGACCTTCGCCTTGACCTTCTCCCCCGCCGTCTGCAGGCGGTCAGCAATGTTGGTGACGACGGTCTGCTGGCGGGCGAAGTCGGGGCCGACCGGGTGACCCTGGAGGTACCCGACCCACACTTCACGGTCCACAAGACCAGTGTCGTGTGCCGTCCCGAGCTTGAACGAGGCAAAGTTGTCGCCACCCGTGGCGAGGAACGAGAAGGTGGAGACCTTGTACGTCTTCGTCTCGATCAGCCACTCGTCGTTGATCCGCACCGAGGTGATGCGCTTGCCCTGGGCCTGGGACGGGTCCTGGGTGACTTCGACGTTGTCGGACAGGCCGAGGTGCAGGTAGGGGCGGTCCGCACCTGCGGGCTGCCACTGCTCCTCGAGCACGGCCTTGATCTGCGCACCGGTCATGTCGACCGTCCACACGTTGTTGACGAACGGCAGGACGTTGTTCGCCTCCGCGTACGTGATGACGCCATCGGTGTCGGCCGGGTTCGTGGCCGGGTTGCCGGCGTACGACAGGTCAGCGCGCAGGCCGCCCGGATTGACGATGCCGATGTCGGGCTTGCCAGCGGTGGCCGGCAGGCCGTCACGCAGCGCGTTCGCCACGAGATCACCGAGCGTCGACTCGGCGCCACGGTCCTCGATCGGCTTCCCGTCGGGGGCAGTGCCCTTGTAGGCACGCGTGATGTCGGCGGTGAGGCGCCCGACCGGCTGGTTGCCGATCTCCTTGGCCTTGGCCAGCGCGGCCGTGACGATGTCGTCGACCTTCTTGACCGTTTCGTTGGTCAGGTCCGCCGCGTCCGCCGCCTTGTGGTTCGCGGCCGTGTACGTGACGACCTCGCCGGTGTCCGGGTCAACGTTGAGCGTGACCTGGCCGACGTTGGCCGCGTACTGACCGGTCTGGAGGATCGGCCGGGTCTTGCCCGGAACTCCGGGAACCGGCGCGTCCCATGCGTACACCTGGTGGGTGTGACCGTTGAAGATCGCGTCGACGTGGCTGTCGAGGTTCGCCATGCGCTGGAACTCGCCCGCCTTGGCGACCTCAGCGGCATAGCTCGAACCCGCGCCCTGCTCGGCGCCCGCGTGGAACGTGGCGACGATGACGTCTGCCTCCCCGTTGGCGTCGTTGCCGTCGCTCAACTGGCCTGCCACGCGGTTCACTGCAGCCACGGGGTCACCGAAGTCGAGATCGGCAATGCCGTTCGGCGACACCAGCGTGGGCACCTCCTCGGTCACGGCCCCCACGACCGCCACCTTGAGAGTGCCGACGTCATAGCTGGCGTACTCCGGCAGGACGGGATTCTGGGTGCCCTTGGCGTACACGTTCGCGCCCAGGTAGTCCCACGTCGCGTTCGTCTTGCCCTTGATCACGCGGTCGCGCAGATCCGCCCAGCCCTGGTCGAACTCGTGGTTGCCCACCGCAGAGGCGTTCAGTCCCAGCGTGTTGAGGACGTCGATGGTCGGCTGGTCAGCCGCCGAGGCCGAGGCGAACTCCGAGGCGCCGATGAGGTCACCGGCACCCACCACGAGGTTCGCGGCAGCTGTCGGGCTCTTGAGCGACTCGAGCGTCGTGGCCCACTTGGACGTGTTGGTGTTGATCCGGCCGTGGAAGTCGTTGATGCCGATCAGGTTGATGGCGATCGGGTCCGCGGCATGCGCCGGCGCAGCCACCGTCGCCGTCGCCACGACGGCCAAGGGAGCTGCGATCAGGCTGGCGGCGGTGGCCGCCGAGACCAGATGTCGAACTCTGTTTCCGGGATTGGTCACGAGCAATACCCCTCACGTGTCTTTTCGGGTGATGTCTCACCCGACCCCGCGGTATGGACCATTCGGGTCAGGTGATCCAGACCACCATAACCAGAGATACCGGTGTGACGCGTGGTGAGGGGGTGGTGCGCGCGTACCCCAAGTGGGTCAGGCGCGAGTGGCCGAGCGCTGGCGCCACACGTCGCGGAAGAACTCGTACCCCGACCACAGCGTCATCACGACAGCGCCTGCGAGAGCTGCCTGGCCGACGTAGAACAGACCCTCGCCGATCACGCCCCACGCGTCGAAGTTGCCGCCATGGGCATTGCCGTGCGGCAGCGGCCACAGCAACAGGCCCAGGGCCACGGCTTGCAGCGTCGTCTTGATCTTGCCGCTGGCCGCCGCCGGGATCACGACGTGCTTGAGCACCGAGAGGCGCAGCAGGGTGACACTCCACTCGCGCAGCAGCACGACGATGGTGACCCACCACCAGATGTCCCCCACGATGGAGAGCCCGATGAAGGCCATCCCCGTGATCGCCTTGTCCGCGATGGGGTCCGCGATCTTGCCGAAGTCGGTCACCAGGTTGTGCTTGCGCGCCAGATCGCCGTCGATCTTGTCGGTGATCATCGCGACGGCGAAGATCGCGAACGCGATCCAGCGCCAAGTGACAGAGTCGCCGCCGTCCTGCAGCAGCGCCCACCCGAACACCGGCACCATGAAGATGCGCAGCGTCGTGAGCATGTTGGGCACGTTCCAGTTCGAGGGCTTGGCCTCGTGGTCCTGCAGCGGCTCCGTCATCAGTGAGCTCCCTCGACTCGCGCGATCAGGTCGACCCCGTCGGTGTCGACCACCACGGCCCGGACGAGATCTCCGACGGCCGCCTGCGGAGCATCCTCCAGCATCGTGGTTCCGTCCACTTCAGGACCCTGGTGGGCGGCGCGCCCTTCGACCTCGTCGTCCTCGACGGACTCGACCAGCACCTCGACGACCTCGCCGATGCGTTCCTCGGCGCGCTGGGCGTTGAGCTCCTCGACCAGAGCACTCAGGCGCTCGGTGCGGACACGAATCTCGTCCTCGTCGAGCTTGAGGGCATCGTCGAAGGCGGCGGCTTCGGTGCCGTCCTCGTCGGAGTAGCCGAACACGCCCGTGACATCCATGCGGGCCTGGGTGAGGAAGTCACACAGCGTCTCGAAGTCATCCTCCGTCTCGCCCGGGAACCCGACGATCACGTTGGAACGCACCCCCGCCTGCGGCGCCAGCTCCCGAATCCGCTCAAGCAGCGCCAGGAAGCTCTCGGGGTCTCCGAAGCGACGCATGCGCCGCAGCACCGAGGCGGACGCGTGCTGGAAGGACAGGTCGAAGTACGGCACCACGCCCGGCGTGGTGGCGATCGCCTCGAGCAGACCGGGGCGCGTCTCGGCGGGCTGGAGGTAGGACACCCGCACGCGCTCGATCCCGTCGATCGAGGCCAGTTCGGGAAGCATCGTCTCGAGGAGGCGCAGGTCCCCCAGGTCCTTGCCGTACGAGGTCGAGTTCTCCGAGACGAGGAACAACTCCTTGACGCCCTCCCCGGCCAGCCAGCGGGCCTCCGCGACGACGTCGGAGGGGCGGCGACTGACGAACGAGCCACGGAATGCCGGGATCGCGCAGAACGAGCAGCGACGATCGCAGCCGCTCGCCAGCTTGAGGGGGGCCATCGGCCCGGAGTCGAGTCGGCGGCGTACGGTCCGCGGGCCGGACTGGGGCGCGCCCTGACCGATCTCATCGGTGGCCGCGGGCTCAACGGCGTGGCCCGGCACCGAGATGGTGGACGCATCGCGCTCGGCGGGCGTGATCGGCAGCAGCCGGCGCCGGTCCGAGGGAGTGTGCGGGTGGTGCGGCTGGCCGGCCACGATCGAGCGCAGCCGCTCCGCGATGTCCGGGTAGTCGTCGAAGCCCAGCACGGCGTCGGCCTCGGGCAGCGACTCGGCGAGATCCTTGCCGTACCGCTCGGCGAGACAGCCGACAGCGACGACGGCCTGGGTGCGGCCCTGCGTCTTGAGGTCGGCGGCCTCCAGGAGGGTGTCGACGGAGTCCTTCTTGGCGGACTCGACGAACCCGCAGGTGTTCACCACGACGGTGTCGGCCTGGTCAGGGTCGGCCACCAGCCTGAACCCTCCGGCCTCCAGTCGGCCGGCCAACTCCTCGGAATCCACCTCGTTGCGGGCACATCCGAGGGTCACCATGGCCACGCTCAGCAAGGAGCTGGCCTCGTCTGCTTGTGTGTGAGTGGTCATCGCACAAGCGAGTATGCCGCCTCGGCGCGGGAACGAGCGCACCCACGAATGCCGCGAGGGCCGGTGGTGAGCAGCGTCACTGCTCTCCACCGGCCCCCATCACGGGCTCGTCACGCGGACGCATGCCCCGCGGTGCGTACGCCTCAGCGGACGACGAAGGTCGCCTGGCCACTCACACCGGGCTCCCCGACCGCGGATGCCTCACCACCGGCGAGGGCCACGGTGACGGAGCCGTCGCTGGACTGCACCCGCACCGGAGGCGACGCCTTGAGGCTGTGCGACTCCCCGGCCGCGAGGCTGCCCTTGTAGACGATTTCGCCGGCGCCGTCGCGTACGACCACGTGGGCGCCACCGGTGGCCGCCACCACGTCGACACTGACGGGGTCGGCGGGCGCAGCCGCGGACCCGTTGGGCCCGCCCGACCCGTTCAGGACGGGAGTGGCGGGGCGCAGGTCGGCCGGACTGTCCATGACGAGCCGGACGATCGACCAGCACAGGACCACAGCCATCACGACTGCGACGAGGACGGACCAGTTCGGGCCCCCTCGAGTGCTCCGGATCGACCCGTTGACCCCGGTGGCGAGCTCGGCCTCGAACACACGCCGGGGGTTGATCGGCGCGTGCGCGTAGCGCTGGTCGTACGTCGCCAGCAACTGCTCGCCGTCAACCCCCAGGACGCGGGCCAACGTGCGCAGATGACCGCGTGCGTAGAAGTCGCCACCGCAGGGCTCGAAGTCGTCGACCTCGATGGAGGAGATCACGTGCGAACGGATTCGGGTGCGCTCGGCCAGCGCATCGACACTCAGGCCGAGGCGCGTACGTGCCGCCGCCAGTTCCGGCCCGATGACGGGGTCCTGGGCCGGCGCGACCTCGAAGTCGTCAAGGACCAACGGCTCGACGGCGTCTCCGGGGCGTGCGATCGGGCGCACCCGGTCGCCCCACGCCTGGGTCTCCTCGACCAGATCGACGTGGCCGGGACTGCGCAGCGAGCGGCCCACCAGCGGGCTCGCATCGATGTCGTCCTCGGGCAGGTCGATCGTGATCTCGTGCCGGCGCGCGCTGGTGAGCGCTCGGACGGGACTCGGCGCCCCCTGCTCGCGTGGCTCGTGAGCACCCTCGTCGCCGGAAAGCCCACCGACGTGCCACTCACGGGTCGCGTCGGGATCCTCATCGAGGGCCTCGTGCAGGTCGTCGGTGGCGAGGTCGGCGTCAGCCTCCCTCGTTCCGGCAGCCTCCTCGAGTCGCACGAGCCAGTGCGCGAGCCGGGCGCGCGCCGGGGCGTACCACGGGGCGCGCCCCTCGGCGGACTGACCTGCCTGCTCCTCCTGCGTGTCCTGCTGGTCCGCACGCTTCTCGTGGCCGTGGTCCTCGTGGCCCGACTGCACAGACTCGGCGGCCTGGGTGGACTTGGTGTCGGACTCAGGGGCGGACGGAACCTCCAGCACGGCAGTCGGCTCGACGTCGTCCGTGGACGACTCGTGGGTGGGCTCGATCTCCACCACCCGCGACGCATCGGGGGCGAGCCGGGCCAGCGCCTGACCGAGGTCGTCCCCAGCGCCGCGCAGCGTGGTCGTCACCCCCAGCGGCACAGCGAGGCCCGCACCGTGCAGCCGGCGCGAGAGGCGTACGTGGCGGCGCGCAGAGGCATCGAGTTCGGACTCGAAGCGTTCCTCGTTGTGCGGGACCACCACGAGGCGGGGGTCGGACCACGGCGAGCGGCGACGCTCGTGCTCGACGTGGTGCACGGCTCCCCACACCAGTCCGTGCCACGCGCGGCCCAGGCGGATGCGTACGCCGTGCTCGTCGGCGACCAGCAGCGGCGTGCGGGCGTCGACCAGAGCGATCAGCCAGGCAGTGGCCAGCACCCCCAGACCCACGGCCAGCGCCCAGTCCCAGACGCTGCCCGACTGCGCGGCGCGTGCCAGGTAGGCGATCGCGACCCCAGCGCTCACCACACCGAGAGCGCCGGAGACGACCGGGTTGCGGCGCACCTCCACCGGCTCGGGAGCCAGCTCCAGCACGGTCGGCCCCTGATCCGGCGTCTGTTCGACCGTCAGTTCCTCTGCAGCACCCATCACGCTCCCCCTTCCAACGTGGCGATCACCGAGTCGAGTTCGTCTGGCTTGACCAGCACGTCACGAGCCTTGGAACCCTCGCTGGGGCCCACGACCCCGCGACTTTCCATGATGTCCATCAGTCGTCCCGCCTTGGCGAAGCCGACCCGCAGCTTGCGCTGCAGCATCGACGTCGACCCGAACTGGGTCGACACCACGAGCTCGATGGCCTGGACGACCAGGTCGAGGTCGTCACCGATGTCGTCGTCGAGGTCGCGCTTGGACGCCGCGGGCGCCGTGACCTCCTCGACGTAGGTGGGCTCCAACTGCTCCTTGCACGCAGCCACGACCTGGGCGATCTCGCCCTCGCCGACCCATGACCCCTGGACGCGGATCGGCTTGGACGCCCCCATCGGCAGGAACAGGCCGTCACCCTGACCCACCAGCTTCTCGGCGCCGGGCTGGTCGAGGATGACTCGGCTGTCGGCGAGCGAGCTGGTGGCGAACGCCAGTCGCGAGGGCACGTTGGCCTTGATCAGACCGGTCACCACGTCCACCGACGGACGCTGCGTCGCGAGCACCAGGTGGATGCCGGCCGCGCGGGCCAGCTGCGTGATGCGCACGACCGCGTCCTCGACGTCGCGCGGGGCGACCATCATGAGGTCCGCGAGCTCGTCGACGACGACCAGCAGGTACGGGTACGGCGACAGCACCCGCTCGCTGCCCGGCGGCACCTCGACGGTCCCGGCACGCACGGCCTTGTTGAAGTCGTCGACGTGACGGAACCCGAAGTTGGCCAGGTCGTCGTAGCGCATGTCCATCTCGCGCACGACCCACTGCAGGGCCTCGGCAGCCTTCTTGGGGTTGGTGATGATCGGGGTGATCAGGTGCGGGATGCCCTCGTACGCGTTGAGCTCCACGCGCTTGGGGTCGACCATGATCATGCGGACCTCGTCGGGCGTCGAGCGCATCAGCAGCGACGTGATCATCGAGTTGATGAACGACGACTTTCCGGAGCCCGTCGCGCCGGCCACCAGCAGGTGCGGCATCTTCGCCAGGTTGGCGACCACGAAGCCGCCCTCGACGTCCTTGCCGACACCCGTGACCATCGGGTGGTGGTTGTTGCGCGCCACCGGGGAGCGCAACACGTCACCCAGGGTCACGATCTCCTTGTCGACGTTGGGGATCTCGACGCCGACCGCGGACTTGCCCGGGATCGGCGACAGGATCCGCACGTCGGCGGAGGCGACCGCGTAGGCGATGTTCTTCTGGATGTTGGTGATCTTCTCGACCTTCACACCCGGCCCGAGCTCGACCTCGTAGCGCGTCACGGTCGGGCCGCGCGTGTATCCGGTGACCGCCGCGTCGATGTTGAACTCGTCGAGCACCTGGGTGAGTCGGTCGACCACGTTGTCGCTGGCGGCCGACTTGGGCTTGTGGGGCGAACCCGCCTTGAGCACGTCGCTGCCGGGCAGTGAGTAGGTGACATCACCGGAGAGGGCCAGCTGCTCCACGCGCTGCGGAAGGTCGGCGTGCGGCGGAGGAACCAGGTCCTCGGGGGCCGCGGACGCCGAGTCCTGCGCCGGTGGCGTGATCTCGGTCGGGGCGTCCGCGAACAGGTCGATGCCGACGTCGCCGGTGTCCTCAGCGGCCGAGTCTGCGTCGAGCTCCATCGCCACGTCGAGGGCGTCGCGCTTGCGACCGCGTCGCTTCTTCGGCTCCTCGGCCACGAGCGCGGAGTCGTACGCCGGGTCTCCGAGATCGGGGTCCAGCTCGCCCGAACGGCGCCGGCGAGTGGCACCCTCCTCATCCTCGGCCGGCGCCCGGCCGGTCACGGAGTCGGTGAGCGCATGCAGCTTGGCGGGAATCTGGTAGAGCGGCGTCGCCGTGATGATCAGGACACCGAAGAACGACAGGAGCCCCAGCAGCGGCACGACCACGTACGGCGTGCGGAACAGGTCGAGAAGCAGGCTCGAGACCATGTAGCCCACCGCTCCCCCGGCATCGCGCAGCGCAGTGGTGTCCCCCGGCGTCGGCTGAGGGCTGCCGTTGGCCACGTGAACGATCCCCAGCAGCCCGAGGCCGAAGGCGCCCCAGCCGATGAGTTGACGTCCGAGGGGACCGTTGTGGATCGGGTCCCGCATCGTCCGCCATCCGGCGTAGACGAGGAAGAGCGGCACGAGCCACCCCACCTTGCCCACGACGCCCTGGCTCACCTGGCGCATGAACTCCATGACACCGCCGGGCAACTGCCACCAGACCGCACCGGCCACGACCACCGCGAGGCCGATGAGCAGCAGACCGGCCCCGTCGCGGCGGTGCTCCGGGTCGAGGTCACGCGCCGAGCGACCGATGGATCGCACGAGCGACCCCACACCGTGGGCGAACCCCATCCACGCAGTCACGAGCAGCCGCCCCAGCGCGGTGAACAGGCGCGAGACCGGGCCGGGCCCGTTGCGCACTGCTCGGGGCGCGGGACGGTTCGCCGGGCGCTTGGCCGGCGTTCGTGAGGAGGAACGGGTGCTGGTACTCCGCGATCGGGTGCTCGAACTCTTCGATCCACCTCGCGAGGAGGTGGACTTGGACGTGTTCGAACTCCGCGACCTCGGCGGGGAAGACGTACGGGTCGCCATGGTCTCGACCCTAAGGGAGAGTCACACCAGCCCCACGGACCACACGCGAGCGTGTCGCAGAGACCTCCACGACGGCAATAGATTCTCCGGAGGGTGTTCCCAACAGCCGAATGTTCTCCCTAAGGTGAACCAGATCACCTCCAATTCGGGCGGAGGTGGAACTCTTGGGAGACAGTGTGAAGAACCTCAGCAGAGGACTCGCGCTCGCTGTGATCGGAGCCGGCCTCGCTGCCGTCCCGTTCGCGGCGGTGCCCGCGTCCGCGGCCCCTTCGACACCGGACGGTCGGGCTGCGATGTCCGCCGCCGCCGAAGGCAAGGTCGATTTCGCAACCAACCCGGCCACTGGCCGAGTGGCATTCGCCCGCGCCAGGGCCGGCGGCGACCTCATGTCGGCGCAGCAGGCGCAGGGCCGATCCGGCGCGATCACGAAGTCGCGTACCTATCTGGACCGCTTCGCGGGCAACTTCGGCGCACGCGCTGGCGAACTGCGCCAGTCCGAGGTGTTCGCCGACGACACCGGCTGGACCGTCACGTACACGCAGACCTTCCAGGGCGTGCCCGTCTTCGGGGCCGAGCTCAAGGCGCACGTCGACCGCGACGGCGACCTCACCTCGGTCAACGGCTACGCGGCACCGGGGCTGAACCTGTCGGTCACCCCGCGCGTCACGAAGGCTGAGGCCAGCACGCGCGCGTTGGGCGCCGTGAAGGCCAAGCCCGCCGGATACGAGGACGGCCTGCCCGCGGCAGCGAAGAGGGGTCTGGAGGTCCGCTCCGCCGACCTCACCGTCTACCGCATGGGCTCCACCCGCGGCATCACCGGCGAGGCCAAGCTCGCCTGGGCCGTGGAGGTGTGGAACAAGTCGACGATCCGCGAGTTCCTGATCCTCGACGCCGCGACGGGCAAGCCGCTCAACCGCTGGTCGATGATGGCTCACGCACTCGACCGCGAGCTGTACGAGGCCTACCGCGACGACAACGGCACCCCGGACAACCCGGACGATGACTTCGTCGGCGGCCTCGACACCCCGGTGTGGAGCGAAGGCGATGCGTTCCCGGGCCAGCTCGACGAGGACCAGCAGAACGAGGTCCTCGCCACCGGCGAGTCGTACTGGATGTTCAAGAACACCTTCGGCTACGACTCGTGGGACGGTGCCGGCACCACGATGATCACCGTCAACAACGACCCGCGCATCGCGTGCCCGAACGCCAACTGGAACGGCGTCACGACCAACTACTGCTCCGGCGTCACCGGCGACGACACCGTGGCGCACGAGTGGGGCCACGCCTACACCGAGTCGACCTCCGGCCTGATCTACCAGTGGCAGGCGGGTGCGATGAACGAGGCTTACTCCGACATCTGGGGTGAGACCGTCGACATGCTCAACAGCCGTCACAACGAGGGAGGCGAGACGGAGGCGGCGCCGGTGTACCGCACCCCGGGGGCCTGCTCAGTCGACCAGCCCGCCCCGTACGACCTAACGGTCTCGATCACGGCACCGGCAGAGATCGCCGGCGAGTGCAACGCGGCCACCGGATTCGGCCCGGACTTGCCCAACGGTGAGATCACGGCAGAGGTCATCGTCGCCACCGACGACGCGGCGAGCGGCAGCACGACCGACGGCTGCACGCCGTTCACCAACGCTGCGGCGATCGCGAACAAGTGGGCCTATGTAGACCGGGGCGCCTGCTCCTTCCAGGACAAGGCGGACAACGCCACCGCCGCCGGAGCCCAGGGCCTGATCGTCGGCAACAACACCGGCACCGCGCCTCCCGGCATGGCGGGCGACGGCACGATCTACACGCTCGGCGTGAGCATGGCCGACGGCACCCGGATCAAGTCCGTGGACGGTCCCACCACCATGTCGATCCTGCGTGACGAGTCGCGCTACACCGACGACACCTACCGCTGGCTTTCCGGCGAGTCGGACCCCGCGTTCGGTGGCGCCATCCGCGACCTGTGGAACCCGAACTGCTACGGCGACCCGGGCAAGGTGTCCGACGCTGAATACCACTGCGGCGCCGACGACTCCGGCGGTGTCCACACCAACTCCGGTGTGGTCAACCGTGCGTTCGCCATGCTGGTGGACGGCATGGACGGGCAGGGCACGGGCATCGGCCTCGACAAGGCTGCCAACCTGTTCTGGCACACCCAGGTCAACTACCTGACGCCGACGTCGTACTTCCCCGACCTGGCCAACGGCCTCGAGGCCAGCTGCCAGCAGCTGACGGGCGTGGACATCAACAAGGTCACCCTCGGCAACCCGTCCGAGGCGGATGGCTCCGACGGGGCTGCGGTGCCGGAGACCATCTCCGGCGGCCTGACCGCGGCAGACTGCGGCAAGCTCGCCGACGTCATCGCCGACGTCGAGCTGCGCATGGACCCGACCGAGCAGTGCGAGTGGGTGCCGCTGCTGGCGCCCGGTGCTCCCGGCCTGGACTGCGGGACGGGGACCGAGGAGTCGGTCTCCTACTCGGAGGACTTCGAGGACGGTCTGGACGGGTGGACCCAGGACGAGGAGCTCGGCTTCGACTTCTCCGAGGGAATCGCTTGGGAGCCATCCACGGCGGCACCCGGCGGCCACGCGGGTGGGGTGGCCTTTGGCCCCGACCCGGTCGCGGGCGTGTGTGGTGACGTCGGTGACCTGACGAGTCGCAACGGACTCATCAGCCCGGCCATCACGGTGCCGTCCGGCACCTCGGCGCGCATGCAGTTCGACCACTACGTGGCCACCGAGGCCACGTGGGACGGTGGCAACGTCAAGATCGCGGTCAACGGCGGCGACTTCGAGCTCGTTCCCGCCTCGGCGTTCCTCCACAACGCCCCCGCCGGAACGATGGACCCCGACTCCGGTCCCATGGGCGGCCAGCCCGCGTGGACCGGATCCGACGGCGGAGAGATGACGGGCTCGTGGGGCACCAGCGTGATCGATCTGGCTGCTGCGGGAGCCAACGCCGGAGACTCCATCCAGGTGCGCTTCGACATGGCGCGCGACGGCTGCAACGGACTCGACGGCTGGTACGTCGACAACGTCAAGGTCTCCTCGTGCACCGACGTCGTGGCAGACGTGGCCACCAAGACCACCGCTGTCCACGTTCCGGAGCCGTCCACGTACGGCACCACGTCGAAGGTGGAGGTGACCGTCGCCCGTGATGGTTCCTCCGGCGCTGCACCGACCGGTGTGGTCGAGCTCGTCGATTCGACGGGGGCGAAGGTCGCCACCGGGACGCTGGCGAATGGCAAGGCCACCTTGGTCCTGCCGGCAACGCTGCCAGTGGGCGCACACGCGATGACCGCCAAGTACCTGGGTGGCAACGGCTTCGCCGCCAGCCAGGTGGCACTGACCGTGACCGTGACGGCCCCGGGCGAGGAGATCACCTCCACGACGAAGGTGAAGATCACGCCGAAGGCACCCAAGGCCCACAAGAAGTTCAAGATCAAGGTGAAGGTCAAGGCCTCCGACGGCTCCAAGCTCACCGAGGGCACGGTCGTCGTCCGCATCGACGGAAAGGTCGTCGGCAAGGGCACGGTCAAGAACGGCAAGCTCACCATCACCCTCAAGAAGGGGCTGAAGGCGGGCAAGCACAAGCTCGTGGCGAAGTACAAGGGGACCTCGACGGTCCAAGGCAGCAAGGCCACGATGAAGTTCAAGGTCCGTCGCTGACGGATCCCGCACAGGTACGGCGCCCCTCCACGATTCGGAGGGGCGCCGTCCTGTTTCGGCATAGGGCCCTTTGAAGGACCATGTGCCCGAACAGATGGGGCCTTCAAGCCCTGCCAACGCGATCCGGCGTCGTCGTACCGTGCCAGAGTGCCCGCTGTAGGTAGGGGGCCAGTCACGACTTCCTGGAAGGATCCACATGGACGTCCTCGAGATTGCGCGATGGCAATTCGGCATCACGACGGTCTACCACTTCTTGTTCGTGCCGATCACCATCGGCCTCTCGCTCCTCATCGCGATCCTGCAGACGATGTGGTTGCGCTCGAAGAACCCCGACTACCTGAGACTCACGAAGTTCTTCGGGAAGTTGTTCCTCATCAACTTCGCCCTCGGCCTGGTGACGGGCATCGTGCAGGAGTTCCAGTTCGGCATGAACTGGTCTGACTACTCCCGATTCGTGGGCGACATCTTCGGCGCACCGCTGGCCATCGAGGCGCTGCTCGCGTTCTTCCTCGAGTCCACCTTCATCGGGCTGTGGATCTTCGGTTGGGACAAGCTCCCCCGCACCCTGCACGCCGCCTGCATGTGGATCGTGCACCTCGGCACGCTGGCCTCGTCGTGGTTCATCCTCGCGGCGAACTCCTGGATGCAGCACCCGGTCGGATACACCTACAACGCCGAATCAGGTCGCGCAGAGCTCACCGACTTCGCGGCGGTGATGTTCAACAAGGTCCAGTTGGTGACGTTCCCGCACGTCGTGCTGGCTGCGTACATGACCGCTGGCGCCTTCGTCCTCGGCATCTGCGCCTACCTGTACGTCAAGCGCGCCGACGACCGTGACATGTACCGCCGTGGCATTCGCTTCGGCGCCGTCGTCGCGCTCATCGCGGGCCTCGGTGTCGCCATCACGGGCGACTTCCAGGGCAAGATCATGACCGAGGTCCAGCCCATGAAGATGGCGGCTGCCGAGGGGTTGTACGAGACCACCACGACTGCGCCCTTCTCGGTGCTCACCATCGGGCGGCTGGACGGGTCAGAGGCCACGCCGATCATCGAGATCCACGGGCTGCTGTCCTTCCTGGGCACCGGCTCCTTCAACGGCGAGGTGCAAGGCATCAACGAGCTCCGTGAGCAGTACCAGGAGCAGTTCGGCAGCGACCCAGGCGCGCGCTACTACTCGGCGGGCGACTTCACGCCCAACATCCCGGTGACGTACTGGTCCTTCCGGTTCATGATCGGACTCGGGATGCTCGTCGCGGCAGGAGCCGCACTGATCCTCTACCTCACCCGCAAGGGCCGGGTCCCGACATCGAAGTGGTTCGCCAGGTTCGGCATCGCGATGCCGTTCGCGGCAGTGTTCGCCAGCTCGTTCGGGTGGATCTTCACCGAGATGGGCCGCCAGCCCTGGGTCGTGTTCGGCCTGATGACGACCGAGCACGGGGTCTCCCCCGGCGTGAGCGTCGCCGAGGCCTGGATCGGGGTCATCACGTTCACCCTGCTCTACGGCGTCCTCGCCGTGATCGAGATGGGTCTGATCATCAAGTACGTCAAGCGCGGCGCGGACCCGTACGAGGAGCCGCCCAGCGTCCCCCTGGGGGGCGTTGACGACGACAAGCCCATGGCATTCGCCTACTGATCGCCGAGGAGCACAGCTATGGAACTCACCACCGTCTGGTTCGCCCTCGTCGCGATCCTGTGGATCGGATACTTCTGCCTCGAGGGCTTCGACTTCGGCGTCGGCATGCTGCTGCCGATCCTCTCCAAGAACGAGAAGGAGAAGCGCGTCCTCTACAACACCATCGGCCCCGTCTGGGACGGCAACGAGGTGTGGGTGCTCACTGCTGGCGGCGCGATCTTCGCGGCCTTCCCGCTGTGGTACGCCACCCTGTTCAGCGGGTTCTTCATCCCGCTGCTGCTGATCCTCGTGGCGCTGATCGTGCGCAACCTCGCCTTCGACTACCGCGGCAAGAAGGACAGTGACTCGTGGCGTCGCGGCTGGGACATGGCCGCCATCTTCGGGTCGTACGTCCCCGCGCTGCTGTGGGGCGTGGCCTTCGCCAACATCGTCGCCGGCACCAAGATCGAGCCGTTGCCCGGCAACCCGGCCGAGGCCCGCTTCTTCGAGTACACGGGCTTCCCCGTCCTGGACCTGCTCAACCCCTTGGGCATCCTCGGCGGTCTGGTGACCCTGACCCTCTTCATGACGCACGGCGCGATGTTCATCGCCCTCAAGACCGACGGCGACATCCGGCACCGTGCCCGCGCCTTCTCCGTCAAGGTGGGCCTGGTCGCCGCGGTCCTGGCGGTCGCGTTCATGACGTGGATGCAGATCGAGACCGGATCCGTCGGTTCGGGTGTCGCCTTCGTCGCGGCCGCCGTGGCCCTGGTCGGCGGGCTGTTCGCGGCCAAGGCGGGGCGCGAAGGTCTGGCCTTCATCGGCACGTTCCTCACCATCGGGTTGGCGGTTGCCGGGCTCTTCCTGGCGCTCTTCCCCGACGTGATGCCCTCCTCGATCGATCCCGCGTTCTCCCTTACCGCCGAGAACGCAGCGTCCACCGCGTACACGCTCAAGCTGATGACCGTCGTCGCGCTGGTGTTCACGCCGATCGTGCTCATCTACCAGGCGTGGAGCTACTGGATCTTCCGCAAGCGGATCTCCGTGCACCACATCCCGGACCCGGTCGCCGAACCGGTCGCCGGTCCCGCCGCGTGAGGCCTCTCGACGGACGCGTCCTCGGCCACCTGAGTCCCGCTCGCGGGGCCCTGGTGGCCGTGGTCGCGTCGGGGATCACCAGCGGGCTGCTGACCATCGCCCAGGCCTTCCTCCTCGCCTCGCTGGTGGTCCGCCTGGTGGCGGATCCGACCCGCACGGACTGGCACCCCTTGGCCCTCGCCCTCGTGCTGGTCGTGACGGGGCGGGCCGGGTGCTCCTACATCAGTGACACCTGCGCCGTACGCGCGGCGGGGCAGGTCTCGACGAGGCTGCGCGAGCGCCTCCTCAGCGCTGCAGAACGTCTTCCGGAGGCCGAGCGCCCGGCCACCGCGGACCTCACGGTCCTGGCCACGCGCGGCGTGGCCGCAGTCGAGCCGTACGTGACGCGCTACCTGCCGGCACTGGTGCCGGCGGTGGTCCTGCCAGTGGCCACGATCGTGGCCATCTGGTCGCAGGACTGGATCGCCGGCCTCATCGTCGTCGCGACCTTGCCCCTCGTCCCGCTCTTCGCGGCATTGATCGGGATGGCCACCCAGGAGCGCGCCCAGAAGCAGTGGCGCGAGATGGAGACGCTGTCGGGTCACTTCCTGGACGTGGTCACGGGACTGCCGACGCTCGTGTCGCACCGGCGTGCCCGCGCCCAGGTCGACACCATCAGGGCCGTCACCCACCGTTACCGCCGCGCCACGGTGGACACACTCAAGATCGCCTTCGCCTCGTCCACCGTCCTGGAGTTGATCGCCACGCTGTCCGTCGCCCTGGTCGCGGTGGCGGTCGGTCTGAGGCTGGCCTCCGGCTCGGTCGAGTTCCAGATCGCCCTCACCGTCCTGCTGCTCGCGCCCGAGGCCTACTGGCCGCTGCGGCGCGTCGGAGCCGAGTTCCACGCGGCCGCCGAGGGCACGGCTGCCCTGGCCGAGGCTGACGACCTGCTCGACCGGGCCGCCGGCGCCCAGGCGCCGGGCACGCGCGTACCCGACACCGTGGCCCTTGCCCTGCACGACCTGGAGGTCGGGTACGCCGGATCCCCCAGCCTCATCTCGCCACTACGGGTCGCCCTCCCCTCGACGGGGCTGCTGGCCCTGACCGGGCCCTCCGGGTGCGGCAAGTCCACCCTGCTGGCGACCCTGCGGGGAACGCTCGCGCCCGCTGGCGGCCACGTGAGCGTGGGCGGCGTGGCGCTGGGCGACGTCGACCCCGCCTGGTGGCGCGCGCAGGTCGCGTGGGCTCCCCAACGCCCCTGGCTCGTCGCGGGATCAGTGGCCGACAACGTACGCCTCGCGCGGCCGGAAGCAGACGACGCTGAGGTGCTTGACGCGCTCGGGCGCGTGGGACTGCGCGAGTTCGTACTCGCCCTGCCCGGCGGGCTCAACGCTCCCCTCGGAGAGGACGGCGCGGGCCTCTCGGCGGGACAGCGCGCGCGCGTCGGCCTGGCGCGCGTCGTCCTGGCCCAGCGGCCGGTGGTGATCCTCGATGAGCCCACGGCCCACCTGGACGCCGACACCGAGTCGGTGCTGCTCACCACCCTGAGGCAACTGGCGCTCGACTCCCTCATCATCACCGTCGCCCACCGTCCGGCCCTCGTGGAGGCGGCCGATCTGGTCATCTCCCTCTCCCCCGCCCCGGGGGACGAGCCCGAGTCCGCGCCCGAGCGCATCGTCGTCCCCACCACCGCTCCGCCGACCCCGCTCGCCGCTGAGGCCTCGGACGCCTCCCCGGGGCACCGGTGGGGGCTGGGAAGCGCCACCCTGCTCGGCGCGCTGTCGGTGGCGTCAGGGGTCGCTCTGACCGCGACGGCCGGCTGGCTCATCACCCGCGCCTCCGAGCACCCGCCCGTCCTGCACCTCATGGTCGCCATCGTGGGGGTGCGGATGTTCGGTCTGGCCAGGCCCGCCCTGCGGCACGCGGAGCGCGTCATCAGCCACGACAGCGTCCTGCGCACACTCGCTGAGCGACGGGCGCAGGTCTTCGCGGCGCTCGTGCCCCTCGTCCCCGGTCGCCTCGGGCCGCGCCGCGGCGACCTGCTGACCAGCGTCGTCGATGACGTCGACGCCCTGCTCGATTCCCAGTTGCGCGTGAGGCAACCGCTCGTGACCGGACTGATCGTCGGCGCGGGCGCTGCCGTGTTCGCAGCCTTCCTCAACCCCGGCGCGGGGATGGTCGTCGCTGGCGTTGCCCTTGCTGGCCCGGCCGCGTTCTGGCTCGCGCGCACGTCCACCGGTCGGGCGGAGACCCGTCTGGTGACGGCACGCGCCGAACTCTCGGTCGGCGTGGAGGCGTACAGCGACGGATTGGGCGAGCTGCAGCAGTGGGATCGGACCGCGCACGCCCTGCGGGAGATCGACCGGGCAGCCGAGGAGGCCACCCGCTCGTCTGCTCGAGCCGTTCGGGGAACGGCCGCCGGTCGAGCGCTCACGCAGGTCGCGGCGGGTCTCGGCATCGCCGCCATGGCCGCCGTGGCAGCGGGGCCCGTGACGAGTGAGAACCTCGCTCTGCTGCTGCTCCTCCCCCTCGCCCTGGTCGACGCCAGCTCCCCGATGGCGGATGCGGGAGCACTCTCGGTGCGGACGGCTGCCGCACGGGCGCGACTGGAGGCGCTGGAGCAACTCTCGCCAGCGGTGAGCGACCCCGCCGACCCCCAGAGGTTGACCGCGGACCGCACGCTCACCCTCGACCGCGTGAGCGCCGCGTGGGACGAACGGTTGGCACTGGCCCCGCTCGACTGCGAGGTACGCCCCGGCGCCACGCTGGGCGTGGTGGGCGAAAGTGGCTCGGGCAAGTCGACCTTGGCCGCAGTCCTGGCTCGACACATCGACCCACGGGCCGGCACGTACTCGATCGGCGCGGTGCAGGCCCGCGACGTCCCGCTCGACGAGGTCCGCACCACCGTGTGCCTGGTCGACGACGACCCGCACGTGTTCTCCTCCACGCTGGCCCAGAACGTACGGCTGGCGCGCCCCGACGCTGACGACGCCGCCGTCGCCGCGGCGCTCGAAGATGCCCGGCTCGCGGGGTGGGTGGCGGGCCTGCCCGACGGGATTCACACCTTCGTCGGTGCGGGGCACCGCGCCGTGTCCGGCGGGGAGCGGGCCCGCATCGCCCTGGCCAGAGCGCTGCTGGCGGCCCCCGACGTCCTGGTCCTCGACGAGCCGACCGCCCACCTCGACACCGCGACCGCGACCGCGCTCACCGCTGACCTGCTCTCCGCGGCCGCCGCCCAGGGGCGCACGGTCGTGTGGATCACGCACACGAGCGTCGGGCTCGACCGGATGGACCGGGTGCTGACGCTGCGAGCCCCGGGGCTCAGTGCTGAGCCGACTCCGAGCGCCGCGGGAGTCTGAAGGTGAAGGCGCTGCCGGCGCCCAGTTCGGAGTCGAGTTCGATGCGCCCGCCGTGGGCGGTCGCGATCCGCTGGGAGATCGCCAGCCCCAGCCCGGTGCCGGGGATCGACAGGGCGTCGGTGTTGGTCGAGCGGTGGAACGGCGAGAAGATGTGCGCCCGGTCGAACTCCGAGATGCCAATCCCCGTGTCGAGCACAGCCACCCACACGCTCTCGGCGTCCTGGCCCACGCTGAGCGCGACCTTCCCGCCGCTGGGTGTGTACTTCACGGCGTTGTCGACGAGATTGTCGACCACGGTCCCGAGCTCCTCCGGGTCGCCGAACACGTACACGGGACCACCTGGGTCGGCGAACTCCAGCGAGACCCCCGCCAGTTCGGCCCGCACCTCCAGCAGGCTGAGGCTGGTCTCCGCGAGCTCGACCAGGTCCACGCTGTGCCGTACGGCGTCGCGCTTGGAGTGGACGCGCGAGTAGTTGAGCAGGTTGCCCACCAACTGGTCGAGGCGGCGGGTGTTGCGCATGATCGCGCCGACCGAGGAGGCGTCCGGGTACTTGTCCTGGAGCATCTCTGCGTGCCCCATGATCGCCGTCAACGGCGTCTTCAACTCATGGCTGATCGTGGCCATCATCTCGCTGCGGTAGCGCGCGAGCTCACGCATCTCGGTGACCAGGCGCTGCTCGGCCTCCAGCATCCGCGCCCGGTGGACCACGTTGCCCACCTCGCGCGTCACCTCACGCAGCACGAACTGCTCGACGCCGCTCAGCGGGCCGCGGCTGTGACTGAACGCGATCGCGAGATAGCCGATCAGCCTCCCGCCGGCATTCACTCGCGCCACCAGCATCCGCTCGCCGCGCACCGTGCGCAGCACGCTCTGGAGCGCCTCCCAACTCTCCGGGAGAGTCTCGGAGGAGGTGTCGTGGACGGTCACCTCGCTGGGCCGCTGCGGGGCATCGGGGCGGCTCAAGTCCGTGCGCAGATCGAGGATGTCGTCCTCGGGCGACAGCGGCCTCGGGAAGCCGGCCACGTGCTCGGGGCCGGACACGCTGTCGCCGAACAGGCGGATCCACACCTGCCGCGCGCGCAGACCCTGCACGATCGCCTCCACCGCGACCGCGAGGATCTGATCGATCGCGCCGGCGCTGCCCGCCCGAGCGATCTGGCTCATCATGTCGCCCAGTCGCAGCCGTACGGTCAACTGCTCGCGCTGCTGCGCGTTCGACAGGGCCAGACCGGCCTGCACGACGAACATCTCCAGCAGTTCGCGGTCCGCCTTCCCCGGGATCCGACCGCCCGCGGGCAGGTCGACCGCCATGTTCCCCAGCAGTTCGCCCGTGGCGGCATACAGCGGCGCGTACAACGCGTCCTCGGGGTGCCACGCCTGGTCGTCGTCGATCTCGGGGATGTCGGGGATCCATGCCGCGCGGCGGCGCGCGTCCGACATGCGCCCGTGCGGCACGAAGCGCAGGATCCCCCACTTGTCGGCCTGACGGAACTCATCGAGGATCTGGTCCGCCGGCGTCCTGCGTCCCAGGATCTGGGTGCGCACCTCCTGGGGTCCGGCGACGTTCGACATCACCAGGGTGGAGCCCTCGAGTCGGGCAATCGCCGCCACCCCGTAGCCGAGCACGTCGACGACGCCGTTGACGATCTCCTCCAGGACGTCTGCGGTGTCCGTCGAGGAGTTCACCCGGCGCATCAGCTCCGAAAGGTGGCGTACTGCCCGTGCGCTGTCCGGCATGTGCTCCCCCGTACGTCGTCCACGGCACGCGACCGCTCCCGTGGGGAGTCTAGGACTCCCCACGTCCTCGCGTCGCGCACGACGGCGAAGCGTACGGGTCGAGCTCAGGCCTCGATGACCACCGGGATGATCATCGGGCGGCGGCGGTGGGCGCGGTTGACCCAGCGCCCCACGACGCGTCGCACGGTCTGCTGGAGCTGGTAGGCGTCGTCGACGCCCTCGGAGACCGCGGCGTTGAGGGCATCCACGATGGGCTGACGGATCTCGTCGAAGGTCGCCTCGTCCTCCGCAAAGCCGCGGGCCTGGATCTCCGGGCCGCTGACAACCTTGCCCGTGTTGGAGTCGACGACCACGATGACGGAGATGAAGCCCTCCTCGCCCAGGATGCGGCGATCCTTCAGCGATGCCTCGGTGATGTCGCCGATCGTCGTGCCGTCCACGAACACGTAACCGCACTCGACCTTGCCGACGATGCGCGCGACCCCGTCGATCAGGTCCACCACGACGCCGTCCTCGGCAATGACGACGTTGTCCACGCCCGTACGGCGCGCCAGCTCGCCGTTGGCGAGCATGTGGCGGATCTCGCCGTGCACCGGCAGCACGTTGCGCGGCTTGACGATGTTGTAGCAGTAGAGCAGCTCACCGGCGCTCGCGTGACCGCTGACGTGCACCAGGGCGTTGCCCTTGTGGACCACCTTCGCGCCCCAACGGGACAGGCCGTTGATCACGCGGTAGACGGCGTTCTCGTTGCCGGGGATCAGCGAGCTGGCGAGGACGACGGTGTCGCCCTCCTCGATGTGCACGAAGTTGTGGTTGCGCTGCGCAATGCGGCTCAGCGCCGACAACGGCTCGCCCTGGGAGCCCGTCGAGATCAGGACCTGACGCTCGGGGGCGAGGGTGGCCAACTCCTTGGCGTCGACGATGAGGCCACCGGGCACGTTGAGGTAACCCAGATCGCGCGCGATCGCCATGTTGCGCACCATCGAACGCCCGACATAGGCGACCTTGCGGCCGTGCTCCTCGGCGGCGTCCAGGATCTGCTGGACCCGGTGCACGTGCGAGGCGAAGCACGCCACGATGAGACGGCCCTCTGACTTCGCGAACACCCGGTCGATGACGGGGGTGATGTCGGCCTCGGGCGTGGTGAACCCGGGGACCTCCGCGTTGGTGGAGTCGGTGAGGAACAGGTCCACCCCCTCCTCGCCCAGCCGGGCGAACGCGCGAAGGTCGGTGATGCGGCCGTCCAGGGGCAGCTGGTCCATCTTGAAGTCGCCGGTGTGCAGGACCATGCCGGCGCCCGTACGGATCGCCACGGCCAACGCGTCCGGGATGGAGTGGTTGACCGCCACGAACTCCAGCTCGAAGGGGCCAAAGGACATCACGTCGCCCTCGCGCACGACGTGGTGCACGGTCTCGCGCAGGCGGTGCTCGCGCAGCTTGGCGCCGAGCAGGGCCAGCGTCAGCTCCGAGCCCACCAGAGGGATGTCCTCGCGCTCGCGCAGGAGGTACGGAGTCGCGCCGATGTGGTCCTCGTGACCGTGCGTCAGCACGAGGGCCTCGACCTGGTCGAGCCGGTCCCGGATCGCCTCGAAGTCGGGCAGGATCAGGTCCACGCCAGGGTGGTGGTCCTCGGGGAACAGGACGCCGCAGTCGACGATGAGCAGACGGTCGTCGTACTCGAAGACCGTCATGTTGCGGCCCACCTCGCCGAGGCCGCCGAGCGGAATGACGCGAAGGCCTCCCTCGGGCAGGGGACCGGGTGCGCTCAACTCGGGGTGAGGATGGCTCAAGGGAGGTTCTCGCCTTTCGACGCGGAGGTGGTCAGAGCAGGCCGGCGGCGACCAGCCCGGAACGCAGGGCGGCGACCTCGTCGTCGTCCAGGCTCACGAGCGGACCGCGCACGGTGCGGTTGTCGAGCACGCCCAGCATCTGCAGGGCGGCCTTGGCAGTGGTGGCGCCGTAGTTGGGCACGCCCATCATGGCGTCGATGGCGGGCACGAGCGACAGGTGGATGCGCAGCGCCTCCTCGCGATCGCCCGTCAGGTAGGCGTCGATCATCGCGGCCAACTGGCGCGAGGCGACGTGGGCGACGACCGACACGAGACCCACCCCGCCGTAGGCCAGGTAGCCCAGGGTTGCCTCGTCGTCGCCGCTGTAGACGGCGTAGCCCATCTGGCTCAGGCGTGCGCTGCGATCGATCTGGCCCGTGGCGTCCTTGATCGCGACGACGTGGTCGTAGGCGCGCATGGCGGCGTACGTCTCAAGCTCGATGATGGTGGCGGTCCGGCCGGGGACGTCGTACAGCATCACCGGAAGGTCGGTGGCCTCGGCGACCTGACGGAAGTGATGCAGCGCGCCGGCCTGGCCGGGCTTGTTGTAGTACGGCGTCACCAGCAGCGCGCCGTGCACGCCGATCTTGGCGGCCTGCTCGGCGAGCTCGACCGAGTGCGACGTCGAGTTGGTGCCGACACCTGCGATGACGGTGGCGCGATCACCCACGGCGTCCATGACCGCGCGCAGGATGTCGCCGTCCTCGGGGACCGTCGTCGTCGGGGACTCCCCTGTCGTCCCGCTCACCACGACTCCGTCGCACCCGTTGTCGACGAGGTGCGAGGCGATCGCAGCGGTGCCGTCGAGGTCGACGGAACCGTCAGCGTGGAAGGCCGTCGCCATCGCCGTCAGCAGGCGACCAAAAGGAGCAGGAGAACTCATGGGGGCAAGCCTAACGCCGTGGCCGCTCACACCTGAGGGGTGACTCGCTGCGCGATCAGCTCGAGGTGGTCGAGGTCGCTCAGGTCGAGCACCTGGAGGTAGATCCGCTCGGCTCCTGCGGCTGCGTACGCGCGGATCTTGTCGGCCACCTCGTCGGGCGTTCCGGCAAGCCCGTTGAGGCGCAACTCGTCCTTGTCGCGCCCGATCGCGGCGGCCCTGCGCTCGATCTGGGCCTCATCCTCACCACAGCACACGACCAGGGCGTTGGACCACGTCATGGAGGCGGGGTCCCGGTCGATCGCCTCGCAGGCGGCGCTGACGCGCGCGAACTGGGCCGTGGTGGTCCCCAGGTCGACGAACGGCAGGTTGAACTCGTCGGCGTGCTGCGCGGCCAGCGCGGGCGTACGGCGCTTGCCGAGGCCGCCGATCAGCACCGGCGGCTTGGCCTGCGTCGGCTTGGGAAGCGCCGGGCTGTCGCTGAGCTGGTAGTGCTCGCCGGCGAAGTCGTACGTCTGCCCCTCGGGGGTGGCCCACAGGCCGGTGACGATCTCGAGCTGCTCGGCATAGCGGTCGAACCGCCCAGCCGTGTCGGGGAAGGGGATCCCGTACGCGGTGTGCTCCTGGGTGAACCAGCCCGCACCAAGGCCGAGTTCGACGCGCCCGCCGCTCATCTGGTCTACCTGCGCGACCTGGATGGCGAGCACGCCCGGGTGGCGGAAGGTCGCCGAGGTCATGAGCGTGCCGAGACGGATGGTGGAGGTGTCGCGCGCCAGGCCCGCCAGCGTGGTCCACGCGTCGGTGGGGCCGGGCAAGCCGTCGCCGCCCATGGTGAGGTAGTGGTCGGAGCGGAAGAAGGCCCCGAAGCCGAGTTCCTCGGCCTTGCGCGCCACCGCGAGGAGGTCGTCGTAGGTGGCGCCCTGCTGGGGCTCGGTGAAGATGCGCAACTCCATGGCTCCACCTTGACACGCACGGGTGCGGGCACAACGTCCGGGGACGTCGGGACGAGTTCGCCGTGCGCCTAGGCTGGATGGCGTGGAGATCTCCCTGACGCACGACTTCGCCGACTCGCTTCCCGAGCTCGCGCTCCCGGCCACTGCGGCGCCGGCACGGGAGCCACGCCTTGTCGTCCTCAACACCGACCTGGCCACCTCGCTCGGCTTCGACGTCGACTTCCTGCGCACCGACGCCGGGGTCCGGTTCCTGCTGGGCCATGCGCTCGGCGAGGAGGCACGGCCCGTGGCGCAGGTCTACGCCGGACACCAGTTCGGGGGGTTCGTTCCGCGCCTGGGCGACGGACGCGCCCTGCTGCTCGGCGAGGTCGAGGGCCCGGACGGACTGCGCGACCTGCACCTCAAGGGGTCGGGGCCGACGCCGCTGTCGCGCGGCGGGGACGGACTCGCGGCCCTGGGCCCGATGCTGCGGGAGTTCCTCATCAGCGAGGCCATGCATGCGCTCTCCATCCCCACCACGCGCTCGCTCGCGGTGATCGCGACCGGCGAGGAGGTCTACCGCGAGGACGGCGTCCTCCCGGGCGCCGTGCTCGTACGGGTGGCCGACTCCCACCTGCGCGTCGGGTCGTTCCAGTACGCCCGCGCGGCCGACGACCTGGCCCTGCTGAGCAAGGTGACGGCCTACGCGATCGCCCGGCACGACCCCGACCTGCTCACGGCGCCGAACCCGGCGCTCGACTTCTACTCCCGCGTCGTCGCGCGCCAGGCGAGCCTGGTGGCCAAGTGGCTCTCCGTGGGTTTCGTGCACGGCGTGATGAACACCGACAACATGACGATCTCCGGGGAGACGATCGACTACGGCCCATGTGCCTTCCTCGACGCCTACTCCCCCGCCGCCGTTTTCAGCTCGATCGACACCGGCGGCCGCTACGCCTTCGGTCAGCAGCCGGTGATGGCGCAGTGGAACCTGGCCCGCCTCGCCGAGTCCCTGCTGCCGCTGTTCGCCGAGGACGAGGAGCAGGCCGTCACGCTGGGTTCGGCCGCGCTGGAGGGATACGTGGGCGTCTTCAACGGTGCGTGGCTGCGCGAGATGGCGGCCAAGCTCGGCGTCGACGCTGCGGCCGAAGGGCTCCAGCAGCTGGTCATCGACCTGCACGGGCTGCTCGAAGCCAGCGGAGTGGACCACACGCAGTTCTACCGGGCGCTGGCCCGAGTCGCGCGCGGCGAGGCGGACTCCCCCTTCGAACTGGTCGCCCCCACCGACGCCGCTGACGCTGATGCCGTGCGGGGCTGGCTGACGCGCTGGAAGGGTCTGTCGCCCGACGCCGCGGCCATGGACGAGGTCAACCCGGTCCACATCCCCCGCAACCATCTCGTCGAGGAGGCCCTGGCCGCGGCCGTGGCGGGCGACCTCGCACCGTACGAGGCGCTGCTGTCCGCCCTCCGGGCCCCATACACCCCGCTGGCGGGTGGCGAGCGCTACGCCGAGCCGGCGCCCGCAGAGTTCACCGAGTCGTTCGCGACGTTCTGCGGCACCTGAGCCCGCGACTCAGCGGGCGTGGTGCGCCCGCAGGATCGGCAGCACGTTGAACTCCAGCATCGGCGCCAGGTCGTCGTAGATCCCCTCGAGGTTCGTCCAGCGCAGCTCGGCGATCTCCGCGGCGGGGACCGGCTCGCCGTCCAGATCCGCCGAGTAGACCGTCGAGTGCAACCGGTGGCCCGGCTCGTTGGCGGCGTCCGAGGTGAACTCGCCCAGGAACGTCAGGTCCTCGACCACCAGCCCCGTCTCCTCGGCCGTCTCGCGCACCGCGCACTCGTAGGCGGTCTCCCCCGGCTCAGGCTTGCCGCCGACCAGCATGAACCGCTCCGTGCCCCGCTTGCGCACGGTCAACACGGCGCCGTCGCGCACCAGGGCGACGGCTGAGACGACGATCGTGGGAGCCACGCCGACATTGTGCCAACGCCGCCGTCAGCGCGCGTGGGAGGGCACTGCTCAGCGGCGTAGGCTGATCACGTGCACCGCATCTTCACCACGAGCGTCGCCTCGGTCTATCCGCACTACGTCACCAAGGCCGAGCGCAAGGGCCGCACCCGCGCCGAGGTCGACGAGGTGATCCGATGGCTGACCGGCTTCGATCAGGCCACGTTGGAGGAGCACCTCGCCCAGGAGACGACCTTCGCCGACTTCTTCGCCGCCGCCGACCTCAACCCGGGAGCTGAGCTCATCACGGGGAGCGTGTGCGGGGTCAAGATCCAGGAGGTCGAGGATCCGCTGATGAAGCAGATCCGCTACCTCGACAAACTGGTGGACGAGCTCGCCAAGGGCCGGCCCATGGTCAAGATCCTGCGCGTGGCCTGAGCGGGCGTCAGCCGAAGGCCCGCCGGAGCAGGTCGACGGCTTCCTCCACCCCCACGCCGAGTCGGCGTGCCTGCGCCGCGTACTCCGCGGCCGCCTCCCGAGCGGCCCGGGCAGCGCCGGCCCCGAGCACCACCGTCCCGGCACGACCACGGGTGGCCACGACTCCCGCGGCCTCGAGCTCCTTGTAGGACCGCGCCACCGTGTTGACCGCGACGCCGATGTCGGCCGCGAGCGTGCGTACGGGTGGCAGGCGATCGCCCGGCGCGAGTACGCCCGCGTCGACGGCCGCGGTGATCTGATCCTTGATCTGCTCGTACGGCGGGGTGGGCGCGTCATGGTCGACGCGCAGACTCAGGCCGCTCATCGTCGCTCCCACCAGACCCACTCCAGGGGCGGGTCGAGCTCGGGGCGCGAGACGCGGCGCACCTCGATCCACTCCCCGGCGTCGAACTCCGGGTAGTACACGTCTCCCACGGCCTCCACGCCGACCTCGGTCAGGATCTGGTGGGTCGCGTACGGCAGCGCCAAGGCGTAGATCTGTGCGCCGCCGGCGATGAACACTTCGTCGCCGGAGGCGAGGGCAAGTGCTTCCTCCACCGAGTGGGCGACCTCCACCCCCTCCGCCGACCAAGCGGTGTCGCGGGTGAGCACGATGGTGCGCCGCCCGGGCAGCGGGCGCCCGATCGAGTCGTACGTCAGCCGCCCCATGATGAGCGTGTGCCCCAGCGTCGTCGCCTTGAAGTGCGCGAAGTCCTCGCGGCTGTGCCAGGGGATGTCCGGTCCATGGCCGATGACGCGGTTGCGTGCGTAGGCGGCGATGAGGGTGATCGCGCCCATCAGACCGCGATCGGGGCCTTGATGAGCGGGTGCGGGTCGTAGCCGTCCACCCGGATGTCCTCGAGCTCGAAGGCGTCGATCTCGGTGACTTCGGGGTTGAGCCACAGCGTCGGCAGCGCGCGGGGTTCACGGCTCAACTGCAGGCGAGCCTGCTCGACGTGGTTGAGGTAGAGGTGCGCATCACCGATCGTGTGCACGAAGTCGCCGACCTCGAGCCCCGTGACCTGGGCGACCATGTGGGTCAGCAGGGCGTACGAGGCGATGTTGAACGGGATGCCCAGGAACGTGTCACCCGAGCGCTGGTAGAGCTGGCACGACAGCTTGCCCGGACCCTCAGGCTGCGGGGCGACGTAGAACTGGAACATCGAGTGGCACGGCGGCAGCGCCATGTCGTCGACGTCGGCGACGTTCCACGCAGACACGATGTGGCGCCGCGAGTCGGGGTTGGTGCGGATGGACTCGACCACCGCGGACAGCTGGTCGACGCTTCGGCCGTCGGGCGTGGGCCACGAGCGCCACTGATGGCCGTACACGGGACCGAGGTCCCCGTTCTCGTCGGCCCACTCGTCCCAGATGGAGATCCCGCGCTCCTGCAGCCACCGCACGTTGGTGTCGCCCCGCAGGAACCAGAGCAACTCGCCGAACACCGAGCGGGTGTGCACCTTCTTGGTCGTCACCAAGGGGAACCCCTCGGAGAGGTCGAACCGCATCTGGTGTCCGAACACGCTCAGCGTCCCGGTCCCGGTCCGGTCCGTCTTCTCCACGCCCTCGTCGAGGATGCGGTGGAGCAGGTCGAGATAGGCGCGCACGGCTCGACCCTATCCGTCAGCCGAGGTCCACGGAGCCGGTGATCGTCGTACGAGTGTCGCCGCCCACCCACACGGTCTGGTCGACGCGATCGACATGAACGCGCCCGCGCCGCCCCAGCACCGTGCCCTGGGAGGCGACGTACGACTCCGGCACCTCACCGGCGGAAATGAGCCACTGGCCGAGGCCGGCGTTCAGCGACCCGGTCACGGGGTCCTCGCCGACGGCGAGTTCGGGGGCGAACCCGCGCACCTCCACCGCACACTCGCTGCCCGGCGGGTAGAGCCCGACGATGCCGAGGTCGAGGTCGCCCATCTCGACGAAGTCGGGCTCGACCGCGAGCACCGCGTCGGCGTCGCGGAGCTGGGCCGCGACCCAGCCCGGGCCGTTGTCGACCCACTGGGCGGCCAGGATCTCGGAGGAGTCGATGCGCAGCGACCGGGCAATCCACTCGATCGTCTCGAGATCGGCGGGCCCCGTACGCATCAGGTCAGGCGCCGCGAACGCCAGGCGCCCCTCGCTGCGCCTGATGCGGACCAGACCTGCTGCGCACTCCTGGACCACGACACCCGGCGAGGTGGGCTCACCACCGGCCTCGAGCCAGGCGTGAGCACTGCCCAGCGTGGGGTGTCCCGCGAAGGGCAACTCTCCGCCAGGCGTGAAGATCCTCATCCGGTAGTCGGCCTCCGCACTCGCCGGCGAGAGCAGGAACGTCGTCTCGCTCAGGTTGGTCCAGCGGGCAAAAGCCGCCATCTGCTCGTCACTGAGGCCGTCGGCGTCGTGCACGACGGCGACCGGATTGCCGAGCAGAGGCTCGGCCGAGAACACGTCAACCTGGGAGAACCTACGCATGGCGCCAGTCTTCCATCGCCCCGAAGTCAGGCCAGCGCCTCACCCTCGAGCCAGCGCCAGCAGCGGCTCGCCCGCCAGCCGCTGAGTCGTCCACTCGTCCATCGGCTCGGCTCCGATGGAGCGGTAGAAGTCGATCGACGGGGTGTTCCAGTCCAGCACGGTCCACTCCAACCGTGTCCATCCGCGCTCGACACAGATGCGCGCAAGCTCTCTGAGCAGCGCCTTGCCCAGCCCGGAGCCGCGATGCTGCGGCACCACGAACAGGTCTTCGAGCCAGATGCCCTGACGGCCGGTCCACGTGGAGAAGGTGAGGAACCACACCGCCAGGCCGACCACCTCGCCCTCCACCACCGCCACGTGTGCGAAGACGGTCGGCTGCGGTCCGAAGAGCACGGCCGCGAAGTCTTCCTCCACCGCCACTGCGGCCTCGGGCTCGCGCTCGTACGCCGCCAGCTCGCGCACCAGCCCGACGATCGCGGGCAGGTCTTCAGGGCGCGCGGGACGGATCCGGGTGTCGAGACTCATGCCCGCACCTTAGGGGGTCAGCCTGACGCTCGGGCCACCACCAGCGGCGCGGAGACGTCGAACTCCAGTTCGGTGACGCCCGCCGTGCGCGCCTCGAACTCCGCCCGCATGCGCGCCGCGACCTCGGGGCTCTGCGCCCGGGTCACGACGCCGAAGTTGCCGACCGCGGCGAGACCTGCCCACAGGTCGTCGGGCGAGACCCGCCACGTCCACGTGATGTCGCACGCCTCGACCACCTCGGCGCCCGCCGCGGAGAACAGCCCGGCGAGCCCCTGCGCACTGCGCTCGAAGTCGAGATCGGGCGCGAGCCTCGGCAGCGCCGGTCGTACGGCACCGACCGCGTCACACACATCGCCGAAGAGCAGCGCCTGCGGCGGTGGGGTGGACGACCAGATGCTGGCCACACAGAGCCCGCCGGGACGCAGCGCTGCCACGAGCGCACTCGCACAGGCCGCCGGGTCGTCCACGTGGTTGACGACGAAGGCGGCCGTGACGGCGTCGTACGGGTCGGCCCGCGGCAGGAGCGGGAGTCCGCCCACCGATGCGTCCACGCCGGATCGGACCCGCGTGATCGCCACCATCTCGGGGTCGGGGTCGACCGCGTCGACCTGGTGCCCGGCGTCCACGAGTGCCCGGGTCAGCCGGCCGGAGCCGCACCCCACGTCGAGCACGCGTGAGCCCTCCGGCAGGCGTTCGAGGATCGCCGGCACCGCGCCGGCGCACAGCAGCGAGAAGCTGCGGTCGTACGCCTGCGCGACGTCGGCCCACAGCGCTTCGGCCACGTCGATCGCTCAGGCGTGCAGCGACATGGGGCCGTACACGGCCCGATCGACCTCGTACAACGTCACGGCGTCAACGCCCTCGGCGGCCAGGTCTGCGAAGACCTCGCCGATCCACGACTCGGCCTCGGCCTGGGACACGAAGCGTTCCCCGGAGAAGTCGGCGGGCTCCACGACCTCGCCGGCGGCCGTCTCCAGCTGCCACCACCACACGGCGTCGGGGGCCGCGGGCTGGGTGGACGTGGGGGGCTCGGGCGGGAGCATCAGGACTCCTTCACGGAGGTGTCGACGAAGGGGGGCTTGGTGAGGGTGAAGGCTTCCTGGCGGCCACGCACGTTGACGCTCACCTCGGCGTCGTCGGCGACGGTGACGGGGACGTAGACGAGGCCGATGCCCTTGCGCAGGGTCGGGGAGAACGTCCCGGACGTCACATCGCCCAACGGCACGTGCTGGGTCAGGCTCACCGACATGCCCGGACGCGGGATGCCGCGACCAGTCGCCACGATGCCCTTGAGGCGGCGCGCGGGCCCCTCCTCCTTGACGCGCACGACCGCGTCCCGGCCCCAGAACTCGGCCTTCTTCCACCCGACTGCCCAGGACAGCCCGGCCTCCAGGGGGTTGGTGTCGACGGAGATGTCCTGACCGTGCAGCGGGTAGCCCATCTCCGTACGAAGCGTGTCACGCGCACCCAGGCCGCAGGGGGCGATGCCGTACGGCTCACCCGCGGCCAGCAGCGCGTCCCACAGGTCCGCGGCAGCGTCGTTGGCAACGATCAACTCGTAGCCGCGCTCCCCCGTGTAGCCGGTCCGGCACACGACGATGCCGACCTCGCCCCCGCCGGGACGGACCCAGTTGGCCTCGGCGAACGCCATGTAGTCCATGCCGACCGGCAGGTCGAGGGCGCCGAGCACCTCGTCGGACGTGGTGCCCTGGACGGCGAGGACGGCGTACGCCTCGTGACGGTCGAGCACCTTGACGCCCTCGGGAGCTGCCTCGCTGAGCATGGCAGCCACCGTCGCGGCGTTGGCGGCGTTGGGGACCAGCAGCAGGTGCTCATCGTCCTGCCAGTAAGCGATCAGGTCGTCGACGATGCCGCCGTCGGAGTCGAGACACAGGGTGTATTGCGCCTTGCCCGGCGTCACCTTGGCCAGATCGTTGCTGAGCGTGGAGTTGACCAGCTCGTAGGCACCGGGCCCCGAGACCACGACCTTGCCGAGGTGGCTGACGTCGAAGATGCCCACCGACTCGCGGACGGCCGTGTGCTCCTTGACCACACCGGTCGCGTACTCCAGCGGCATCGACCATCCGCCGAACTCCGAGAACTTCGCCCCCAGAGCGACGTGTCGCTCATGCAGCGGGGACTGCTTCAACTGCTCTTCGCCCATGCGTCGAAACCTACCTCAGCCACGGCGTCGTACCGCTCGCCTACGATGCCGATGTGACCTCCTCGTACACGCTCCGTGCCGCCAGCCCTGCCAAGACCCGCGCCGACGCCGTCGTGGTGGGGGTCGTCGCCGACCCCAAGGGTGCCCGCCTGTGCACGGCGGCGCAGGACGTGGCCGAGGCCTACGGCCGCAAGATGCGCCCCCTGCTGGCGACCCTGTCCTTCGAGGGCAAGGCTGACCAGGTCGCCACCGTGCCGACCAACGGCACCATCAGCTCTCCGGTGCTCGTGCTCGTCGGACTCGGCCCCGACGAGACCGACGTCGACGCGGTGCGCCGCGCTGCCGGAGTCGCTGCCCGCAGCGTGAAGAACGCGTCGTCGTTGGCCCTCGCCCTTCCGGCCGACACCCCCGAGCTCGCCGCGGCGGTGGCGTACGGGCATCGCCTCGGCGCCTACTCCTTCACCCGGTTCAAGTCCACCAAGCCCGACCCCGACGAGCCCGGGACGGTGACGGTCCTCGCGCCCCACGCGCGGCAGCAGGAGACCATCGATGCCGTGGCGGCAGCCGAGGTCGTCGCCGGCGCCGTCCTGGCCGCCCGCGACTGGGTCAACACGCCGCCCAACGAGCTGACGCCGCCCCGGTTCGCCGATGCGGTGGAGGCCGCCCACAAGGAGCTGACCAAGGGGCGTGGCGCCCCGAAGGTCACCCTGGAGGTCCTCGACGAGGTGCAACTGGCAGAGAAGGGCTGCGGCGGCATTCTCAGTGTCGGCGACTCCTCGGCGGCACCGCCCCGGCTCGTGCGCCTCGAGTGGGCGCCCGAGGACGCCGTCGCCCACATCGCTCTCGTGGGCAAGGGCATCACCTTCGACTCCGGCGGCCTGACGATCAAGCCGTCCGGAAGCATGGTCGGGATGAAGGGCGACATGGCCGGCGCGGCCGCTGTCGTCCAGGCCACGTTCGCGATCGCGCGGCTGGGGCTGCCTGTCCGCGTCACCACCTACGCCCCGATGGCCGAGAACATGGTCTCCGGCACCGCCACGCGTCCCGGTGACGTCATCACGATGCTCAACGGCACCACGGTCGAGATCGCCAACACCGACGCCGAGGGTCGCATGATCCTGGGCGACGCGCTCGTGCTCGCCGCCCGCGAGGAGCCCGACGTCCTGGTCGACATCGCGACGCTGACCGGACACCTCCAACTGGCTCTGGGCGACCGCGTCAGCGCGGTGCTCGGCAGTCGCGAGGTGGCCGCGCAGGTCATCGAGTCCGGGCGACTGGTCGGCGAGGCCCACTGGGAGATGCCGATCCCCGACGAGATGCCCGACCGGGTCAAGTCCTCCAAGGTCGCGGACCTGCTCCAGCACGACTGGGTGCGGTGGGGTGGCGGCCTCTACGCCGCAGCGTTCCTGCGCGAGTTCACCGGCGGTCTGCCGTGGGCGCACCTCGACATCGCGGGCAAGGAGATCAACTCCGGCGGACCGTACGGCCACGTGGCCAGCGGGGCGACGGGCTTCGGGGTGGCCACGCTCATCGAGTTCGTCCGTGCGCTGGCCGACGTCGAGGACGCCGAGACCGTCGTGCCGGACGGCGCCGGGGACTGACCCGGCGGGCGGGGCTCAGACCTCGCCGGCCTTCTTGCGGCGGTTGTAGTCACGCATCCGCTGCGGCACTCCCACCACCGCGGCGTCGTACGAGGGCACCCGATTGCGGTTGGCGAACTCGTGCGCCCAGGCGACGCTCGGCACGCGCCGGCGGGTCCACTCGCCGTCGTGCGCCACCAACAGCAGCGTCACGTCGCTGACCGCCGTGCGTGGCTCGACGAAGCCTTCGACGCCCCTCCGCGAGGCGACGAAGTCTGCGAGGTGCTTGAGGTCCGCCCCGTCTGCGGCGCGCACCCGCGTGGAACCCGTCCGCGCAGCGTCCTTGGCCGGCGCACTCGTACGGCCGCGGCGGCGAAAACGATCAAGCAGTCCCATGCGCACATTGTGCCGTCAGGCTGGCAACGACGTGTCGCACCTCTCACATAGAGTGAGTCACGCGGCCCGAGGTCAGCGTCGATCTCGGGCTCGGACATCCGGGAGGAAACCACGTGAGCCAGACCGATTTCGACGTCCTCATCCTGGGAGCGGGCTCCGGCGGCTACGCCTGCGCGCTGCGGGCGGCACAGCTCGGCCTGAGCGTCGCGCTGGTCGAGAAGGGCAAGGTCGGGGGCACGTGCCTCCACGTGGGATGCATCCCCACCAAGGCCCTCCTGCACGCCGCCGAGGTCGCCGACTCGACGCGCGGCGCAGCGGCCTTCGGCGTCCAAGCCACCCTCGAGGGCATCGACATGGCGGCGGTCAACGCCTACAAGGACAAGGTGGTGGGCCGACTCTTCAAGGGCCTCTCGGGCCTCGTCTCCTCGCGAGGCATCACCCTCGTGGAGGGCGAAGGACGTCTGGTGGGACCGCGCTCGGTGAGCGTCGACGGCACCACACTCACCGGTCGCCACCTCGTGCTCGCGACCGGATCAGCCAGTCGCTCTCTGCCGGGCCTGGAGATCGACGGCGAACGCGTCATCACCTCCGAGCACGCGCTGGGGCTCGGCTCGGTGCCCCGATCCGTGGTGGTCCTGGGCGGCGGGGTCATCGGCTGCGAGTTCGCCAGCGTGTGGCGCTCCTTCGGGGCCGAGGTCACCATCGTCGAGGCACTCGACCGGCTCGTGGCCAACGAGGACGAGGCGTCCTCCAAGGCGCTCGAGCGCGCGTTCCGCAAGCGTGGCATCACGTTGCGTACGGGGGCTCGGTTCGAATCCGTCGATCGCACCGAGAGCGGGGTCCGAGTCCACGCCGCAGGCGAGAGCATCGAGGCCGACCTGCTGCTCGTGGCGGTGGGTCGCGGCCCCGTCACCGAGGGCCTGGGCTTCGAGGAGCACGGCATCGCCACCGATCGGGGCTTCGTGGCCACCGACGAACGCTGCCGCACGGCCGTCGAGGGCGTGTATGCCGTGGGCGACATCGTCAGTGGCCTCCAGCTCGCCCACCGGGGCTTTGCCCAGGGCATCTTCGTGGCGGAGGACATCGCCGGGTTGGCGCCGCAGGTGGTCAGCGAGTCGCTGATCCCCCGCGTGACGTACACGCACCCCGAGGTCGCGTCGGTCGGCCTGGACGAGGTCGCCGCCCGCGACCTGCACGGCGATGACGTCACCACGGTGACCTACGACCTCGGCGGCAACGGCAAGAGCCAGATCCTGCAGACACAGGGATTCGTCAAGCTCGTGGCACTCGCAGAGGGCCCGGTGCTCGGGGTGCACATGGTCGGCGACCGCGTGGGCGAGCTCATCGGCGAGGCACAGCTCATCACCGGGTGGGAGGCGTGGGCCGACGACGTGGCCCCGCTCCTGCACGCCCACCCGACCCAGAACGAGGCACTGGGCGAGGCTCATCTCGCCCTTGCAGGCAAGCCGCTGCACGCTCACGGCTGAGGCACCCTCGGCCCAATCTCGGGACCCCGTGTGGCGCACGCGGAGCAGACCAGAGAAACTGACACCAACACACTCGATCGAAGGAAACACATGGCCTCCGAAGTCACCCTCCCGGCCCTGGGCGAGTCCGTCACCGAGGGCACCGTCACCCGTTGGCTCAAGCAGGTCGGTGACACCGTTGCCGTCGACGAGCCCCTGCTCGAGGTGTCCACCGACAAGGTCGACACCGAGATCCCCTCCCCCGTCGCGGGCACGCTGCTCGAGATCAAGGCCAACGAGGACGACACCGTCGAGGTCGGAGCCGTGCTCGCCGTGGTCGGCGAGTCGGGCGAGTCGTCGGGCGATACTGCCCCCGCCGCCGAAGCACCGGCTGCCGAGGCCCCGGCCGAGGGTGCTCCGGCCGAGGCCGCGCCGGCCGCCGAGGAAGCACCCGCTGAGCAGGCTCCTGCCGCTTCCGCCGAGGAAGCTCCCGCAGCCCCCGCCGCTTCCGGCGGTTCGTCGTCGGGCACGTCGGTGACCCTGCCGGCACTGGGCGAGTCCGTCACCGAGGGCACCGTCACCCGTTGGCTCAAGCAGGTCGGCGACGCCGTTGCCGTCGACGAGCCCCTGCTCGAGGTGTCCACCGACAAGGTCGACACCGAGATCCCCTCCCCCGTCGCGGGCACGCTGCTCGAGATCAAGGTCTCCGAGGACGAGACCGTCGAGGTCGGAGCCGAGCTGGCGATCGTCGGCGCTGAAGGCGCCGCTCCTGCTGCGCAGGCCCCGGCCGAGCCGCAGGCCCCGGCCGAGCCGGAGGCCCCGGCCGAGCCGGAGGCCCCTGCTGAGCCTGCCGCACCGGAGCCCGAGCCCGAGGCCGCAGCGCCTGAGGCTGCTGCGCCGCCGGCCGCGCCCGAGGCTCCCGCACCCGCACCTGCCGCCCCCGCCGCTGCGCCGGAAACGCCTGCTGCTGCCCCCGGTGACCGCGACCAGTCGGCGTACGTGACGCCGCTCGTGCGCAAGCTGGCTGCCAAGGAGGGCGTCGACCTCGCTGCCGTTTCCGGCACGGGCGTGGGCGGTCGCATCCGCAAGCAGGACGTCCTGGACGCGGCCGCGGCTGCCAAGGCGCCGGCTCCGGCTCCCGCCGCCGCTGCACCCGCCGCCAGCGCGCCCGCTCCCGCGGCCGCCGCTGCAGCTGCTCCGTCGCCGCTGCGAGGCACGACGGAGAAGATCAGCCGCCTGCGCAAGATCATTGCCGAGCGCATGGTGGAGTCCCTGCAGACCTCGGCCCAGCTCACCCAGGTCGTGGAGGTCGACGTCACCAACATCGCGCGCCTGCGTGATGCCGTGAAGGCCGACTTCGCTGCCCGCGAGGGGGTCAAGCTGACGTACCTGCCCTTCTTCGCCAAGGCAGCCATCGACACGCTGAAGGTCCACCCCAAGCTCAACGCGGCGATCGACACCGAGGCCGGGACGATCACCTACTACGACCGCGAGAACATCGCCTTCGCCGTCGACACCGAGAAGGGGCTCATCACCCCGGTCGTCAAGGAGGCGGGCGACCTGTCGGTGGCCGGTCTGGCGAAGAAGATTGCCGACGTGGCCGAGCGCACCCGGACCAACAAGATCGGCCCGGACGAGCTGTCCGGCGGCACCTTCACGATCACCAACCTGGGCAGCTTCGGGGCCCTGTTCGACACCCCGATCATCAACAAGCCGCAGGTCGCGATCCTCGGCCCCGGTGCCGTGGTGAAGCGTCCCGTCGTCATCGACGACCCCAACCTGGGCGAGACGATCGCGGTGCGCTACATGGTCTACCTGGCCCTGAGCTACGACCACCAGCTCGTTGACGGCGCGGACGCCGGACGGTTCCTCAAGGACCTCAAGGCGCGCCTGGAGTCGGGTCAGTTCGAGGTCTGATCGATCGATGCCGGTGCCCCGTCCGCGTGAGCGCGGGCGGGGCACCGTCGCGTTTGGCCGCGTGCACTCGTGGCCTTGGCCCCATCTGGTTGGGTGGGACGCATGCACGTCGTGGTCGCCGGCGCGTCCGGTTTCTTGGGAACTCACCTCACCGAGCACCTGCGCACGCGAGGGCACGAGGTCACGGCCCTCGTGCGCCGCGCACCGACCCGCGAGCATGAGTCCCAGTGGGACCCGTACGCCGGCCGCATCGATCGCGACGTGGTGCAGGGTGCCGATGCCGTGGTCAACCTTGCCGGCGTCTCCATCGCCGGCAACCCCCACTCGCGGTCGTGGCGGGAGGCCGTCATGGACAGTCGGGTCGTCACCACACGGCTCCTGGCCGACACGATCGCGGGAGCCGAGCGCCCGCCGGCCTTCCTCGCCGGCAACGGCATCTCCTGGTACGGCGACCACGGCGCCGAACCGCTCGACGAACGCTCTGACTCGCGCGGCGATGCCCTGCTCACGCGCGTCACTCGGGCTTGGCAGGAGGCCGCATGTCCCGCCGGGGAGGCTGGGGCGCGGTTGTGCGTGCTGCGTACGGCACCCGTGGTGGATGCCGCGTCAGCCCCGCTGAAGCCGATGATCCCGCTCTTCCGTGCCGGTCTCGGGACGAGGCTGGGCTCGGGCGAGCAGCACTTCCCCATCGTCTCGCTGCGGGACTGGGTCGGCGCGACCGCCTTCCTGCTGGAGTCACAAGACGTCGCGGGCGTGTTCAACATGTGTGCGCCGCTCACCCCCACCAACGCCGACTACACCGACACGCTCGCTCGGGCCCTGCACCGCAAGGCCCGCCTGGCGGTCCCCAGCGCCCTCCTGCGGGCGGCGGCCGGGGCGATGGCGCCGGAGTTGCTCGGATCGGTCAACGTGCGTCCCGCCGCTCTGGAGCGGGCCGGCTACGACTTCCTGGACGAGAACGTCGACGAGGTGGTCGCGACCGCGCTGGGCTGAGGCGTACGGCTCACTCGGCAAGCGTGGCCACCGACGCCACGAGCCACCGGCCGTCCTGGCGTTGCAGCGTGACCCGGCGCTCCTGCGGAGCCGCCACCGGCAGCGTCGTCTCGTCGTCGTCCCTGACGGCAACGGCCCCCACCACGCGATCCGTCACCCGCACCTCGAGGATGTCGTCACCTGCCTCCAGCACCTCGAAGGCGAGGACCTGAGTGCTCATCCCCCGGACCGACAGCCCGCGCGCGACGTAGGAGCGCAACATCCGCACGTCGCGTCGACCTGCCGCCGCATCCTCGACGTACAGGGCCCGCAGGGCACCGACGTCGGCGCCAGCCCACGCCGCTGCACGCCGCTCGTCCCACGCGCGCAACACCTCTCGAGGTGTCGGTTCCTCCGCGTCGTCTCGCGCATGCCCGCCACGCCCCACGACGAGTACGAGCGCGGTGAGCGCCACGAGTGCGACGCAGACGAGCCCGAGCGGGAGGAGGAGGCGTCGAGGCTGCATCCGCCCACCTTCTCGCACCTGCGAGCGGGAGCGCGGTGCTCATCCACAGGCAGCGGGCGTAGGGTCGCCTCATGGTTCTGGAGCACTCGGTCGCCGGACTCGGCGAGGACGCCGTGGACTACCTCGCCGCCTGGGAGATGCAGCGCCGCGTCCATGCCCAGGTCGCCGACGGCGAGCGCGGCGACACGGTGCTGTTGCTGGAGCACCCCCCGACCTTCACGGCGGGCAAACGCACCGAGGCGCACGAGCGCCCGATGGACCCCGGCGGCGCCCCCGTCATCGATGTGGACCGCGGCGGGAAGATCACCTTCCACGGCCCGGGCCAGCTGGTCGGCTACCCGATCGTGACCCTGCCCGACCACGTGAAGGTCGTCGACTACGTACGACGGGTGGAAGAGGCGCTCATTGCGACCTGCACCGAGTTCGGGGTGACGACGGCGCGCGTCCCCGGTCGTAGCGGGGTGTGGCTGCAGGCCGACGACCGCGGCCCGGAGCGCAAGATCGCGGCGCTCGGCATCCGCGTGAGTCGAGGCGTCACGATGCACGGTTTCGCGATCAACTGCGACGTCGACCTCGCTTGGTACGACCGCTTCGTCCCTTGCGGCATCAGCGACGCCGGAGTGACGTCACTGAGCCGCGAGCTCGATCGGGACGTCACCGTGGCCGAGGTGCTTCCCGTGGTCCAGCGACACCTGGACGACCTGCTGGCGTGGGGGCCGTACGAGCCCACCCCCGACTACGAGCCGCGCCCCGACCCCGCTCGTACGCCACGCATCCAGCTGGTCCGACCGGGCGGCTGAGTTTGCCGTCGGGGCGCGAGCGGTGGCGCGCGGCGTGGGTGCCGGACCGCTTCTCGGGGGTCGTGCTCGCGCTCGCGGGCGTCGTGGTGCTCCTCTGGTGGCTGGTGATCGCCGTCCCCGGATCGTTGGTGAGCGGCGCCGCGCTGCGCGCCGAGATGGCCCAGGTCGGCAACGTCGAGGGTTGTGTCGAGGAGGGTGGTGTTCCCCACCTGTCGTCGCAGCGCTTTGAGGTGGAGGCCATCTGCCTGCGGGCTGCGGCGGGCGAGGCGCTCGGGCGAGCACCACTCGATCCTGCTCGGGTGCACGCATCTGGCACCGGGGTGGTGATCACCGTCGTGCTGTGCCTCGCCGTCGCCGTGGCCGGGTGGCGAGCGGGCCGACACTGGGTCCGGACGCCGCAGCCGGGGCCGTGGTGGCGCCCCGCCGCCCTGTCTGCTCTGCGAGGTGGCGGTGTGCTCCTCGTCGGCCTTGGCGTGTGGTGGGCGGGGCTGCTGCTGGTCGCCGCCGTGCGGGACCTCCCGTACGACCCGTTGTCCGCGCTCGACGTCACGGCAACGGTCCTGCGTACGGTCGTCCTCGGCGCCGCGTGCGGCCTCTCGGCGTTCGCGTTCCGCTCGGCCGTGCGGCCAGCGTGGATCGCGGTCCCCGTGGGGCTGGGTGTGGTCGTGGGCTCCCTCGCCCTGCTGATCGCGGGATGGTGGCGGCCGGCGTACGAGGGCGATGCCGCGTGGTTCTCCCCGACGGAGAACGTCTACGCGCTGCTCGGCTTCGACGCCTCGTACGGAACCCCGGTCCCCGACGGCGAGTGCCCCTTCGACTCGTGCGCCGCGCGCCCCGCCGATCTGGGACCGATGCGCGCCCTCGGGCTCCTCGTGGCAGGCACGGTGGTGGGGACGCTCACCGTCGGCGCGGTGGCAGGCGTACGCCGACGTGCCCGACGACCGAGCCCGGCGTACAGTTGGCAGGCGTGAGCACCGCCCCCGCACCCGAAGGCCGCAAGCTGCTCCGTCTGGAGGTCCGCAACGCCGAGACCCCCATCGAGCGGAAGCCCTCCTGGATCAAGACCAGGGCCAAGATGGGACCGGAGTACACGTCCCTGCAGAACCTCGTGAAGTCCGAGGGTCTGCACACGGTGTGCCAGGAGGCGGGCTGTCCCAACATCTATGAGTGCTGGGAGGACCGGGAGGCCACGTTCCTGATCGGGGGCGACCAGTGCACCCGGCGCTGCGACTTCTGCCAGATCGACACCGGCAAGCCGCAGCCGCTCGACCGCGACGAGCCGCGCCGCGTGGCCGAGTCGGTGCAGAAGATGGGCCTCAAGTACGCCACCATCACCGGCGTCGCCCGCGACGACCTGCCCGATGAGGGCGCATGGCTGTACGCGGAGACCGTGCGCGTGATCCACGAACTCAACCCGGACACCGGCGTGGAGAACCTGATCCCGGACTTCCACGCGAACCCGGACCTGCTGGCCGAGGTCTTCGAGGCGCGGCCCGAGGTGCTGGCCCACAACCTGGAGACGGTGCCGCGCATCTTCAAGCGCATCCGCCCCGCCTTCCGCTACGAGCGTTCCCTTGACGTCATCACCCAGGCCCGAGCATTCGGCCTGGTGACGAAGTCGAACCTGATCCTCGGCATGGGCGAGACGCGCGAGGAGATCTCGCAGGCGCTGCGCGACCTCCACGAGGCGGGCACCGAGCTCGTCACGATCACCCAGTACCTGCGCCCCTCCGTGCGTCACCACCCGGTCGAGCGCTGGGTGAAGCCAGAGGAATTCGTCGAGCTCGCCGCCGAGGCGGAGGAGATCGGCTTCTCCGGCGTGCTGTCCGGGCCGCTGGTCCGTTCCTCCTACCGCGCCGGACGCCTGTACCGTCAGGCCATGGACAAGCGCGCCGAAATCGGCGTCTGAGTCACATCCACCCACCGCACAACCAGATGAGGGCCTGAGCATGTCGACCCCCGCAGCACCCGCCACCTCGCGTCGCCAGCAGATGGTGCAGACGTACCAGATGACCAAGCGCAGCGACCCCAAGATCGGGTGGATCCTGCTCGGCACCCTGGTCGTGGGAGCGGCGATCGGTTTCGGCCTGATGTGGCTGCTGCCCGGCGGCGGCGTGCTGTCGACCATCATGTCCGTGGTCGGCGCGATCCTCGTGGGCACCCTGGCAGCGCTGATCGTCTTCGGCCGGCGCGCGCAGAACGCTGCGTACAAGCAGATGGACGGTCAGCTCGGGGCAGCAGCGGGCGCGCTCGGCACCCTGCGCCGCGGCTGGAAGGTCGACCCGGCGGTCGGCTTCACCAAGCAGCAGGACGTCGTACACCGCGTCGTGGGTCCGCCCGGAGTCGTGCTGGTCGGCGAGGGCAACCACGCCCGCGTCCGGCAGCTCCTCGCGACCGAGAAGCGCAAGCACGAGCGCGTTCTGACCGAGACCCCGGTGCACGAGGTCATCTGCGGCAACGGCGAGGGCGAGGTCGCCCTCTCCAAGCTCGTGAAGCACGTCACCAAGCTCGGCCGCGCGGTCAAGCCTGCTGAGATGACCGACATCCTCAACCGGCTGAAGGCGATCGAGGCGCAGCGCGGCACCGTTCCGCTGCCGAAGGGCCCCATGCCCACCTCCATGAAGGGCATGCGCTCCCAGCAGCGCGGCCGCTGAGCCTGCTCCCGCTCACTCCTCAGCCGGCTGAGCGCTCCTCAGCCGGCCGAGGTCGACGGCGTCAGGAGCCGGGGTACTTCGTGATCTCGGAGGGCGCCGGCGCCTTCACGTCCACGGACACGCCAAAGTCGGACATCTCGGTGCGGGAGGTGGTCTCGACGCCCATGAACGTCATCGCACTCGCGGTGGCGACGGGACGGCCCTCGTCGTCGAGCCACAGGTCCATGGTCATGGGCTCGAACTTCCCACCGGCCTCTGCCGTGAGCTCCGCCATGGAGGGCACCTTGGACAGGTCCACGGTCACCTTGTAGTGGTCCGTCTCGACCCCGTCGACGTCCTCCTCCCCCACGAACACGCCGCCGGTGAACCCGGCTGCGTACTGCTGGAAGGCCTGCGCCGGGTCACTCATGGCCTCGAGGTCGGACAGGTCGCCGAAGGGCGAGTTCTTGTCCGCGGGGTCGAGCACGATGAACTTGCCACCCGTCACCTTGCCCATCGACATGTACATCTTGCCGTCGACCATTCGGATCTCGATCTTGTCCGAGGGACCGCCCTGCATCGTCATGGAGGCCGTCAGAGGCGAGGTCGTGTAGTCGATCAGACCGTCCATGACCATCTCGGTGCCGGCGGTGGAGGTGACCGTACGCATGCGCGCGGTGTCGATGGCCTCGTACGCATCAAGCATGAGGTCGCTGATCTGCTCGGCGGTGACCTCTGCGCCCGGGCTCTCGGCCGGGTCGTCCGCCTCCGCCTCGTCGTCACCCTCGTCGCTGGCGTCGGAGCCCGGGTCCGTGGTGGCGCCAGGCTCGGAGGTCTCCCCCGCGTCCGGGGACTCGTCCTGCGGCGCGTCGGTGTCGCTGCCCGTCACCGCCCCGGCGCCGGGAGTCCACCCGTCGGATGCCTCGGAGTTGCCGTCTCCGCACGCGCCGAGCGCGAGGACTGTGATGGCGGCGAGCGCAGCGGCCGCGGGCTTGGTGAGCTTCATGTCCCAGAGTGTGCCCGAGTGTGGGTCAGGAGAAACCTGTTGCCCACGGGTTCCGCCGACGCCCTCGTTCGGTGACGGGCGGGGCCGGCCGGCGTGCGAGGGGGTCAGCCTTGCCGGGCGCGTACGGTCGCGGTTCCGGTCGCCAGGTCGTGCAGGCCTCGGCCGTCAGGGCGGAAGATCAGCGGCGGAACGACCAGCAGGATCAAGAAGGTCCGCAGCAGGCTGCGCAGCAGCGTCACGGGGGCCGCGATGGCATTCATGTCGCGGTCGACGCGCACGACCCGCAGCCCCGTGACGAGCTTGCCGAACGATCCCGCGAGGAGCGTGTTGAACAACGTGCACTCGATGAGGAAGACCAGGTGCACGTAGAACGACTGCGGGTTGCCCTGCTCCAGCGCCGACGTACCGAAGAATGCGATGACGACGAGGCTGCAGGCGAACCAGTCGACCAGCAGGGCGAGGAAGCGGCGGGTCCAGGACGCGGTCTGCAGCACGGGCACAGCCTAGGCGTACGAGCCACACGCCCCGCGCCCCCGTGGAGGACGGGCCGGGAGGGTGTGGTCCACGCCACGCACGCGTCCTACCGCGCGGACATCTGTTAACACGCACGAAACAATCGGGATACGGTCGAGAAACTGCCCATGCGTATCTTCTGGGCATCGGTGCAGTGTGGCACCGCTGCCCGATCTCGCGTCAAGGCGCCCGGAAACCTCCGGGGCCAAGGAGGACGAATGTTCGCAAACAGCGACGAGCTGCTGAAGTACATCAAGGACGAGAACGTCGAGATGATCGACGTACGGTTCTGCGACCTGCCCGGCATCATGCAGCACTTCACCGTGCCCGCATCCTCGTTCGACGAGTCCGTGTTCAAGGACGGCCTCGGGTTCGACGGTTCCTCGATCCGTGGCTTCCAGGCCATCAACGAGTCGGACATGAACCTGTTCCCCGACCCGACGACCGCGTACCTGGACCCGTTCCGTGCCGCGAAGACGCTCGTCGTGAACATGTTCATCCACGACCCGATCACGGGTGAGGCGTACAGCCGCGACCCGCGCAACATCGCCAAGAAGGCGCTCGCCTACCTCGGCACGACCGGCATCGCCGACACCGCGTTCTTCGCCCCCGAGGCCGAGTTCTACATCTTCGACCAGGTCCGCTACTCGACCGGCGTCAACGAGTCGTACTACCACATCGACTCCGTCGAGGGCTGGTGGAACTCCGGCAAGGAGGGCGACAACCTCGGCTACAAGACCCGCCTCAAGGGCGGCTACTTTCCCGTCGCGCCGTACGACCACTACACCGACCTGCGCGACGTGATGGTCAAGAACCTCGAGGCCAGTGGCCTGCAGGTCGAGCGCGCCCACCACGAGGTCGGCACGGCCGGTCAGGCGGAGATCAACTACCGCTTCGACACGCTGCTCAAGGCCGCCGACGACGTGATGAAGTTCAAGTACATCATCAAGAACACCGCGTGGGAGGCCGGCAAGTCGGTCACCTTCATGCCGAAGCCCATCTTCGGTGACAACGGCTCGGGCATGCACGTGCACCAGTCGCTGTGGAAGGGCGGCGAGCCGCTGTTCTACGACGAGTCCGGCTACGGCGGCCTGTCCGACATGGCCCGCTGGTACATCGGCGGAATCCTCAAGCACGCGCCGTCGCTGCTCGCGTTCACCAACCCGACGGTCAACTCGTACCACCGTCTGGTGCCGGGCTTCGAGGCCCCCATCTCGCTGGTGTACTCCTCGCGCAACCGCTCCGCGTCGATCCGCATCCCGCTCACGGGCACCAACCCGAAGGCGAAGCGCGTCGAGACCCGCTTCCCCGACCCGTCCGCGAACCCGTACCTGGCCTTCTCGGCCCTGATGCTGGCCGGCCTCGACGGTGTGAAGAACAAGATCGAGCCCGCCGCGCCGATTGACAAGGACATCTACGAGCTGCCGCCGGACGAGATGGCCGAGATCGACCAGGTGCCCACCTCGCTGGGTGCCGTCCTCGACGCGCTCGAGGCTGACCACGACTACCTGACCCAGGGCAACGTGTTCACCCCCGACCTGATCGACACGTGGGTCTCGTACAAGCGCGAGCACGAGATCGCTCCCGTGCAGCTGCGCCCGCACCCGCACGAGTTCGAGCTCTACTACGACATCTGATCCGGGGCTTCTCAGCCTCTTCCGTTAGTCGCCGAAAGTGGCGTCTGACCTGCGGAAACGTCTTTCGACGTCTCGCAGCTTCAGACGCCATTTTTCGTTGTCGTGCGTACCCAGTGCACCCCCATTTTGCTTTCAACTACCTCGTCGCGGGGTGCGCACCTCAGGGGTATGACACTCTCCATCCACTCCCCCTACGAGCTGATCGCAGCGCTCCCTCACCTGCTCGGGTTCACGCCCGAGGAGTCGATCGTGTTCATACCACTTGGCCCCGACCTGCCTCTCGCCCGGATCGACCTCCCCACCACGGCGGCCGCACGCGACGAGGTCTGGAACACCATCCACGCCGCCTTCAGCCGCTACGCCCACTCCGGCGCCAGCGTTGCCATCGTCTGCATGAGCGACGACCTCGAGGCTGCCGAGCTGGTCGGGCACCACTTCGCCGTCCGGCTATCCAGCATTGGCATCCGCTGCCCCGCTGAAACTGTCGGCGGACGCCACTCACTGGTACGACCTCGATAGCGGCGACTCTGGCCTTCAAACCGCGGCTGCCCATGATGAACTGGCCGCGACCACCGTCCTCGCCGGACGAGCACAACCAGTGAGCAACCGTGACGCACTCGCGGCGTCTCTGGTCGGCGACCGCGAGCCCATCAAACAGCTCTCTCAGGAGCCGTGAAACGGCCTCTCACACTACGTCCCGACGGGAAGGGTCGTGGGCAATCGGGCGACTCGAACAGTTCCACGAAGACGGCGTCCGTCTCGATGACGGCGACGCAGCGCGCCTCCTCGTGGCCGCGGACTCCGTTCCCATCCGAGATACCCTCTGGAACGACATCGGCCTCGACAACTCAGCCTCACACGTCGCGCCGTGGACCGATCTGACCAGCAGGGCGCCGGACGAGGTCCGTGCAGCACCCGCCGCGCCGCTGGGCTTCGCGGTGGCAGAACGGCAACGGCGCCCTGGCCTGGCGTGCTCTCGACCAAGTCCCAATGGGCAAGCCCTATGGCCTCGCCGATCTGACCGCCATTGCCGTCCAGACCGGCATTCACCCCCGCGATTGGGAAGCGGTCAAGGCCGACCCAACTCAGCGGGCCGCAGACGCACTCATCGCGCATCACCGGACAGCTGGACACGGTACAACTCGACCTGCAATGGGGATGTGATATCCCGCCATGGATATCTCGTACCGCCGCCGGCCGCCCGAAAGTCTCTTGGAGCGTGCATTCGCGCGTCGTGCCGAGTCACCGTCCTCTCGCTGAGCCAGTCACCCAGCTCGACCTTCGACCCGACGCCGGCGTGGCGATCAGCCAAGCTTGAAGTGACTTACGCTCATCGCCTGCGCGAGGCTCATGGTCGTGGATCTGAACCCGAACCCTCTGGATAAGATCGACCACTTGCCCGCTGTAACTCGTCAGTGCCCGTTACAGCGCATCTCTGCTGGTGAGGCCGAGGAACGGCACTCTGGCGTTGCCCACTGTAGCCCATTGATACCCACCGTTGACCGGCCATCACTGGCCCATAGATGACCCACGCTCGAATCCGAGTGCAGCGCCCTGTCGGCGACGGCCCGCACAGATCATACGAATACTTTGAGCCCATGACGTCCCCACGATGCTGCGACCCAACTCAGTTTCACACTTCCTGAGTGCTCGTTGCCGCGCTCACCAACTGTCTGTCATACACATCGTGACCTGATCCCCGTGTAGTGGTCCAGCTGTTGTGAGAGTCCGATCGCCGATGATGGGGGCAGGAGGATTCACGACTGATGGCAACGCGACGTAGGCACACCCCCGAGCAGGTGATCCGCAAGCTCCGTGAGGGCGAGCGGCTGCTCAGCTCGGGCCAAGACCTGGCGGCAGTGTGCAAGCACCTGGAGGTCTCCGAGCAGACCTGGCACCGGTGGCGCAACCAGTACGGCGGCATGAAGGCCGACGACGCCAAGCGCCTCAGGGAGCTGGAGAAGGAGAACGCCCGGCTGAAGAAGATCCTCGCCGAGCAGGCCCTGGACATCGACATGCTCAAGGAGTTGTCGCGGGGAAACTTCTGAGCCCCGAACGCCGTCGGCGGGCCGTGGACCGGCTCGTCGCGCTGTTCGGGGTCTCCGAACGCCGCGCCTGCCGAGTGGTCGGGCAGCACCGCTCCACCCAGCGGCTGCCCCGGCCGACACCAAGCGAGGTCGAGCAGCGGCTCCGGACCCGGCTGCGGCAGCTCAGCAAGTCCCACCCGCGGTGGGGCTGGCGCAAGGCTCACGCCATCGTCCGGGCCGAGGGGATGGTGGTGAACAAGAAGCGCACCCGGCGGTTGTGGCGCGAGGAGGGCCTCAAGCGGCCACAGCGCACGGTCAAGAAGCGTCGGGTCGGTCCCCAACGCGGTGAGCGGCTCGACGCCAGCCGGCCCGATGAGGTGTGGGCGTTGGACTTCCAGCACGACGTCACCGCCGATGGGCGTCAGGTGCGGTTCCTCAACGTGATCGACGAGTTCACCCGCGAAGCGTTCGCCACCCGTGCGGCCCGGTCGTTCACCGCCGACGCCACCGTGGCGGTGCTGGAGTCGGTGATCGCCGAGACCGGGCGCTGGCCGGCCAACATCCGGATGGACAACGGCACCGAGCTGACCGCGCACGCGATGCGGGACTGGTGCCGCCTGTCCGGGATCGAGACCGCGTTCATCGAGCCGGGCTCGCCCTGGCAGAACGGCTTCGCCGAGTCCTTCAACGGCCGGTTCCGCGACGAGTTCCTCACCTGCGAGCAGTTCGACACGCTGCTCGAGGCTCAGGTCTTGGCCGAGGACTGGCGCATCGAGTACAACACCTACAGGCCACACGGCTCGCTGGGCGACCTCACCCCCGAGGCCTTCAAGCAGCAGTGGACCGAAACCCAACCAGCACTCTCATAATGGCTGGACCATCAAGCGGGGCCCAGTCAATCGGTCAGCGCGCCGTCAAGCATGACCCACGCTGCATCGTCATAGGAGACGACGGGGCCAGCGTCACGATCAATGCGCACGGTGCTTCGCACATCTGCGATACGTCGGCCTCCTGATGCCATCCGCCCCGGACAGAAGATCACGTAGTTGATCCCTGCAGCCCGGATCGCCTCAATGCAGGCGCCGTGCGTACGGTAGGCCTCGTCAACCCAGGCACCCAGGTGACGCAGCTGCTCGACGTTGGGCATTGAGCCGTCATCGGCCGTCATGCCACGCTCAAGTGCCTCGCGCACCATCGCAGTCCCGAGTCCACCAACGCCGACGATCAAAACATACTTCTTCACCATCGGGTCTGCTGCACGAACGGGTGACAGTCGGGGTTAGGCCGCCTGGGTGGCGGCGGGCTTCATGATCAACTCGTATTCGACTGGGGTCAACCGTCCGAGAGCGGCTTGGCGGCGGCGTCGGTGGTAGGTCCTCTCGATCCAGGTCACGATCGCTATCCGAAGCTCCTCGCGGGTGTTCCAGGTCCGCCGGTTGAGGACGTTCTTCTGAAGCAGCGAGAAGAACGACTCCATCGCCGCGTTGTCGCCGGCCGCGCCGACCCGGCCCATAGAGCCGACCATGTCGTGGCGATTGAGCTGGTGGACCAGCTTCCTGGACCGAAATTGCGACCCACGGTCGGTATGCAGGACGCAGCCGGCCACATCGACGCCTTCAGCGTTGCGACGCGCGACGGCATTGTCGAGCGCAGCAACCGCGATCCCCGACTTCATCCGTGAGTGGATCGAGTAGCCCACGATCCGGTTGGAGTAAACGTCCTTGATCGCGCAGACGTAGAGCTTTCCTTCGCGAGTCCAGTGCTCGGTGATGTCGCTGAGCCACAACGTGTTCGGACCGTCGGCGGTGAAGTTCCGCTCCACCAGGTCGTCGTGGACCGGCGGACCTGGCTTCTTGCCGTTGCGGCCGCGCTTCTTCCCGAACGCCGACCACCAGCCGAGGTCGGAGCAGATCCTCCACGCGGTGCGTTCTGCCATCGGCTCACCGGCTTCGCGGGCCTCGTCGAGGAGGAACCGGTAGCCGAACTCGGGGTCGTCGCGGTGGGCGTCGAACAGCGCGTTGGTCCGGTAGGCCTGAGCGAGCTCGGCGTCGGTGACCGGGACCGCGAGCCAGCGGTAGTAGGGCTGGCGAGCGATCTTGAGGACCCGGCACGTCACCGCGACGGGGATCCCGTCGGCGGCCAGCTCGCGGACGAGCGGGTACATCATTTTCCCGGCAGGTGCGCCTGGGAGAGGTAGGCAGCCGCGCGGCGCAGTACCTCGACTTCTTGCTCGAGGAGCTTGATCCGCTTGTTCGCCTCACGCAACGCATCGGACTCGTTCGCAGCCTGAGCGGCTGGCGAGGGATTGGCCGAGTTGCGGTCGTCGATGGTGATCCAACGCTTGAGGCACGACGGCGAGATGCCGAAGTCCTTCGCAACCTGGGCCAGCGATGCGTCGGATTCACGGAAGACCCGGATCACGTCCTCGCGGAACTCCTTGGGAAACGCCTTCGGCATGGTGCACATCCTTCCAGCATCGACACACGCCGACGCAGATCAGATGTCACCTATCCGTGCAGCAGACCCTCTGGCCTCCGTCGAACGAATGACGAGCGAGGGGGACTTGCCCAGTGTCAGGTTCACCGGGCAAGTCCCTCACGCGTGCCGCCTACGTCAGGCCTTGCGGCGTCGACCGACCAAGGTCAGATATCCGCCCACTCCGAGCAAGAAGAAAGCGGCGATCAGCGCTGGCACAAGCCCACCATTTGCGCCTGTGTCCGGCAGCGCTCCTGAGTTGTCGGTGTCATCGTCGTCTGTGCCCGGATCATCTGTTCCGGTGGACTTGTCCTTGGTCAGCGTGTTCGTTAGCACGACCTCGACGTTGGTCCCGTCACCGACAGTGACCGTGTCTGTACTGAATTCCTTGTCCGTCCATCTCGCTCCCTCCACAGAGCGCGGCTTCTGCTCCGTCAGGGCGACTTTGGCACCGTACGGCAGTTCCGGGCTCGCCACAGCAGTACCGTCGGCCTTGACCTTGATCGAACCAGATCCGGCAGCAAATCCGCTTCCGGCTGGATACGTGTAGTCAACGGTGAACGTGGCATCCTCGTCCACGAGCTTCTTACCGTTGCCATCGATCTTCTTGGAGATGGTGAAAACTCCAGAGTTCAGGTCGATCGTGTTGGTCAAGATCACTTCGAAGGTGGTTTTGTCACCAATCGTGAACGTCTTGTGGTCAAACTGCGACCCGGTCCACGTGCCACCCTGAATCTGTGCGGGCGCATCCTCTGCCAACGTCACCTCAGTGCCGTAAGGCAGCGGCGCACTGATGACTGCGGTGCCGTCATTGTGGGCCGTCAAAGTTCCCTCTCCGTTGCCTGGGGTGACTCCGAGGTCATCAGGCAGTGAGTAGGTGTAGTCAACGGTGAAAGCAACGTCGTCGCCAACCAAGGATGCGCCGTCGCCGGTCACCTTCTTGGTGATGCTGAAGTCTCCGTCATTCCAGGTGATCGGGTTGTCCAGCGAGATTGCGATGGTCTGATCCTTTAGGACCGTGAATTGTGCGATGTCGAACTGCGGTTGTCCCCACGTGCCGCCGATCGGATCGACTGGACGCGCTTCGTCGAGGGTTACAACCGCGCCGACGGGCAGATCACCGACAACTGGCGAGGTCTGACCGGCAGTCACCTTGACGCTCCCGGACCCTGCAGGGAAGCCGTTGACGCTGGGGTAGGAGTAGTCGACCGTGAACTCGGTCCCAGCAGGCACCAGATTCTCGCCAGTTCCCGAAACCGCCTTGTCGACGGTGAATCCACCGACGTCCTGGGTGATCCGGTTCGTCACGACCATCTCGACCGGGCTGCCATCGGTGGGCAGCACGGTGTCGTAGTCCTCACCGGCCAGGATGGTGGCACCGTTGACGACGATCTCGGGTGTGTCCCAGCTGGTTCCAGCAGGCGCAACCGGGGGCGTCTCCTCGAAGAAGTACGGAAGTCCGGCATGGAACCTGGTGTTCGGTCCGTAGACGTCGTCCAACGTGACAGTCGAACCGTCAGCCGGGAGGTTGAAGGAACTCGCATAGGCGTTCGCCACGCCCAGGTCCAGTCGAGCCTGCTGGCCCCACGCGATCCGGTACGAGGACGGGAGCTTGTCCAGTGCGATGTTGTCAGGGTTTTCGATGACCTTCCTGGCGGTCACATCGGCGTCGATCAGATCTGCGTTGTTCACCAACCTGATCTGGGTGACCTTGTCCAGGGTGTCGTTCGCCGCGGAGAACGTGATCTCGTACTCATCGACTGGCAGCCCGTCAGGGCCGACAAACTGCGGGTCGGCCCACGTGACGTTCGCGGGTGCGGTCGGCTTGGGCTCCTTCAGCACGACGCGTGTGCCATCGAAGTAGTCCTGACTGAGGTAGGACTGTCCCTCCTTGATGTCGAAGGTGCCTTCGTCAATCTTGGTCGCGCCGTCGTACGCCTCGTAATCAACCGAGAACGCCGGGTTCAGCTGTGCCGATCCGTTGAGCTCCTTGGTGACCTGGAAGCTGCCGAAATTCGTGCCGTCGACATCGCCTCCGCCGGAACGACGAGTGGTCTTGCCAGTGGTTTCCACCGGGGTCTCCCCATCGATGCTGTAACTCGCCTTGTTCTCGTAGGTGCCAGCCTTGCCAAGATCCTTGACCTTGACCTTCCACTCGACCAGGTAGAACGAACCAGTGGTCTCCTCCACACATGAACCGCCCATCGCGCCGGCGCGCGACGTGAAGCTGACGCTGGTCCTGTCCGCGTTCCACACGTCACCGATGTCGTCGGTGCGATCGATCCAGCGCGGCACCTCCTCGTTGGAGCTGTTGAGGCGGAGGCAACGCCCCTCCCACAGCTGCGGCCACTGCTCGCCGTCGTAGTTGTCGAGCAGTTCAAAGATGCTCGTGTCGAGGTCATCGGAGATGACGATGTTCTTGCCGGCCTCGATGCCTTCCTCGGGCGCAGGAAGGCGGACCGTCCAGCTGATCGTGTCGTCCAGGCTGTTGTAGCTGCCGTACTTCTTGAACCTGTATCCGGCGAATTCGCATACCTCATCGCAGTAGTCAGGGTTGGGCTCGACCGTGACCGGCACTGATTGCCCACCGAAGTCGAAGATGTGCTCGGTCGTGTCTTCGTTGCGCAGATCGGTGCTGACGTCAAACCAGAACGTGCCGGAAACACCGTAGGGATTGGCGTTGATGAATGCCGGGTCGACGGTGCAGGTGATGCTCGTGACGGTCACCTGGCACTGCCCGGCGTCCACTCCCCCCGGCCCCTTCATCGCGAAGCTGTCCGGGTAGCCCTTCATGCCATCGGGGAAATCCACCGACAGCGTGACCGGGTTGCTTGCCCTAGCCGGGATGCTCCAGTCGACGTGCAGCGACTGCCTGGTGCCGTCGGCAACAGTCTCGGACTCGAAACGGACGTCGTCGATCTGCACCGTCGCGGCGGCGTTTGCCGGCGGCGCCAGGGTCAACGCCGTGACCGTCAGCGTCCCGAGCATCAGCACCAACGATGCTAGAAGCGCCAAGACACGACGGACCGGACTGGGCAGTGCCCCAAGAGCATGGTCAGGCAAGGGAACTTCTCCTGTGATGAGACGAACGGCGTCGGACAGTAAGTCAGATGCGCACGCGACGTCGGAGCGCAGCAACTGTGGGTGCACGGGACGCGCAAGGGTCCCCGAGCGCGCACGTATGCGCCTCGCAAACGTTTCAGAACGAGAAGCCCCAAGTCCACACATGCACCCGGATTTCATCCCCCACTTCATCCGTCCGGCTGCCCGGGGAGCTGGTCACACGAACCGAACCCGCTCAGAGAGCCGGCTGATCCATGACGAGAATGCGAGAATGAAGGTATGCAACTTCCCACGGCGGGCCATGACAAGACGAACTTGGCGCTGCCTCGGCTGCCGCATGGTTACATCCCCCGCCCGCGGCTGCTGACATACCTCAAGCAGGCCCAAGACGCCGACCTGACCGTGGTCTCAGGTCCAGCCGGCAGTGGAAAAACCACCCTGCTGAGCGCCTGGGCACGTGAGGTGGAGGCACATGACAAGTCACGATTGGTTCGTTGGGTGAACCTAGAACCGGACACGACCGCAGCCACCGATCTCTGGTCGCGATTGCATGGGGCACTCATCCCCGGCCCAATGCCAACCGCGCCGGGTCCGTCCGCGCTGGCCGCTGCCTTCAATCAGCAGGATCGGTCGGCCTGCATCCTCATCGACGAAGGGCAAAGCCTCGACCACGCCGAAGTTGCCGACTTGGCACGCTTCGCGGCCCTGTTGCATCAGGTCCAGATCGTACTCGCGACCCGCCGGAGCGCCCATCAGAACAGCCCAGTGACGACCCAGTTCAGAATTGCTCAGCTGCGGGGAGAAGAGTTGGCGTTCACGATCGAGGAACTTGCTGAACTGGCCAGGGTCTCCAAGCATCCTCAGCCACCAACAGAATTGTACGAAGTCTGTGGTGGCCATCCGCTATTGAGCCGCGCATTAATCTCGCACGCCTCTGAATCGGGTGAGATTGACCAGTACAAAGCCGCGGACTCGTGGGCGCGGTCCTTGGTCGACGCTGACGATCTGGAAGCCGCAGAACTCGTGGCCACTCTGCCTGCGACTACGGGCGCAGTCGCCGTTTCGATCACCAGCCGAACCGACGCACCTGTGTTGCTGGAAAGCTGGGCCTCGGCCGGGCTCGGCGCCCGTCGACCCGACGGAGCATTCGAGTTTCACCCCGTCATCGCCAATTCGATGAAGCGCGCCGCGCAGTCTGATCTCGACGCCACCCGACGGTCAATGGCCCAAGAGATTGCAACGGAATCCTATACGCAAGATGTGCGCTTTGCCCCGGTTGTCCTGAGCATGTTGGCTGAAACCGGTCGTACAAGAAAACTGTGGCCTCATGTTGCAGCGAACCTACACGCCCTCACAGCAGCACCCGAAACTCTCACCTCTGCTCTTGACACTGTCGGAACACAAGCAGAAGTCACAGACGGCACGCTCGTGGCGATACGCGTACTTGCTCAGGAGTCTGCGACGGCCACTTCCCCAGCCGCAATCTCCTCACTAGACCTGCAGGACCGTATCTCAGCTGCCCTGGACGAACTCCGTCAACGGCCGCCAGCGAACACGGAGGAAGAAGACGTCCTCTGGGGACTTGCGACCTTTGTACTTCTGCAGGCAGCACAACAGTACGAAGCCGCTCGTCAGGTTGCTCTGTCATGGCTCGAACTGATCAAGCGCCTGCCACCGTCCGCGCGCACCAAACTCTCTTCGACAATCCACACCGGACTGTTGCGTCTCTCCTCCACGTTCACCCTGACAACAGACATGGACCAGGCGATACGCGCCCTCGATCTGATCAATCCGGGCAACGGAACCCTTTACAACCATTGCCGCACCCAACGCGCTTTCATCCACGCAATGCAAGGCGACGTAGTTGAAGCGGACCGCCTCATCAGCGCTCCAGCACAGGAAATGCCAAGGCCGTCCGATCACCGGTCGACTGCGTGGATCGCGCGGGGGGCCATCACCCGGGCAGCGGTGCTGGTGGAGCAAGGTCATCCGCTCGCAGCACGAGCCATGCTGGCTGATCTGATTCCACGACTCGATGACACCAATGACTGGCCGTACGCACTCATTGTTCTCTCCCGGACATATGTGCCTGACGACCCTGCTACGGGATTTGAACAGATCGACACCATTTTGCGTCGCCACACATCGCGCCCCGTCCCTCCAGGGCTCCAAGATCTGCTGGACTCTGCGGTCGGCGACCTGGCGCTCTTGGCCGGCGATACCAATCGCGCGCGTAATCTGACCGAAACCCGCACTGATCAGAATATCGCCCTTCACCTCACAGCCGCCCGGCTCGCACTGATCACCAACGACCCTGGCGTCATGATCGACCTGAACCGCCTCGTCCAGCAACCCCGTTTGTGGCCACGACTACGGGCCCAGGCCCTATTTCTCATGGCCATACACCTGAATCGCGCGGGCGACACCGAAGAAGCATCTCAGGCAGTTCGCAGGGCGCTGGCCATCAGCCACCAGTGCGGGATCGGTCTCATCCTCGGCTTGCTTCCACTCAGCGAACTGGAGCAACTTGCCCATTCCGCAGGAGTCTCCCTTCCAGAGAATGCACCTCCCCCGAATCCGCTGGCGGACCCACTGTCTGCAGTTCGCCTCACCGGACGTGAACAAGCTCTACTTCAACGCCTCGCAACCCCCAGTCTGCTTCGTGAAATCGCTGAGAGTGAGTTCGTTTCCATCAATACGATTCGGTCGCAATCAGGCAGCCTGTACCGCAAGCTCGGTGTGACCTCACGGCGCCAAGCAGTCTCAAAGGCCTACAGAAGGGGACTGATCCCGCCCCAGTAAGGTGCCTTCGCTCGCGCAAGGCGTGAAGGCCATTGTTCGGAGAACAGATGCAAAGACGCTTTCCAACCAGCCACGAGGCGATCATTGCCGCCTACGCTGATAGGGCTGACCTGAATTGTCGATTGTGTCCCCGCTACTGATTCCGGAGCGACCATTGGACGACCTGGATCGCAGCGTGGCTGCCCAACGAGGCTGTCTTTCGTGAATCGCCCCGGGTCTGATGGAGGCTCTCAATCCATGGAGGATGAGAGTCATGGCAGCACCCAGGAAGTACCCCGACGAGCTGCGTGAGCGGGCGACCCGGATGGCGGTCGAGCTCCGGCAGGACCCGGCGACGAAGCAGGGCGCGATCGCTCGCGTGGCCGAACAGCTCGGCGTGCACCCCGAGACGTTGCGCAATGGGGTTCGGCAGGCCGAGATCGACGGCGGTGTTCGGCCGGGCACCACAAGTGCGGAGGCTGAGCGGATCGCGAAGCTCGAGCAGGAGGTCCGCGAGCTGCGGCGCGCGAACCACATTTTGAAGACCTCGGCGGCTTTCTTTGCGGCGGAGCTCGACCGCCCCACCAACAGGTAGTGGCCTACATCGACGCCCATCGCCACGATGTGGTCGATGGTCGTCGGGTCGGGGTCGAGCCGATCTGCGCGGTGTTGAAGGACGCCGGCATGCAGATTGCCCCGAGCAGCTACTACGCCGCGAAGGCCAGGCCGCCGTCGGCACGCGCGATCCGTGACGCCGAACTGGTTACCGACATCAAGATCGTCCATAAGGACAACCTGGGTGTCTACGGCGTACGGAAGATCCACGCGACGCTGAACCGCGAGGGCGTTCGCGTCGCCCGCTGCACGGTCGAGCGGCTGATGCGGGCTGAGGGTCTGCGTGGGATCCCGCGGGAGAAGACCCGCAAGACGACCATCGGCGACGGCGCTGAGACCGAGCGCCCGGAGGACCTAGTGAAGCGGAAGTTCGTCGCGACCGCACCGAACCAGCTATGGGTAGCGGACCTGACTTACGTCAGGACGCACGCGGGCTGGACCTACGTCGCGTTCGTCCTGGACGTCTACTCCCGGATGATCGTGGGCTGGCAGGTGTCCACCAGCCTGCGGACCGATCTGGCACTCGATGCCCTCGACATGGGCCTGTGGAACCGCCAGCGCGCCGGTCAGGACGTCACCGGCCTGGTCCATCACAGCGACAGAGGCGTTCAGTATCGAGCGATCCGCTACACCGAGCGGCTGGCAGAGGCCGAGGCCGTCGCGTCCGTCGGATCGCGAGGCGATTCGTATGACAACGCGATGGCCGAGGCGCTGAACTCGTTGTTCAAGGCCGAGTGCATCCGGAACCCGGTCATGCGCCCCAAGGGCGGTTGGAAGAACGTCACCGACGTCGAGATCGCTGTCGCCGAGTACGTCGACTGGTTCAACCACAGGCGTCTTCACGGCGAGATCGGACTCGTCCCACCAGCCGAGTTCGAGGCCAACCACTGGGCCAACCGCGTGGTCACCGACTACGTTGAAAGACCCGTCCCGACCGGGGCTGGTTCCAAGTAACCGAGCCTCCACGAAACCCGGGGCGATTCAGAGTACGCCGTCGGGTGGCTCGCTGCGCAGACGTTCGACGAAGGAACCCACGAGGCCGTCGAACTTCGGCTGCGCCTGCATGCTTACCCGACGCTGGGCCCGAAGCTGCTGGCCGAGGTCAAGCCGTCCACGATCCAGAATTGGCTTCGAGGGCTGTCCGAGCTTGCGCCGACGTATCGCAAGGTGCTCTACGCCAATGTGTCCACGGTGTTCACCGCCGCGGTCGACGACAACCTGATCCAGAAGAACCCGTGCAAGGCTCCATCGGTGCGACGCCCCAAGACCGAGCCACGCAAGATGGTGCCCTGGACGGTCGAGCAGGTCGACGACGTGCGCGAAGCATTGACCGAGAAGTACCGGCTTGTGGCACATCTCGGAGCAGGGCTTGGTCTGCGGCAAGGAGAGATCTTCGGCCTCTCTCCCGACGACATCGACATCGAGAACGCCGAGGTACGTGTGGTCCGACAGGTCAAGATCCGCGCTGGCAACAAGCTCCTCTTCGGACTGCCCAAGGGACGCAAGACCCGCACTGTCCCGCTCCCCGACTCTGTTCTCGAAGCGATCAACGTGCACATGACCAAGTTCCCTCCGCGGGACGTCACCATGGCGTGGGACCGCCTCGACGGCGCAGAACGCACGGTCTCCCTCCTGCTCACTACCCGTGAACGCGGCGCGCTGAATCGCAACTACTTCAACACCCGGATTTGGCGGCCCGCGCTGAAGAAGGCGGGCATGGAATCCAAGCGGGAGAACGGTTGCCATGCGCTGCGGCACTTCTATGCGAGCACGCTCCTCGACGGCGGCGAATCGATCAAGGCGCTCAGTGAGCACTTGGGCCACAGCGACCCTGGCTTCACCCTGCGGACCTACACCCACCTCATGCCGAACTCGAACGAACGGACGCGCAAGACGATCGATGCGGTCTTCGGACACGACAGCGACGGGACTCCCGCAGGGAACGGCCCCGACGATGAAGATGATGAATAGGTCACCTGCTCCATCTGCAGCGTTACAGCGTTTGTTCCCAGAAACGGGCACAAACGCTGTAACGAGGCCAGGTGCACCCCTGCGCGGGCGCACTCGATTGCCTGCGCCACAGGAACGCCAGGCCACTTGGAAAGTAGCAATTAGGCGATACAATCCAAGTATGCGATCGAAGGATGCGCTCCGCGCACTCGCTGAGATCACCGCCTACCAGTGGGGCATGGTGACCTCGGCCCAGGCAAGCACGCTCGGCGCCACTCGACTCGATCTCTCCCGACTCGCTGCCGACGGACTACTGGAACGCGTCACGCATGGCGTCTACAAGACGACGGCCACCCCCACCCATAGCCTCGATTCGCTGCGAGCCGCGTGGCTGAGCACCGACCCTAAGCGCCTTGCGCACGAGCGTCGAGCAACCGACCCCGACGCCGTCGTCTTCGCCGGCGCGTCCGCCGCCCGCATCCACGAGATCGGCGACCTGTGGGACGAGCGCTTCGACTTCATCAGCCCCGTACGCCGCCAGAGTCAGCGCGAAGAGATTCGCTATCGCAAGCGGCTACTCGATCCTCGCGACGTCACCACGGTCGACGGGCTCCCAGTGCTGTCGGTCGCAGCCACGATCTCGGACCTGATCGAGGTCGTCGGTGACTTCAGCCTCGTTGCAGACGCGCTCCGGGACGCCAAGCACAGGGACGACTTCGACGCTGCACGCCTTGCGGAACTGCTCGATCCTGCCATGCTGCCGCGGCTGACCGAACTCGCCGGACTGGGCAAGGCTGCCGCGCATGGCTGACGCCAACCCGTACCCAACTCCGGCCGGCGTCGAGAATGCGATCAAGGACGCCGCGAAGAAGGCAGCCGCGGTCGATCCGGCGCTCGACGTCAACAAGCGCATCCACCTGGAGTACTTCAACCGCTTCCTGTCCCGCGTGTTCTCCGAGGGCGCGGACTCCGAGTGGGTACTCAAAGGCGGCACCGGCCTCCTCGCCCGGGCCCCCTCCACCAGGTCCACCCGCGACATTGATCTCTACCGATCCCGTTTCACGATCACCGAAGCACTCAGCGACCTGATCCGTCTCGTTTCGATCGATCTCGGGGACCACTTCCGGTTCGAGTACGCCGGTCACACCGAGTCCATCGGCACCGAGACCCAGCCCTACACCGACGGCTACCAGGTGAAGTTCACCATCCTCATCGGCGCAGCCTCCAAAGGCACCCTGCAGGTTGATCTGGCGGTCGGTGCCGGGATGACCGGAGAGGTCGTCACCACCGAACCGGCCTCCGCACTGCACCTGCCGCGCCTGACCACTCATCCCTACCGCCTCTACCCGGTCGTCGACCAGATCGCTGACAAGGTCTGCGCCACCATGACCGAGTACCGCGACCGATCGTCCAGCCGGGAGAAGGACCTCGTCGACCTCGTCGTCTTCGCTACCACCCAGGACATCGACAGCACAGCCCTTCGCATCGCGATCACCACCGAGTCGCAGCGCCGCAAGATGGAGCCCTTCGACCACTTCGCCGTGCCCTCGTCCTGGGGCCGTGGCTACGCACGGCTCGCCAAGCCGGTCCCCTACTGCGCCAACTATCCGAGCGTCGACTCCGCGGCTGCACTGGTCACCAGACTGATCGACCCAGCCCTCTCCGGAGACGCCGACAACATGGTCTGGGACCACTCCGAGCTCGCCTGGGGCGCGACGGCGAGCGTACCCAAAGCGTACCCAGCGCCCTGATCGACAGCGTTTGCGCAGGTCAGGCGGGGTCAGTCGGTCACTACTACGACATCTGATCGGCCCTCGCTGATCGGCTTGTCGGCCCGCTGATCGAGCTTGCCGGCCCGCTGATCGAGCTTGTCGAGATCCGGCCCCTGCACCGCGCCAACGCGGTTCAGGGGCCGGTTTCGTCAGCGGGCGGAGTGCGCAACGGGGCAGGAGCTCGAGCTGGCCAAGCACCCTGACCAGCGCGCACACCCCGCATCGGCGACGAGCGCCTGCATCGCCTTGTCTTCGACCGCGAGGCCCGCCGATCGATCACGCCAGTCCGGCGCTGGCCTCTCGGATGAAGCGCCTCGCCGGCGCTTGGCCCGAGCCGGGGCAGTGTCTCGCGTCCGCCGATACGATGGACACATGACCGAAACCACAGCGCCAACCCCAAGGCCGCTCAGCGGCCCCACGGGACGACGCGTCGCCGCCCATCGTGGTGAGCTGCGTGAGGTGCTGCGCCGACACGGCGTCACGAACCCCGAGATCTTCGGCAGTACCGCCCGCGGCGACGACCGCGATGACAGTGACGTCGACCTGCTCGTCGACTTCGCCCCCGGCACCAGCATCATCGACATCATCGGCATCCAACACGAACTTGAGGACCTGCTCGGCGTCCACGTCGACCTGGTGCCACGCGCCGGTCTGAAGGACCGAGTCCGCGCCAGAGCAGAGAAGGACCTGCTGCCCCTGTGAGCCGCTCCCCCGCCGATATTCTGGATGACATCACGGCCGCCATCGACGCGATCCACGCCCACCTGCAGTTCGGCCCGATCACCATGGGAATCGTGATGGACGCTGTCGCGATGCGCCTGCTGGAGATCGGCGAAGCCGTCAAGGCGCTCAACCCGGAACTGACCGCGCGCGAGCCGCAAATCCCATGGACCAGCATCGCGGGCATGAGGGACTTCCTCGCCCATCACTACTTCGCAACGAATCCCGAAATCGTGCAGGCAGTGATCGACAAGGACCTCCCACTCCTGACGGAGGCCGTCACCCGACTCAGGCGCACCATCTCCGGCGACTGCTCCTGACGTTCAACCCAGGAAGCGGCCTTCCGCATCGCCTCAACCGCGTCGGATCACGACGCAGGGCAAGGTCACCCGCGCCGAGTTCAGCCATGAAGGCTCGGCCGCCCTGGTCGAATTTCATCGCCGCCACGTACGGCGGCACCACCGACGTGCGCCCGCTCACTCCTGGCGCAGGTCCTGCGCGAGCATCACCAGGATGTCGCTGGGCCCACGGAGGTAGGTGAGCTTGTAGACGTCCTGGTAGTTGGCGACGCCGCGGAGCGGGTGGCAGCCGTGTCGGGCGGCGATCTCAAGGGCCGCATCGATGTCGTCGACCGAGAAGGCGACGCGGTGCATGCCGAGGTCGTTCGGCCGGGTCGGGTGCGTCTCGATCGCGGCCGGGTGGACGTACTCGAAGAGCTCGAGCTGACCGCTGCCGTCGGGCGTGCCCAGCATCGCGATGCGGCAGTGGTTGCCGTCGAGGCCCACGGCCGTGTCGGCCCACTCCCCCGACACGGTGTCGCGCCCCAGCAGCTCCAGACCGAGGTCGACGAAGAAGGCGACGGCGGAGTCCAGATCACGTACAGCGATGCCGACGTTCTCAAGCGAGATGCCCATCCGCGACCGTAACACCACCGCTTCGGCCCACAGGCCCGAGCGATCCGCAGTCAGTGTCTCGCTGCGCGTCGCAGGTAGTCGTCGAGGTTCGCCAAGGTGGAGGCGAACGCCACCTCGTGATCGCGACTGTCAACGCCGTCCGGCACATCAGTGGCCGTGATGGACACCTGCGTCCCGCTACCGATGCCCACGACCTCCCACGTCATCGTCATCGTCCCCGCGAACCTCGGGTCGTCAGAAACAAAGTCAACTTCTTCGACGAGCCGATGGGGTGGCTCGAGGTCGACAAAGCGGACATCGACGACGTCTGTGTTGCCCTCCGACTTCCCGCGGTGCGTGGCGTCGTCGTACGCGAGAACCATCCGATACCCACCTCCCGGGCGCGCGTCGAACCACTCGAATCTCCCGGTCATGCCAGAGGGCGGCAGCCAGTTGGCCCTCGCCTCGGCGCTGACGAGCGCCTCGAACACGTCCGCGGGCTCGGCGCCAACAGTCGCGCTCCCGACGTCGGTGTGGGTCACGTACATGACCATACCGAGCGCGGACGGGCGGTTTCGACAGGCTCAACCAGCGGCGGGGTCGGCGGGTTTCGACAGGCTCAATCAGCGGGGTCGGCGGGTTTCGACAGGCTCAACCAGCGGGGGCGACAAGCTCAACCAGCGGAGGGTTCGGCGACCTCAGACGATCTCGCCCGGCTGAGCCTTCCGGATCACGATGCGCGTCCAGGCGCCGAGGTAGACGCGCTCGTCGGAGGCGATCTCCCGCTTGGCGCCGACGGCCAGGGGCTGATTGGGCAGGGTGCCGACCGCGCTGCCGACGTACGTGCCGTTGGAGGAGCCGAGGTCCTCGACCCACCAGCGAACGCCATCGGTGGTCAGTTGGCAGTGCCTTCGGCTGATGCCCGTGTCGGAGGACAGGTCGATGTCGGGGTTGATGCCCCGACTCACCGACGCTCTGCCCACGAGCACCGACTTCGTCGCAAGCCGGATCACTTGCGGCAGCCCCGCCGAGGGCAGCGGGTCGGAGGACTCCTGGTCGGCGTACCAGTCCGGGTCGATCCAGACCTCCGCCACCCACGCCTCGTCGAGTGCCGGTGCCACCGGCGCCGCCGCAACGGGTGCCGCCGCGGCCGGCGCGGGCGCCTGACCGGCCGACGCTGGCGCGCCCGACGAGAGGTCGGGCACGGCCGGCCTCGGCAGGGTGCCGGTGGTGAAGTCGTACCCGCACGCCTCGCAGAAAAGCGCGTTCGGCGGATTGCCGGCGGCGCAGTGCGGGCACGTGGCCGTCCCCGGCGCAGGAGCCGTGGCAGCGACGTCCGCCGGCGGCACAGCAGGAACAGACGCAGCGGCCTGCTCGCCGATCGGGAGACCGCAGACGTCGCAGTAGTCGGCGGACGCCGAGTCGTGCCCCGACGGGCAGACGGACGTCACGACTGGTCCTTCCGTACGCGGGTCGTCTTCGTGGAGGCGGTGTCCAGCGCCATCTCGTCGGCCTTGGCGACCGCGCGCTTGAGCCGCACCGTGCCATCAGCCTCGTTGTCGATCTCCACCACCTTGCGCAGCTTGGTGGTGGCCTCCGCGTTGCCGGTGGCGGCAGCGAGCTGGACGGCCCGGCCGAGCTTCGTGGTCGCGGTCGCGTCGTCGCCCGCGGCCTTCGCCGCGAGGCCCTCCTGGATCGCCTCCGCCAGCTCCGTCTGCCCCGTGTAGTGGGCCACCTGCTGATCGATGCGCGCCGTCAGCTCCGAGTTGCTGGACCACGTCGCCTTGACCAGCCCCTGGCTGACGACGTCATCACCGAGGGCCAACTGCACGCGCGCCGCGAGCTGCTCCTGCCCGATCGCCTTGGCCGCCACCCGCACCGCGACGTGGTAGTCGCGCGACTCATCAGCCCACGCACCCGTCGGGTACGCGCCCGTGAGCGGGTTGACCTCCGTACGACGGTCGGTGAGCTCCTCGACCGTGGGCGACACCTGCCGTACGAAAAGGATCTGCGAGCCCTGCGGCGCCCACACCCGCAGCGAGGCGTCCGCGACGCCGCGCGACATCGACTGCCGCATGATCGCCTGGAACTGGGCCGGCATCTCCGCCGGCGTGGGAATGATGTCGACCGTGCCCAGCAGGGCCTGGGCGATCGTCCGCAGCTCGGAGACCCGCCACTCCGTCCCGGCTCCTCGGCAGTCGCACTGGAAGAAGCCCGTGGCACGCGTGATCGCTGCGTCCAGCATGCCCGCCCGCTCGCCGTTCTCGCCGTCAGTCAGAAGCAGCACGTGGCGCTGCGTCACCTGCGTCACCGACGTGAAGAGGACGCCCGCGAGGTCGAGCCAGGTCGAGATCGCCGTGCCGCCCTGAGCGACGAAGGACCTGATGGCCGCGGACGCCTCCAGTCGAGTCTGGGCGTTCATCTGGATCATGCCCGGACCGGAGCTCACGCGCGGGAAGGCCAACTGCGCTCGCTCGGTGCCCGCGATGACCGCGAACCACGTGCCGTCGACGATCTCGGCCAGCGCAGCCTGGGCGGCGGCCTTGGCCGCAGCCATGGTGTCGGCCCCCATCGAACCCGAGGTGTCGACAATGATGATCTCGCCCGCGGCACCGCCGCCCGACTGCCCAGCCGTCCCGGCTCCCGTGCATTCGATCGTCACGATGGCATGGACGTCCGTCCCGCCGTCAGGCAGGAACTCGTTCTGGTAGACAGCGGTGGAGAACTCAGCCATCGGTGGACCTTCCCTCGTGCTTCGGTTGCGGCATTGCAGTCACTGGTTCGGCTCGGGATGTGCGGCATTCTGCCCGACCCGTGCGGCGGGCGCCTGGCCAGGCACCTCCACCCGGGCGAGGGAGGCGGTGATGTTGTCCCTGCCCCCACACCCGTTGGCGAAAGCGACCAGGGCTCGGGCCAGGCCGAGTACGTCGTCGGCACCCTCGCGTACGAGCGGGCCCAGCTCGGCAGGAGTGGACGCGTAGTTCCACAGCCCGTCCGAGCACACCAGCAGCCAACCGGACCCGGTCAGGTCCAGCGCGGCGACGCGTGGGCTGATGTCGGGGCTGTCACGGCCCAGCCACTTGGTGATGGCGTGCGCCTGCGGCGACTGCTCCGCCTCGTCGCGGGCCATGCCCCCAGCGATCAGCTCCTGGGCCAGCGAGTCATCCACGGTGAGTTGGACTCCCTCGCCAGCGTCGGGCAGCCAGTACGCCCGCGAGTCGCCCACGTTGGCGACGTGCACCCGGGAGCCCTCCAGCACGGCGGCAACAAACGTCGCCGACGCCGGGTTGGGCGAGTCGGGATCTGTCGTGGCCACGATCGCGGAGTTGGCCGCCTTGGCCGCGTCCGAGAAGACCTTCGCCACCGCCGACGCTCGGCTGTCGGGCGTACCCATCCCGGACGGCAGGGGCATGCGGAGCACCTCGCGCGCCGCCTTGGCCCCGGCCAGGGACGCAACATCGGAGTCGATCGAGTTGGAGACACCGTCGAGGACGACCAGCACCGCCCGGGCACCCGGCTCCGTACTGGCGAGCAGCGCCATCGCATCTTCGTTGCGCGAGTGCACGATTCCTCGATCGCACACGCCTGCCACCCAGACGGCCGGCTGCTCCTCGAAGTGGTCGCGGGGGCTGGGCGCCTTGGACCCGCACGCCGTGCAGTAGAAGTCCGAACCCACCTCTCCCCCGCACTCGACACAAGCGCGGGCCGCGGGCGCGGCGGGCGGATCGGGCAGCGCCTGCGACGGACGGCGCGTGGGGGCGCTGATCGGAGCGGCCGCGAGCGGGTGGTCGGCGCTGGGCTCAGTGCCCGGGGTGGAGGCGGATGGCGGCGCACTGTCGCCGATCATCGCTCCGCACCCCTCGCAGAACCTCGCTCCCGCCACCATACGGGCGCCGCAGCTCGGACAGGAGGGCACGGTCTCGTCACTGCTCATGTGCGACTCCAGTTGCGTACGGCGTTGGCCTGGTTGACCAGATCGATGCGCTCGGTGACGTCGGAGGCATCGCGGGCCAGCATCCGCAGCGCGGCCTCCAGGCCCGTGCGGACGTCGACCTCGGTGGCCTGCACCGACCCGATCCGCCGCCCCGACGGTGCCCCGCCGAGGATCGGCAGGGCCTCGCGCAGGATCCGTACGGCGTAGCGCTGCCGTGTCGCGCCATCCAGCGCGGCGGCCTCGATGGTCGTCATCGCCTGGTCCAGCACCGCGAGATCCTGTGCGTTGCCAGCGAGAAGGACCTCGGCGCGCTGCTGGCGCGACTCGACGTATCCGTGGCTGGTGGTCGGGACCTGGTCGAGGGCGGCCACCGCTCCCGCCGTGTCTTGGGCGCCCGCCCGAACCCGGGCCATGCCGAACGCTGCGGGAGAGACGTACGAGGCATCCGTGGTCAGGCACGCCTGGTACAGCCCCTCGGCCACCTCCGGCAGGCCGCCGTGCTCGCAGGCGAACGCCAGCGCCAGTTTGGGCGCGAGCTCTCCCGGCACCTGGCGGTAGACGGCATTGAAGGAGGCCTTGGCGCCCTCGATGTCGCCCGCCTGGATGGCGGCCAGGCCCTCCATCCACAGGGCTCGCCACTCCCAAGGGTCGGCACTCAACAGGCTGGACGCGTGCGCGCGGGCCTGGTCTGCGTCGCCCATCTCCAGAGCCGCCCGGGCCCTGGCGAGCCACACCTCGGCCGACTCCTCCGGCGCTGCGGCCAGATCGGCAAGCCGCTGGCGCGGGTCCTCGGCCCCGATCGCACTCAGCCAGCCGTACTGGGCGTCCGTGGTGTCGATGCGCAGTGCGGGCAACTGGTCCCACTGCGTGATGGGACCGGCGGTGGTCGGGGACTCGAAGAGGACCGAGGCCGCGCTCGTGACAGCGGTCCCAGTGCGGCTGCGGGCCACGACCTCGCGGAGCACCCCGAGCAACTGGGTGCGCAGCTCGTCGATGGAGGCGAACCGGTCCGCCGGGTCCGGGGCACAGCACTTCGAGATCAGCCAGTAGAGGGAGTCGTACTGCTGGAACAGTGGCGTCGACTCGACGGGCGGCAGCGAATGCAGGTAGGTGCCCTGGTAGCCGCGGAACTCCATCGTGAGCACCAGCAGCGTGCGCCCGATGGTGTAGATGTCGGAGGCCACGGTGGTGCCGACCTCGGCGACCTCGGGGGCCTGGTAGCCGACGGTGCCGTAGATCGCCGAGTCGTCGTCGTCGATGCGCCGCACACCGCCGAGGTCGATCAGCTTCATGGCGTCGCCGACCTGGATCATGTTGTCGGGCTTGAAGTCGCAGTAGACGAGCCCGAGGTCGTGCAGGTACGTGAACGCGGGCAGCAGTTCGAGGATGTAGGCCAGCGCCTGATCGACCGGCAGCGGGTCGTACTCGCCTGAGTTGGCGCGCATCCGCTCCTTGAGGATCTGCTTGAGGGACTTGCCGCCGACGTACTCCATCACGATGTAGCCGGCGCCCAGATGCGTGACGAAGTTGTAGATCTCGACGATCGTGGGGTGCTCAACCTGGGCGAGGAACTGCTGCTCGGCGATGGCCGCTGCGAGCGCGTCGGGGTCACCGGAGTTGAGCAGGCCCTTCAGCACCACCCAGCGGTTGGAGACGTTGCGGTCGCGGGCCAGGTAGATCCACCCGAGGCCTCCGTGCGCCAGCGCACCCGCCACCTCGTACTGCCCCCCGACCAGGTCGCCGGCCTGCAGCTTGGGCGTGAAGGAGTACTCACTGCCGCACTGGGAGCAGAACCCGTCCGGGCGGCCCGGGCTGCCGTCGACGCTGCGCCCCACGGGACCGCCGCACTTGGCGCAGTTGCGCTTCTCCTCCGCGACTTGCGGGTTGGCCATGATGGCGGCCGCAGCGTCCACGGGCGGAGCGGGCGGGACCGTGGTGAGGCCCGCCCCCAGGCGCGCCGCGCGCACCCGCTGCGAGCCCGTACGCGTGCGGCGGGTCGAGCTCGTCCCGGCCCGCCTGGAACCGATCGCGGCAGAGGCCACCCGGTTCGAGGAGGTCGCAGTCGATCCCTGGACGCCGGCCAGAGGCCCGGCCTGCGCAGCGGGCTCCGCCTGCGGCGCTGGAGACGTCGCTGCCGCGGGCGACCCACAGACGTCGCAGTAGCCGTCGAGGATCGACCCGGTGCAACCTGCTTGAGCGCACGCGCCGCCCGGTGCCGAGACGGCCCCCGCAGCCGCCGTCCCCGGCGTCACGTCGACCTGATCCGCGGTCGCGACGACTCCCGTCGAGGTCGCGCCCGTCTGGCCGTCCGCAGCGGGAGCGCCGCACACGTCGCAGTAGCCGTCGAGGATCGAACCCGTGCAACCGGGCTGGGTGCACCTGCCTGCTGCGCTCATGAGGACTCCTTCGCAATCCAGGTCTGATAGGTGGTGACGAGTTGCCGGGCCAGAACCATCGGGGCCGGCCTGCGGTCCAGGAGCTCGCGCGCCTGCTGCTCGGCGCGAGCGACATCGGGGGCGTCAGCCACACCAGCCGCCTCGGCCTTCGCGACATAGGCATCGAGCAGGCCGACGAGTTGGGCGTGCTCGGCGAGCGCGCCGGAATACTTGAGGTGGGCGACGTCCATCGCCTGGGCGACCCGGTCGAGGCGCTGGCTGTACGGCCCGATCTCCTCCGGCGTCACCGGCGCCGGGCCGAGCGCAGACACGTCGGGCACGGCGTTGTTGGGAGCGGGATCGACCGTTGCGACGCACGTGGCCGCCAGGTCCCGGAGCTCGACGCCCCGCCGCTCGAGGTCGGCACGCAGGTCGCGCACAGCGAGGATCTGCTCGCGGGCGTCGCGCCGGCGGGCGTTGCCGACGATGAGATCGCGCTCGAGGGTGGCCCCGTCGGCCTCGAGCGCAGGGATCAGGCCCCCGACGTCGGCGCCGCGTTGGGCCCTGGCGCTGACGTCCTCGAGGCGCACCATCAGTCCCGCCAGCCGCGTCACGGCAGCCTCACGCGTGGTCACGGGCTCAAGAGCGACCTGGTCACGGATCCGCTCGAACTGTGCCCGGAGGTCCCGGATGGAGGCCGCCGCTGCATCTGCCCCCGGCGTCAGCGCCAGTTGCGTACGGAGCTGGTGGGTCAGCGCGTCGCAGAGCCGACCGGCCTCGGGCACCGTCACTGCGAGCCCGCCCGGGATCTCGGCGGCCCCGTCGATGCGCCCCCAGATGAGCGCCGAGATCTCGGCGCGCTCCTTGTCGAGGACCCGCCCGCCGTCCCACACGGTGACCATGAGCTTGTAGCGGTCGCCGATCACCTTCCACAGAGCGAGGGCGAGCGACATGTCGCCCGCCACCGCGCCACCGGTGCCTGCTGCGACCGCGGCGTGGTCCAGGGCGTCCAACTCAGTACGTCGGCCACGGAGCCAGTCGCCGAGCTCGATCAGGTAGTCCCTGATCAGGGCAGGCTCCAGCGCGTCCCCGAGTCTGCCGGGGGCGTGGGGGGTGCTCAGGGCAGCGGTCATCGACCGTACGCGGGGATCGGCGGGTTCGCGGCGCTGGGCGGGCCGAGCACGTCACGCAGCCAGCGGTCGTAGGAGGTCTGCCACTGGCCGCTGGCCACGTACTGCTGGAGCACGGCGTTGATGAACTGAACCAGGTCGACGTTGTCCTTGTCCACGCCGATGCCGTACGGCTCGTCGGTGAACGCGGTCTGGTTGGGCACTTCCGCGTACGGATCTTGGGCGGACAGACCCGCCAGCACGGTGTCGTCACCGGTGATCGCGTCAACCTCGCCCTGCTGGAACTTCACCAGACAGCCCGTGTGCGAGTCAGCGGGGACTGCCAGGGCCTCCGGCTCGGCGGCCTGGATGTTGGCCAGGCTCGTGGTCCCGCTCGGCGCGCAGACGCGCTTGCCCCGCAGCGCCGACACGCCCTGGCTCTCGTAGTCGGGTGCCGAGTCCGAGCCCAGGAGGACCTTCTGCCCCGAGTGGTAGTACTCCGCCGAGAAGGCGATGTCCTTCCAGCGGGAACAGTTGATGGTGAAGTTGCGCGCGACGATGTCGATCTCGCCGTTCGCCAGCAACTCGATGCGCTGCGCCGCATTGATGACTCGCAACTGCATGGTGACCCCGAGCTGGTCGGCGATCTCCCGGGCGAGATCGATGTCGAAGCCCTCGATCTCATTCGTCGCCGGGTTGCGCGCTCCCATGCGCAGGGTGTCGGCGGAGACGCCGACCCGCAGCACCCCGGCTTCCCTGATCCGCTCGGTGCTCGGACCCCCGTCACGGCTGGGGGCGTACGAGCGCAGGTCCTTGGGCTTGGTCTGGCACGTGGCCGCCGCGGGGGCGGCGTCCTCGGTCGGGCTGGGTTCCGGCACAGGCGTGCCCGAGGTGGTGCATCCCACGAGCAGCAGCCCCGCTGCCAGGGCGCCGATCATGCGCAGGCGCGTGGAGGTTCCGGTCATCATGAGAACTCCTTCCGTCGCACGGCGATGCCGCGACTCACGGCGAACGCCGCGGCCGCCCCAAGCAGTGCGGTGAGCAGGGCGATCGACAGCGACAGCATCCGTCCGCGGCGCAGTTCGTCGCTCGCGGCGGCGCTGGCCTCGGCGACCCGGTCGGCGAGCGCCGCGTCGAGCTCGTTCAGGACGGGAGTCGTGCCGACGGCTTCGTCACTCGTGGTCGCGATCGTGACGGCGCCGTTCCAGTCGTTGCCGTCATCGAGTTCGACGAGCGAGGCGTGCCGCTCGGCGTACGTGCTCCACAGAAGGGCCAGACGGTCGGGCACGTTGCTCACGACCGTCTCGGCGGCCACGCCCCAACCCTCCTCGTGGGCGGCGCCGGAGCCACGCTTGATCAGCCGCAGGCTCTCGTTGGCCTTGGCGTCGTTGGCCGCGGTCCGGGCAGTGGCGCTGGCGACAGCAGAGGCGAACTCACCCTCACGAAGCCGGTCATTGGCGTTGTGCTGTCCCAAGGCCCCGACGACCGTCACCAGCGAGACCCCGAACACCAGCGCCCCGGCGATGGCGACTCCCACGTTGATGCGGCGGCGGAACGTGCGCGCGAGATTGCGGTTGATCCACCACAGACCGAGCAGGACCGGGATGGACACCAGCAACAGCCAGAAGGGGTGCTGGCCACCCATCGCGCTCACCGCCCGCTCGGTGTTGGCCTCGACCAGGCTGTCGAGCGCCGGGAGCGCCCCGTCGCGCAACTGCTGGCTGGCCAGGCTCTGGTAGGCCGCACCCACCGGGAGGTTCTGGCGGTTGTTGGCACGCGCCTGCGCGACGAGGATCGAGTAGTCGTTGATCTCCGCGTTGACCACACCCAGCGCCTCGCGGTCCGCAGGCTGGGCCCGGGCGGCTGACACGGTGGCGGCCAGGGCGGAGGAGATGGCGGCGTCGTACTCGACTTTCTGGTCGTTCGAGCCCTGCCCGCCCACCAGGAACGTGTTGGTCGCCAGCGCGTCCGCGCGCAGCAGCGACGACTGGATCTCCTGGACCCGTACGAGCTGCTCGGTGTCGCCGGCCGCGTGGCCGTCCGATTGCCACGACCAGATCTGGATCACGGCGCTCAGCACGCCGAACAGGACCGTGAGCGAAACGCCGATCAACTGCCACCTGTTGAGGAGCGACGGCGTGTCCACGTACGTGGTCGCAGCAGTGGTCGCCGAAGTAGTCGCAGTCGGCGTCGTCGCAGGCACGCTCGCCTTCGCAGGCACACTCGTCGTCTGACTCACCAGTCCCCCTCAGAAGGTTCGGCAGCATCGGTCGGTTCACGGTCTTCGGGCTGATCGGTCTCGGGCGCCGTCGGAGCCTCAGCCGCGTCGGCACTCACCACATCATTGGGATCGACCACCAGATCCTCGGGTGCGAGCCGGCGCAACTCCTCCAGGCTCGGAGCCTCGACGTCGCGCAGCCGCCAGGCGTGGTGCCCGATGGCTGCCTCGAGCAGGTTGCGGACGAAGCGGGCATTGCCGAAGGACGGACCCCGTACGGCTTCGGCCAGGAGCTCGCGCAGCCGGTCGAGCACCTCGGGGCCCGCGTCGTAGTCGGCCCCCGATGACATGGAGGAGAAGATGGCGACCAGCTCGTCGTCGGTGTAGTCGACGAAGTCGATGGTGGTGCGGAACCTGCTCTCAAGGCCCGGGTTCTCCGAGATGAAGATCGCCATCGGGAGCGGATACCCCGCCACGATCACGACGAGATCGTTGCGCTTGTCCTCCATCTCCTTCACCAGCGTGTCAATGGCTTCCTTGCCGTACTGGTCCCCCGACAGCGCGTACGCCTCGTCGATGAACAGCACGCCGCCCTCGGCAGACTTGACGACCTCGGCGGTCTTGGCGGCCGTCTGGCCGAGATAGCCCGCCACCAGCTCCGAGCGGTCGACCTCGACCAACTGCCCCTTCGAGAGCAGGCCGAGGGCGCGGTAGATGCCCGCGACGAGGCGCGCCACCGTGGTCTTGCCAGTGCCGGGGTTGCCGTTGAAGACCAGGTGCCTGGTGATCGTGGGGGTGTCCAGGCCGGCATCCTTGCGCAGCCCCTCGACCCGTAGGACCGCGGCCTGCCGGTGGATCTCGCCCTTGACCGTCACGAGTCCGATCAGCGCGTCGAGCTCGGCGAGGAGTTCCTCGACGCTCTTGGCCTCCTCGGCCGGCTCCGGCTGCTCCGGCTGCCCCGGGGTGAGCGGTGGCTCAGCGGCCTGGGCCTGAGGTGCGCCGGGATCGGGCGAGGACGAAACGACATCCGTGGGTGCCACGGGGGCGACGCCGAGCTGGGCAGCCCCGGCCATGGCCGCGTTGCCCACCGCGCGCGGATCGGGCTCGCCGAGGTCGCTGGCGGCATTCGCCACCACACCGAGCGCGCGGGCGTAGGTGGGAGCCAGCGTCGGGTGCTCGAGCGTGAGCAGCGCCATTGTCGGGGTGGGACCGGCCCGAAAGCGTCGGCCCGAGACAGCGGCCTCGAAGAAGGCGGTGGCTCCCCCGCCGCGTCCGGTCTGCTCGGCCCAGGCGATGAAGGCCCGGCGGTTCGGCTCGGCGACGGTCGCAGCCAAGGACTCCCCCTCGGCGCGGGCCGTCGCGACATCGATGCCGGCCGCCTTCGCGGCCTGTTCGAGCGCATCGAGCGCCTCGGACAGGGTCGGTGTGCGCGGGTCACTCATGGTGCCTCCAGATTGAGGTCGGGACCGCCGTGGCCATGGAACTTCGCCTCGAGGAACCGGCTGTGCGCGATCAGCGCCTGCGCGTCGGCCCTGTTGGCGGCGTCGAGGATCTTGTCCATCGTCGCGGCAAGCAGCTCCAACTGCTCGACGAGGATCATCAGCGCGGTCTTGTGCCCGTCGATCGGGCGGGTGTCGGCCCACTCGCGCGGCAACCTCAGGTAGCCCTGGATCGCCTCGGGGAGGTAGTCGGTCGCCGTCGCCACGACCGCATAGCCCTCCTCGCTGCCCAGACCGAGCTCACGCAGGCGCGGGAGAGTCTGGTTGATCGCGCGCGCGATGCGTACGACCCGGGAGATCACCACGGCGGGCGCGTTCTGCTCACGCAGCGTCGCGTTGACGCGATTCAGCGCAGCGAGCACGTCTTGCTCGGTGGGGGGCGCGGGAACAGTGAAGCCCACGCCCTGCCCGGAGGTGCCGTCCCCTCGGACCGTGCGCCACCACGACTTCAGCCCCACCTGTCCCCGTTTCTTTCCATGTCTTGGTGCCGCGATGGTGGGCTTGGTGCCCTACCGATCACCCACTGATGTCCAGGGCACCCACCGCATTGCGCTGGTCGTGCTGGCGCACGCGGTCGACGTACGCCTTCGACTTGGTGACCTCGGTCTCGAGGACCCCGATCGTGGTCGCCATGTTGTCGAGGGCCTTGAGCTTGAACTCGTCGATCGACTCCATCGTGGCGTAGATGTTGGCGAAGGCCGCCTGCAACTGCTCCATGCCGATCGTGGAGGACGCCGCCTGCTCCTGGATCTGCGCCGAGTTGTCCCGCAGCATCTCGGAGGTCCGCTGGATCATGCCGGACGTGGTCGTGTTGAGCGCCGAGATCTGGTCAAGGACCAGCTTCTGGTTGCTCAGGGCCTGCGCCACGATCACGGCCGTACGCAGAGCCGAGACCGTGGTCGTGGTCGCGCGGTCGACGCCCTTGATGAGCTCGACGTTGTTCTTCAGGATGATGTCGATCGCGAGGTAGGCCTGGATCGAGACGGCCAACTGCGTGAGCAGGTCCTGGTGCTTCTGGCGGACGTAGAAGAGAACGTCCTGCGACATCGTGCGCGCCTCGTCGGGGTTGCTGAGCTCGAGCTCCGCGATCTTGGCCGCGACCTTGGCGTCGAGCCGCTCGGCCACGTAGATGTACTGGTTGAGCCGCCCCATGATCGCCCAGAGGTTCGTCTTCTCAAGGTTGAGCGCGACGTTGTCCTTGTGCAGCTCGTCCTGACCGCTGCGCAGCGCGTGCAGGATCGAGTTGAGGTGGCTCTGCGACGAGCTGTACTTGCGGAAGTAGTCCTCGATGCTGTCGGTGAAGGGCAGCTTGCTCCAGAACTTGCGGGTGGACGACTGGCCCGGGTCCAGGTCCTCGACGGTCCGCCGCAGTTCGAGCAGCGTCTTGCCCACCGTCGAGCCCTCTGCGAGGCCGCCCTCCTTGAGAGCGGTGACCGGCTTGTCGAGCATGCGGTTGGACGTCTCAGCCGCCTTGCGGATGTCCGCATCGCCCATGGTGCGCACGCTCTCGGCCTGCGCCGCGAACTCGGGGCTGCCGACCTTGGACGTCGCGAGCGCCGCCAGGAAGCTGTCCACCTTGGCGTCGAGCTCGGGGACCTTGGCAGCATCGACCTGGGGCGCCATCTTGGGCGCCTGGGTCTCGACGACCGGTGCGGCTGGCTCGGGCGCGGTCAGCGTGAGCACCGGCTCCGGAGGAGACAGCGGCGTGGTCGCGGGCACGGAACCGTCGGTTGTCATGCAGGGAGGCTACATATCTCCGCCGACGATTTCACCGGCGGCTCACCAGCGGGACAGCGAGATGTCTCGGGTCGTGGCCACGTTGTCGGCCTAGTACCGATATCCCGCAGCCGACTCCTCGGCCCGCTGGACGGCGTCGGCGGTCCCGAGGACTGCGGTCAGGAAGGGCACGCGGTGCAGGACCTCCACCTCGAGGTCACCACGTGCTCGCACGGTCGCCGTACGGGGAACCGCGCGCAGCAGCGCGAGCTCGCCGAACCAGTCCCCCGGCTCGAGGGTGCGTACGAACTCTCCGCCCACCAGCACCTCCGCCTGCCCAGCAACCACGACGTAGAAGTCCTCGCCCTCCTCCCCCTCCCGCACGACGGCCTCTCCAGCGGGCACGGTCTGGGTGCGTACGCTCCGGGCCAGCCGCTCCAGAACCCTCGCCGACAACAGCGACAGGAACGGCACCTGGGCCAGTCGGCCCAGTGGACCCTGCGGCACCGTCGCTTCGGCGGCGCGCTGTCTCATGCTGGCCGCCGCCATCAGCACCACCAGGGGCAGCAGGACCCCGGTCACGACGAAGGCCCCCTGCGCCCCGAACCCGAGCACCAGCAGTGGCGCGAGCGCCGTACCGAGGGCGGTCCCGGTCATCATCACCGCCTCGCTGACCCCGAAGACCGGCGTCAACTGCTCGTCGGGCAGCGCACGTTGGACCAACGTCATGACGGCGACGTCGAAGAACTGCCTGCCCGCGCCCGACACCACGAGCATGGCGACGGCGAGGAGCACCTCGGGGGCAAAGCCCGCGATCGCCAGGGGAATGCCCGTGACCCCGGCGCCCAGCACGATCGCGGGGGCGAGCCGTGCGCGACCGGCGAGCAGCACCGCGAGCACGGCCCCGACCAGCGCCCCGATCCCGACCGAGGAGTTCAGCACGCCCGGTCCGGCACTGCCCATGTCGAGCACATCCATGGCGAGCACCACCAGCAGGATGTCGAGCAGCCCGACGAGGACGTACTCGGCAAAGCTGAGCAGCAGCAGCAATCGCGCGGCGGGAGCGCTGCGCACGATCTGGAGGGTGGACTCCTACGGCACACCATGACGAGCCAACGGCACCCGTGGCCTCCTGGTGACCAGGAGGCACAGGCCACTCGCCACGACGCTCAGGCCCGCCAGCACCACCACGACTCCACCCGGCCCGATGACCACGATGAGCACGCCGCTGAGAAGAGGGCCGAGGAACACTCCGACCGCCTCCACGAACCCCGTTGCCGCGTTGCCCACGGTCAGCGCCGCCGTGGAGTTCGAGATCTCCGGCAGGAGGGCGTGGTGGACGGGCCGCGTCAACGTCACGCTCAAGGCCGCCGCCGCTGCGGTCACCGCCACCACCACGTACGGCGCCTGCGCGATCAGCGCGGCAGCGCACGCGCCGTAGGTGAGCGTCTGCACGACATAGCCCGCCAGCAGCGCGCGAGAACGGGACATCCGGGCCAACAGGCTGGCGCCCACGGGAGCCAGCAACGCCGAGGGGACCAGCTGCACCAGGGCGATCACGCTGGCGGCGCGTACGCCGCCCTCGTCGAACGCCCACACCAGCAGAGTGAGGTAGCTGGCCCACTCCCCGATGCTGAAGATGAGGTACGCGATCACCACTGCGCGCAGGTCACGGCTCCCCCATGCCTGACGCAGCACTGCGCCCCGCGACTGCGGCGCTGGGGCCACCTCGGAGGCCGTCACCGCGCGATTCCGAGGTGCGAACGCCAGTAGTCGGTCACGAACACCTGCTTCGGGTCGTACGCAGCGCGCACCTCCATGAAGTCGCCGAAGCGCGGGTACGCAGAGGCCAAGTACGCCGCGCCGAAGTCAGGGTCAGCGCCGTCCGGCAGGTGCTTGCCCCAGTGCGGGCGGTGGCCGTACTGCCCCAGCACCTGTTGCGCCCAGAACTGCGGATAGAACGCCTCCTGGGGAGGGGTCGCGCTGCGACCGAAGTAGTAGAGATCGACGCGCACCACGTCGGTGCGGTACGAGGGGCTCAGCCAGAAGTTGCTGGCCTTGGCCCCATAGATCTCGCAGGCGTACGTGCCGCTGCGTTCGTAGCCGCCGCCGGCATAGAAGTCACGCAGCGTCCCCATGACCTCGTGGGCGCGCTCGATCGGGATCCACAACTCCGTGAACTCCGTCGGCATGAAGTCGTCCGAGATCTGGTTGTCCATCGGCAGCCCGGTCCACGCGTGGTCCCAGAACTGCTGCGGCTTCCCCTGCTGCGAGCCCGCCTTGCACCACGTGTACGAGCTCTCTGTGGCAGCCGGTGCACCCCTGCCGCAGCTCGACTATTTGTCGGCGGCGGCGCCGGAGCGGGACGCCGAGCGCGTCAGCGACGACCACGAGTGCCTCGTGTGGCTGCGCCGATCCCGACCGCTGCTCGAGCAGCTCGCGGACTCCGCGGACGACACAGCCGTACGGCATCGCGCCCGCGCCACGCTGGCCATGCTCTCGGTGTGCGACTCCTTCTCGCTCTCGCCCGTCCCGGCTTGGCGCAACTACCAGGAGTTCCTGGCGCGGGCATCCCAGAACCAGGGGGCCGTCGCGGACCTCATCGCCGCGAACCCGCGCGATGAGCGCTCTGCCCACTCCCAGCGCGCGCCCGCCGCACTGCTCGACGAACTGCCCGCCCAGCTGAACGACGCACTCGACCGCAGCGTCGCCAACGCGGACGGGGTGCGGGCGGCCGAGGAGCACGTGGGCCGCCTGAATCCCACCGTGCCTGCCTGCGCAGGCGCGGGCGCATGGCTCGTCGTGCGGGTGCCGTTCCTGGCACTCGAGGAAGGATCCACCGCCGTGTGGCGGGGTGACGAGGAGGTGCCGCTGAGCCAGGTCAGCCCGATTCCTGTCGCGCTGAGTGCGATCGAGGTGATGCGGCCGCGCTACTTCGTGTTCTTCGTGCCGTTCGAGGCGGCGCCCGTGGACGCGACGAAGGAGCAACGTCGAGAGATCGGAGCCCGCTTCCTCACGGCCCTCACGACTCCACCTCAATCGTGAGCCCGCGCCTCCCGCTCACGGCGCAGCAGCACCGACCGCTCCCCCGCGTTGTCGGTCCGGGCTGCGGCCTCACCGAACTGAGCCGCGGCAGCCGCGTACTGGCCCGAACGTTCGAGGAGGTCACCCCGCACGGCCGGCACCATCGGTGAGCCAGCCAACTCGTCCGAGTCGATCGCCGCCAACACCTGAAGTCCGGCCGCTGGCCCGTGCGCCCTGCCGTACGCCACGGCACGGTTGACCTCGACGACGGGGCCGGGCGCCGCCTGGGCGAGCACGTCGTACAGCTCGGCGATGCGGTCCCAGCGGGTGTCCTCGGCCCGCGCCGCGCGAGCATGCTCGGCGGCGATGGCGGCCTGGAGGAAGTAGCGCCCCACGGGCGTTCCGCGAGCCGCCCACTGCGTCGCCTCGCCCAGCAACGCGAGTCCGCGACGGATGGCCTCTTCGTCCCAGGCCCGGCGATCCTGGTTCTCCAGCAGGACCGGCTCGCCCGCGGCATCGAGACGGGCGGCGCTGCGCGAGCCTTGCAGTTCGAGGAGCGTCAGCAGGCCCAACGCCTCGGGTTCGCCGGGCGCCAGTTCGGCCAGCATGCGTGCCAGCCGCGTCGCCTCGGCCATCAGGTCCCGACGCAGCCAGTCGTCGCCGGCGCTCGCGCTGTATCCCTCGTTGAAGATGAGGTAGACCACGGCCGCGACGTCGTCGAGCCGGTCAGCACGCTCGGCTCCGGTCGGCAGGTCGAACTCCGCCCCGGCGCGCACCAACGTCTGCTTGGCCCGCGAGATCCGCTGCCCCATCGTCGCCTCGGAGACCAGGAACCCCCGGGCGATCTCCTGGGTACTCAGCCCTCCGACGAGTCGCAGCGTCAGCGCCGCACGCGAGGCAGCGCTGAGAACGGGATGGCACGTCAGGAACATCAACCGAAGGACGTCGTCCTCGATGTGGTCCACCTGTGCGTCCAGATCCTCCATGGCGTCCTCTCCCGCCAGGGCGTGCGCGACCTCCTCGGTGCGGCGTTGCAGCGTCTCGGCGCGCCGGAAGTGGTCGACTCCCCGGCGTTTGGCCGTGGTCATCAGCCAGCCGGCGGGGTTGGCTGGCACTCCCGTGAGTGGCCATTGCTCCAGGGCAGCGAGCAGCGCATCCTGCGCGAGGTCCTCGGCGAGGGCGACGTCACGGGTGATCCGCGTGAGCGCGCCGACCAGGCGGGCCGATGAGGTCCGCCAGGTCGCCGTGACCAGTTCATCGATGGCGTCGCCTGACACGGGGGCAGCGTACGCTCCGCCGCCCCCGTCAGGGCTCACTCAGGCGTCAGCGTCAGGCGTCAGCGGGCTGCGGCGGCTCGTCGGATACCTGACGCAGCGTGGCCACCATCGCGCACTCAGGCCAGTGCCTGGCGTGCAGCTCGGCGAACTCGCGTTGCGCGGCGACGGCCTCCTCGATGCTGTCGAACTGGAGCAGCGACCAGCCGCCGACCACTTCCTTGGCCTCCGCGTACGGGCCGTCCACGCGTGTCGTCTCACCTTGGCGGACGACGAAGTTGACGGCGTCCTCGGTGCCGTAGAGGCCGCCGCCGTCGAGGAAGGCTCCCTTGGCCGCCTGGTCGGTGATGTAGACCTCCATCGCGTCGAAGAGCGCCTGCGGGGGCATCCCGATGCCCTCTTCCATCCGCACGAATCCCATGAATCGAGGCATGATGCTCAGTCCTTTCGGTTGGAGTGTTCTCGCCCATGTGTCGTACGAGCGCACGCCGTTTCGACATCAGGCCCCAGACTTTTTTCGTGAGGTGCCACCAGCGCGTCACTGGGCGCCGTCGTCACCACCCTCGATGCGGAACCCGACCTTCATCTGGACCTGGAAGTGCTCCACCGCACCGTCCTTGATCTGTCCGCGGACCTGAGTGACCTCGAACCAGTCGAGATGACGCAGCGTCGTGGCTGCTTGAGCGATGCCATTGCGTACGGCCTCCTGGATCCCTTCGGGAGAGGTGCCGACGATCTCCGTGACCCGATACGTGCGATTCGTCATCTTCCGACACTAGACCTGAGCTGGCGCGAGGACCACTGACCTCAGCCACCAGACGGATCGAACGGCCTGCGCTCCAGCACCTTCCCGTCGAGGTCCGTGACGACGTACGCCGACTCCTGGAACTCGTTGCTCACCGTGATGACGATGGTTGGCTGGTCGGCGTCGGCCCAGTGCTGGATGGACAGGCTCGAGTCGACGGGCTCCGGCACTCCCAGCGTGCTCTCAGCCTCGGCGAGGGTGACCTCCAGCGCGTCGAGGTCGACGTCCGCGAGGTCGAACTCGAGGTGCTCGCCTGCAGCGCGCACATCGTCCACCTCCTTGAACCCTCCCTCGGTCAAGCGCCACTGCTGGTACCTGGCTCGGCCGTCCTGCGTGGGGACCGTGATGGTCGACAACGGGTAGCCGAGCACGACCCCGTAGCTCTCGGTGGTGTGGAACGCGCCAGCCTGCGCATCGATCACCTCACCGAGGTCCTCGGCGGGCACGGTGTACTCCTGGTGCACGGGCGGGGCAGGCGCAGGGTCGTCGGTGAGCTCTGCCACCGCGATGCCCCCTGCAACCACGAGGACCAACGCGCCCACCGCCACCGTGACCCGTCGTGGAATCCGGCGCCACCAGCGTGCGCGCCGCACGGGTACGACAGCGCCGCGCAGGTCGACGGTGACCTGGTCCAGGTCGCCCACGTGGGTGGCCACCAGCGCCCGATGCACCCGGTCCTCTCGCTGCTCCTCGGTGAGCTGGCCGTCCGTGAAGGCGGCGTTGATCAACTCGACGGCGGCATCACGTTCGGCCGTCCGAGCACGTTTCCACGAGGCCAGTGCCATCAGCCCTCCTCCCGCTCGCCGAACGGCGTCTGAGTGAGCACCCGCCCCGAGAAGTCCGTCGTGACACGCGCCTGTTCCATGTAGTCGTTGCGCAGGATGAGCGTGATCCGCTCGGCGCCGTCCGGTTGTGGCGACAGGACGGTCGTCACGCTCGAGACGTCCTCGACCTGCAACGTCTCGACGCTGGTGCGCACGACGTGATCGACGGCGGCCACATCGATCTCGGCCAGATCGAGCGTCCCCGGCGAGCCTCCGTGCACCGATCCGACCCGCCGGAAGGAACCGTCTTCCCACCGCCAGCGCTGGAATCGGGGCAGATCGGCCTCCACTGGCTGCTCGAACGTGGCGTAGTCGTCGTCGATCTGGACCCACCCGATGTCGGTGGCACCGAACTGGCGGGCATAGGCGGCTCGGAACTTTTCCAGCCCACTGGAGTGCCGTTCCTCGCCGACGGCGACAACGACATCGTCCGACCTGGTCTGCTCAAGGACGACGGCCGCACCGAGCCCGCACACGAGCGCCGCCGCGGCCGCGCCGACAGCGACCTTGGTACCACGCGAGGTCCGATCCCACCAAGCGCGGAGAGGTCCCAGGGCCCTGGCGCGCCACGACGGTGGGGGTGGCGGCGGCCCTCGAAGGTCGTCGATGCACCTCTCGAGGCGCCAGGCGTTGTCGGCTGCGTGCACACCCGCCACCCGCTCCTCGTACTCCGCGAGGGTGATCTGGCCGTCGCCGTACGCCGCGAGCAACGTGACGAGCGCTTCCTCGCGCACGGCAGAGGTGGGCGGCGACTGACGATCCCGCATCCCCGACATACCGAGGAGTGTGTCCACGAATGGGCTGCCAGAAACCTGACGGCGGCCCTCCTCGAGCGCTGCACGCGCCAAATCATATCCCCCCGGGGGGTTCTGTCACGGTGGGTGAACATCCTCCAGATGAGCACCGATTCCCGGAAGGCGCGGCCATGACTCACGACTCCACCGGCTCCCCCCACGGCAAGGCCGTTCTGCGGGACATCGCTCCCCTCCACGGCGAGCTGCGCCGAGCCATTCCAGAGGTGTACGCCGGATTCGGGGCACTGTCGAAGGCCGCCTTCACCGACGGAGCCCTGGACCGCAAGACCAAGGAACTGATCGCCTTCGCCATCGGCGTGGTCGAGGGATGCGACGGCTGCGTCGCCTCGCACGGCCAGGCCGCAGCCCGGGCGGGCGCCACGCCGCAGGAGGCAGCCGAGGCCATCGGCGTCACCTTCCTCATGCACGGCGGACCGGCCACCATCCACGGAGCCCGCGCCTTCGACGCCTTCTGCGAGTTCGTCGACGCCATCGACGCCGGAGAAGCGCCAGCCTGACGCCTCCTCGATGCCGGGTCTCGACAAGCTCGACCAACGACAGTCGCTGGTTGAGCGCATCTCGCTGGTTGAGCCTGTCGAAACCGCGTCTCGACAAGCTCGACCGACGACGAAGGCTCGCCGACCGCCCGCGGCGTGGCCCCGAGATCGCTACTCTGCCCGCTATGAACTCTGCGCCCGCCGGCAACCAGTTCCTCACCGGGTCGTACGCCCCGTCCGCATCGAGCAGACGCTGACCGATCTCCCCGTGACCGGGCACATCCCCGAGCACCTGGACGGGCGGTACCTGCGGATCGGCCCCAACCCCATCGCTGAGGTGGACCCCGCGACGTACCACTGGTTCAGCGGCGACGGCATGGTGCACGGCGTCCGCCTGCGCAACGGTCGCGCGCCGTCGGCCGCCACCGGCTTGCCCTACCTGTGGAACGACGCCTACCCGGCACGGATCGGCGTGATGCCTCGCGATGGCGACAACGGCGACGTGCGCTGGTTCGAGATCCCGCCCGCTTGGGTGTTCCATCCGATGAACTCCTACGACACGCCCGACGGACGCGTGGTCCTCGACGTGATCCGGCATCCGAAGGTGTTTGCAGCCAATCCCTCGGGGTTCGACGACGGCGCGCCTCGACTGGAACGGTGGACCATTCACCTCGCCACCGGTCGGGTCGACCAGGAGATCCTCGACGACCGCAATCAGGAGTTCCCCCGCATCGACGAGCGGCGGACGGCCCGCGACTACCGGTTCGGGTACGCGCCCGGCTCCAGCGCGGGGCCAGAACTGCTCGACACCCTCATCAAGCACGACCTGTCCGCGGGGACGGCCCTGACCCACCAGTGGGGCCCCGGTCAGCGCATCGGCGAGTTCGTGTTCGAACCCACCACGCCCGAGGCCGCCGAGGATGACGGGGTGCTCATGGGCTTCGTCCACGACGCGGCCAGCGACACCAGCCGCCTCGTCATCCACGACGCCCAGACGCTGGAGGAGATGGCGTCGGTCCATCTTCCGTGCCGGGTTCCGGACGGCTTCCACGGCAACTGGGTGCCCACCGTGTGACCCTGTCGCAGCCGGGCTCGCGATGCTAAGTTGGCACCGAGTGCCACTCCCGTGACTGCCAAGGAGCCCCATGCCCGCTCAGGACGTCCTCGACCGCGTGGCCGCCCAGGCCGCAGCGCTCCCCCAGATGTTCGGCGCGATCGACTTCAGCGTGCGCCCGTACCGCTTCACCGACCTCGCGAGCGACCCGGACTCGCTGCGCCCCGGCACCACCCACGAACGACCGCGCCTGCTCGCCGACGCCGATCGCGTGGCCCTCATCGAGGCCTACACGATGCTGGGAGACACCGTCGCCGACGCGTACGCCGCGCTGCTGCCCGAACTCGGCTTCGGCTCCCTCGTGAGCATGCTCAAGGATGCGTGCGACCACGGAGTCGACTCGGTGCCAGATGCCCCACCCGAGCTCGTGGCCCTCATCAAGGACATGGAGCGCCTGCCCGACTGGATCGACTTCGACCTCGTCGAGCGCGGCGCCCAGCAGGAGCGCAACAGCATCGCCAACCTTGCTCCGTACGGGATCCGCGGCGCCTTCGTCGGCACCTTCATGAACGCGTACGCAGCCCTGCCCATGGCGCTCACCGGCGCTTTGGACCACCGCACCGCTGCCACGCGCATCAAGGAGACCGCGGTCTTCTTCACCAGCACCGCGCTGCCCGGGTCGTTGCGGCGTTCCGGGCCCGGTTTCAAGGCGGCCGCCATGGTGCGCCTGATGCACTCGATGGTGCGCTTCAACATCCTCACCCGCGGCAACAAGTGGGATCCCGCCATCTACGGCGTGCCCATCCCCCAGGTCGACCAGATGCCGGCCGGCCTGATCGCATCCTTCATGCTCGCGCGCAAGGTGCTCGACTCCGGGCGTACCGAGTTCTCCCCCGAGGAGCGCGCACGGATCGAGTTCGCGCGCTACCGCTGCTTCCTGCTGGGCCTGCCCGAGGAACTCCTCGGTGACACACCACAGGAGATCGTCGACCTGCTGATGACTCGCCACGCGACCCTGCGCGACGCCTACGACGACGCGACCTGCGGCGCCCTCGTGCGAGCCACCATGGCCGCGACGCTGCAGCCCGGCGAGGGCCGCAAGGACCGTCTGGTCGAGAGCTTCGAGCGCAGCTTCTCCCAAGTCTTCTTCATCAAGGGGTTCCTCAACGGCAACGCCGAGAAGGCCGCCGCGATGGGGATCGCGGTCACGCCGCTGGACCGCGCCAAGGCCGTGATGGTGCTGGCTCCGATCGCGGCACAACTGGCCACGTACGGCGTGCTGCTCAAGGTTCCAGCGACACGCTCGGCGGCAGATCGTCGGCTCGTGGCCAAGATGAACCGCTACCTCGCCACCCTGGGCCGGGCCGAGTACGCCACCCACGCAGACGACTACCGCCACGTCTGAGACGCCGCCGCCGTCAGGGCGCCGCTCGCCCGGGGTGGTCAGTCGAAGAGGGCGCGCACGTCGTCGGCATCGAGTCCGGTGCCCACGGCACCCTCGCCAGCGAAGACGGAGGCAAACAGGGCCGCCTTGCGCTCCTTGAGCGCCATCACCTTCTCCTCGATGGTGCCCGCGCTGACCAGCCTGTACACCATCACCGGCCGCTCCTGGCCGATGCGGTGGGCCCGGTCGACCGCCTGCGCCTCGGCTGCGGGGTTCCACCAGGGGTCGAGGACGAACACGTAGTCGGCCTCGGTGAGAGTCAGTCCCACTCCGCCGGCCTTGAGGCTGATCAGGAACGCGTCGCCTTCGCCAGATTTGAACGCCTCGATCTCCGCGCCACGTCGCCTCGTGCTGCCGTCGAGATAGCGGCATGCCACGCCCTCGGCCTCCAACCGCTGCCTCGCCCGCTGCAGGAAGCCCGTGAACTGGCTGAAGACCAGCGCGCGGTGCCCCTCAGCGACCAACTCGACGAGGTGATCGACGAGCACGTCCAGCTTGGCCGACCCGACGTCCTCGTGCTCCGCGTCGACCAGCGCCGCATCCAGACTGAGTTGCCGCAGCCGCGTCAGGGCGCTGAAGATGGCGACCCGGTTGCGGTCGAAGTCGTCGACCAGCCCCAGGATCGCCTGCCGCTCCCGCTGGAGCCACGTGTCGTACAGGGTGCGGTGACGGTCGTTGAGGATCACCTCGACGACCTGCTCCTGCTTCGGGGGCAGGTCCGCCGCCACGATCTCCTTGGTCCGACGCAGCACGAAGGGACGCACCCGGGATCGGAACCGCTCGAGCGCACGTTGATCGCCCTGCTTCTCCACCGGACGCACCACCTGCTCGGTGAACTCGCGCACCGACGGGTACAAGCCCGGCGCCACGACCGCGAGCAGCGCCCAGAGCTCGAGCAGCCGATTTTCGAAGGGCGTGCCCGTGACAGCCAGTTTGAAGGGAGCATCCACTCCCCGCACCGCCTGATAGGTCTTGCTCTGGTGGTTCTTGATCGACTGCGCCTCGTCGAGCACGAGACCACCCCAGCGCTGGGTCGCGTACGCCTCCGCCTCGAGCCGCAACAGGGTGTACGAGGTGACCACCACGTCGGCCCCCGCCACCGCGTCGGCCAGATCGCTGCCCCTGCGCGCCCGCGAGGCGTCGACGACTCGTACGTCGAGTGCCGGCGCGTGGCGGCGAGCCTCACTGGCCCACGCCGTCATCACGCTCGTCGGGGCCACGACGAGGAACGGGGCCGCGCCGCGGGATCGGGCATGGGCCACCAACGCCAGCGTTTGCAGGGTCTTGCCCAACCCCATGTCGTCGGCGAGGATCCCGCCCAGCTCCAGGCTCCACAGGTGGGCCAACCACCGGAAGCCCTCGCGCTGGTAGGACCGCAGGGTGCTGACCACGCCCACGGGCTCGACGTCGGGCAGGTCCGTGTGCCCGATCAGGGCCTTGGCGGCGTCCACCCACTGCGCCGCGCGCGGGTCGACGACGCCCAACTCGGCCAGGTCGTGCCACAGCCCCAGGTCCCGCTGGGCGACCCGCACGCCATCACCGCGACCGGAGCGAATCTGCGCCGCGGCGGCCACCAGCTCTGCGAGGCGGTGGAACTCCGGGCGATCCGTGGAGACCACCAACCCACCCGGGGCGAGCACCTGGGGCTCACCCAAGGTGAGGGCCTCCAGCACCAGCGCGACCGGGACCCGGACGCCATCGACAGTGATCACCACGGACAGGTCGAGCCAGTCGGTGGGCGCCTCGGGGTCGTCATCCGCCGCGACGAACTCGATGCTCGCCTCCCCCACGGCCTCACGAAACTCCGGGAGCTCACCCTCCTCCACGACCTCCACCCCCTGATGAGCACGCAGGGCGGGCAGGTCGCGGCGGGCGAAGTCGACGGCAGCCAGGCCGGTCAACCGCCGGGAGGGCTGCAGGTGGGCGAAGTCGCCAGCCTCCCCCAGGAGACGACGCTCCTGGGCCGGGCGACGGACCACGGTGGCCTGCGCCGGACCGTCCAGGGCGAAGGCAGACCCGTCCGGGTAGATCCAGTCCCATCGCACGGTGGCGTCGAGGTCGTCCCACGCGACTGTGGCGCGCAGCCGTGGCGGCACCTGGTCGGGCAGGTCCTGGGACCCGTCGGAGGAGACGACGGCGAACTGTTCGCGCAGGCGAGGCAGGTAGTCGCGGACGAAGCGCGCCCGATCCTCGCTGGGGATCTGGAGCACCCCCGACCGGCGATGGATGTCCACCAGGTGCGCAGGCACGCCCCCGGCGATGGGCGCGACCAGGAGGCGAACCTTCGGGTAGGCGGCGGTGGTGTTGGCCTTCACCGGGTGGACGAGACCGACGCTGTGCGGCACCCGACCCAGCAGGTGCAGGTCCTCACCGGTCGTGAACTCACCGCCATGCCAGACCCCCACCCGCACCTGGCTCCCCTGGCCGGTGTCGACCACGTCCACGGCGATCTCGACCGGATCGTCGGCGACCTCGACGCTGGAGATCCGCTCGCCGCCGACGAACTCGAGCCCGACGTCGCGGGCCGCCGCGAGCAGCCCCGTCAGCTGTGGCCCGATCCCGGTCAGGTCCGCCATGTCGCGCGGCACGGTGTGCCCGAAGGCTCGGACGAACCCCGCCAGCACCTCCAACTGGTCGGGGTCGTGCTCAGTGTCGAACTGCGGTGTCTGTGCGGTGGCCCAGGTGATGCCGGTCTTGATCCAGTTCTCGCGCGCCCCGCGACGCACCGGTCGCACCCACAGGTGGCTCGTGTCGCTGCCCCGCCAAGCACGCCGGGTGGGGCGCGGCAACTCGAAACGCAGACCCAGCTGGCGCCTGCCCACGGTCGGCTCGGGCGCCGACTCCGCGCTGGCCAGCAGGTCGTCGAGGGTGCGCTGCCAGGGCCGTACGGGAGCGCGCGGGGTCAGCGATCCCGCGGAGCGCACGACGCGCAGCAACGCCACGGCGTGCTTGCAGTCGCGTCCCACGGGGCACGTGCACGAGGTGTGGATGGACTGCCCGATCACCACCGCCTCGACACGGTACGGCTGGATGCTGGCACCGCGCACCCGACCACGCACCATGAAACCGCCGGGCCCCAGATCCTCGACCTCCGCGGACAGCACCGCGCCCTTGGCCGCGTACGCCGCACCGCGCGCCAGCGCACCCGGGTCGAACGCCCGGTGCAGCATCACGTCGGTGAGGGTCTTTGAATCCACGCCCGCAGGGTGTCACACGGGACCGACGATCCGCAGCGCGCGGCGGTGTCTGTGTGGACTCACCGGGGCTGGGGTGCCAACACAGCAAACGCCTCGTCGAAGAACTCCCCGACTGCAACGATCCCCCCGCCCGCGAGCCAGGCTCGGACGCCGGCCAGGAAGGCGCCCATCGCGGCCGCCGCGACCACGGCTCCGTAGAGCGCGGACTCGTCGTCCAGCCCCGCGCGCGCGTTGACGACGGCGGCCAACCCAGCCCGCCACGCATCGACCCGGGTGAGGTAGCCGGCCCTCAGGGACGTGTTCTCCTCAACCAGTCGAACGAGCTCCAGCGCCGACGCGGGATCCTCCGTGGTCCACGCCTCGAACGGATCCATGCAGTGACGCAGCGCCGACCAGACGTCCTCCTGCGCGGGGCGTTGGAGGAAGATCAGCGACCCCTCGACGCCCAGGTCCTCGAAGAGGGTCCCGACGACGCCTTCCTTGCCCTGGAAGTAGCGGAAGAAGGTGCGGCGACCCAGACCGGCCGATGCGCAGATCTCGTCGACCGTGGTGGCATCGAAGCCCTTGGCGAGGAAGAGCCGGAGCGCGTGCTGGGCCACCTCGTCGCGCGCCTGGTCCCTCACGCGCTGTTGGAGGCTCGGCACGACGTCGGGCATGGGTCGCACTCTAGTGCGCACGATCTCGGCCGTGTGCCTGCGCGTTCGGGGGCACTGGCTAGCCTGACGAGGATCCATCCCCCTCCCCGAAGGAACTCCGTGTCCCGCAACTCGCGTCGCTTCATCGCCGTCATCGGCCTGCTCCTCCCCCTCACACTCGCCTCGTGCGGCGGCTCCACCGCCAAGGATTCGGACTCCAAGACGGGCCCCACCGGCGACCAGCTCGCCGAGGTCGAGTTCGACGGCACCGTGGGCGAGGAGCTCAAGGCGACGTGGAAGTCCAAGGTCGCCCTCCCGGAGAAGACCACCGTGACCACGCTCGTACGAGGTGACGGAGACGAGATCGCCGAGGGCGACACCGTCAACACCTACCTGTGGGTGGGCAACGGCAGCACCAAGAAGCAGATCTACAACGACTACGAATACGGCGCAACCGAGGCGATCCCCCACAGCCCCGAGATGGGCGAGGTGTGGTCGGAGGTCTTCGAGGGCGCCACGTACGGCTCGCGCGTCGTCGCGGTGACGACTCCCGCCCGGCTGTTCGGCGGCGATGGCTCGGAGAACCCCTTGGGCCTCGGCGAGGATGACGCCGTGGTCATGGTGGCCGACTTCGTCGACAAGCAGGAGGCCTCGCCCACCCCGACCGACGACAAGGCCCACGACGTCACGCCAGACAAGATGCCGGCAGTCGTGGAGTCCCAGGGCAAGCCCACGGGACTCGACTTCACGGGCATCGAGGAGCCGGAGCTCGACACTCCGGTGCAGCGAGTCGTCCTCAAGGAGGGCAAGGGCGCGAAGGTGGAGGCCGACGACACCGTGACCGTCAACTACCTCGGCGCGACGTTCGACGCCAAGGAGCCCTTCGACGAGAGCTTCTCCGCCGACCCGCTCACCTCCTCGCTGAGCGGGCTGATCCCCGGGTGGAGCATCGGCCTCGAGGGAGTCACCGTTGGCAGCCGCGTGCTCGTGCAGATCCCGCCCGCGTACGGCTACGGCACCCAGGGCAGCGGCGCGATCGAGTCCAACGCGACTCTGTGGTTCGTGATCGACGTCGTCAAGGCGAAGTGATCCCGCAGCGCGCCCACGACCGGGTCAGCTGCCGGGCACCATCTTGCCCGGGTTCATCAGCCCGACCGGGTCGAGGGCGCGCTTGAGGGCCACCCTCACGTCGCGCTCGACGTCCGACATCACGGCCGCCGCAGCGTCGCGTTTGAGGACGCCCAGCCCGTGCTCGGCGCTGAGCGATCCACCCAGTTCGGCCACGATCTCGTACACCTGAGCGGTGAGCGCCACGGCGTTGTCCGCGAGAGCATCAGGCGCCGCGAGGGGTGCGGACAGGTTGTAGTGCAGGTTGCCGTCGCCCACGTGCCCGAACGTCACGAGCCGTACGCCGTCCAATGCCGCCGTCATCCGCTCGTCGAGGAGCGTCACGAGGTCGGCCAAGCGCGAGATCGGGACGGAGACGTCGTGCTTGATCGCGACGCCGGCGCAGCGCTGCGCCTCGGTGATGCTCTCGCGCAGCCCCCACAGCGCCGCGCGTTGTGCCGGGCTCCCGGCCACGACTGCGTCGTGCACGCCGGGCGTGTCGAGCGCTGCCGCCAACGCGGCCTCGAGGCGGGCCTCGACGTCGTCGCCGGTGCCCGCGATCTCGACCAAGCCGTACCAGGGGTGTCCCGTCGCGAACGGAGCGCGGGCGTCTGGGATGTGCTCGAGCACGAGCTCCAGGCTGGTCCGGTTGAACACTTCCCACGAGGTGAGTTCGTCGCCCGCGCACGCGCGCAGGGTGGGCAGCAGGTCGGTGGCGGTCCGTACGGACTCGAGTGCGACGAGGGCGGTGGCCCTGCGGTCGGTCGCCGGAACCAGCCGCATCGTCGCCGCCGTCACCACTCCGAGGGTCCCCTCCGCGCCGACGAAGAGCTGGGCGAGGTCGACCCCGGTGTTGTCCTTGCGCAGCGCGCGCAGGCCGTCCCACACGCGGCCATCGGCGAGCACGACCTCGAGCCCGAGGACCAGGCTGCGCGTCATGCCGTAGCGCAGCACATTCGTCCCGCCAGCGTTGGTGGACACGATGCCGCCGACGGTGCAGGAGCCCTGCGAGCCCAGCGACACAGGAAACAGCCGGCCCGCTCCCGAAGCCGCCTCCTGCAGTGTCTGCAGGAGGACCCCGGCCTCGACCGTGACGGTGTCGGCGACGACATCCAGCTCGCGGATGCGACGCATGCGCTCGAGGCTGAGCACGATGCAGGGTGGCCCGTCCGGGTCGGCCAGGGGCACGCCACCGCCGACCAGACCGGTGTTGCCACCCTGGGCCACCACCGCCACGCCGAGGCGTGCGCACTCGCGGACGGTCTCTGCGACCTCCGCGGTGCTCGAGGGGCGTACGACTGCCAGCGCTCGACCCGTGAAGCGCCCGGTCCAGTCGGTCAGGTACGGGGCAGTCTCGGTGGCGTCGGTGAGCACCGCGCCCTCCCCCAGCAGCCGGCTGAGGTCACTCAGCCACCCCTCGCCCATCGTCACCACTCCTCCTGCCCCGCTCACTCGCTGCCGTGGATCCGGCGTCGTTCGTCCCGCCCACTCGGGCACGCTTGTCGGTGGTGGGGGCAACAATCTTGGCAGGAGGTGTGTCCATGCCTGAGATCACAGTGGTCCGCGGAGACATCACGACCCAGCGGGTCGACGCGCTCGTCAATGCCGCCAACAACGCCATGCGCGGTGGCGGCGGGGTCGACGGAGCCCTGCACGCTGCGGGCGGCCCCGAGGTGCTGGCCGACTGCATCCGCCGGTTCCCCGACGGCCTGGCCACTGGCGACGCCGGGTGGACGAGTGCGGGCGCGCTGCCCGCACGCTGGATCATCCACACCGTCGGACCCAATTGGACGCGCGGTGAGCGCGACCCAGCCGTGCTGGCCTCGTGCTACCGCCGCTGCCTGGAGGTCGCCGACGAGCTCGGGGCACGCACGCTGGCGCTGCCGCTGGTCAGTGCGGGTGTCTACGGCTGGCCACGCGCCGACGCGATCCGCATCGCCCTCAGCGCCCTGCGTGAGACTCCCACCCAGGTGCGCGAGGCACGGCTGGTGGCCTTCACCGAGGCGGCCGAGGCCGAGATCCGCGCCGTGCTCACCGAGCCGCGCTGAGCCGGACGGGTCAGCTGTTGAGCACCGCGTGCGAGATGAGGTGGTCCAGCTTGCGGATGTCGACACCCTTGTTGAGCTTCACCTTGATGTGCCCGGCCCGGGTCCACAGCTCCAGTTCGGAGTTGAAGTCCAGCATGCGCCCGGCGTTCTCCGAGGACCACATGTTGATCGAGGCGTACGGGAGCGAGTAGATCTCGACCTTCTTGCCGCTCAGCCCCTGGGCGTCGCGCACGATCAGTCGCTTGTTGGTGAACACGGCGCTGTCCCGGAAGGTCTTGTACGCCGCCCACGGCTGCTCGCCGTCCACCAGCAACGGGGTGATGTCATCGGGGATGGGGCATTCGGACACGAACGTCCACGCGGCGATGGCAGCGGTTTCCATGAAGCCTCCTCAGGTTCGGGACGAACCTATGTCAGGCCACCACCGCGCGCGTGCGAATGACCAACTCCACCGACCACGAAGGGCACGTGCGTCGGACGGCGTACGTAGCCTCCGTCCGCCCACCGCACGCCTGCCGCATCGACGGAGAAGTCCGGCACGCGGGCAAGCAGTTCCTCCAGCGCCACGCGAGCGGTCATCCGGGCGGCGGCGGCGCCGAGGCAGTGGTGGGCACCGTGGGAGAAGGACAAGACGTGGCGAGGACGCCTCGTCACGTCGAGTTCCTCGGCGTCGGGTCCGTACACCTCAGGGTCCCGGTTGGCCGCGGCGTAACACATCAGGACCTTGCGCCCGGTCGGGATGGTGGTCGAGTCGATGACGACGTCGCGGGTCGTCGTACGGGCCAGCCCCTGCACCGGGCTGGTGAGGCGGAGCAGTTCCTCCACCGCGGCCTCGGGGCCGGCGGCGGCGAGTCGGCGTTGGTCCTCACGCTCGGCGAGGAGCTGCACGGCACCTCCCAGGAGCCCGGTGGTCGTGTCGTTGCCCCCGGTCACCATCGTGAAGGTGAACGCGAGCACGCCCAGCACTCCTGCCGGGTCCTGGGCCTGTCCCGCGGCCACCAGATGGGAGACCGTGTCGTCGCCGGGGTGGGCGGCGCGGTGGGCGATGAGATCGGAGAAGTACGCCATGAGCTCGGCCACCGCATCGGAAGCGTGCGCGAAGTTCCCGGTCGAGTTCGCCGCGACGATGGCGTCGGTCCACAGGTCGAAGCGGTCCCGGTCCTCCTCGGGCACTCCCAGGTAGTGCGCCACGACCATGCTGGGCAACGGCTTGAACAGGTGCTGCACGATGTCGCCCCCGCCCTCGCGCACCAACCCGTCGAGGCGCTCGACGACGAAGTCGCGGACGACGGGCTCCAGCGCGGTGACCTGGCGCGGCGTGAACCCACGGGAGACGAGCCGGCGGAACGCGGTGTGTGCGGGCGGATCGGTCATCACCATCGGCGGGTTCTCCGCCATCCCGATCGCCTCGAGTTCGCCGTACGACACGGTCAGGCCGCCGGCCGACGAGAACGTCTCGTGATCGCGGACGGCTGCGAAGACGTCGCGGTGCCGGGTGAGGACCCAGTAGTCACCGCGCTCGACGTGGTGGACGGGATCGGCCTCGCGCAGGGCGCGGTAGAGCGGGAACGGGTCCGCCCACGTGTCTGCGCCGAACAGGCGGAATGCGGGCCGGGGCGGCGCGGGGGTCGGCATGCCGCCCAAGGTGGGGCACGGGCAGGCGTGGTGTCAATGACCCCGATAGGCTGCCCAAGCAAATGCTTGGGAGCCATGGGAGGTCCACATGACCGCACGCACGCCCGTCGCCGTCGTCACCGGTGGATCCGGAGGCCTCGGCGCCGCCATCTGCACGCGCCTGGCGGCCGAGGGCCTGCGGGTGGTCCTGACGTACCGCTCCGGCGAGGAGGCCGCGCACCGTGTCGTGGAGGAGATCGCTGCCGCAGGCGGCCCCACCGCGCGCGCCGTACGGGTCGACCTCACCGACGAGGGCCACGTCGCCCGCGTGCTCCGCGAGGTCGCGGACGCCGAGGGCGGCGTTGACGTCCTCGTCCACGCGGCCGGGCCGCACGTCCCGATGGTCCACCTCTCCCGCGTGGAACCGGCCGACATGACGCGTCAGCTTCTGGCGGACTCGGCCGCGTTCTTCTCCGTGGTCCACGCACTGTTGCCCTCCCTGCGGTCCACCGCCGGCGCCGTCGTCGCCGTGACCACCGCGGCCACCGCTCGCTACCCGAAGCGCGACGGACTCTCGTCCGCTCCCAAGGCGGCCGTGGAGGCGCTGGTGCGCGGCTTCGCCGCCGAGGAGGGCCGCTACGGGGTGCGTTTCAACGCAGTCGGCCCCGGCATGCTGACCGACGGGATGGCCGAGCGACTCATCACCTCGGGCGAGCTCGACGATGCCGCCCTGGAGATCACGCGACGCAACATCCCGCTCAACCGGTTCGGCAACGCCGCTGACATCGCCGAGGCGGTCGCGTTCCTGGCCTCGGACCGGGCAGGGTTCATCACCGGGCAGAAGCTCGACGTGGACGGCGGCTACGGCGTCTGAGTCCTTCGGGACTGCGCGGCCTAGGATGTCGCCCCGTGGCTGACGTCCTGAACATCTCCGCGTACCTCTTCACTCCCGTCGCGGATCGCGAGGCGCTGCGGAGTGTGCTGCTGGAGCGGTGCCACGCCGCCGACCTGCGCGGCACGATCCTGCTGGCACCCGAGGGGATCAACATGTTCCTCGCCGGACACGCCGGGAGCCTCCGGGGCTTCCTGGACCAGTTGCGCGCCGATCCGCGGTTCACGACGCTGACCGCGAAGGAGTCGTGGTCGGCGGCGCAGCCGTTCCGCAAGATGCTCGTCAAACTCAAGGACGAGATCATCCGCATGGACCACCCCACCGTACGGCCCGCCGCCGGCCGCGCTCCGGCCGTGGACCCGGCAACCCTGCGCAAGTGGCTCGATCAGGGGCACGACGACGCGGGGCGAGAGGTGGTCCTGCTGGACACGCGCAACGCGTTCGAGGTCGACTACGGGACCTTCGCGGGTGCCCTCGACTGGCGCATCGAGCGCTTCACCCAGTTCCCCGGGGCCGTACGCGAGCACGCCGACGAACTCGCCGGCAAGACGGTCGTGAGTTTCTGCACCGGCGGGATCCGCTGCGAGAAGGCGGCGATCTACATGGCCGAGGCGGGGCTCGAGCACGTGTGGCAGCTCGAGGGCGGGATCTTGGCCTACTTCGAGCAGGTGGGCGGGGACCACTTCGAGGGCGACTGTTTTGTCTTCGACGAGCGGGAGGCGTTGACGCCTGGGCTCGCCGAGTGGGACCAGCCGACCCGGCGCGAGGTGCGCCGGGCTCCGGACGTCATGCGCTCCGCGCAAACGGTGGCGCGCAGCGCATGACGTCCGGGCGGGCGCCGATCAGTAGTGCGCGCTCATCACGTGCTTGATCCGCGTGTAGTCGTCGAAGCCGTAGCCCGACAGGTCCTTGCCGTAGCCCGACATCCCGAACCCACCGTGCGGCATGTCTGAGACGAACGGAATGTGGGTGTTGATCCACACGCACCCGAAGTCGAGGTCACGCGCGAACCGCTCCGCGCGGCCGTGGTCGCGGGTCCACACGCTCGCCGCAAGGCCGTAGACGACGTCGTTGGCCATCGCCAGGGCCTCGTCGTCGTCGCTGAACGACTGCACCGTCAGCACCGGCCCGAAGACCTCCTGCTGCACGATCCGGTCGTCCTGACGTACGCCCGAGACGACCGTGGGCGTCCAGTAGAACCCCTCCTCGCCGTACGGGGTGCCACCCGTCTCGACGACTGCGTGCGCGGGCAGGTCGTCGAAGAACGACTTGACCTTGCCGAAGTGCGCCGCGTTGTTGAGGGGGCCGAGCTCGGCCGACTCGTCGTTGCTGGCGCCGGGCTTGGTCGCCTGCGCCGCTGCCGAGAGGAGCCGTACGAGCTCGTCATGCACGCTCTCGTGGACGATGACCCGCGTAGCGGCGGTGCAGTCCTGGCCGGCGTTGAAGTACGCCGCACCCGCGATCGCCTCGGCCGCGGCCGGCAGGTCGACGTCGCCGAAGACCACAGCAGGCGCCTTCCCCCCGAGCTCGAGGTGGACGCGCTTGAGCTTCTTGGCGGCAGAACCAGCGACCTCGATGCCCGCTCGCACTGATCCCGTGATCGCGACGAGCCCCGGCACGTCGTGCTCGACCATGGCGCGGCCCGTGCTCGCGTCGCCGTTGATGACGTTGAAGACGCCCGCCGGCAGGACCTCGCCCGCGATCTCGGCGAGCCGTACGGTCGAGCGCGGCGTCGTGTCCGAGGGCTTCAGGACGATCGTGTTGCCGGCGGCCAGGGCGGGCGCGATCTTCCAGATGGCCATCGCGAAGGGGTAGTTCCACGGGGTCACCTGGCCGACGACCCCGATCGGCTCACGGCGGATCGAGGAGGTGTGCCCCTCGAGGTACTCGGCCTGGGACTTGCCCTCCAGCATGCGGGCGGCGCCGGCGAAGAACCGGAGCTGGTCGACGCCCTGGTCGACCTCTTCGCTCGCGATGTAGCGGACCGGCTGCCCGGTGTCGCGTGCCTGCAGTGCGGAGAGTTCGTCCCGGTGCGACTCCACAGCGAGCGCCAGGTCGAGCAGGTACTTCTGTCGCGCCCCGGGCGAGAGCGCCTTCCACGGCCCGAACGCGCGTTGCGCGGCGGCGTACGCGGCGTCGATCTCCTCCGGAAGCGAGATCGGGGAACGCCCGTCTGGCTGCCCCGTGGCCGGGTCGATCAGGTCGATGAACTCAACTGCGGCCGAGTCGACCAGCTTCCCGTCGACGTAGTTCTTGATGGTCTCGCTCACGCATATCCCGGCTCTCAAGTGATGTGTTCGGCCGCACCGCGCGGACCGTGGGGGCGACCGTACCGAACGAGGCGAGCCCTGCGGGAGTGGACTCGGCCAGAGAACGCAACAAGGAACACAACCAGGGAATGCAACATTGTCCGACAATGTTGTTATTGTCTGACAATCCTGTCGACCCTGAGCTCCACGACGAGCCGACGCCCCGGAGGTGCACGATGCCCCAGGTTCCCTTCCTCGATGTCGCCCACGCGGTCCGCTGGATCGCCCGCGACGGCGCGGAATCGCTGATCGCCGGCCTGACCGATGCGGTCGAGAGCGACTTTGCGCGCTGGCCGTCGTTCGACAAGACGCCTCGCGTCGCGTCCCACTCCCCCGTCGGCGTCATCGAACTCATGCCCACCAGCGACTCGCAGACGTACGGCTTCAAGTACGTCAACGGGCACCCGGGCAACCCGGCGCGCGGACTGCAGACCGTCACCGCCTTCGGGATGCTCGCCGACGTCGACTCGGGCTACCCGGTCTTCATGGCCGAGATGACCCTGCTCACCGCCCTGCGCACCGCCGCCACCTCCGCCATGGCTGCCCGCCACTTGGCGCGCCCTGACAGCCGGGTGATGGCGATGATCGGGACCGGGTCCCAGGCCGAGTTCCAGGCACTGGGCATGCGCGCAGCACTCGGCATCAACACGCTGCGTGCCTACGACGTCTCGGATGCTGCGATGGAGAAGTTCCACCGCAACGCCACGGCCCTGGGCTTCGAGGTCCACCTGGCCGCGAGCGCTGCCGAGGCCGTACGCGGCGCCGACGTCATCACAACGTGCACGGCCGACAAGACCCACGCCACCGTCCTGACCGACGACATGGTCGAGGCAGGCGTCCACGTCAACGGCATCGGAGGCGACTGCCCCGGCAAGACCGAATTGGACGCGCGCATCCTCGACCGGGCGGCGGTCTTCGTGGAGTTCACCCCCCAGACCCGCATCGAGGGCGACATCCAGCAGATGGCGCCGGACTTCCCGGTGACCGAGCTGTGGCAGGTGGTCACCGGCCAGGCTCAGGGACGTACGAGCGCGGAGCAGATCACGGTCTTCGACTCCGTCGGCTTCGCCGTGGAGGACTTCTCGGTGCTGCGGTACGCCCGCGAGCGCGTGGTCGGCACGGATCTGGTGAGCGAGCTCGACCTGATCGCGGACCCCGCCGACCCGAAGGACCTGTTCGGCATGACGCTGGGAGTGGAGGCCCTCGCCCGCTGAGGCAGGCCCCGCCCCACCAACCTTCATGTAAAGCGGGGTTATCGCTTCTGGTGCATGCTTGTGACGGCGCAGCAGTGGCGATAACCCCGCTTTACATAGGACCCGCCGACGTCAGGGACGGCGCGCGGCGTTCAGCACGCGGATCGCCTTTTTGAGGACTGCGAACGGCAACTGCCCGCCCGCCGCCATCACGACACCGCGCAACGGCATCTGGTTGACCGCCGCAGCCATCATCGCGCTGTTGTCCCCGTCCTCGAGGTCGACGCGTCGCGTGGCGACCTTGAGCAGCAGCGTCCGCAAGCGCCGGCCCAACCACGTGCCCTCGAGGTCACCGATCGTCGAGTCCTCGTGGAACGGCGCCAGCGCGGCCGGCGTGGGCACGGCACGCCCCAGCACCGCAGCGAACGCGGCGTCGTCGAGCACGTGCGCCCGGTCGGGCTCGGGCTCGACCACCACACCGTCGAGCTGGACCCGTACGACCTCCCGGATGTCGCGGGAGGACAGGCCGACGCGGATCTCGTACTCCCCCTGCGCCACGACCCACTGGCTGGTCGCCACGTCGTAGTGGGCGAAGGCCCGCTCATCGAGCGACATGCCGACCAGGCGGCTCTCCCCGGGCTCCACGAAGACCTTCGCAAAGGCCCGCAGCTCCTGATCGGGTCGCGCCACCCCTGCGCCGACAGCACCGACGTACGCCTGGACGACGGTCGAACCGGCGCGCTCGCCGGTGTTGGTGACGCGTACGGCCACCCGCCGCTGCGTGCCCTCGCCGGTGAGGACCGGCGCCGCCACATCGAAGGTCGTGTATCCCAGACCGTGCCCGAAGGCGAAGCGCGGGGCGACACCCGCGGTGTCGTGGAATCGGTAGCCCACGTGGAACGTCTCGCGGTACTCGACCTGCGTCGGATGGTGTGCGAAGTGGGCGTGGGCGGGCAACTCCAGGGCCGACACCGGGATGGACTCGGCCAGCCGGCCGCCCGGTTCGACCTGCCCGACCAGGACCTGCGCGAGCGCGCTCCCTGCTGCCTGACCGCCGAGGTAGGCCTCGACCAGTGCTGCGGGACGCTCCGCCCAGCCCATCTCCACCGGGGCGCCGTTGACCAGCACGACGGCCGTGCGAGGGTTCGCCGCCAGCACGGCCTCGACGAGCGCCTCATGGCCGGCCGGCAACCGCAGGTGCTCGCGGTCGAACCCCTCCGACTCGTACCGGGCCGGCAGCCCGACCACCAGCACCACCGCGTCGGCGGCGCCGGCGAGTGCGCGAGCCTCGGCCAGCTGGCCGGGCGAGGTGTCGCCCGTCGCCGCGTCGTAGCCATCGGCGTACGTCATCCGGTCCCCGAGAGCGTCACCGAGGGCATCGCGCAGGGCGTCGACGCGGGTGGGGTTGACCAGCGAGCTCCCCGCTCCCTGGAACCGCGGCACCCGCGCCATGGCGCCGATGAGAGCCACCGACCCCGTTGGGGCGAGCGGCAGGATCCCGTCGTTGGTGAGCAGTACGGTGGCCGCCGCGGCCGCCCGGCGCGCCAGGTCGTGGTGGGCGTCGAAGTCGGCCGCGACCGGCACGCTCCTGCCGGCCGCGACTCGCTGCACGAGGGCCACGACGCGGGCGCACGCCGTGTCGAGGTCTTCCTCCGAGAGCTGTCCTGACTCCAGTGCCGCTGCCACTCGAGGGTCCCAGGCTCCACCGCTGCCGGGCATCTCCAGGTCCATTCCGGCCCGCACCCCCACGGGGCGGTCGGACACGCCGAGCCAGTCGCTGACCACCAAGCCGTCGAAGCCCCACTCCTCGCGCAGGATCTCGTGCAGGAGCCGGCGAGACTCGCCGGTGTGTTCGCCGTTGAGCTTGTTGTAGGAGCTCATGACCGTCCACGGCGCCGACTCGCGCACCGCGGTCTCGAAGCCCGCGAGGTAGATCTCGCGCAGTGTGCGCTCGTCGACGATGGTGTCGAGGCGCATCCGCTGGTGTTCCTGGTTGTTGGCGGCGAAGTGCTTGAGGCACGCGCCCACGCCGCGCGACTGGATGCCGCGCACCATCGCCGCGGCCGCCCGGCCTGACAGCAGGGGGTCCTCGGAGAGGTATTCGAAGTTGCGGCCTCCGGCGGGGTGACGCTTGATGTTCAGGCCGGGTCCGAGCAGGACCCCCACGCCTTGCTCGCGGGCCTCAGCCCCCAGCGCGGCCCCGACTTCCTCGAGGAGGTCGAGGTCCCAGGTCGCGCCGAGCGCCGATGCGGTTGGGAAGCAGGTGGCGGGCACGGACTCCGAGAGACCGAGATGGTCACCCGATCGCACCTGCTTGCGGACGCCGTGCGGGCCGTCGGTGAGCGTGATGGACTCGACGCCACCGAGTCGTTCGGTGCTCCAGAAGTCATGCCCCGACAGCAGCCGGATCTTGTCCCGGCGACTCAGACGCGCCACCACCTGCTCGGCCGGCGTGGTCTCGCTCATGCGTACTCCCCTCCGTGGTGGGCCTGACTCTAGAGAGTCGACCCTGACCACGTGCCGGCCACCGGCCGCGGGGACGTCGTCAGCCCCGCGCTGGAGGCGCGATCCGGACAGGCTTGCCCCACGCAGAGAAGGTCTGCAGGTTCCGCGCGCTGACTCCCCCGAGCGTCGCCGTGGCGTCGATGCGGACCGTACGGTCGTCGTCGGCCAGCCAGATCGAGTAGTGGCTGTGGGTGACCCCCATCGCCGTGGGCGAGCCCACGTACTCACGCGCGCGCACTCCGCTGATGGTGCGCACCTTCCCTGTGGGGGTGTAGCCCGTCGCGCTGGACGCCAGGACCGTGCGCAGGTAGGCGGGCTGGTTCGTCGCGCGGTACGTGGCGGCGACCAGGTGGGCCAGTTGCTCCTGCTCCGAGCCGTTCGCCTTGGCCCGGACCCAGGCCGTCGCACCGGGGGCGCGCCACCACGCCGCCTTGCCCAGCGAGATGAACCCCGCACCCGAGCGAGCGGTCATCGAGACGTCCATGGTGCGGCCATAGCGGTGCCGGGCGACCGTCTTGTCGTCCGTGTTGAGGGTCGTGACGCTCACCGTCGCGTCGCGCGTGAGCTTGCCGATCACGCACGATGCCAGCCGCGAGGCAGGGACCGGCTTCTCGGGAGCCAGCAGCCGCTTGCGGCACGCCTTGGCGCCACTGCGTCGAGCGCTTGTCGCCCCGTGGGCCGCGGATTCCTGACGATGATCAGCGCTGGCGCTGGGTGCGGTCGCACCAGCGACGGCGGGTACGGGCAGCAGCGCGGCGAGCACGCCGAGAGCAGCTGCGGCGAGGGCGGTACGAAAGGGCACGACAACTCCTGGGTTCCGGGGAAGGAACCCGGGAGTCTAGACGTACGTCGAGCACCGCCCTCGAGCAGGGTCAGCGCGCCGCGGCGCCCGTTCCCTGACCGCGACGGCGATTGCGCGGGCGCCGGCTCCCCGAGCCGGCGGGCTGCTGCTTGGCGCCCCCGCCCGAGGACGCCTTCTGGCCGGTGGGGCGAGGTCCGCCGGCCTTCGCGGCGGCAGGCTGTCCGGCGCCGGCCGAGGCGGTACGCCCGCCGCGGCGTCCCCGCGACTGCGAGGCTCCGGACGACTTCGGGCGAGCCCCCGAGGTCTTGCGTGCTCCCGCGCCCGCGGGCTGCTCGAACTCGATGGCGCCGGGCAGCGACCGCTCTCCGGGAGCCAGTTCGGACAGCACCGGGTGCGCCGAGCCCTGGATGCGCGTGGTGTGCGGCTTGATTCCCGCCGCGCGGGTCAGGTCGCGAACGTCCTTGACCTGCTCGGAGGTCATCAGCGTCACCACGGTGCCCTCGTTGCCCGCGCGAGCCGTTCGGCCCGAACGGTGCAGGTACGCCTTGTGCTCGGCCGGCGGGTCGGCGTGGACCACGAGGGCGACGTCGTCGACGTGGATGCCACGGGCGGCGATGTCGGTCGCCACCAAGGCCGAGGCGCGGCCGTCGTGGAAGGCCTCCAGGTTGCGGGTGCGCGCGTTCTGACCGAGGTTGCCGTGCAGCTCCACGGCCGGAACCCCGTTGCGGTTGAGCTGACGAGCCAGGGCCTTGGCGCCGTGCTTGGTGCGGGTGAACACGACCGTACGACCGGGCGCGCTGGTGAGGTCGACGAGGATCGAGAGACGGTGCTCGCGGTCGATCTGCAGCACGTGGTGGGTCATCGTGGCCACGGGGGACTGCGCGGAGTCGGCCTCGTGGGTCACCGGGGAGTCGAGGAACTGGCGAACCAGCACGTCGATCCCGTTGTCCAGCGTGGCGGAGAAGAGCAGCCGCTGGCCGCCCTTCGGGGTCTTCTGCAGCAGGCGCCGCACGGCGGGCAGGAAGCCCAGATCGGCCATGTGGTCGGCCTCGTCCAGGACGGTGATCTCGATGTCGTCGAGGCGGCAGTGGCCCTGCCCGATGAGGTCCTCGAGACGGCCCGGGCAGGCGATGACGATGTCGACACCGCGCTTGAGGGCACTCACCTGGGGGTTCTGGCCGACGCCGCCGAAGATGGTGCGGGTGGACAGGCCGGCCGCGGCTGCGAGCGGTGCCAGCGACGCCTCGATCTGGCCGACCAGCTCGCGCGTCGGGGCGAGGATCAGCGCCCGCGGCGCACCGGGGGCGGCCTTGCGGGCTCCCATGAGGCGGGTGACGAGCGGCAGCAGGAAGGCGTACGTCTTGCCGGAGCCGGTACGGCCGCGGCCGAGCACGTCGCGCCCGGCCATGGAGTCGGGCAGCGTCGCCGCCTGGATCGGGGTGGGGGTGGTGATGGAGTGCGAGCGCAGGACGGAGTTCAGCTCCGCCGGCACGCCCAGGTCTTCGAAGGAGGGCACGTGGCTTCTTCCGCAATCTCGTCCCACCGACAGCCGGGCCCGAGATGCCCTCGGACGGCTACGCATGGAGAACCACGAGCGCCGAAGGCGCCACGGCGGAGCTGCGACATGCGGTCAACCCGCGGCGGGAGCACAACGAGCTGAGACTCCAGACTACCGGTGTGACTCGTCGAGAACCCAGCCGGCTCACGCCCGAACGAGCGTGAGACGCGCCACCCCCGCTGGTTGAGCTTGTCGAAACCAAGACGCCCGCCGGTTGAGCCCGTCGAAACCAGCGCGTCTCGACAAGCTCGACGAGCGGAGGCGTCTCGACGAACGGAGGCGTCTCGACGAACTAGACGACCGCTGTGCTCACTTCGAGAAGCGCGACGGTGTCCTCGAAGTCCTCGAGCGAGGCGGGTTGGCCCTCGGCGCTCCACAGCTCGTAGAGCTGCGCAGCGTACGCGGCGTGCTGGGCGGCCGGGCTGGCCGCCATCGCGTCTGGCCGCTCCGTACGAAGGTGCCGCAGTCTCTCGTTGGCGTTGTTCCAACTGCGTTCGAGGGAGGCAGTCGCGATGGGGGTCTCCGTCGACCCGTCTGCCGTGGCAGACCAGAGGACGCCGAAGCCCACGAACACCGCACCGGCCATGGCCACCATCGCAGTCTCGGATGTGATCCGCATGCCGCCAGCGTGGCCGGCCGAACCGTACGCAAGGTGTCGGGCGGGCCAACACGGGCCCAGCGCTCGGGGAACGAGCGGTCCCGGAAGAAGGCCGCAGCCCCCGCCCGCCGAAGCGGACGAGGGCTGCGAGAGGCTGCCTGCGCTGAGATCAGCGCTGCAGGTCGAAGCGGTCGAGCTCCATGACCTTGACCCACGCGGCGACGAAGTCGCGGACGAACTTCTCCTTCGCGTCGTCGGCGGCGTACACCTCGGCGAGCGCGCGCAGCTCCGAGTTGGACCCGAAGATCAGGTCGGCGCGCGAGCCGGTCCAGCCGTTGGAGGAGGTGAAGGTCTCCTCCGAGGCGTCGGTGGCCGTCCACGTCTGGTGCTCGAGCAGGTTGACCAGGAAGTCCTGGGTCAGCTGCCCCGGGCGCTCGGTGAACACACCGGTCGACGAACCGTCGAAGTTGGTGTCGAGGACCCGCAGGCCCGCCACCAGCAGCGTCATCTCCGGCGCGGAGACGGTGAGCAGGTTGGCGCGGTCGACGAGCAGGTACTCGGTGGCGACCTGGCTCTTCTTCGACAGGTAGTTGCGGAAGCCGTCGTACTTGGGCTCCAGCCAGTCGAAGTTCTCGACGTCGGTCTGCTCCTGGGTCGCGTCGGTGCGGCCCTGCGTGAAGGGAACCGTGACCGCAGTGCCCGCGGCAGCGGCCGCCTGCTCGACGCCCACGCCGCCGGCGAGGACGATCAGGTCGGCCAGCGAGACCTGCTTGGCCTCGGTGTCGAAGTCGGCCTTGACGCCCTGGAGGGCAGCAACGACCTTCGCCGTACGAGCCGGGTTGTTGACGGCCCAGTCCTTCTGCGGCGCCAGCGCGATGCGGGCACCGTTGGCGCCACCACGCTTGTCGGAGCCGCGGAAGGAGGCTGCCGAGGCCCACGCCGTGGCCACGAGCTCGGAGACGGTCAGGCCGGTCGCCGCGATCTTCTCCTTGAGGCCTGCCACGTCTGCGTCGGTGAGGGGCTCACCGGCGTACGCGGGCAGCGGGTCCTGCCAGATGAGGTCCTCGGCCGGCACCTCGGCGCCGCGGTAGCGGGCCTTGGGGCCCATGTCGCGGTGCGTCAGCTTGAACCAGGCGCGAGCGAAGGCGTCGGTGAAGGCGGCCTGGTCGTTCTTGAAGCGCTTCGAGATCTCCGCGTAGATCGGGTCGAAGCGCAGCGCGAGGTCGGAGGTGAGCATGCGGGGCTCACGCTTCGCGTCACCGAACGACTCGGGCACCAGGTCGGCACCGCCGTTGTTGACCGGGCGCCACTGCTGGGCACCGGCGGGCGAGTGGAAGAGCTCCCACTCGTACGCGAACAGGATGTGGAAGAACTCGTTGTCCCAGCGGGTCGGGTGGTAGGTCCACGTGACCTCGAGGCCCGAGGTGATCGCGTCGATGCCCTTGCCGGAGGCGTGGGTCGACTTCCAGCCCAGGCCCTGCTCCTCGATCGGGGCAGCCTCCGGCTCAGGGCCCACGAGCGCGGCGTCACCGGCACCGTGGGTCTTGCCGAAGGTGTGACCACCGGCGATCAGGGCGACGGTCTCCTCGTCGTCCATGCCCATGCGCTTGAAGGTCTCGCGGATGTCGATCGCGGAGGCCAGCGGGTCAGGGTTGCCGTTGGGGCCCTCGGGGTTGACGTAGATGAGGCCCATCTGGACGGCCGCGAGCGGGTCGTCGAGGTCGCGCTCACCGGTGTAGCGCTCGTCGTCGAGCCACTCGGTCTCGGGGCCCCAGTAGACGTCCGCGTCGGGCTCGTACACGTCCGGGCGGCCGCCGCCGAAGCCGAAGGTCGGGAAGCCCATGTCCTCCAGCGCGACGTTGCCGGCGAGGACGATCAGGTCGCCCCAGGAGAGCTTCTGGCCGTACTTCTTCTTGACCGGCCACAGCAGGCGGCGCGCCTTGTCGAGGTTGCCGTTGTCGGGCCAGGAGTTCTGGGGCGCGAAGCGGTGCTGGCCGTGGCCGGCGCCACCGCGGCCGTCGCCGGAGCGGTACGTGCCCGCGGCGTGCCACGCCATGCGGATCATGAGGCCGCCGTAGTGACCGAAGTCAGCGGGCCACCAGTCCTGGGAGTCGGTCATGATGGCGGCGATGTCGGCCTTGACCTCGGCGAGGTCGAGGCTCTCGAACTCGCTGCCGTAGTCGAAGCCCTCGTCGTGCGGGTTGCCGACGGCGGGGTTCTTGGCGAGGATCTTCAGGTTGAGCCGGTTGGGCCACCACTGCTGGTTGGCGTCACCCTGGCTGGGGTGCGGCTGGCCGTGCATGACGGGGCACTTTCCGGCCTCGGGCTCGTTGAGGTCGGCGAGCTCGGTGGTGTTGTCGGACACTGAGAATCCTCTCGGTTTCGGTCGGGTGGTGACGCTCAGGACGTCGAGCAGTCGGGGCAGGTGCCCCAATAGACGACCTCGGCCTCGTCGATGACGAAACCGTGGTCGTCCGATGCGTTCAGGCAAGGGGCGTGGCCCACTGCGCAGTCCACGTCGCCGATGGCGCCGCACGAGCGACACACGACGTGGTGGTGGTTGTCCCCCACACGCGCCTCATACCTGGCCACGTGCCCGCGGGGCTGGATGCGGCGTACGAGGCTGGCGTCGGTCAGCGCCTTGAGCACGTCATAGACGGCCTGGTGAGAGACGTCGCCCAACGAGGTCCGTACGGCCGCGATCACGCGGTCGGTGTCGGCGTGCGGGTGGGCGTGGACCGCCTCGAGGACGGCGACCCGGGGCCGGGTCACACGAAGCTCGGAGTCCCGGAGCATCTGCTCCAGTGTGCTGCGGTCGGACATGAGTACCATCATGGTCCTTTTTCTTGAATCATTCAAGAAAGGGTTGCCTTGCTTGACGCGACCGCCTTCGCCACCCACACCCCGAGGGCCGGGAGGTGCAGCGTTGCATGCACCTCCCGGCCCTCTTCCGTCTGAGTTGTCAGCGGACGACGCGAACCCTGAGCACCGTGTGGGCAGCGGCGGTGCTCGAGCTACCCAGATAGGCCACACGGATCACGTGGACTCCGCGCTTGAGCTTGCCCAGACGAAGCGTCAGGCGGCCGTCATCGGCGGCCTTGAGCCTGGCTGTGCGGGTCCGCTTGCCGACGGTGACCTTCACCTTGCCGATCACGTCACCAGCACTGGCCACCCGCACCCTCAGCCGAACCGTCTTGCCCACCCGGGCCCTGCCGTCCACGGCAGCCCTGACCTTCGCCGGAGCAAGCGTGTCCGCCTCACCCGCACCGGGGTCCGACGGGGTTCCGGAGATCGGCGCCGCAGCGACGTCGAATCCGGCCGAACGAGCCACGACGGGATCGTGACCCACCACCTTGGCAGTGACCTCCACGGTCAGTGTTCGACCGCGATCCGCCTCGCCGGTGCGGTACTCAGTGCCCGTGGCGCCGGCAATCGGTGTGCCGTTGCGGAACCACTGGACTCGCATCGTGGCGCCGTCGGTGTTGTCCCACTCGCCCATCGACGCGTGCACCAGCGCACCCGCCTCGGCTGGACCCGAGATGGCCGGAGCACCCGTGTTGACCGGTGCCTTGGGGGCAACCACGCGGACGGTACGGGTCACCGACGTCTGGTTGCCGTTGGCATCAGCCACCGAATAGACGAGGGTGTACGTGCCCAGGCTCGAGGTGTTCACCGCACCGGTCACACGCACCAGGTCCGTGATGCTGCCGTCGGTGTCGTCAGTCGCAATGACCCCGTCCATCACGTCGAAGGCGCTGCCGTGGACGACCTCGGTGACATCGCCGACGGTGATGACCGGAGGCTTCGTGTCCGTGCCCGCGCTCTGCGCGGTGAAGACGGCCATCTGCCCCACCTCACCAGGCAGGTCGTCGCCCGACGAGGCGTCGATGCTGGTCGCGTACCAAGCGTAGGTCTCCCCCGCGGTCAGACCACCCCACGACACCTGCGCCGGCCAGCCGGAGCGAGCCGTCGTCGTGCCGATGACCTCATCAGTGGGCTGGACCACGGTGACCGCATCCGTGACGAAACTGGTGGTCCGAGTTTCCAACTGCACGGGCAGTGTGAAGTCGTCTTCCTTGCCGTTGTATCGGGAGCGGTCGTCGTACTCGGTCGCACCGAAGTTGTCCAGCAACGCCGAGTACGTGTCCACGCTCATCTCAGCCCGGTCGACATCGAACTGCAACAGGCGGAAGAAGGAGGATCCGAACTGCAGTCCGTCGTTGGGGTTGTATCCCCCGATCTCCGCGAGCCCCAACTCTCCCGCCGACACCTTGTAGAACTGGTAGTCGGCCAACAGTTCGACGACGTTGTTGCCCTCCTCGCCGAGGTTGCGGACGACCTCGATGTTGACCCCGTGCTCGTGTCCCGACAGGACGAGGAAGACGTTCGGGTTCTTGGCCGCCACCTGGTTGCGCACCTTGTTGCCGTCGTACGACAGCCCCGCCTTGCGGCCGTCCGGGTTCGTGCTCGGCGTGGTGTGCGCGTGCGTCTGCACGATCGCGTTGCGGTCCTTGTACTGCTCCAGGACCTGGTTGGCCCAGGCAATCTCCTCCTCGTCGACCCCGAAGCCGAGGTTGACCACGATGAAGTCGATGCCCGACGCAGTGAACAGGTTGAACGAGTTGGACGAGTCTCCCGGCTTCCACGGGTGGTAGCTCGCCCCCTGGGTGCGCCAGCCCTCTTGGGCCTGCACGGCTTCGTAGCGGTCGGGCCCGAAGAAGTCGTTGTACATGGCATCGACGCCGGTCTCGGTGCCGTAGCGGTTGTCGTGGTTGCCTGGCAGCACCGAGTTGACCACGCCGGCCTCGTCGAGGATGCGTTGGGCCTGCGAGGCCACCTCGAACTGGGCGCGCGCGTTGGCCACATAGCCGGGGGTGAAGTTGGTCTGGCTGTGAAGGTCCTCAATCACGTCACCGGTGTGGGCAGCGAACGCGATCTTGCGCTTCGCGGCGTTGTCGGCGATCCACTGAGTGACCGACGTGTAAGCCAGCTTCCAACGATCGCGCTCGGCGGCCGTCTCCTGCTCCACTGCGCCCTCTGAGAGGTACTGGGTGTCCGTGAGGTGCGCGATCGAGAAGTCGTAGTCGTCGGGGTTCTCGAACCCGTCCGCGACCGGCTTGTCGAGATCGTCGGCGAACGGGTCCCCACCAGTGATGAGCACCGGCACCTCGGCGCCGACGCGATGCGTGGCCAGGACGTCGCCGCGCAGGGTCACCTCGCCCGTGGCCGTACCACGGGCCCTGTCGACGGCGACCCACTTCGTGCCGTTCCACAGGCGCAGCACAACCTCACGCGTCGGGTCGACCGTCCCGGTCCAGCTGACCTCCTGACCCGCTCCTGCGCCAGCGGGCACGTCGAAGCGCTGGTACGAGAGCCCCTTCGCTGATGGGCTCGAGGTGCTGATGCCGTCACCGGGAAGTTGCGCCTGCTCGATCACCTCGACGTCCTCCCCGGCGAACTCCAAGGTGGTCGGCAGGGCCGCGAGTGCTCCTTGCTCCCCCGACGGCGCCGCGACGGCCTCCGCACGACGGAACGTGGTCACCACGTCACCGCCGCTCGGGTTGGTAGCGACGGCGGACAACGTGACGCTGCCCTTGGCCTGCCCCGTTTCCGTACCTCCCGAGGCGGGGATGTTGGCCGACGTGAACTCGACGCGTTCGGCGATCACGTTGCCGAAGTGGTCGTGGCCGTCCACGGTGAGGGTGTGGGTTCCGGACTTCATCCCGGCCCCCACGAGTTCGCCTGGCTCGACAGGAGAGCCATCGAGAGCGTAGGAGACGTCACGTCCTGCAGCCCCAGCGTTGTTGAGCTCCACTTCCAGCGGCGTGGCGCGCGTGAGGCGCTCGCCAGCAGCCGGCGAGGAGGTCCGTACGGTCACGAGGTCGGAGGCGTCCCGGTCGCCGAAGGCCGCAGCCTGCATCGCAAGAACCTCATCGAGCGCGACTGCACGAGAGAAGATCCGCGCGGAGGCGATGTGGGAGGGCGCGAAGAACGAAGGCTTGCCGTTGGAGGCGTCGCCGCCGATCACCATGATCTCTGCCCCGGCCGGGGTCGGACGGGACACCTGCCCTGTGGCACTGGTCGTGGCCACCAACCGTCCGTTGACATACAGCCTGACCTTCGCCCCGTCATAGGTCCCCACGACGTGGTACCAGCGGTCCGTCTCCGTGAGCTTGAACTTGGTGCTGCGGTAGGCACCACCCACGTGCGGGTTGAAGGAAATTTCGTCGCCGTACTGCGTGATCGCGAAGCCGCCCGCCTCCTTCGAGGCGCACAAATTGCCGCGGTTCTCACCACCGTTGGGCTCGAAGTCGGCGTCGTACTTGAACACGCACTCGACCGAGATCGCGTTCCGCACGGCGTCGTACTTGGTGGAGAAGTCGTAGTAATAGGCCGAGGATCCGTCGAACTTCGCGACGGTTCTACCTAGGGGTGCGTAGTCGACCAGCTCCGGGGTGTTCCACACCGTGGCAGCGAGACCCCCCACCGTGTCGTCTGCGGACCCGGAGCGGAAGTCAACCTCAAAGACATCCGCCTGTGGCGCCCGAGGCACCGCGATCGCGGCGTCGGATGCGGCCTGGGCCTGTTCGGCGCTCAGTGGCGACGACCACACGCGCGCACTCTGCACGCTGGACTGTGAGTAGAAGTTCACGCCGTCAGACGGCTGGGTGTCGGCACCGAGCACGAGCGAGTCGGCGTTGGACCCGGGAGCCTTGTAGGTGCCCGATGCGGCGACCGTTGCGGTGGCAACACCATCGACGTAGAGGGTGAGCGCGGAGCCATCCCACACCACGAGCGTGTGATACCAACGCCCGGGCTGCAGCGGCGCGGAGACATTCTTGTAGCCACCGCCGATGTGGGCCATGAACGTGATGCCCGCGGAGTTTGCCACGGTCGCCATTCCGCCCCCTTCCTTGGCCGAACACAACGCCTTCTCACTGGTGGGTGCAGTCGGGGCGTCGTAGCGGAAGGTGCACTCGAGAGCGAACCCGGTGCCCAACTTGGCGTGCTGCGCCTTGAAGGGGTACTTGATCGCGTCCTGCGCACCGTCAAAGGACACGATCGAGCGAGCGCGGGACGGGTTGGTGCCGAAGACCGGCTCACCCACCATGGTGGCCGAGAGGTTCTGCGCGTGGTCGACGGCAGTGCCGTCGCGGAAGTCCACGTCGAGGACGTCCGCGGCCGGAACCGGTACGGGGGTGGCCGCGACGGGTGCCAGGACACTGGCCTGCAGGCCAGTTGACGGCGCGGGGACACCGGTCACAGCGGCTGTTGCGAGGCCGGGTACTGCCAGTGACCCGGCGAGGACGACGCCAGCAAGGCCGGTCGTCGAGACTGAGCGAAGCGCTCGGGAGATGTGCACTGTGTTCAACTCCGAAGGTGTGGATGTGACAGGGGCGCGCTCATCCTTGAAGTGGCACCGGACCAGAGCGCGACCCCTTGGTGAACCCTCGGTATCCCCGAGAGAATTCTTCTTGCGGGCCCGTCTCATCCGGTGATGTTGACGAGCGCCAGCGTCGTCAGGACGCACCCGAATCCGGTGACCCCGACAGCGGCGAAGAGGGGGCCAACCAGCGAGAGCCGAGTGCCCCACGTGGCGGGACCCGCCCACCGAAGGACGAACGACTTTCCAGCCAATGCGACCAGGCCAACGCCGAACAGCACGCCGGCCATGCCGAGGCCGAACGCCATCACCAACACGAGCGCAAACCCCGCCCGACCGGAAAAGATCCCCGTCACGAGAAGCAGGAACGCCGCCGGCGAGGGCACCAAGCCGCCGGAGATTCCCAGCAGCCACAATCCCGGGCGATCCGCCTGCGGCGCGGTGTGCCCGTGCCCGTGCCCGTGCCCGTGCCCATGTCCATGTCCGTGCCCATGTCCGTGCCCGTGCCCGCCAGTTCGACGTCTGCGATCCCACCCGCGCAGCATCCACAGACCAAGCAGCACCACGACGAGGCCGGCCACGACGTCGAGTCCGGACGTGAGGCGTGCGAGCGTCACGATGTCCGAGAGCGACAAGAAGGTCCACGCGAGGGAGAGCACGAGCGCCGCAACGGTGTGCATCACGGCCACGCTGCCCCCGAGATAGGCCGCGTCACGCACCTTGCCCTGCGTTCCGACCAGATAGGCGGCGGCGAGCGTCTTGCCGTGCCCCGGTTGCACGGCGTGCGCGGCCCCAGCCAGGAGGGCCACCACGATGGCCAAGGGCGGGAATCCCGGTGCAGCGAGAAACCCTGTCAGCCGATCCGCCAACGCGGTCGGGTCGATGAGAAGTGGCACGCGGCTCATGCGCGCGCCCTGCGCCGACGCTTCCAGAGGCTGGATCCGATGAGGCACGCCACGCCAACGGCCCCGAGGCCAGCGAGCGTGAGACCACTGCGCGCCAGAGGGTCATCAGGGCTGGTCGAGTCGAAAGCATGCGTCGGGTGATCGACGTCAAAGACGGCGGTGGCGCCCCCCGGGCCCGCAGCCAGCGTCCTGTACGCCGGATGGATGTCGGTCAGCGTTCGCATGGTCACATCCACCACCGCGGAGGCCCTGGGGCACTCGAACACGATGACGGCTCCCCCACCCATCAGGTCGGTGGTGTCGGTCACCGAGCCCGAGCACCGCTCTCCCTCGACTCGCACTCCTGTGGCGGCGAGAAGGTAGGCGGACAGCGATGGGTGCTCGGCCAGGAGGTCGACGTCAGCAGCCTGGCTCCGCTCTGGCACGAGCGCACCATCCCGGAAGACCGTACGGCGCGGCCCGTCGATCAGGTTGAGCCTCATCGCCAGGGCAGTCAGGTCATCCTGGGCAGCGCGCCAGCGTAGTTCAACCGTTGCGCCGTCGACGGCGATGTCGACGGTTTGCGGGTCGCCGAAAGGGTGGGCCTGAGCAGCCACGGGCCACAGCGCGGCTGCGGCCACCATCAGTGCGCTGACGCGGACGGGGATCTGGAGCATGGGTCCTCACATGTCGTGCGGACGCTCGGGACACGACTCTGGACATGAATCGTGGTGGCGCGCCCGTCGTGGCGATGCTCGGGGATCTGGGTCAACGGATCGGCACAGGTGAGGGACTGCCCGGTGAACGCCGGGTGACGTGACCGGCACGCGCCTCCTCAGCCAGCCACGGACGCGCCCCCGCGGAACGTCGCTCGGTAGGTGCTCGGCGAGACCCCCGACGCAGCACGCAGGTGCGCGCGCAGGGACCCGCCGGAGCCGAGTCCGGCGCGGCGGGCCACCTCGTCAATCGGCAGGTCGGTGGTCTCCAGGAGTTCCTGCGCCAGCCGTACGCGCTGCTGGGTCACCCACGCGGCGGGGCTGGTCCCCGTCTCGGCAGCGAAGCGGCGTACGAAGGTCCGCCGCGACATCTGGGCATGCGCAGCGAGCCTGGCCACCGACAAGTCCTCGTCGAGGTGACGCGTCGCCCAGGTGCGCGTCAGGGCCGTGCCCACGCCACCGTCCTCCGGTGGCGCGGGGCGGTCGATGAACTGCGCCTGTCCCCCATCTCGCCATGCCGGCACAACGAGGTGGCGCGCGACGCGGTTGGCGACCTCGCTGCCGTGGTCGCGTCGCACCACATGCAGGCACAGGTCCACGCCGGCGCTGAGTCCCGCCGAGGTCAGCAGGTCGCCGTCGTCGGTGTAGAGCACCGCCGGGTCCACCCGCGTGCCGGGACACGAGACCGCCAGGTCGTCGGCGTACTTCCAATGGGTCGTGGCCGGCCTGCCATCCAGGAACCCGGCTGCGGCCAGCACGAAGGCGCCCGTGCAGATCGACATCACGCGCGCGCCGGGGCGGATGTCGGCCAGTGCGGCGCGCACGCGCGGGTCCAACGCTGTGCCGTTGCGTGCTGCTCGGGTGCCGGGCACGATCACGGTCTCCGCCTCGGCGAGCAGCTCCACACCCCCGTGCGGCATCAGCCCATAGCCCGTGGTCGTCTCGACGAGTGCGCCGTCGAGGGCGGCCAGACGTACGTGGTACAGCGCGCTGCCGTCGGATGCAGTGGCCTCGCCGAACACCTGCGACGGGATCACTGCGTCGTACCCGATCACTGGCGCCACCATCAGAACGACGACCTCGTGCGGCTTCATGGCACGATCCTGACAGATTGTGGCACTTGTGCCAATGGCGTCGGATCGGTCCGTACCGCACGATGCTTGCGTGACCATGCCTGACACCCACGCACCCCCGCCCATGCGCGAGCAGGGCCCCCGGATCCACTGGGCCTGGTGGGTCGCTCTGGCCACCTTCGTCACCCTGCTCGCCGCCGCGGGGATGCGATCGGTGCCCGGCGTCCTGCTGCAGCCGCTGCACGACGAATTCGGCTGGTCGCACTCCACGATCGGACTCGCCGTCTCGGTCAACCTCCTGCTCTACGGCGGCTTCTCCCCCTTCGCCGCCGCGCTCATGGACCGCTTCGGCATCCGCCGAGTCGTCACGACCGCACTGCTCCTGGTGGCCGCTGGCAGCGGCCTCACCGTCTTCATGACGACTTCGTGGCAGCTCGTCCTGTTCTGGGGCGTTCTTGTCGGCGTGGGCACCGGGTCGATGGCGATGGCACTCGTCGCGACCGTGACGAGCCGTTGGTTCGTCCGCCGCCGCGGCCTGGTGTCCGGCATCCTGACCGCGGGCAGCGCGACGGGACAACTGGTCTTCCTGCCCGTCGCCGCGCAACTGACGACCAGTGAGGGCTGGCGCACCACGTCGCTCGTCACCGCGGCGATCGCGCTGGCCGGCATCCCGGTCGTCCTGGGCCTGTTGCGCAACCACCCCCACGACCTCGGGCTGAGCGCGTACGGCGCCACCGAGGCCCAGCCCGGCCCGGCCCCACAACGCGCGAGCGGGTCCAGCGCGGCGCGCGCCGTACGGCAACTCGCGGCCGCCGCCCGCACCCGGACGTTCTGGCTGCTCGCCGCGGGCTTCGCCATCTGCGGCATGACCACCAACGGCCTGATCGGCACCCACTTCGTGCCCGCCGCCCACGACCACGGGATGCCCGCCACCACGGCCGCCTGGCTGCTCGCGGTCGTCGGTGTCTTCGACGTGGTCGGCACGGTGGCCTCCGGCTGGCTCACCGACCGGATCGATCCCCGTTGGCTGCTGCTGGCCTACTACACGCTGCGGGGCGTGGGCCTGCTGACGCTGCCCTCACTCCTCGCGCCGCACACCCACCCGTCGATGTGGGTCTTCATCGTCATCTACGGACTCGACTGGGTGGCCACGGTCCCACCCACGGTCGCGCTGTGCCATGAAGCGTTCGGGGACGACGGCCCCATCGTCTTCGGCTGGGTGTTCGCCTCCCACCAGGTGGGCGCCGCCTTCGCCGCGTGGGGCGCCGGGTGGGTGCGCGACACGACGGGTTCGTACGACTCCGCGTTCCTTGCGGCGGCCGGACTCTGCGTGGTGGCCGCAGCCGCCTCGTTCGCGATCGTCCCCGTCAGGACCCAGCGGGAGCGGAGATCCCCGAGAACACCGGCTGATGCACCGACGTGACCGACACCAGCCCCACGGGCCCCGCCTCGTCGTGGACCGCCGCCACTCCGACGGAGGTGCCACCGTGCAGCACCCGCTCCAGCGTCTCGAGACCGACGGCGTCGCCCGTGGGCAGGCGGGAGATGGCCAGGGTCAGGTCGGGGTTGATGACCTGCAGGCCGCCGCGGCCCCAGTTGACCACCGAGTTCGCCACGTCCGCGAGCAGGCCGAGCCGGGTGTACGCCGTCTCCTCGTGCTCGGCCACCACCCGTGCGTGCTCGCGCATCCAGCACAGTGACGGGGCGCTCTGGTCGTCCTGACTCCACGCCGCCACACCGGAGCGGAAGTCAGCCGTCGCGAAGTCGCCGCGGGCAGTGGCCAGAGCCATCTGCTGGCCGGGGTGGAGGTACAACTGGTCCGCCGGCACCGACCCGGCGCGCAGATCGCGTCCCCACGCCTCACCGGGCGGGGGCGTGGGAGCACACGTCGCGACGCCCCGCACCAGGGCGACGATGCGGTCGGCCTGGCTGAACTCGAGGTCGACGACCTCGACCGTCCTTCCCTGGCGTCGTGTCCGAGTCGTCACCGTCACCGGCGCCATCCGTCCCATCTGGACGAGATCGAGCGTGAGCCGCGCCGGGAGCCACTCCTCATCGGGCAGCGCCCGTTCGAAGGCCCACGCCGCCAGCCCGAGCACCGACCGCCCGCTCAACGAATCGTCGGCCCAGTGCCCTGCCGCGTGCGCGGTGGGCACCAGCTCCTCGCCGCGGGTCTCGAAGTACGCCTCCACGTCGCACACCGTAGAGCCTCACGGCCCACAGAGCCCCCGTCCCACCACTGCCGGGCCCGGGCGGCCTCAGATCCAGGTCGCCGGCGGGCGACGGACTTCGGTGTGCAGGCGCTGCATCGTCTCGTCGAGCTCGCGCGCGGCGTCGGCCGCCGCCGTGAGCTCGGCCCCCAGATGGGCGGGCACCTCGGCGTCGTACTTGTAGTAGATCTTGTGCTCGGTGCTGGCCCAGAAGTCCATGGCCACCGTACGGATCTGCAGCTCCACCTTGGTCGCCACCGGCCCGGTGGACAGGAAGACGGGCAGCTCCACGATCAGGTGCAGGCTCCGATAGCCGTTGGCCTTCGGGTGCTTGATGTAGTCCTTGACCTCGAGCACCGTCACGTCGCGCTGGGCCGTGATCATCTCGGCGACCTCGTAGCAGTCGGACACGAAGCTGCACACCAGCCGCATCCCCGCGATGTCGTGCATCTGCTCGCGGAGCGTGGCGGGCACCACCGCAATCCCGCGCCGCTTGGCCTTGCCGACGATGGAGTCGAGGCTCTTCAGGCGCGAGGAGACGTGCTCGATGGGCGATGTGCCGCGCCCGAAGGTGATCTCCTCACGCAGGATGTCGACCTTCGTGGCTAGTTCGTCCAACGCGAACTTGTAGACCATGAGGAAGCCGCCGAGCTCCCGCCCACGGGCACGCAGGTCCTCGAGGGTGGCGGCGTCGGTTCCGTCGTCTGCATGCGGCACTCCTCGAGTATGGCAGCGGCTTCCCCCTCGCCGGGCGCTGCGCACACCCATCTGCTGGGACGCGCGTGGACAGCACCGGCCCGCTACGGGTTGCATCGGGGCCCTGTCCCCGATTCTTCACGGAGGTCTCCATGACGCCCACCGAGCAGTCCCCCACGACCCAGACGTACGACGTGGTGGTCGTCGGCTCGGGTGGAGGCGCGATGACGGCGGCGTACCTCGCCCAGCGTGCCGGACTGAGCACGGTCGTCGTCGAGAAGACCGAGTTCCTGGGCGGCACGTCGGCGTACTCGGGTGGCGCGTGCTGGCTCCCCGGCACCCAGGTGCAGCAGCGGTGTGGAGTCACCGCAGACTCGACCGAGTCGGCGCGGACCTACCTCGGCGTGGTCCTCGATGATGCGGAGCACCCGGCCGATGTGGCCAAGGTCGAGGCCTTCCTCGCCCAGGCGCCGCGGCTGGTGGCCGACCTCGAGTCCGACGAGCTCATCGAGTTCGAATCGGTCGCGTTCCCCGAGTACTTCGATGCCCCGGGCCGGGTACCGGCCGGGCGTTCGATCCAGCCGACGAGTGTCTTGCGGCCCGACCTGCCGCCCGAGGTGGCGGCGCTGGTTCGTCCCCCCGTCGAGCGCGACCGTGTGGGCCGGGAGGGCCGGCGCACGATGAGCGGCGGACAGGCGCTCATCGCTCGCCTGCTGTGGGCCTACACCCGAGACGGCGGAGCCGTCCTGACCAACCATGCCGTCGACTCACTGGTCACCGACGACTCCGGCCGGGTCACGGGCGTGGTGGCCCAGACCGCTGAGGGGCCCCGGACCCTTGCGGCGCACCGCGGCGTGATCCTCGCCGCTGGCGGCTTCGAGCACAACCAGTCGTGGCGCGACGAGCACGGCGTGCCCGGCGCCGCGGCATGGTCGATGGCCCCCGAGGGCACGAACACCGGTGAGCCGATCGCGGCCGCGCAACACCTGGGCGCCGCCACCGACCTCATGGACCAGGGCTGGTTCTGCCCCGGGCTGGAGCACCCGGACGGGCGCGGCTCGTTCGTCCTCGGATTCCGGGGCGGCGTCATCGTCGACCGGACGGGCGCCCGGTTCGCCAACGAGTGCCTGCCCTACGACCGGTTCGGTCGTCAGATGGCAGCAGGCGAGGGCCGCGTGCCGGCCTGGCTGGTGTTCGACTCCGCGGAGGGCGGGCGCCTGCCGGCGATCGCGATCCCGGAGGGAGACCCCGCCGAGCACCTCGCGGCTGGCACGTGGGTCCAGGCCGACTCCATCGCAGCGTTGGCAACCCAGCTCGACCTTCCCGCACTCCCAGACACCGTCGAGCGCTTCAACGGATACGCCGAGGCCGGCAAGGACGCCGAGTTCGGACGCGGCGACGACGAGTACGACACGTTCTTCGCGGGCGGTCGCGGCCCCAACGCCGCTCTCAGCCCGATCGCGCAGGGGCCGTTCTTCGCCGCCCGCTTCGTCCTGTCCGACCTCGGCACCAAGGGCGGCCTCGTCACGGACACCGCCGCCCGGGTGCTGCGCGAGGACGGGTCCGCGATCGAGGGCCTGTACGCCACGGCCAACTCGTCGGCGTCGATGGCGGGACGCGCCTACCCCGGCCCGGGCGTCCCGCTCGGTACGGCGATGGTGTTCGGCTCCCTGGCCGTCCAGGACCTGCTCGCCTGAGGGGGGCCCTCAGCCCCAGAAGATGCGCTCGACCACCTGGTGGGCGCGCCGGGTGGTGCGCAGGTAGTCGTTGACCATCTTGTCCGACTCGTCGGAGGAGTAGCCCAGCACGCGCGCCATCGCCGCCCGCTCGCGAGCATCGCTCGGGAGCTGGTCGGCGGCGCGCCCGCGCACGAGGGTTGCAGCGTTGCGGGTGCGACTGACCGTGCACCACGCCTGAGCGAGAACCTCGGCGTCCTCGGCGCTGACGATCTCGGCCTCCTTGGCCGCCGCCAGCGCCGCGAGCGTCTCGGTCGTACGCAACTGCGGCACCCGTCCGGCGTGCTGCATCTGGAGCAACTGCACCGTCCACTCGACGTCCGCGAGGCCCCCGCGGCCGAGCTTGAGGTGGGTCTTGGGGTCCGCGCCCCTCGGCAGGCGCTCGTCGTCCACGCGCGCCTTGATCCGGCGTACCTCCACCACGTCGTCGGCGCTGAGGCCGTCGGCGGGGAAGCGCAGCGGATCGACGAGTTCGTGGAAGCGTCGACGCAGGTCCTCGTCCCCGACGACCGCGTCCGCGCGCAGCAACGCCTGGAACTCCCACACCGCCGACCAGCGGCGGTAGTAGGTCGCGTAGGCATCGAGGGTGCGCACGAGGGGCCCCTGCTTGCCCTCGGGACGCAGGTCGGCGTCGACCTCCAGCGGCGGGTCGGTGGCGGGCAGCGAGAGCAACCTGCGCAGCTCGTTGGCCACGTCCCGGGCAAAGTCCGCGGCGCTCTGCGCGTCGGCACCGTCGTACGGGTCGTGGACGAACATGACGTCGGCATCGCTGCCGTACGACAGCTCGAACCCGCCGTAGCGGCCCATGGCGACGATCGCGAGGCGAGTCGGGTCAGCCGTCAGGCCGGCGCGCTCGCGGACCGCCCGCCGCGCCACGGCGAGCGTGGCCTCGAGCGTGGCGTCGGTGAGCCGGCTCAGGCCGCGGCCCACGTCGATGACGTCGACCTCTCCGAAGAGCTCCCCGGCCGCAATGCGGAACAGTTCGCGTCGCCGCACCCCGCGGATCGCTCGCGCGGCATCCTCGGCGTCGGGGTTGCGCTCGGCGTTGGCCAGCATCTCGGTCAGCAGTGGCTCCGCCGCCAGCGGCGCCAGGTCGTCGGCCAACATCTGGACGCCCTGGGGTTCGCGCTCAAGGAGGTCGGTGGCGTACCGGGAGGTCCCCAGCAGCACCGCCAGCCGCTCCGCGACCTCTCCCTCGTCGCGCAACGTCTTGAGGTACCACGGCGTACGGCCCAGCGACTCGCTGATGCGCCGGAATCCCCACAGGCCCGCGTCGGGGTCAGGGGTGTCGGCAAACCAGCCGAGCATGACCGGCAACAGCGTGCGCTGGATGGTGGCCGTACGGGAGACGCCCGAGGTGAGCGCCTCGAGGTGGCGCAGGGCGGCGGCCGGGTCGTGGTAGCCCAGAGCCCTCATCCGCTGCTCGGCCGCCTGCGGCGTGAGGCGCGCTTCGGCCGTGGGGATCTTGGCCACCGCGCCCAGCAGCGGGCGGTAGAAGAGCTTCTCGTGCAGCCGTCGGACTTCACGCCGGTGGTGCCTGAGGTCCTTCTCGAGGCGCTCGACCGGCTCCTTCAGGTGTCCCAGCGACCGGCCGAGGCGGCGCAGCGATGCGTCGTCGTCGGGGATGACGTGGGTACGCCTGAGCTGGTGCAGCTGGATGCGGTGCTCCAGTGTGCGCAGCCACGCATAAGCCCGGTGCATCGACTCGCCGTCCTCGCGTCCGACGTAGCCGCCCTCGATCAGGCGGGCCAGGGCACTGAGCGTGGCGCCCTCCCGCAGGGACTCGTCGGTACGGCCGTGGACCAGCTGGAGCAACTGCACGGCGAACTCCACGTCGCGCAGCCCGCCCGAGCCGAGCTTGAGCTGCCTCTCGGCCTCCTTCGCCGGGATGTGGGCCAGCACCCGCCGGCGCATCGCCTGGACGTCCTCGACGAAACCCTCGCGTTCGGCCGCGCTCCACACCATGGGCGCGACCATGTCGACGTACTCCTTGCCCAGGGCAAGGTCGCCGGCGACGGGTCGCGTCTTGAGCAGGGCCTGGAACTCCCAGGTCTTGGCCCACCGCTCGTAGTAGGCGCGGTGGCTGGCGACCGTACGGCTCAACAAGCCCGAGCGGCCCTCGGGGCGCAGGTTGGCGTCGACGGGCCAGATGGTGCCCTCGGTGGTGTGATCGGAGCAGACCGTCATGAGGTGGGCTGCCAGTTGCGCGGCCACACGGGTGGCCTCCGCGTCGGCGACGCCGTCGCGGGCCTCGTGCACGAAGATGACGTCCACGTCGGAGACGTAGTTGAGCTCGTGGCCGCCACACTTGCCCATGGCGATGACCGAGAGTCGTACGAGGTCCGCCTCCTCGCCCATGCGCGTGCGCGCGACGGCCAGGGCAGCGTCCAGGGTGCCCGCGGCGAGGTCGGACAGCTCGGCCGCCGCGTCGTCCACGCCCAGCTCGTGCGACACGTCCCGCGCGGCCAGGCGCATGAGCACGCGGCGGTACTCCACCCGCAGCGCCGTCAGCGCCTCGGCGTCGGGCAACGCGGAGCGCGGCTCCGGATCAGCCGGGTCGGCGCCCACCGCGCGCAGCAGCGACTCGCGTACGGCATAGGCCGCGGCCCGCGTGCTGCCCAGCGCGGGATCACTCAGCTCGCGCCACTGCTGCGGGTGGCGCAGCAGGTGCTCGGCCAGCGCGAGCGAGGCACCGAGCACCCCGACCAGACGCATCGCGGTGCCCTCGTCGTCGGTGAGCGCCCCGACGAGGGCGGTACGGGCCGACGGGCCGCCCTCTCGTTCGAGTGCCTCGAGCAGGTCGCACAGGAGCCTGAGCGCCTGGTCGGGGTCGGCGGTCAGCGCCAGCTTCTCGAGCAGGCCGGGGGCACCGACCTCGGCGAGCAGCGCTCGCGCCGTGTCGGGGTCCGTGAACCCCGCTCGGACGAGCTCCCCCACGCCGGCCATGTCAGCGCACCGCCTCGGTCGCCTGCGCCGCGACGACCTCGACGAAGGCCCGCACCAGCTGGCGCCAGGTCTCACCGAGCTCGGCGTGAGCGCGGTCGATCTCGTCGAGCACGCGTCCCTGGTCGACGCCCTGGCGCGCGTGCCGCTCGGCGTCGAGCTCCGCCCACCGGGCCACCAGGCCCCGGTCAGCCTCGGGATGGAACTGGACCCCCCAGGTGAGCGGGCTGAAGCGAGCCGCTTGGAGATCGCCGTCGGGAGTCGTCGCCAGCGCCACCGCACCGTCAGGCAACGCGGTCACGATGTCGTCGTTCCACTGCACGGCGCGCACCGGACCATGCGCGAGCGGACCGAGGAGCGGATCGGAGGCGGCCCGAGGGGTCCAGCCCACCTGACGCAGCCCGATGGCCTGCCCGCGCGGGTTGACGCCGACGGTCCCGCCCAGCGCCGTCGCCACCAACTGGTGGCCCAGGCAGATCCCGAGCACCGGGATCCGTGACTCGACGCTCTCCCGCACGAGGTCCTTGAGCGGGGCCAGCCACCCGTGCTGCTCGTCGTCGTTCGCTCCCATGGGGCCACCGAGCACGACCACGCCGTCGAAGGACGTCACCGGGGGCAACGCGTCGCCGAGGTAGGGCCGGTGGACGGTGATGTCGAGCGCCAGCGGTCCCCACCACTCGTCGAGGCGTGCGGGCGGGCAGTGCGTGGCGTGCTCGATGACCGCCAGCCTCGGTGCGCCCGCCCTCATGTCAGATGACCGGGAGCATCTGGTCGCGCTCGAACTGGGAGACCTGTCCGCGATAGGCCTCCCACTCGTTGCGCTTGTTGCGCAGGAAGAAGTCGAAGACCTGCTCCCCCAGCGTCTCGGCCATGAGCTCGGAGTTCTCCATGTGCCCGATCGCCTCGGCGAGAGTCTTGGGCAACGGCTCGAGGCCCAGCGCCTTGCGCTCGCGGTCGCTGAGCGACCACACGTCGTCCTCAGCCTCCCGCGGCAACTCGTAGCCGGCCTCGATGCCCTTCATGCCAGCCGCCAGCACGGCCGCGTAGGTCAGGTACGGGTTGCAGGCCACGTCCAGGGTGCGCAGCTCGACGCGCGTCGACTGGCCCTTGTTGGGCTTGTACATAGGCACCCGGATCATGGCGCTGCGGTTGTTGTGACCCCAACAGATGTACGAGGGCGCCTCGCCGCCGCCGATGAGGCGCTTGTAGGAGTTGACCCACTGGTTGGTGACCGCGGAGATCTCGTGCGCGTGCGTGAGGATGCCGGCGATGAACTGCCGCCCGGTCTGGCTCAACTGGTACTGGGCGCCGGCCTCGAAGAAGGCGTTGCGGTCACCCTCGAAGAGGGAGACGTGGGTGTGCATCCCCGACCCCGGGTGCTCGGTGAAGGGCTTGGGCATGAAGCTGGCCCAAATGCCCTGGCTCAGGGCGACCTCACGCACGACCGTACGGAAGGTCATGATGTTGTCGGCGGTCGTCAGCGCGTCGGCGTAGCGCAGGTCGATCTCCTGCTGCCCGGGACCACCCTCGTGGTGGCTGAACTCGACCGAGATGCCCATCGACTCGAGCATCGTGATCGCCTCGCGGCGGAAGTCGCTGCCCCGCGACGAGGCGGTGTGGTCGAAGTAGCCGCTGCGGTCCACCGGCACCGGCACCTGGCCGTCGACCGGCGCGTCCTTGAAGAGGTAGAACTCGATCTCGGGATGGGTGTAGAAGGTGAAGCCGCGGTCGGCCGCCTTCGCGAGGGTCCGCTTCAGCACGTACCTCGGATCGGCGTAGGAGGGCGACCCGTCCGGCATCGTGATGTCGCAGAACATGCGCGCCGTCGAGGGTCCTTCCCCGCGCCACGGAAGGATCTGGAACGTCGAGGGGTCGGGCTTGGCGAGCATGTCGGCCTCTTGGACGCGCGCGAAGCCCTCGATGGCCGAGCCGTCGAAGCCGATGCCCTCGTCGAAGGCGCCCTCAAGCTCAGCCGGGGCGACGGCCACCGACTTGAGTGAGCCCTGGACGTCGGTGAACCACAGCCTCACGAACCGGACGTCGCGCTCCTCGAGCGCCCGGAGCACGAACTCTTCCTGCTTGCCCATGGCGCAAGCCTAGGGGGTGCTCGGGCGTGAGAGGCGAGGTGCCCACCGACGAGCGGGAACGGCTCAGGGCTTGCGGCAGCCGATGACGTCCTGGGTGCCGTTGACGCCGTCGAAGATGCGGCGCGAGGGACCCCACGACGCGGGCGTCGGCGTGAACCACGCAATCGTCCCGCTGACTCGCCCGTCGATCCCATCGACCTCGACCTCATGGGCCTCGAGGGTCAGTGCGGCCGTCGTCCTCGACGTGCCCGCCCAGCACGCCGTGGCGCGCTGGTAGGTGATGGCCTCCTCGAGGGTGGGGACGTCGCCGACCTCAGTGCCGGCGAAGGCGACAGTCGCCACCGCGACGTACCCGGTCCGCCCTTCCCAGGGCGCGTCGACCGTGAAGGTCAGCCCGCGGGTGCGGGCCGTGGGCAGGGTGAACGTGGCCACTGAGTCCTTCACCTTGCGCGCCTTCGTGCTCCACCCCCGCTTCGCCATGGGGCGATCGAGGCGGTACTGCGACGGCTGGATGCGGCAGCCCTCGCAGCCGGGCGCGGTGATCGTCAGGGTCGTGGTCCTCGCGCCCTTCGGGGTCGCCGACGCCGACACCGACTCGAGGGGCTGCGCCCCGGCGCTGGGGCCCAGGGACAGCAGTCCCGCGGTGATCATCAGTGCTGCGGCGCGAAGCAGGTGCGTGGGGCGGTGCGTCATCGTCGTACTCCTGGAGCCGGGGCGCGCCGACGGCGCCGCCTGGGCACAACCTAGGGCTCCCGGGAGGCGACTGTCATCGACGTTTTGTCGCGGGCCGCCTACGCGTGGGGCACGTCGCGTTCGATCTCCGCCAGCCACGCCGTGCCGCGGGCGTCGCTGGGCATCCGCCAATCACCGCGCGGACTCATCGTGCCGCTGGGCGACACCTTCGGCCCGTTGGGCAGCGCCGAGCGCTTGAACTGGTTGGCGAAGAAACGCTTGACGAAGACCTCGAGCCACGCGCGCACGGTCGCCAGGTCGTACGAGGTCCGTGACGTCTCCGGGAATCCCGGCGGCCACTCGCCGACGCTCTCGTCGCGCCACGCGTGCCACGCGAGGAACGCGATCTTGCGCGGCCGATACCCCAGCCGTACGACGTGGTGCAGCGTGAAGTCCTGGAGGTTGTAGGGGCCCACCGAGTCCTCAGTTGCCTGCGGCTTCACGCCGTCCTGGGCGGGGATGAGCTCAGGGGTGATCTCCTGCCCCAGCACCTCGTCCAGCACCTGGCCGACCTCGTCACCGAAGTGCCCGTGGGAGATCACCCAGCGGATGAGGTGCTGCACCAGCGTCTTGGGCACGCCCGCGTTGACGCCGTAGTGAGACATCTGGTCGCCAACGCCGTACGTGCACCACCCCAGCGCCAGCTCGGACAGGTCGCCGGTGCCCACGACGATGCCGCCGTGGTGGTTGGCCAGTCGGAACAGGTAGTCGTAGCGCAGGCCGGCCTGGACGTTCTCGAAGGTGACGTCGTAGACCTTCTCCCCCCGGGCGAAGGGATGACCCATGTCGGCCAGCATCTGGGTCGCGCTGGGTCGGATGTCGATCTCAGCAAACGTGACACCGAGCGCCTGCGACAGGCGCGTCGCCAGGGACTTGGAGGTGTCGCCGGTGGCGAATCCCGGCATCGTGTACGCCAACACGTCGCTGCGCGGTCGCCCGAGCCGATCCATCGCCTTGCACGCCACGATCAGGGCATGGGTGGAGTCGAGTCCGCCGCTGACCCCGATCACCGCCTTCGGGGTGCCGATGGCCGCGAGACGCCGCTCAAGGCCAGCGACCTGGATGTTGTACGCCTCGTAGCAGTCCAACTCGAGCCTGGCGGGATCGTCGGGCACGAACGGGAAACGGTCCACGTGGCGTCGCAGGCCCACGTCCCCTCCGGGCGGGGACAGCTCGAACTCGACCGTGCGCGCCTCGGCCTGGTGGGCGCGGCGGTTGTCGTCAAAGCTCCCCTGCCGCATCCGTTCCTGGCGCATGCGGTCGAGATCGACGTCGACGACCGTGCGGCGCGCACCGTCGGGGAAGCGCTCCGACTCCCCCAGCAGATCACCGCACTCGTAGACCATCGTCTGGCCGTCCCACGACAGGTCGGTGGTCGACTCGCCCTGCCCCGCGGCCGCGTAGACGTACGCAGCCAGGCACCGGGCGCTCGCGGAGCGGACGAGGAGTCGGCGGTCCTCGGCCCGGGCCACGGTGATCGGGCTCCCCGACAGGTTCGCCAGGACGGTGGCTCCGGCCAGGGCCGCGGTGGCGCTGGGAGGCACCGGCACCCACATGTCCTCGCACACCTCGACGTGCAGCGCGAAGCCGGGCAGGTCGGTCGCGGCGAAGACGAGGTCGGGGCCGAAGGGCACCTCCTCGCCGGCCAGCGTCACGTACTCGCCCTCGGCCTCTTCGCCGGAGGCGAACCAGCGCTTCTCGTAGAACTCGCGGTAGTTGGGCAGGTACGACTTCGGCGCCACCCCGAGCACCTCGCCGCGGTGAATGACGACCGCGCAGTTGTACACGCGGTGGCCCACCGCGAGCGGCGCCCCGATCACGAGCACCGGGGTGAGGACCCGGCTGGCTGCAACGATGCGGTCGATGGCGTCGTGTACGCCCGCCAGGAGCGTGTCTTGGAGGAACAGGTCGTCGACGGAGTAGCCGCTCAAGCACAACTCCGGGAAGACCGCCAGCGCCACGTGCTCGTCGTGGCACTCGCGGGCCTGGGAGACCACGGTCTCCGCGTTGGCCGCCGGGTCAGCGAGCGCCACGGGCATCGTCACGGCGGCAACGCGGGCGAAGCCTTGGGCGTAGGCGGAGAAGAAGTCCACGACGCGAGTCTAGGGACCACCGCACCCGACACGGCGACACCCGGTTTGAAGTAGGCCCGGGTGCGGTAAAGGGGTCCCCATGGAACCGCGTCAGGGTGACCCCGCACTGTCTGACCCACTGTTCGCCGAGCTGCGCCGCCGACACCCCGATGTCGACATCGTGATGCTCCCCGCAGCCCCGCCCGTCCCGGATGACGCCCCCGTGGCCACCGAGGGACAACTGCTGGCTCTCACGCGTCACGTCGAGGCGGTCCTCGACGCCGTGAGCGCGCGGGTCGGCGTCGCGCCGCAGGTCTCGGCGCGGTTCTGGCACGAGCAGGCCACGCCCCTGCTGCGCACGTGGACGGTGAAGGCGGTGCTGCCACTCGACGAAACTGTTCTCGACGACGCGGCTGGTCCCGACGACGAGACTGGTCCCGGCGACGGGGCTGGTCCCGGCGACGGGGCTGACGCTGGCCACGAGGCGGGGCTGGCCCTGCTGCGCCAGGTCGGCGACACCCTGTTGGCCCTGGGCTGGGAGGCGAAGGCCGCCACGGACCCGCCCCGGTTGCGTGCGGTCGCCGGCCCCGTGGAGGTGACGGCCCGGATCGGGACCGCCGGGGTCGTCCTCGTCCTCGAGACCATCCCCCAGCACGCGGCTGCGGAGACCTTCACGTCCGTACGAGAGGAGGTGGCGTGATGTCCGTGGCATTCGAGGTGTACGTCGCCACGCTGCACAGCACGGCCCGCGACTGGGACGACGCGCAGGAGCGGCTCACGGGCGTCAGCACGTCCCTGGCCGAGGCCGACGTCGCGCTGCTCGGGTCTCGGGTCGCCCCCGCGGCGCGCGCCTTCGTCGCCGCGTGGGAGGCGGAGATCCGCCGCCTGCAGCAGCGCACGGGGCAGCATGCCCAGGCGCTGCGCGACACCGCGACCGGGTTCCGCAGCAGCGACCAGGAGGTCGTCGAACGCAACCAGACGCTGCTGGCCTTCGTGGACCGCGACATGACGCCCTCGAGCACGATGACCGTCGGGGGCATCCGATGACCACCATCACCGTTCCTGCCAAGCTCGAGCAGATCGCCGAGCTCGAGGTCACCCCCGCCGCCAGCGCCGTGGCCACCGCCTTCCGCGGCTGTGCGACGTCGGTGAGCGACGTGTCCTCGACACTGCGCAGCAAGGGGGCGCCGGCCGACTGGTCGGGCGATGCCGCCCAGGCCGCCGCCAACGAGATGACGCTGCTGGGCAAGGCCACCGACACGGTCGTCTCCTCGTTCGAGAAGGTCATCACCGCGTGCGACGCGTACTTGGACCAGATGGGCGAGTTGCGCCAGCGCCGCACCGTCCTGGACTCCGAGCGGGTGGCGATCAACAACGAGATCGACATGCTGATGGCCGACATCGAGGCCTCCGACGGGTCCAACACCGCCGAGTTGTCCTCGCGCGCCCAGCGACTCATGGCCCGGGCTCGCGACCTCCAGGGCCGCATCGACACCTTGTGGCGCGACGTCGTCGCGGCCGAGGACCGCATGATCGCCTCGTTCCAGACCGTCGACACCGTGGCCGAAGGTGCGGCCAGTGCCGGCGATGGGCGGACCGACACCGAGGCGCTCAAGCGCGAGCTCGCCGCGCTCGGCAACGACCCGGACGCGGTGTTCGCGTGGTGGAACAATCTCAGCCCAGCCCAGCGCGAGGCCCTGAAGATCAGCGATCCCGACCTGATCGGCAACACCAACGGCATCCCGACGGGCGACCGGGACGAGGCGAACCGTACGTCCCTGGATCGCGACCTCGACCTGTACGGCAGCATGGATCCGGACGATCTCTCCAACGCGGAGAAGGCCCTGCTGGAACGCGCCCGGGAGGCCGAGAAGGCTCTCGCCCTGGCCACCGGGGATCGCGATGCGCTGACGGGGGCTCCCGTGGACGTCAACCTGCTGGTCTACGCTCCCGGCGCCTTCAACGGCGACGGCGCGGTGGCGGTCGCGTTCGGTGATCCCGACACCGCGGACAACACCGCGGTGCTGGTCCCCGGCCTGACGACCGATGGCACGTCGATCGTCAGCAACTCCGAGGACGCGTACCGCCTGTTCCAGCAGGCGCAGATGAACGGGGAGTCCGCGGCGACCATCGCGTGGCTGGGGTACGACGCCCCGTCCTTCAACCCGAGCGGCCTGCTCTCCGTCCCTTCCGAGGCCATCGACGTCGGCAGCGTGACGACCGAGGGCCGCGCCGAGGCGGGAGGCACGCTCCTGGCCGACTTCGTCGACGGCCTGCGCGCGAGCGACACCGGCGATCGGTCGCACCTGTCGGTCATCGGCCACAGCTACGGCTCGACCACCGCGGCCCACGCCGCACAGATGGGCTTGGATGCCGACTCCCTGACCCTGATCGGCAGCCCCGGTGCTGGCGGAGATGACGTCAACCACGCAAGCGATCTGTCGATGCCCCCGGGCAAGGTGTACGTCGGCTCGGCCGACAACGACTTCGTCACGTGGTTGGGACGCGACGGGGACCTCGGCATGGGTCGCGACCCTGCCCAGTCCGACTTCGGCGCCACCGTGTTCGATGTCGACCCCGGCAAGGAGTTCGACATCGAGACCATCAAGGACGGGGTGGGCAACCACACCTCCTACTACGACGACGGCAGCAGGTCCCTGGACAACCTCACCCAGATCGTGCGCGGGGACGAGCCGCACGTCATCGAGGGCCGTACGACTCCCGCCAACGAGATGGCCAAGGACTGGGCCCTCGACCAGGCCGGCCGCCCGATCGAGTGGGTCGGCGACAAGATCGACCAGGGCCTCGAGTGGACGGGCGAGCAGATCGATCGAGGAGCCGACTGGGCCGAGGAGAAGATCGACCAGGGCGGGCAGTGGCTCGACGAACGCTGGCAGGACGTCAAGGACGCCTGGCCGTGGTGATCTCACCCGTGCACGGGCGCATCCGCTTGCTGGTCGGCGCTACCGTCAGCCTCATGGTGTTCGGACTGTTCGGCTGCTCATCGTCCTCGTCCTCCACGGCGCCCGACGCCGAGGAGTTCGCCGCGCGCATGGATGCCAAGGCCGCCCAGGTGCTCCCCGACGTCGATGCCGCGCTGGGCGGCACGCTGGGCGAGATGACGGCCTCCTTCTATTCCAAGAGCGGCAGCCTCGGCGTGTGGAACTACAACGCGCGCGGGACGTGGACCGACGTCCCGCATGACCGCGCCACCGCGGCAGACCGGATCGCCGACGTGTTGACGCAGGACGGCATGAAGGTGACGCGCAAGGAGGAGACGGCCGCGAGCGTCGTGCGCGGGTCCGTCGACGGCATTCACTTCACCTTCGCCGTCTCAGCCCCGACCACGACGCTGGCCTCCGTGGAGATCGGCTCGGAAGAGGGCCTGTCCAGTGACGGGGACTTCGCGGAGAACGCCCCCGCCGTGGACTACGCGGCCCTGGTGCAGTGACCGGCGCCACAGAGCATTCGCCGAGGGCCGCGACTAGCCTTGTGAGTGGTCCGTGGACTCCATCAGGGAGCCGCGAGATGTCTGCAAGGAGCACCCGTCATGAGTGAAGTCGCCGCCCCGTACGGCTCCGGCGCCAGCGCCGCTGGCGCTGCGCCGATCCGCAAGGTTCGCACCCACCACCTGCGTGAGATGAAGGAGCGCGGCGAGCGCTTCACGATGCTCACCGCCTACGACATGTACACCGCAGCCACGTTCGACGAGGCGGGCATCGACATGCTGCTCGTCGGTGACTCGGCGTCCAACAACGTGTTCGGCAACGACACGTCACTGCCCGTGACGGTCGACGAACTCATTCCGCTCACCCGAGCCGTCGCACGCAGCGCCAAGCGGGCGATGGTGGTCGCCGATCTGCCGTTCGGCTCCTACCAGGCCTCGCCGGAGCAGGGATACCTCACCGCGGTCCGGTTCATGAAGGAGGCGGGCGCGCACTGTGTGAAGCTCGAGGGCGGCTCCGAGATGGCGCCCGTGATCACCAAGTGCGTCCAGGGCGGCATCCCCGTGGTGGCCCACATCGGGTTCACTCCGCAGTCCGAGCACACCCTGGGCGGCTACCGCATCCAGGGCAAGGGTGACGCCGCCGAGCGGGTCCGCGCAGATGCGCGTGCCGTGCAGGAGGCGGGTGCCTTCGCCGTCGTCATGGAGATGGTGCCCGGCGACGTGGCCGCCGAGATCACCGCCGAGCTGACCATTCCCACGATCGGCATCGGCGCCGGCAACCAGTGCGACGGCCAGGTGCTGGTGTGGCAGGACGCCTTTGGCCTGCGGACCGGCAAGATGCCCCGCTTCGTCAAGCAGTACGCCGACGTGCACCAGGTGCTCCTCGACGGCGCCAGGGCCTACCTCGACGACGTCAAGGGCGGCAGTTTCCCTGGTCCAGAGCACACCTTCTAATCCTCTGCCCGCGGGGCTACCGTGGGCAGATGAAGACGTACGGGGGACGTAGGTCGCGCCAGCACGACTCGCGCGGGAGCACGACGCACTGGGCTGGACTGGCGGGGTTGACCGTCGCGGCTGTGACGACGACGGTCCTGTCGGTCCCGTCCGGCGCGGCTGCGCCCGACGCGGGGCCCCAGCCGCGCTTCCAGGCACCTGAGTTGCGCGTGACGACGGTTGTCTCCGGGCTGGAACACGCCTGGGACGTCAAGGAGATCGACTCGAAGCGCCTCATCGTGACCGAGCGGGACCGGGCTCGGGTCAGCCTCGTGACCAAGGGGCGTCGCAAGACGGTCAAGTTCCCCTCGGAGCGGGTCTGGGTCTCCGGCGAGACCGGCCTGATGTCCGTGGCCCTCGCCGCCAATTTCTCGCGCTCGCGCATCATCTACACCTGCCAGGGGTGGCTCACCAAGGGTGGCCACGACGTGCGCGTCGTCGCGTGGCGCCTCAACCGCAAGCTGCGCAAGGCGAAGAAGGTGCGGGTGATCCGGTCCGGGATGCCCACCACCGAGGGGCGTCACGGCGGCTGCCGCCTGCTCGTCGACCCTTCCAACGGTGAGATCTGGGTCGGGACGGGTGAGGCTGCCATGTCTGGCGTGTCGCGCAACCTCGACTCGCTCGGCGGCAAGGTGCTGCGACTGACGGCGAAGGGACGCCCCTCCCCCGCCAACCCGTGGGCCAACTCGTCGGGGGTGCGGCGCTTCATCTACACGTACGGCCACCGCAACGTCCAAGGGCTGGCCCAGGCGTCGCCGGGCGGAGCGGTGTGGTCCGTCGAGCACGGACCCAGCGAGGACGACGAGGTCAACCTGCTCCAGGCAGGCGGCGACTACGGCTGGGAGCCCGGTCCGGGGTACGACTCGTCGGTTCCGATGACGGACCACGATCTGCCCGGTGAGCAGATCGATGCCCGGTGGTCGTCCGGGTCGCCGACCTTGGCGACGTCCGGCGCCGCGTGGGTCACCGGGTCGCAGTGGGGTGACCTCGAGCGAACCCTCGCGGTGGCCGCGCTCAAGGAGGAGCAGTTGCTCTTCCTGCGTTTCGACTCGGCGGGCACCTACGTCAGTTCGTACGTCCCCGAAGCGTTGGAGGAGTTCGGTCGGTTGCGGTCGGTGACGTCCGCGGCAGACGGTTCGCTGCTCGTGACCACAGACAACGGTTCGGGTGACGTGGTCCTCAGGGTCTCGCCGAGCTGACCCGCCGCCTCACTGTTCGTCCTCGACCTCGTCGTCGGGGTCGTTCCACACCGGGTCGTTGTCCCAGGCGTCGTTGCGCTCCTCGACCCTCTCGAGGGCCCGCGACGCCTCGGCCTGCGATGCGTACGGCCCGAGGCGATCGGCGTTCTTGCACCCTTCGCGGGGCTCGACACTCTTGTGGACCAAGCAGAACCAGAACTCGGGATCCTCGCCGTTCATGTTCTTGAAACTACACTCGCGGGCGTGAGTCCTGTAGCCCCCGGAACCATCTCGCCGCGTCGTCCGGTCCCCGCCCACATCGCCCGCCCCGAGTACGTCGACCGCCCGGCACCGACGCTCTTCACCGGGAGTTACGTCAGCGACCCGGAGACGATCGAGAAGATGCGGGTCGCCTCCCGGCTCGCCGCCCAAGCCCGCGAGCTTGTCGGCAGCCATGTGGCGCCGGGGGTGACGACGGACGAACTCGATCGCATCGGCCATGAGTTCCTGTGCGACCACGGCGCGTACCCCTCCACGCTCGGCTACCGCGGCTTCCCGAAGTCCTTGTGCTCGAGCGTCAACGAAGTCATCTGTCACGGCATCCCCGACAGCACGGTGGTGGCGGACGGCGACATCGTCAACATCGACATCACTGCCTACCTCGACGGAGTCCACGGGGACACCAACGCCACCTTCCTGGCCGGAGACGTCGACGAGGAGACGCGTCTCCTGGTCGAGCGGACGAAGGAGGCCCTCGAGCGGGGCATCAAGGCGGTCAAGCCTGGCCGGCAGGTCAGCATCATCGGACGCGTGATCGAGGCGTACGCGAAGAGGTTCGGGTATGGCGTCGTGCGCGACTTCACCGGCCACGGAATCGGGACGTCCTTCCACTCCGGCCTGATCATCCCCCACTACGACGAGGCCCGCTTCGACGACGAGATCCGGGTCGGGATGACCTTCACGATCGAGCCGATGCTGAACCTCGGCACCCACGACTACGACATGTGGGAGGACGGCTGGACGGTCGTCACGAAGGACCGCAAGCGGTCCGCGCAGTTCGAGCACACCCTCGTCGTGACTCCGACCGGCGCCGAGGTGCTGACGAACCCCTGAGGCGCATACGGGCCCGCCATCGTGGCGGGCCCGTACGTCGTCGTGGTGCTGGAATCAGTCCAGCGACTTCTTGAACCAGTGGGTGTGGGAGTCGAGGCCGGTCACGACGCTCACCATCTCCCAGCCGAGGCGACCGAGGTTGGAGAGAAGGTCCTCCCAGGACTCGCCCGGCTCGAAGGACTCCGCGTCCGGGTAGTTGTAGAACCCGAGCTCGACGTCGGTCTCGTCGCTGCTGATCTTGATCTCTGCGTGTGCGAACTGTGCCATGCGCCGATCCTGCCACGCCCCTGGGCGTGCGTGCGTCAAGCGCGCGAATCCACGAGCGCGTACGCCGTGGGAAAGGCTCGATCAGCCGCGGCTAGACTGCACGCGAGTGGGTCGGCCGGGCGGCCGCGTCTCCCGGCGCAAGTCGGGAGCCGAGGAAGGTCCGGGCTCCACAGGGCAGGGTGGTGGCCAACGGCCACCCGGAGCAATCCGCGGGAAAGTGCCACAGAGAACAGACCGCCACGGCCACTTCGGTGGGCGGGGCAAGGGTGAAACGGTGGAGTAAGAGCCCACCAGTGCGCCGGGAGACCGGAGCAGCTCGGCAAACCCCACCCGGAGCAAGATCAGACAGCGTGCGTTCGAGGGCGGCCCGCCCGAGTACGCGGGTAGATCGCATGAGGTGACCGGCAACGGTCACCCGAGATGGATGGTCGCCCCCGCCGATGGCGGGACAGAACCCGGCCTACAGGCCGACCCACTCCTCACACCCCATCTGACCTGCGGAAACGCATTTCGGGGGTGTCTACTGTGCCCATACTGTGCCTACGTTTTTCGTTCATGGGTGGCGACGAATCCCTGTTGCTGATGCCGCGAACGGGGTCTCGGAGGACGTGCTGCTGCCCGCGGCACCTCCCTCCACCTGCCTCAGCGCGGGCCCCTCCCCCAGCATCTCGTCCATGATCTGGCGGCTGCGTACGTCCTCGTCGCCCATCAGGTGCCCGTAGGTGTCCCAGGTCTCCGTGGCGGACTTGTGGCCGAGCAGCGCCTGCAGCACCTTGATCGACTGGCCGCCCCGGATCTGGGCGGAGGCGAAGTAGTGCCGCAGGTCGTGGGGCGTGGCGGTGGTCCCGATCTTTCGAGCCGCTCGTTGCCACGCGCCCTGCATGGTGCTGGGGCCGGGGAAGTTGCCGCCCTCGGTGGTGAAGAGCAGGCCGGACTCGTGGTGCCCGTACGCGGCCAGGTGTTCCTTGACCGCCGACATCACCACGTCGCCGACCGGGATCGTACGGGTCGAGGACGCGGTCTTCGGCAGCCCGAAGACCGGCGTCCCGAACCGACTCGTCCGCGCCAGTTGGCGGTCAACCCGGATCGTGCGGAAGTCGTACGCGATCCGGTCCAGGGTGAGGCCGAGGATCTCCCCGCGCCTCATCCCGGTGCCCGCGCCGAGGGTGACGAAGAGTCGGTACCGCGGAGCGATCGCCGCCTGCATCGCCCGCACCATGTCGGTGCTGATCGGCACCAGCGACGACTTCGCGGCCAGGCGCGGCAGCTTGATGTCGACGCACGGCGTAGTCGGCAGGACGCGGTCCTTCACCGCGGCGCGGAACATGATCGCGAGGATCAAGTACCGGGCGTGGACCGTCGACGGCGCCGCCGTGATCAGCCACTCCTTCACCAGTAGCTGGACGTCGTCGCGCATGACGGCGTCCATCCGCAGACTGCCCAGCGTCGGCAGGATGTGGTTGCTGACCACGGTGGTGTAGGTGGCCAGCGTGCTCTCGGCCAGCACTTGACGGGCGAGCCAGCGTTCGCCGTACGCGCGCACGGTCTCGCGGCCCGCCTGCGGCGAGGCCCACTGGCCGGTGAGCAGGCCGGCATTCTGTTCGTCCAGCCACCGCTGCGCGTCCCGCTTGCGGGTGAACAGGCGGCGGTGACGCTTGCCGGATCGGTCGTAGAAGTCGGCCTGGTACTTCACCGAGGAGCGGGTCTCCCCCGTAGCCGACTTCCAGGTCACCGTCCGCGTGGTGACGCCCATCAGTACCTCCGCTGGGTGGGTACGACCGGCCGCGAGGCCAGCCGCTGCTGCCGGATGAAGCTGCGGAGTTCGCCGACGGTCGTGTACAGCCGGCGCCCGATCTTGAAGAACTGGGGGCCGGTGCCGATCTGGCGCCACCAGCGAACGGTGTTGTCGGAGGTCATCAGGATCTCCGCGACTTCGGAGAGCGTCAGGAGTTCGTCGTCGTGGCGCTCGTGGAACGGTGCGTGCTGTTGCGTTGTGGACATGCCATCCTCCAGGTGAGTGCATCTTGTGTACGAGGGCCCGGGGACGTTCGCCAACAGGGCCATCAATTCTGTGGATGACCGTCGGCGAACTGGCCTTCTACTACTTAGGTGCGCTTGCCACTGGCTGAGGCACGGCGTGTTGACGTCCGCGGGGATATCGTTGAGGCGTGGATGCGACTCGGCTCATCCTCAAAGCCCGCCGCGGCGCCGGACTGACGCAGCGCCAACTGGCCGCGCGTGCTGCAACGTCCCAGGCGACGCTCTCCGCGTACGAGTCAGGCAGGAAGACCCCGTCGCTGGCGGTAGCCGAACGGATCGTCGAAGCCGCTGGCTACCACCTCGATCTGGTGACCGAGGTGAAGTTCACGCGGTACGAGGTCCCGCGCGTCCATCCCTTCTGGGTGCCGGACCGGCTGTGGCGCGGCAAGCTGCCCGAGTGCTTCGCCCGGGTCGTGCTCGACGACCCCGACCACTACGAGCGCGTACGCCAGTTCAACCTGCGCCGTAGACCGGCTCGGCGGCAGCTCTACCAACTGCTGCTACGCCGAGGTGCGCCGGACGAACTGATCGACTGGATCGACGGCGCGCTGCTCGTCGACCTGTGGGGCGACCTCAAGATCCCGTCCGCTGTCAGGGACGCCTGGGAGCCGGCCGTGCGGACCGCCGGTAACGGACCGCGGGAGATTCCCACACGCGGGATCAGGTACGAGTGGCGGGCGACGGACCACCAGCCGGAAGCCTGGCTGCCTTGGGCGTTGAGGCAGGGGTCCGACTGAGCGGAACGAAACTCGGCGGCGGGGTCGCTTGGGATGGGTTCGCCACGCGGCCGGCTGGGGCAGCAGGCGGACGTGTTGAGCAGTTCAGCCACGCTCAGGATTGGGCACACCGCTCCGCTGGCCGTGGAAGGCGTCCGTCTCGCGGCGATGTGATGCTGCCGCTCTCCATACCTGCGGGCGCCTGTTCACTGCCGTAAATGTCTGTGAGCTGAAAGACACGGGCGACGACAGCGACCGAGCCCGGCGCGACTCCTTGACGGTGCCGCCCGGAAACGACATCGTGGCGCCGTGCCAGACTCGAAGCCCCCAACCCGACGAGGATCCGGCGACCATTCTACGGGACACGTCGGCCAGCAACGTCTCCGCGCGGGGGTCCTCACAGGAGTAGTTCTCATCGGCACAGCGGTCACGCTGATGCCTTTTGCGGCTCATCGCGATCGAGGGTGTAGTTGGGGTCTGAAGCCTCCGCACTCCAGGAGCGATCTGGCGACGTAGTTCGTCAGGTTGCGGAAGCCCAGGGCGGATCCGCGGAGGTGTTCGAGTCTGCCGT
>JAEWOG010000091.1 GCA_023460975.1 Actinomycetes bacterium
GGTCGTCGCCGACCGCACCGGCTACCCCGTCGACATGCTCGAACCCGACCTCGACCTCGAGGCCGACCTCTCCATCGACTCCATCAAGCGACTCGAGATCGTCGGCGAACTCGCCGAAACCCTCGACTTGGGCACCGGACTCTCCGCAGACGCCCCCGACGAAGCCCTCGTCGAGGAACTCGCCCGCCACAAGACCCTGCGCGCCGTCGTCGGCTGGATCGACACCCAACTCGGTGCCGCAGGTGACACCACCCCCAGCGCGAGCGCCCCTGCCGCGGCCTCGACCACCCCGAGCGCGCCCGAGAGCCGGCCCACGCAGCAGCAACCCAAGTCGACCGAGGCCAGCCCCGAGATCGGGCCGTCGACGGTCCGCGAGGTCATCGTCGAGCCACTCGGCCCGACGCTGCCGATCGGCGACCTGGCCGGACGTACGGCCGCGGTCGTGACCGGGCACGGCCTGCTCTCCGACGCCGTGGGCCAGGCCCTGGCCGACCGCGGCGCGTCGGTGACGCTGCTGACCCCGCTCGACATCAGCGACGACCACGACGGCGAGGCGCACCAGCTGCTCGCCCAGGTCGACGTCCTGGTCGACCTGTCCACCACCACCGGCGCGCTCGATGCCCGCAGCGTGTTCACCCACCTGCGCCCCGCCCTGCTGGGCCGGGCCGAGTTCGTGCTCGCGGTGACCACGGCGCTCAACACCGACGGCTCGCCCACCGGCGTACCGGGCATGCTGCGCGCGCTGGCGCGTGAGAAGACCGAGGTCCTGGTGCGCTCGGTCGAGCTCGAGGCCGGCGACCTGACCGGCGACGTCGGACCCGTGGCCGCGATCTGCGTCGACGAACTCCTCGACGCCGAGGCCCCGACATCGGTGTCGTGGGCAGGCGGGCAGCGTACGACCAAGGTTCTGGGCGAGCCCCTCACCCAGGCATCCGCGCAGGACATCGGGTTGGGCAAGGACTCCGTCGTCGTGCTCACCGGTGGCGCCCGCGGCATCACCGCTCGCATCGCCGAGGAGGTGCTGCGTGCCAGCGGCTGCCGCCTCGTGCTGGTCGGCCGTTCGGCCCTCCCCGGCGACGAGGACCCCCGTCTGGCCGAGGCCGCGACCGCGGTGGACCTGCGCCGCACCCTGCTCGGCTTGGGCGAGTTGCGGACCCCCGCGGAGATCGAGGCAGCCTGCACCAGGATCCTCGCCGACCGCGAGATCCGCGCGACCATGACCACGCTCACCGACCTCGGCGGCCGCGTCGAGTACGTGGCGGCCGACGTCCGCACCGACGAGTTCGGGCAAGTCCTGGACTGGGTGCGTGGCCAGTACGGTCGCCTCGACGCCGTGGTCCACGGCGCGGGCGTGCTGGACGACCGCTTCATCGCGGACAAGACCGAGGCAGGATTCGATGCGGTCTACGGCACCAAGGTCGACGGCGCCCGGATCATCCTGCAGCGGTTGGCCGGCATCGGCACTGTGATCTTCTTCGGCTCGGTCAGTGGTGTCTTCGGCAACCGCGGCCAGTGCGACTACGCGGCCGGCAACGATGCCCTCGACACGCTGGCCCGCGCCCACGACGGCAACCACGGCGCGCGCGTCATCGCGCTCGACTGGGGTCCGTGGGCCGGGGGCGGCATGGTCTCCGACGACCTGGAGCGGGACTACGCCCGTCGCGGCATCGGTCTGGTGGCGCCGCAGGACGGCACTGCCGCCCTCGTCCAGGCCCTGACCGGCAGCCTGGAGGGCGCCCAGTTCGTCGTGATGCGGGGCGAGCCCGAGGCATTCGCGCCGACCCTGCGGCGTACCCCCCTCACCGCCGAGACGGCGGCCGGAACGGACCGCTGAGCCACACATGACGGGGACCCGCACGACCGATGGGGCCGACGACGCGATCGCGATCGTCGGCCTTGCCGGCGTGTTCCCCGGCGCCGCGAGCGCCCACGCCCTGTGGGACAACGTGGTCGCTGGCGTGGACGCGATCACCGATGTCCCCGCGGGCCGGTGGGACCCGGTCTTTCACGACCCCGACGCCAAGTCCGCGGACCGCTTCTACGTGCGCCGCGGCGGCTTCGTCGACGACGTCGCCACCTTCGACCCGCTGGCCTTCGGGATCATGCCCGTGGCCGCCGAGTCGTGCGAACCGGACCAACTGCTCGCCCTCGGGGCCGCCCAGGCGGCACTCCTCGACGCGGGGTCGGTGCACGAACGGATCGACCCCACCAAGGTGTCCGTCATCCTCGGCCGGGGCGGCTACATCGGGGACGGCGTCGCGCGTCTCGACCAGCGGGTCCGTACGGCCCAGCAACTCGTCGAGGTGCTGCGCGACCTCGTGCCGGACCTCGGCGAGGACCGCATCCAGCACGTCAAGGAACAGTTCCAGGACTCCTTGGGACCCGAGCGGCCCGAAGGCTCGATCGGGCTGGTCCCCAACCTCGCCGCGTCCCGGATCGCCAACCGCTTCGACTTCCGCGGGCCCGCGTGGACCGTGGACGCCGCCTGCGCCAGCTCACTGATCGCCGTCGACCAGGGCGTCACCCAGCTGCGCTCCGGGCAGGCCGACCTGGTGTTGGCCGGCGGCGTGCACCACTGCCACGACGTGACGCTGTGGAGTGTCTTCTCCCAGCTGCGCGCCCTGTCCCCCTCGGGCGGGATCCGGCCGTTCAGCGACGCCGCCGACGGCATCCTCGTCGGCGAGGGAACCGGCATCCTGGCGCTGCGGCGCCTCGCCGACGCCCAGCGCGACGGCGACCGCGTGTACGCCGTCATCCGCGGCACCGGGGTCGCCTCGGACGGTCGCGCCAGCAGCCTGATGAGCCCCCAGGCGGCCGGGCAGCAACTCGCTGTCGAGGCGGCGTGGCGCGCCAGCGGCCTCGACCCGGCGACCGTCGGTCTCATCGAGGCCCACGGAACCGCGACGCCGTTGGGCGACCGTACGGAACTCGAGACGCTGCACGCAGTGTTCGGCGAGGCGAGCCGCGGGCATCGCGCCGGGCTGGGATCGATCAAGTCGATGATCGGCCACGCGATGCCGGCCGCAGGAGCGGCGGGACTCATCAAGACCGCGCTCGCGCTGCACCACGCGGTGCTGCCCCCGACGTTGCATGTCGAGGACCCCAACCCCGCGGTGGCTCGGACCCGGTTCCGCCTCATCACCGAAGCCGAGCCGTGGGAGACGGACGGGCCGCGCGTCGCCGGCGTCAACGCCTTCGGGTTCGGCGGGATCAATGCCCACGTGGTGCTGGGCGAGGTCGACCGCTCCTCGGGCGCCGTCGTCGACCCCTCGTTGTTGGGCGCCGCAGGCTCCCCGGAGATCGGCTCCGAGTCCACGGACACCGAGCCCACGCTGCTGCTCGCCGGTCCCGACGCCGCCGACCTCATCTCCCAGCTCGACGCGCTCACCGAGCGCGACCTGTCCACGGGTGCGCTGCTGGACCGGCCAACCCCCACGGGCGGGCCCGCGCGGCTGGCCATCGTCGCCCCGGATGCGCGCCGCCTCACGCTGGCGCGCAAGGTGCTCGCCCGGGGGACGGCGTTCCGCGGTCGCAACGACGTGTGGTTCGACCCGACCGGGGTGCTGCGCGAGGGACGACTGGCATTCCTCTACCCGGGCGTCGAGCCCGGGTTCGCCGCCGACGTCACCGACGTGGCCGAGCGCTTCGGCCTCGACGCTTCGGCGATCACCGTCTCCGAGGGGATCCAGGAGCAGGGCCACAGCATCGTGACCCTGGGCCGCCTGCTCACCACCGCCCTCGCCACGCTCGGCGTCGCCCCGGACGAGATGGCCGGGCACAGCGTCGGCGAATGGACGGGGTACGCCGCCTCCGGCATGGTCGACGCGTCCGTCGTCGACGCCTTCCTGGCCGACCTGCAGCCCGGCGCCATCGAGGTCCGCGACGTCGTGTTCATCGCCCTCGGCGCGGGAGCAGAGGTGGCCGAGGAGGTCGTCGCCGACCTGCCCCAGGCGTACGTCTCGCACGACAACTGCCCCCACCAGTCCGTGGTGTGCGCCCCCGAGGCGGACACCGAGGTGATCCTGGACCGGGCCCGCTACCGGCACGTGATGGCGCAGGTCATGCCGTTCCGCTCGGGCTTCCACTCGCCACTGATGGCGCCCCTCGTCGAACGGGTGATGGACCAGTTCACCGGCATGGAGCTGCGCGTACCCCACACGCGGCTGTGGTCGGCGACGTCGGTGGCGCCCTACCCGGACGAGCCGGAGGCGGTCCGCGAGCTGTCCGCGCGGCACCTCGTGGAGCGCGTCCGCTTCCGCGAGCTCGTGACGCGGCTGCACGCCGAGGGAGTACGCGGGTTCGTGCAGATGGGCGTCGGCAGCCTCACCGGGTTCCTCGAGGACACGCTGCGCGAGCACGACGTCGTCTCGGTGCCCGCCCACACCGACAAGCGCAGCGGCATCGCCCAGCTGCGCCGCGTCGCGGCAGCCCTGTGGACCGCCGGACGCGAGGTCGACCTCGCCGCGCTGGAGCCCGCGGCCCACGCTCCGGAGCCCCCATCCGCGACCGGTTCCCCGACTCCCGTGCGCCTGGGCTCCGCCCTGGTGCGCGGGCTCCCGGCGCTGCCCGCGTCCCTCGCCGCACCCGCAGCGCCGGCCCCCGCGGTCAGCGTCCATCCACCCGTTGAGGCGCCGGCCGCGGCGTGGGGTCAGGACTATCTGGCCGCAGTCCGCGAGGCCGACGACGCGGTGGCGCAGGTGCTTGCCGCAGCGGCGGACCCGAAGCCGATCACCATCGCCCCGGGCGTACGGCGGTTCGTCCGCGGCCAGCGGCAGGCGCCCACTGGGGTGGTCGCCGAGGCCGCTCCCCACTCCGAGCCCGCCGGGACGGATGTCGGGCCCGGGCCGGTCGAGGTGCAGCCCACCTCACGCGAGACGATCCACCGCCTCAGCGTCGCGGACCAACCCTGGTGGAGCGACCACGCCTTCTACCCCCAGCGCGAGGGCTGGCAGATCCTTGAGGACCGCTTCCCCCTCGTACCGCTGACGGGCCTCATCGAGATGATGACCGCCGAGGCCGAGGCACTGGTCCCCGGGACGGTGACCGTCGCGGTCGAGAGCGTGCGCGCCTTCCGCTGGCTGGCGGTCGAGCCCGCCACCGACGCCGTCTTCCGCGCCAGCATCGACCAGGCGGCGACCGCGGCACGTACGGACGGGGTCACCGTGGTGCGCACCTCGATCGAGGGCCACGCCCGCGCCACCGTCCTGCTCGCGGCGTCGTACGCGAAGTCGCCCATGCCCGACGACCGGCGGCTCTCGGGACGCTTCGACCCGCCGCCGCTGGATCGGGTCTACGCGGACTGCCACCTCTTCCACGGGCCTGAATACCAAGGCCTGCGCAGCCTCGACCACTTCGCCGACGACGGCGCCCGCGGCGAACTGGAGTCCCAGCGGGCGACCGGGGCCCTGCTCGACAACGCGGGTCAGCTGTTCGGGCTGTGGGTCGCGGCCCGCGTCGACAAGGACCGGCTGGTCCTGCCCACCTCGGTGGACAGCTTCGAGTTCTTCGGCCCCCACCCGACGCCGGGCGAGAGCGTCGACTGCGTGGTGCACTGCACCGACCTGGCGGAGCAGACGGTGCGCGCCGACCTCGAGCTCGTCGTCGACGGCCAGGTGTGGTGCCGCATCACCGGCTGGGAGGACCGCCGCTTCCAGAGCGACGACCGCCTCTTCAGCGTCCTGCGCGATCCGTCCCACACGCTGTTGGCCGAGCCGCAGCCCGGCGGCTGGATGCTGGTGCGCGAGGGGTGGCCGGACTCCGCCTCACGCGAAGTGGTGACGCGCCGGTTCCTCGGGGTCGACGAGCGCCCGAAGCACTGGAAGCTCAACCCCCGCGCACAGCGCAGCCACCTGCTCGGCCGCATCGCCGCGAAGGACGCGGTCCGACACCTGCTGTTCGAGGCGCAGGTCGCCGACGTCTTCCCCGCCGAGCTCGCCGTGCACAACCACGACACCGGGGCGCCGTACGTGACCAGCCCGGTCGCCGACGTCCTCGCGGGCCACGACGTACGACTCTCCCTGGCGCACTCCGCCGGCGTGGGCGTCGCCCTCGCGGCGCACGGACGCGACGTCGGCATCGACGTCGAGCGGGTCGCGTCCCGCTCGGAATCCTTCGCGAACACGGCCCTGTCCGAGCGCGAGCGCACGCTCTTCGCCGAAGGCACCGCAGCCGCGGACCGCGACCTGGAGCTCACCCGGTGGTGGTGCGCCAAGGAAGCAGTCGCCAAGGCGGCGGGCACGGGGCTTGGCTTCAAGCCCACCCAGTTCGAGGTCACCGCCATCGACGGCGACCGGCTCCTGGTGGCCGGCCGCTGGGTGGCGACCACGGTGGTCAGCGGCCCCCCGCTGACCGCAGCACCCCACGCCGGCACCGCCGGCGGACACATTGCAGAGGAGTACGTCGTTGCCTGGACAGATGACCCCCACTGAGGCCCCGAACACCGAGCAGGTGCTCGCGGACCTCGAGAAGATCCTGGTCGAAGTCGTGGGCGACGACCTGCTGCTGGACGAGCCGCTCTCGATGGCGACCTCGTTCAACGATGACCTCCAGCTGGAGAGCATCGAGTTCGTCGCGCTCGCCGAGGAGCTGCTCAACACCTACGGGGAGCGCGTGGACTTCGTGAACTGGATGGCAGGCATGGAGCTCGACGAGGTCGTCGGCCTGACGGCCGGCGACGTCGTGAACTTCGTCGTCCGCTCCCTGTCCGAGGGCTGAGCCGTGCCGTACCTGCAGTCCAACGGGCTCAAGTTCCACGTCCAGGTGCTCGGCGGAGAGGAGACCGACGGCGTCAAGCGACCCAAGGTCGTCATGCTGCACGGCCTGGTGATCGACAACCTGTCGAGCTGGTTCTACACGCTGGCGCACCCGATGGCGACGCAGGCGACGATGCACCTTGCCGACATGCGCGGCCACGGGCGTACGGAGATCCCCGACGCGGGCTACAGCGTCGCCGACAACGTCGAGGACCTCCTCGGCCTGCTGGAGGGGTGGGGAATCGACGAGCCGGTCCACTTCTTCGGCAACTCGTTCGGCTGCGTGGTCGGCCTCGCGCTCGCCCAGCGGCACCCGGAGAAGGTCGCCAGCCTGTTCCTGATCGAGGCGCACTTCTCGGTGCCCGGCTGGGGCGAGCAGATGGCGGGGACCCTGGCGCTGGCGGCGTTCGGGCTCGACGAGGTGGCCGTACGGGCGTACCTGGAGACCGAGGCGGACCGCAAGACGTCCCGGCTGGCCAAGCGCACGGAGAAGCTGTTCTTCGGCACCACCCTCATCGACGACCTCAAGGTCGAGAAGCCGATCGACTGGCTTGAGGAGATCTCGTGCCCGGTGTTCGCGATCTATGGCAGCCAGTCCGACATCCTCGACCGGGCGCGCGAGCTGGAGGCCAAGCTGGGCGACTGCACCCTCGAGATCGTCCCCGACGCCAGCCACTCCCTGCTGATCGAGAACTCCGCCCTCATCAAGGCGCGGGCGATGGAGTGGATGAACCGCCACGCCCAGACGTCGTACGAGATCGAAGAGGTTGTGGTGAAGTCGCTCGGCACGATGGGCGCCCTCGAGACGATGGATGCGCTCGAGCAGCTCAAGGCCGACAACGCGCACCTGCTGGAGGGCGAGACGCCCGGACTCAAGAACGGGACGTCTGCCGACCGGGTCGTGTCGTGAGCCGCTTCCTGTTCGTGGTGCCGCCGTTCACCGGGCACGTCAACCCCACGATCCCCGTCGCGGCGGAGCTGACCGCGCGCGGCCACGACGTGGTCGCCCT
>JAEWOG010000092.1 GCA_023460975.1 Actinomycetes bacterium
GGGACGCCAAGCGCGAGGGCGCGGTCGATCTGACCGGGCTGGTTCATCATGCCGATCACGGGTCGAACTACCTCTCGATCGTCTACACCGACCGGATCGCCGAGCTGGGCGCGAAGCCATCCACCGGGACCGTCGGGGACTCCTTCGATAACGCACTCGCCGAGGCAGTCAACGGGCTCTACAAGACCGAGCTCATCCGGCGCCGGGGGCCGTGGCGCACGATCGAGCAGGTCGAGCTCGCGACGCTGGAGTACGTGTGGTGGTGGAACAACCAGCGCCTGCACGGGGAGCTCGACATGTTGACCCCGCTCGAGGTCGAGGCGGCGTACTACGCTGCCCAAGAATCATCCCGGCCAGCACTCGCTGGCCAAGGGAACGCCTAGGAACGAAACCCAGTGCGATTCATTCCGGCCCTGAAAGTATTTGAGCAGTGATGTGCCCTCACTTTGTCGGCTTCCCTGCGTCTCTCACCCCGGGCGCCAGAGAGTGGCGCCGAACCGCGCGGGCGCCTCACTGCCCGCTCCCGTCCGACCTGACCTCCAGATAGGTTGGCTTCATGATCACGGGCATCGACCACGTGCAGGTCGCTATTCCGATGGGCAGCGAGCCGTCCGCGCGCGAGTTCTACGGCACCGTCTTGGGGATGGATGAGGTGCCGAAGCCGCCGGCACTCGCCGTGCGCGGCGGCTGCTGGTTCACGGCTGGCAACGCCGTCCTCCACCTCGGAATCGAGGAACCGTTCGCTCCGGCCAAGAAGGCCCATCCAGCATTCTTGGTCACCGACCTCGACGCCCTTGAAGCAGTCCTTGTGGAACGAGGGGCGAGCGTCATTCGCTCCGACGGCGAACTCCCTGGCATCCGCCGCTTCCACACTTTCGACCCGTTCGGCAATCGCCTCGAGTTCCAGCAGGCGTAGGTCGCTCCCCCTGGTCGAGGCACGAATCGCGACGGTGACGGTCAAGTCGGATCGGCCGACGATCGTCGCCCGCTTCTGGCGAGAGCTACTGGGATACGAAGTGGCGCCCGACCACAGCGACTCGATCATGCTCGCCGCCGGCGGTCTTGCTGCGGGCCGCAAGGACATCAGAGTCCGCCTTCCCAGCATCAGCGCTGAGTAGTCTCTGCGGATGGTCGTGGAGGTGTCGTCGCAGGAGGTATCCGCGTTTCGCCTCCGTGCGCACCACCTGACCAGGCCGCTGGGCGAATCGGGCCTGCCCGAGGCCGCTGGAGCGTGCGGGATCCAGGACAGCCCTCCCGGCTCGGCGCTGCTGTCGCTGCATGCCCGGGTCAACGGCGTGACGCAGGACTGCCTCGACGCCGCCGTCTCTGCCGACAAGGCGTTGATCCACACGTGGTGCATGCGTGGCGCTCCCTACTACGTACCAACTGCCGACGCGGCGGTCTTCACGACCGGTGTGTGTCCACCCACCGACGAGTCGATGCGCCAGTTCGTACGGGGCGCGTGCCCAAGCGTTGACCAGGTCGGCCTGAGCCTCACCGAGCTCGTCGAGCGGACCAGCGCCGAGGTGCGCGGCGTCCTGCATGGTCGTCGGTTGGCCATTGAACCGCTCGGCAAGGAGCTGGCTGAACGAATCGCTGACACGCTGTCGCTGCAGCAACGTCAGGTCTGGGAGAGCGAGGGGCTGCACGCGCCAGGGCAACCGGTCGGCGAGGCCCTCGTCCACTTCTGCGTACGGATTCTCACGCTCCGCCAGCTCGTCTGCTTCGCTCCCCGCGAAGGAAACACGGCGCCGTTCGTGCTCGTCGAGGAGTGGCTCGGTGCCCCACTCCCGGTGATCGATGCCTCACGGGCGCGGGCAGAGCTCGTGCGGCGGTACCTGCATTGCTACGGGCCCTCGCGGCGAGCCGACTTCGCGGCGTGGCTGGGAGTGCGAGCCTCCGACGTCGACCCCTGGTGGAGTCTCGTCGAAGGTGAGATGACACCTGTGAAGTACGGCCGTGCGGCATGGATCCTCAGTGAGGACCTCGACGCCCTGCGCTCATCGCCGCCTCCGAGGGGAGTCAGACTGCTGCCGCCTCATGACCCGTACCTGCAGTCGCGCGATCGCGACACGATCGTGCCGAGACAGTTCCACAAGGATGTCTGGAAGACGGTCGGTGCCCCAGGCGCGATCATGGTGGACGGCAACCTGATCGGGACGTGGCGACCGCGCAAGAAGGGGACCGCACTGACGCTGGCAATGCGGACGTTCGACGCCCCCTCGACGCGGATCGCGAGGTTGCTTCACGGGGAGGGCGAACGGGTTGCTCAGGTGCGGGGGACGACTCTGCTGGACGTCGAGTTCACCACCTACTGACGGCAGGAATCACCGCAGCCCGATGCTGCTCGGCGCCGTGACCGCAACCATTGCGCGCCCGCGCTTTCGCGCAGCCATGGACGTGCCTTCCACCGAGACCGAGTAGGGGTAGTAGCGAAACGACGCGGACCATTGGTACGGCTGATTCTCGCCCGGGCCTGACTCGTAACTCGTCCACTGGCGACCCGCAAACTCACCGCCGACGGACCATTGGGCACCGTCGACCCCGTTGGCCGCGTCGAGATAGCCGTAACGGTCGTACCCCTGCGCCCACCGGGTGTAGCGGATGAGGAAGTCGCCGTAGCCGCACTCGTACACCTCGACCTTGCCCGCAACCGACGGGACAATCGACCCACACCCCTGAGACGAAGGGAAGACTGTCGCGAGTCCGTCTGGGCCAGCGGGGACGCCGCACGCCTCACGGGTGGATGCATCCGAGCCGTCCCAGCAGGCGACCGTGGGCTCTTCCTGCGACGGCGTGGGCGTACGGGCTGGCGTGGGCGAGACAGACGCTGATGGCTCAGGAGAGGGAGTGTCCGATGCGGTGGCCGTGGCCTCGGTCGACGCGCTGCCCTCGGACTCGATCGGAGCCGAAGGCGGCGGAGCGGTCTGACCTTCTGAGGACAACACGGTCGCGGAGTCTTCCACGTCCCCGGTGTCCGTGCCTGCGTTCCCGCTCAGCGCGAACGCGAGGCCGACTCCGCTGAGGACCGCAACGACAGCGCCCGCAGCGGCACCCACTATCAGCCCGGCATGGCGGCGCGGGGCCACCACCGTGGGCACGCGAGCCGCGGGGATCAACTCCTCGGGCCGTGTGCCAGCGACCCCCGCACTGGGCCGCTCGTGGATGAGTGTGGGCGCGCCATGCGCACCGGGTTGATGATCACCGGGTTGATGAGCACTGGTCGTGCCCGCAGCGGCCACCAGGTCACGTCGCATCTCCAGGGCGCTGCGATAGCGACGCTCAGGGTTCTTGTCCATGGCACGCGCGAGGATCGCATCGATGGCGGAGTGCACAGGGGTGGCGCCGCCCAGCTGGGGAACCGGCTGCTGCATGTGTGCGATGGCCATCTGGACACCGGAGTTGCCTGCGTACGGCAGCCGCCCCGTGATCAGCACCCACAACAAGCACCCGAGGGCATAGATGTCCGTCTGCGCGCTGGCTGGCGCCCCGTTGTGACGCTCCGGAGCCATGTAGCCGAGCGTGCCTGCCACCCCGCCCGTCGCCGTGTGGTCGTCGCCTTCCGTTCTGGCGATGCCGAAGTCGCACAGGTAGGCATGCACGCTGCTGGGGCCCTCACGGAGCAGGACGTTGCTCGGCTTGATGTCGCGGTGCAGGACACCGACCGCGTGTGCATCTGCCAGGCCCGACGCCACTTGCGCGACCACCTCGAGCGCCACCGGCAGGGGCAACGCTCCGCGCTCGGCGACGAGCCGCTGCAGGTCCGGCCCGTTGATCAGTTGCGTGGCGATGAAGAGCTGGCCCGCCTCCTCGCCGTGGTCGTAGACCTGGATCGTGTGAGGGGAGTCGAGGGCAGCGAGCGCGCGAGCCTCGCGCTGGAACCGTGCGCGGAAGTCTGACTCCTCGGACAGATGCTCGAGCAGGACTTTCAAGGCCACCGAGCGTCCGAGGTTTTCCTGGACGGCCTCGTACACCGTGCCCATGCCGCCGCGCCCAATCCGACGCACGATGCGGTAGCGCCCGAACGGTTCCCCCGGAGAAGGACTGCTCACCATGGTTCCCCCATCCCTGAATCGACGGCGGGCACGCTATCGGCGCTGCCGATCCCAGCTGCCTTGTTTCTGCATTTGATGAGCCGACAACCCGCAGTCGCCAGCCGGGTGTCGGACTCGCGCACGTGCCGGTCTAGGGTGAGCACAGCCAGTCGTACTCCACGTGTGGAGTCAGGGAATCCGGTGAGAGTCCGGAACTGACGCGCAGCGGTGAGGTGACGGGACGGACACGCCGGCAACGGCAGCCACTGGAGCCCTCGGGCCCTGGGAAGGCGTCTGCTCCCGGTTGATCCGAGTCCGAAGACCTGCTGGCCCTGACGACAGCCGTCGTCGGGTCACCAGCGGATCCCGCGCATGGATCCCCGACTCGAAACAGGTTCCCCGGTGGTGCGTACCCGTCCCGACCGTTGCCCCGGCGCGCTGCGCCCCTGGCCCGCTGACGACGGGCTGCTGGTCCGACTGCGCGTGCCCGGTGGCCAGGTCCGGTCAGACTCGGTCACCTCACTGCTCGACGTCGCCGACACGTACGGCGACGGGCGCATCCACGTCACCTCGCGGGCCAACCTGCAACTGCGCGGCCTTCCGGGCGAGGCAGGCCAGCTCCCCGGCGACGTGCTCGCCGCGATCGAGGCGACCGGGTTGCTGCCGAGTCGTACCCACGACGTCGTCCGCAACGTCCTCGCCTCGCCCCAGACCGGACGGGCCGGTGGTCGCGTCGACCTGCGCCCACTCATCCGCGACCTCGACTCCGCCCTGCTGCGCGACCCTCAGTTGGGACGGCTCCCGGGGCGATTCCTGTTCGTCCTCGACGACGGGCGGGGTGATCTCGTCGACCGCTCGTGCGACCTCGGGCTGGTGGCGCTCGACGCGACCCTCGCGCAGGTGCGGGTGGGGGCGGGCTGGGGCCCGGTGGTGGCGCTGGCGGATGCGGTGCCCGTACTGACTGGTTTGGCTCGTCAGTTCCTCGCCGCACGCGGTGAGGGACCTGGCGCACGATGGCACGTGTCGGAGCTGGCCGAGCCTCTGGTCCCGGCCCAGGAGCCACACACGAACCTGCCCCCCGGAGCGCGGGCCACGTCCGAACAGACTCGACGACCGACACCGCTGCCGTACGGGTGGGTTCCGGGCGGGCGGCACGTCGCCCTTGCCCAAGGTCTCGACCGACCCACCTGGGTGTCGCTGCGCGCCGCTGAAGAAATCGTCGTCACGCCATGGCGTGGCTTGTTGCTGCCTGAGGAGGCTTCATGATCGGCCCATTCGAGCCCCGGCGACCCTCACGTCGCTACCCCTACGTGGACTCTGGGCCGGCGATCTACGTCGACTCCTTCGCCACGATCCGGCACGAGGCGGATCTGTCGCTGGTGCCGCCGAACGCCGAGAAGATGGTCGTACGCATGATCCACGGCAGTGGCCAGGTGGACCTCGCCGACGACGTGGTGGTGCACCGTGATCTGGTGCCAGCGGCCCGCGCCGCCCTGGAGCAGGGCGCGCCGATCCTCTGCGACGCGACCATGGTCGTGCGCGGCGTGACGCCGAGTCGACTCCCCGCGGGCAACGACGTGGTGTGCCTGCTCAATGACCCGCGCGTGGCGCGGTTGGCCAGCGAGTGGGGGACCACGCGTACGGCGGCCGCCGTCTCCTTGTGGGAGCCACAGCTGGAGGGCGCGGTGGTGGCGATCGGCAACGCGCCGACGGCCCTCTTCCACCTCCTTGAGCTCCTGCTCGACGGAGCGCCCCGGCCGGCCGCCATCGTCGGCTGCCCCGTGGGCTTCATCGGCGCTGCCGAGTCGAAGCAGGCCCTCGCCGACCTGGCGAGCATGCAGGGCATCGACATCCCCTTCGTCACGGTGCGTGGACGCCGCGGCGGATCAGCGATGACGTCGTCCGCTCTCAACGCCATCGCGCAGGAGGAGGAGTGAGGACCGGGCGCTTCGCCGGCGTCGGAGTGGGACCGGGGGACCCGGAACTCATCACTCTCAAGGCGGCCAGGCTCATCGCGAACGCGGACGTCGTGGCCTATCACGCGGCGCCCGGCAAACCATCGAACGCACGGCGGATCGCCGCGGACCTCCTTCCCGCTGGCGTCACGGAGGTGGAGCTCACCTACCCCGTGACCACAGGAACCACAGCGCACCCCGGCGGGTACGCCGGCGCGCTGGCGGAGTTCTACCAAGCCTCAGCCGAGCAACTGGCCGACCACCTGCGCTCCGGCCGCGACGTGGTGCTGCTCGCGGAGGGCGACCCGCTGTTCTACGGGTCCTACATGTACATGCACGACCGGTTGGCGGAGTCGTACGAGACGCAGATCGTGCCCGGCGTCCCTGCGTTCGCGGCGGCGGTGGCCACCACCGCCACACCGCTGGTGCGCCAGACCGACGTCCTGACGGTGCTGCCCGGCACCCTCCCCGAACCCGAACTGGCGCGGCGCCTGGCAGACACGGACGGGGCGATCATCATGAAACTCGGCCGGACGTTTCCGGCCGTCCGCCGAGCACTGGCGGCAGCCGGCAGGCTCGAGCACGCCCTGTACGTCGAACGCGCCTCCATGCCGGAGCAACGGTGGCTGCCTGTCGCCGAGGTCGACGAGACGACGGTGCCGTACTTCTCCCTCATCGTCGTCACCGGAGACAGCCGCAACGGACAACGCTCTCGGACCCAGACCGCCGCGGTGGGCGAGGGGGCGCCAGCCACCGATCGGGACAGGCACGAAGAGGCAGACGCGGGCGGGGTGGCCGAGGTGCTCGTCGTCGGCCTCGGTCCCGGCCCCGACCGGTGGGTGACGCCTGAAGTCGCCACCGCCCTCGACCAGGTCGACCACGTGGTCGGCTACGCCCCCTACCTCGCCCGCATCCCGCAGCGTGTGGGCCTCACCCGCCACGCCTCGGGCAACACGGTCGAGGTGGACCGGGGACGGCTCGCCCTGGAGTTGGCGAAGCGTGGTGAGCGGGTGGCCGTGGTCTCCGGAGGTGACGCCGGTGTCTTCGGGATGGCGTCCGCGGTGTTCGAGGCAGCGTCAGACCCCCGGTTTGCCGATGTGCGCATCCGCGTGCTGCCGGGGGTGAGCGCCGTGCAGGCGGTCGCGGCGCGGGCAGGAGCGCCGATCGGCGCCGACTTCGCCGTGGTCAGCCTGTCCGACCGGCTGAAGCCGTGGCGAGTGGTGGAGCAGCGGTTGAAGGCCATCGCTGCCGCCGATCTGGTCCTCGCGATCTACAACCCAGCCTCACGGAGCCGTACGGACCAGGTGGAGGCGGCACGATCGATCCTGCTCGAACACAAGAGCCCGGAAACGGTGGTGGTCGTGGGCCGCGACGTGGGGCGCGCCGAGGAGGAGCTCACGGTGACCACGCTGGGCGAACTGGACGCGCGGAGCATCGACATGAAGTGTCTGCTGATCGTCGGGGCGAGCTCCACGCGCGCCGGCGCCGCGGGTGTGTGGACCCCGAGGTACGTCCGGTGACGGTGCATTTTGTCGGGGCGGGTCCCGGCGCAGCCGACCTGCTGACCGTCCGTGCGACACGTCTGCTCGCGCAGGCGGATCTGGTGCTCTTCCCGGGCACCTACCTCGACCCCGAGGTGCTCGCCCACTGCGGTCCCCGCGCCGAGCTGGTCGACACCCAGGATCTCGACCTCGCCCAGATCACCGACTGCGTCGTGGCGGCGTACCGAGCGGGGCGTTGCGTGGTGCGCCTCACCTCGGGCGACCCGTCGCTGTACTCCGCTCTGCACGAGCAGACGGCCCGCCTGGACGCGGCAGGGGTGGCGTGGGAGGTGACCCCAGGTGTGCCCGCGTACGCCGCGGCCGCCGCGCGCGTGGGCAGCGAACTCACCGTGCCACTGGTGGCCCAGACCGTCGTGCTGACACGCACTCAGTCCCGCTCCACCGCCATGGGAGCGGGGGAGTCGCTGCGCGGGTACGCAGCCTCCGGGGCGACGCTGGTGCTGCACCTCGCGATCACCCGCACGCGCGAACTCATGGCCGAGATCGAACCGGTGGTGGGCCCTCAGTGTCCGGTGGTGGTCGTCCACCGCGCCAGCCAGGACGGTGAGCGTGTGCTGCGGGGGAGCGTGGCGAGCATCGCTGATGACGTGGAGGCTGCGGGGCTCCGGCAGGCAGCGGTGATCCTCGTCGGGGCCGCGCTCGGCGGCGAGGGAGGCGAGTCGTACCTCTACAGCGCGACGCGGCGGCGGGGCTCACTGCCAGAGGCCGACCCAGACCAGTGACAGGAGGCCCCAGGGCTGAGCCGGCCGGACTGGGTGGCCGTCGACCCAGGTGACACCGGGTCTGCGGCACAGGCAGAGGGATGCGCTGTGGACGCGGAACCCGGCACCGCGGTACGGAACTCAGCGTGTCGTGCTCCACTGCGTCACCGTGCGCAGGGGGGACCACCCCGTGAAACTGCCCACTGGCGCTGCGACCTCCACGCTGAGCCGAGTGAGCTCTCCGCCCAGCCGTCGATGGGCATCGGCGAGCAGGACTTCGGTCTCCAGCGTCACGCCGTGCACCACCAACCGGCCACCGGGTCGCAGCGCGTCGAGGCAGGCGTCCAGCACCCCCGCCCGGGTGGCACCGCCGCCGATGAAGATCGCATCCGGTGACTGCAGACCGGCCAGCGCGTCGGGGGCGCGCCCTTCGACGACGCACAGGTCGGGGACCCCGAGCCGTACGGCATTGCGGCCGATGCGGGCGGCGCGTTGCGGGTCCGCCTCCACCGCAGTCGTACGGCACGTGGGGTGGGCCCGCATCCATTCGATGCCGACCGATCCAGCGCCTGCGCCGACGTCCCACAGGTGTTGCCCGGGTGCAGGGGCCAGGCGAGCCAACGCGGAGGCCCGCAGGTCGCGCTTGGTGAGCTGGCCGTCGTGCTCGTACGCATCGTCGGGCAACCCGGCCACCCACGACGCCGGGTGCGTCGCGACCGTCGGGATCTCGATGGCCAGCACGTGCAGGGCGGGGACCGAGGACTCGGCATCCGCTGCCCACTCACGTGCGCTTCGGAGCTCACGGGACTCGTGCGCAGTCCCCAGGTCGCCGAGGACGCTCAGTGACGCGTCGTCCCACCCTGCCTGACACAGCAACGCGGCGACCACGCTCACGGAGTCGGCACCCGACGTGAGGGCCAGGACGCGACGCCCGGGAGCAAGTTCGCGAAGGACGCGCGCCTCGTGGCGGCCGACCAGGGTGACGACCACCGACTCCTCGGCGGACCAGCGCATCCGCGCCCGGGCCAGTGCGACGGACGACACCGCCGGAAGGATCTCGACGGCGTCGGCGCCGAGCTCACGGACCAGCGTCGAACCGACGCCGGAGACCAAAGGATCGCCCGATGCCAGCGCAACCACGCGTCGTCCGGTCAGCCCAGCGAGCAACTCACGCAACCCGGGCAGCAGCGGTGTGGGCCACACCCTCCGCTCCTGGCCCTCGACCTCCGGCATCAGAGCAAGGTGCCTGCGTCCGCCGAGGACCACGTCGGCGCTCCGCGCCACGTTCCAGGCGTCCTCGTCCAGACCGCCCGCGCCCACACCCACCACGATGACTGTCGGGGAAGTCTGGGCGGTGCCGCAGGGGCGCTGTGGAGTCGTCACGTTGAAGGAGGGTAATCACCACCCCCGCGCCCCCGCGACGACCCCTCAGGGGCGACGGATCCTGATCGTGGTGCGGCTCGTGGTGCCCGCCGAGGTCAGCAGCGCCGTTGCCTTGGTGACCTTGCGCGCAGCGAGGACGCGTACGCCGCGGCGGGTCAGCGTGATCCTCACGGCGGCAGTCTTGCCGGGTGCCACCGAGAACTTCTTGCTCTTGCTGAGCATGACGGGCTTGCGCTTGGGGCTCTTGGACGACAGGCGCACGGTGCCCGTGCACGGGCCCGTCGCGGTCGAGGCGCAGGCAACCTTGAGCGTCACCGCGCGGCGCTTGACCCGCAGCGCCTTCTTGGCGCCGACCACCTTCGCCTGACCGGCGGCACCGGGCGGAACGCTGGACGACACGTTGGCCCACGCCGGCTCAGTGCCCTGGACGAGGCGGACAGGGGTGCCTCCGCGGGCGGGGGCCACGTACAGCCACCCATCCCCGCCCTGCCACACGACGCGGCTGCTGTCCGGGGAGAAGGCCGGGCTGTAGCCGAGGCCGGGCATGGCGGCGACGCGCACACCCGTCGCCGCGTCGTAGACCACGACCGTGTCCGTGTCATTGGCCAGCGCGTCGTCGCCATCGTCGCCGCTGAGCACGGCGGCGACCAGCGTGCCGTCCGGAGACCCTGCGGGGGAGTGGAAGGCCATGTCGAGGCCGGCCTGCGGGGAGAGCTCGTAGGCCCTGGGGGTGCACGCGGACTCATCGACCGCCGGAGTGTCGTACGTGCACACGAAGTTGCGCTCGTTCACGTAGTTGCCGTTGCCGTCGACCCAGGTGCCTTCCTCGTCACCGACGCTGAGGAGCGCGCCGCCCAGGAAGCCGGTTCCATCGCCGCCCATGTGGCCCACGGGCGCGGCACCGGGCGCGGTGTAGAGCCTGTTGCCGCGGTAGATGACGTGCTGCAGGCAGCCGTCGTACGGATAGCAGTAGACGTACTGGATCTCGGAGTAGAAGTGGCTGGTCGACACGGACGCGCCGTCCGGGGAGATCTGGACGTCGTTGAGCCCCCGCACGCTCTGCACCCACACGTCTGGCAGGTTCGAGCCGTACGGGCCCACCACGACCGACGTGCCCACCTGGGCCGCGACCGTGCTCCCGTCCGCGGAGACGCTGGGCGAGCTGTACGCCCGCTGACCCTCGACTCCGTCCGTGGTCAACTGGGCCGCCTTGCCCGTGTCCGGGTCGACGGTGCACAGGTTGGCGCCGCAGACATACACGATCTGCCCCGACCCCGATCCCGGTGCCCGTTCCACCGGTGCCGCCGAGGCGCTCTGCCCCGGTGCCGTCAGCCCTGCCAGCGCGACCGCAGCCGCAACAACCCACGTCTTCTTGCGCATCCCGAGTCCCCCTTGGTGAGTGAGTCGACCCTATGCGCATGCGGCTCGAATGGCGAGGCCCGTCGAGGCCGTCGAATGCGCCGATGTATCGTCACCGGCACGTGAGGTGCCCCTGAGACCCAGTCATCGGAAACGGTGAGGACGGACGACGGGGAGAATCTGGGAAGCCGGTGAGAGTCCGGCACAGGCCCGCTGCGGTGAGTCGAGCATGCCACTGGGAGTGACTCGACACAGTCCGAAGACCGGCCTCGCGCACACGCCACATCCATGGCCTACGAGCGGGAGCCTCACCGTGCCACTGACCTATCCATTTTCTGCCGTCGTCGGCTGCGAGTACGACCCGACGACCTCGTCCAGTCTCGATGAGATGGGGCTGGCCCTCGTCCTCGCGGCCGTCAGCCCTGAGATCGGCGGCGTCCTGATCAGGGGCGAGAAGGGGACCGCGAAGTCCACCACCGTGCGGGGGCTGGCCGAGGTCCTGCCGCCCATCAGGGTCCACGAGGGTGACCGGTTCTCCGTCGACCCCGACGACGTCACGAGCACCTCGCCGGACGCAGCCTTCGGCACGAGCCCCATCGTGGCCCGTCCGGTCCGGCTGGTGGAGTTGCCCGTCGGGGCGAGTGAGGATCGCGTCCTGGGATCACTCAACCTCGAGAGGGCGCTCACGTCGGGGGCCGTCGAGTTCGAGCCGGGGCTCCTCGCCCGCGCCCACCGCGGCGTGTTGTACGTGGACGAGGTGAACCTGCTTCACGACCACCTCGTGGATCTCCTGCTCGACGCCGCCGCCACCGGACAGGTCACCGTCGAGCGCGACGGGGTCTCGGTCGGCCACCGAGCGCGGTTCGTCCTCATCGGAACGATGAACCCCGAGGAAGGGGAACTGCGACCGCAACTGCTCGACCGGTTCGGGCTCACCGTCTCGGTCGCGGCGCCTCGCGATCCCTCGCGTCGCGTCGAGGTCGTGCGGCGCCGGCTGGCATTCGACGCGGACCCGGCCACGTTCGTGGGCTCGTACGCGTCCCGGCAGGCCGATCTGTCCGCACGCATCGGCGCCGCCCGCGAGCGACTCGAAGCTGTCGAGCTCACCGATGCCGCGCTGATGACGATCGCTGAGGTCTGCGCCGCCTTTGACGTCGATGGACTGCGCGCCGACATCGTCACCGCCCGCACGGCGCTCGCCCATGCGGCGTGGCAGGGGCGCGCACACGTCACCAAGGCCGACATCAGGGTCGCTGCGCTGCTGGCTCTGCCGCACCGCCGGCGACGCAACCCCTTCGATGCCCCCGGGTTGGACGAGGACCTGTTGGACCAGGTGCTGGGCGACGACGACCTGCCCGATCCCCCGAACGGGGCCGCACCGAACGACCCCGATGACGCAGGCCCACACGGAGCGGGGGAGCCTGACAATCCAGGGGATGCGCCCGCAGCAGGGCCCGACATGTCAGGAGCTCCGGGCTCTGGCCCCGACTCCGGACTCAACTCTGAACTCGACGGAGCCCCCGAGGGTGGGCCCCGGCGTGACGCGGCCGAGGCACACGACGCGGACCCAGAGCCCGCCACCGGAGCGCCCAGCCCCGCGGGAGGCACGAGCGTTCACGTGGCTGAGCAGACGTACCAACCGCGGGTGTTCACCATCGATGGGGTCGGCCTCGGAGTTCCGGGGCGGCGGAGCAAGGGACTCGGCGAGACCGGACGCCGGGTGGCGGCCCGCCCCGGGCGCGCCTCGCTGCATGTCGTGGAGACGCTGCGGGCCGCGGCTGAACGCCATGCCGGACGTGCTCGCGCGGGCGAGCAGTTCACCATCCAGGCCAGCGACCTCCGTACGGCGGTGCGCGAGGGCAAGGAGGCGAACCTGCTGGTGTTCTGCGTGGACGCCTCCGGATCGATGGCGGCGCGCCGACGCATGGTCCAGGTCAAGACGGCGATCCTGTCGCTGCTCACGGACGCGTATCGACGTCGGGACAAGGTGGCGCTGATCAGCTTCCGTGGTGACGGCGCGGACCTCACCCTGCCGCCCACCCGCTCGATCGACGTCGCCGCGGCGCTGCTGGACGACTTGCCGGCGGGCGGGCGCACTCCGCTCGCGGAAGCGCTGGTGACGGCGGGCAGCCTCGTACGACGCGAGCGACTCCGCGACCCGCGGTTGCGACCGCTCCTCGTCGTGGTGACAGACGGGCGCGCCACGGCTGGGTCCCACGCCGTGCCACGGTCCAGATCCGCCGCCGAACACGTGGCGTCCCTGGCCGTGCCCAGCGTGGTCATCGACTGCGAGGACGGTCCGATCCGGATGGGGCTCGCGCTGCGACTGGCCGCGCACCTGCGCGCCGAACACGTGCCCATGGCGCACGTCAGCGCCAGCGGTCTCGTCGACGTCGTCACGCGGCGGGTGGCGTGATGAGCACGGCGCGCGGCCCGGTCATGGAAGAGGTCAACTGATGCCGCAGGGACAGCCACTGACCGTGCCCGACGACGGTCTGACGACCCGCCAGAGGCGCAACCGCCCCCTCCTGATGGTGCACACCGGAGACGGGAAGGGGAAGTCGACTGCGGCGTTCGGGCTGGCCATCCGCGGCTGGAACCAGGGCTGGAACGTCGGCGTGTTCCAGTTCGTGAAGTCCGCCAAGTGGCGCATCGGCGAGCAGACCGTCCTCGAACGACTGGGCCGTCTCCACCAGGAGACCGGCGAGGGCGGGCCCGTCGAGTGGCACAAGATGGGCGCAGGCTGGTCGTGGACGAAGAAGCAGGGCGATGAGGACGACCACGCCCGGGCGGCGGCCGAAGGCTGGCAGGAGATCAAGCGGCGACTCGCGCAGCAGACACACGACCTGTACGTCCTGGACGAGTTCACCTATCCGATCGCGTGGGGATGGGTCGATCTCGACGACGTCGTCACCACCCTGCGCGAGCGGCCCGGGCGACAGCATGTCGTCATCACCGGGCGACGGGCTGCTCCCGAGTTGCTCGAGGTCGCTGACCTCGTCACCGAGATGGCCAAGGTCAAGCACCCCATGGATGTGGGCCAGAAGGGCCAGCGGGGAATCGAATGGTGACCCCACTTCCGCGCCTGGTCATCGCCGCGCCCTCGACTGGCCAGGGCAAGACGACCGTGGCCACCGGCCTGATGGCCGCACTGCGAGCGCGAGGCCTCACGGTCTCGGGCCACAAGGTGGGCCCGGACTACATCGACCCCGGCTACCACGCCCTGGCCACGGGACGCCCCGGCAGGAACCTGGATCCGCACCTGGTGGGTCCCGAGCGGATCGTCCCACTCCTGGCGCACGGCGCTCGCGGAGCCGACATCGCGGTGATCGAAGGTGTCATGGGTTTGCACGACGGGCGGATCGGCACCGACGGCTTCTCCTCGACCGCGCACGTGGCCACACTGACGCGCACGCCGGTCGTGCTCGTCGTCGACATCTCCCGCATGTCGCGCTCGGTGGGTGCGGTGGTGGCCGGCATGGCTGCGTACGACCCCGCCGTCGAGGTGGTCGGCGTGATCCTCAACCGGGCCTCCTCGCCGCGCAACATCGCCGAGGTCGAGCGCAGTGTCCGGCTGCCCGTCCTGGGCGTGCTCCCGACCAGTGACGACCTGTCGGCACCCTCGCGGCACCTGGGGCTCGTACCCGCCGCAGAGCGTACCGAGTCAGTGGCCGCGGTCGCCTCCCTCGGGGAGTCAGTGGCTCGACACATCGACCTCGACGCGGTGCTCGAGGTGGCCCGCCGCGCCCCGGACCTCACCGCCCCGGCGTGGACGCCCACCTCACAGGTGCGCCCCGTGCGGGGGGAACCGGTCGTGGCCGTAGCGGCCGGCCGCGCCTTCACGTTCTCCTACGCCGAAACCGACGAGCTGCTGCGCGCCGCAGGGTGCCGCGTCGAGTACTTCGACCCACTCACGGACGACTCGTTGCCCGAGGGAACGCGCGCGCTCTTCCTCGGTGGCGGATTCCCCGAGGTGCACGTGCAGGAGCTCGCCCGCAATCGGGCGCTGCTGAGGCAGATCCGAGACGCCGTGGCGTCGGGTCTGCCCACGGTCGCGGAGTGTGCCGGCTTCCTGTACCTGCTCGACGAGCTCGACGGCTGCGCCATGGCGGGCGTGATCAACACGGCTGCCGCGATGGGGGAGCGTCTCACCTTGCGCTACCCCCACGCAGTGGCCCCCGGGGACAGCCTGCTCTCCCGGGCCGGCGAGGCGGTCACGGGACACGAGTTCCACCGCACGGCGCTCACCGCGCCCGCCCGCGGTTGGCAGCCGGCGTGGGAGGTCGACGGAGAACTCATCGGGGTCGCGACGCCGACGCTTCACGCCTCCTATCTGCACACCCACTGGGCCGGACAGCCGACGATGGCGCAGCGGTTCGCCCAGGCTGCCGCGGCAGCGTCACCGGTCGCAGCGCCGCCACCCGTGCCAGCGCCGGTGGTGGTGGAGGCGGAGCCCACCGTGGCCCAGCCGTTGCTCCACCACGGCGACCGGGAGACCGGGCGCGGCCTCGTCGACTTCGCCGTCAACGTCTTCCCAGGCGATCGCCCGGCGTTCGTTGATGCCGCGCTCCAGGACGGTGTGCGACGCTCGACCGCCTACCCCGACGCCGTACCCGCGCGGCGGGCCATTGCCGACCTGCACCGGCGGCGTACGGACGAGGTGCTCGTCACCGCGGGCGCTGCCGAAGCCTTCGAACTGATCGCCCGCTGGAAGGCTTGGCATCGCCCCGTGGTCGTGCATCCCCAGTTCACCGAGCCGCACGCCGCGCTCGAGCGTGCGGGGCATGAGGTGAGTGTGGTCCACTGCCGCGAGGAGGACGGCTTCCGGCTCGACCCGAGCGCGGTGCCAGACGACGCCGACCTCGTCATCGTGGGCAACCCCACGAACCCCACCGGCGTGCTGCATCCGGCCGAGGCGATCCTGGCCCTGCGCCGGCCCAAGCGCGTCGTGGTCGTGGACGAGGCGTTCATGGACAGCGTGCAGGGGCAGGCCCACAGCCTCGCTGGCGATCGTCGCCGCGGGCTGCTGGTGGTACGCAGCCTCACCAAGCACTGGTCGATTCCGGGCATCCGGGCTGGATACGTGCTCGGCAACGAGCGGGCGATCTCCGCGTTGGCGTCGCGGCAGGTGCCGTGGTCGGTGTCGTCGCCAGCGATCGCTGCGGCGATCGCGGTGACCAGCACCACGGCACGCGCTGAGAGCAGCCGCCGGGCCCAACTCATCGCCGCATGGCGCGAGGAGGCCACGCACCACCTGACGGCTCGGGGGTTTGAGGTCGTCCCGTCGCAGGCCTCCTTCGTGCTCGCGCGGCTGGGCGTGGGAGCACGCGAGGAGCTGCGCGCGCGGGGGATCGCCGTGCGGCGCGCCGACACGTTCCCCGGGCTGGGGGCCGCATGGGCGCGGATCGCCGTACGACCGCCGGAGATCTCCGCGCACCTGTGGCGAGCACTCGACGACCTCGCCAACCCCGAGCGGGTCGCGTGAGGGTGAGCCGGGCCGCGGGACTCGTCCTGGGATTCGTGGCAGACCGGGTGCTGGGGGACCCGCGACGTTGGCACCCGGTGGCGGGATTCGGCACCGTGGCGGCGTACGTCGAAGCCAGGGTGTACGCCGACAACCGCCTCGCCGGGGTCGCCCATGCAGCGCTGCTCGTGGGCGGGAGCGCCGCGCTCGGCGTGGCAGCGGAGGCGCTGACGCACCGCAGACCCGTGTGGCACGCGGTGGTGACGGCGACCGCGACGTGGGCGGTGCTCGGGGGACGCAGCCTGGAGCGGGAGGCAGCGGCGGTGCACGCGTTGCTCGCGCGCGGAGACCTGCCCGCCGCACGCGTGCGCCTCACCCACCTCGTGGGGCGTGAGACGACCCACCTGTCGGCCGAGGAGGTGGCGCGCGCGGTGATCGAGTCCGTGGCGGAGAACACCAGCGACGCCGTGACCGCGCCGCTCGTGTGGGGCGCGATGGCGGGCGTCCCCGGACTGCTGGCCCACCGCGCAGCCAACACGCTCGACGCCATGGTCGGCCATCGCACGCCACGCCACGAGCGGTTCGGATGGGCCAGCGCCCGTCTGGACGACGTGATGGGGCTCCCGGGATCGCGGCTGGCGGGAGTCTGCCTTCTGGTCGCGGCGCCACGCAGGGCCCCGGCGGCGTGGCGTGCGTGGCGCTGCGACGCCGCGGGGCACCCGAGCCCCAACGGCGGTGTGGTCGAGTCCGCCTTTGCCGGGGCACTGGGCATCACGCTGGGGGGCACCAACACGTACGGCTCGCGGGTGGAGCGACGTCCCACCATGGGCGGGGGTCGTTCGGCTCGTGCCGGTGACATTGCGCGGACCACGCTCGTGGCCAGGCGCGTCGGGCTGGTTGCCCTCGCCTGCTCAGCTGGACTCGCTCTCGTTCCGTGGCTGCTTCCGTGGCTGCTTCCGCGGCCGACGAGGCAGGCGTAGCCCCTCCACGGGCACATTCCCCACGAGGTGGGAGGAGACCACCGTTTCCATGTCGTCGGCGCCCACCCGTCCGTACCAGACGTCGTCGGGCTGCACGCTCACCACGGGTGCGTGATTGCAGGGGAACTGGCATCCGGTGGTGGTCACCAGCACGTCGTCGTCGCCCAGCCCAGCACCCATGAGTGCGAGCACCAACGCCTTCCACGTCTCCTGCGCGCCCTGCGCCGTGCACCGGGGTCCCCGACATACGAAGACCTGGTGACGGTGCTCGGGGACGTCCTCCCAGGCCGGGGACGTCAGCCCCGCTCCGGGGCCGGTGACGGGGCGGGCCAGCTCGACGAGGGCGTTCCACTCGGCGGGCTCCGAGAGGTACGCAGGCGCCACCGCGACCTGCGGGGCCCGGCCTCCGTACGAGCCCCACCACGCGGCCGCGATGCGCCGCAGCCAGGAGACGCCGGGGCCACCGAGCCCCCCGGACACCCCGACCAGCACGATGCGCTGGGCTCCGGCTGCTGCGAGCCGGTCGAGCACGAGGTTGAGGCTGGGATCGGCGAGTTGGAGATGGGCGTGCTCGGCACCCAGACGCGCAGCGAGATCGGCCAGCGAGGCCGGGTCGGCTGCGTCCGCGGGTGACGTGCCCACGAGGACGTGGGTTGTCATGGAACCGTGCTCCGAATGTGCGCTGAGGGGGTCCGACCGGTCGTCCACCGCAACGGCGGGGCATCTCGGCGGCGCCACCGTATCAGTCAGCGGGTCGGTGCGGACGCCGCGCGTGTGGGCACTAGGGTGGGTGTCGCGAATGCTGCGGAAGCCGGTGTGAATCCGGCACAGTCGCGCTGCTGTGTCACCGTCCCCGGGCGGTGGAGTCAGACCCCGGCATTCGTCCTTCAACCCCCATCCACCAGGGCGCAGAACCCTGAGGAGGACACATGTCGCAGTCCGCTGCGGCGCCGCTCGTCGGCGCCCCCGCCATCTCCGTTCCCACCGTCGCGATTCCGACGGTCGACCTGCGAGAGCTCGCCCCGTGGGCGCTGTTCGTCGGCCTGTTGGGCCTGCTGGTCATCTTCTTCGTCAGCGCCGATCAGGGCGCCGTCTCGATCCCTGCTGGCACTGCGGTGCACGAGTGGGTCCACGACGCGCGCCACCTGCTCGGCTACCCCTGCCACTGACGGGGGACGCGCACGTGAACGCACGCACATTCCTGGTCCGTGGGCTGCTGGCTGGGCTTCTGGCCGGCATCGCCACCTTCGTCGTCGCACTGACCGTCGGCGAGCCCCCGATCGACTCCGCGATCGCACTCGAGTCCTCCGCTGCCGTCGCCGCCCCAGCGGGGCATGTCCTCACCAGCGACGCGGGCTGGGCTGAGCCGACGGGACTCGTGGGCGGCCGCACCGCGCATGCCCACGGGGGCGAACACGACGAGGGCGGCATCAGCCGTACCACGCAGAAGACGTGGGGCCTGGCCACCGGCACGATCGCCATCGGCGTCGCCCTGGGCGGGATCGTCTCGCTGGTGGCGGCCGCGGTCGCCGGGCGGATGGGCCGTCTCTCGCTCGTCGGTTCGACGGCACTGGTCACCGCCGTGGGCTTCGTGGCCTACTCGCTGGTGCCGTTCCTCAAGTACCCCGCGGCCCCGCCGGCGGTGGGCAGCGGAGACACGATCGGTGAGCGGACGGCGTACTACTTCGCCTTCGCGCTGGTCTCACTGCTCGCGATGGTGGCGGCGGTTGCTCTGGGGCGCAGGCTCGCGGGGTCCCGCGGCGCGTGGGCCGGGGTCGTGGGCGCGGGAGCGTTCTACGTTGCCGTCATGGCCCTCACAGCGGTCGTGATGCCCGCCGTGAACGAGCTCGGCTCCTTCCCCGCCGACGTCCTGTGGCAGTTCCGCGTCTCCTCGCTCCTCACGCTGGCGACCTTGTGGGCGGTGCTCGGCGTGGCCCTCACCTGGTTGCTGGACCGCGCTGCGCGTCAGGCGCCCGCACCGGCCTGATCGAGGACCCACGCCACCGCCGGACCCACCGCGTGCACCACCTGCACGCGGGGGTCCGGCGCACCGCGACGTACCACCACGACAGGAATCCCCAACTGAGCAGCGGCCTCCATCTTGGGCCACGTGTACGACCCACCTGAGTCCTTGGTGACCAGGACGTCGGTCCCGTGCTGCTCCATCACGGCGAGGTCTCCCGCCAGCGTGTAGGGGCCGCGACTGGTCAGGACCTGCCAGCGCGGAGGGAGGGCGATGTCGGGGACGTCGACGACGCGCGCGAGCACGTCCTCTTCGCTGAGGACCGCGACGAATCGCGCCAACTCCTGACGGCCCACGGTGAGGAAGGGTCGCTGGCCCAATTCGCCCGCGACACGCGCTGCCTCGTCGTGCCCGTCTGCATAGGTCCATGCGTCATTGACGGGCCAGCCCGGTCGTTCCAGGCGCAGCAGCGGTACGGCCTCGGCAGCGCAGGCGGCGAGGGCGTTCGCGCTCATCCCGCGTGCGAAGGGGTGCGTCGCGTCGACCACCGCGTCGTAGGCCTCCAACGCGGTACGCAGGCCCGGCACTCCGCCGAAGCCGCCAATCCGGACGGGGCCCACAGGCAGCCGCGGACTGGCGACCCGGCCTGCCAGCGACGAGGTCACCTCCACTCCCGCGCCAACGAGCTCGGCGGCCAGGTCGCGCGCCTCGGCGGTGCCGCCCAGGAGGAGCACCCTCACTGTTCGCCTCTCAGGTCGAGTGTGGGGAGGTCCACGGGTGGGCCGTTGCGTGCGAGGTCGAGCAGGGCGTCGACGTCGAGGTGTTCCTCCACGAGATCGGCAAGCAGTTCGAGGCGACGCTCACGGGCCGCGGGGAAGCTCGCATCCGATGCCACAGCCAGGGTCTGTGCGAGGAAGGCCGCGCGAAAGGCATCCGACTCGAGGCTCCCGTGCCACATGGTGCCGAAGACCTGTCCGACGCGGGCGCCGCCGAGGAAGTCCTCGGTTCCTTCCTCGACACGCACCCGGCCGTGATGGATCTCGTACCCGCTCGTCGGCGTGCCCCACGCGGTGCCGGACGGCAGTCGCAACACCTTGTCCGGGCCGAAGACGGTGGCCACGGGGAGGATGTCGAGACCGGGGGCGCTGGCCCCGACGGTGCCCTCCACCCCGTCAGGGTCACTCACGGTGCGCCCGAGCATCTGGAATCCGCCGCAGATCCCCAGCAGCGCTCGGCCGGCGCGTACGTGCGCGCGCAGTGCCTCGTCCAGCCCCCGCTCGCGGAGCCACGCGAGGTCGGCCAGCGTGGCCCGCGTGCCGGGCAGGACCACCAGTGAGGCATCGGCGAGGTCTCGCGGGTGGGAGGCGAAGACGACGTCGAGCGCAGGCTCCAGCCCCAGCGCGTCGACGTCGGTGAAGTTGCTGATCCGGGGGAGTCGTACGACCGCGACGCGGCACCGGGCCCCGGCGGAACCACGACGGGCGTCGAGATCGAGGGCGTCCTCGGAGTCGAGCCACACGTCGGGGTGCCACGGCAGCACCCCGTGCACCCGTCTGCCGGTCAGGGCCTCCAACTGATCCAGCCCCGGGCGCAGGAGACTCGGATCGCCTCGGAACTTGTTGACCACGAACCCGGCCACCAATGCCTGATCCTGTGGCTCAAGGACTGCCAGGGTGCCGACCATGGCGGCGAACAGGCCACCTCGGTCGATGTCGCCCACCACGACCACCGGAAGCCCGGCATGCTGGGCCAGCCCCATGTTGACGTAGTCGCTGGCGCGCAGGTTGATCTCCGCGGGGCTTCCCGCACCCTCGGCGATCACCACGTCGTAGCGGGCAGCGAGGTCGTCGTAGGCCGCGTGGGCCGCTCGCGCGAGGTGCCGCCGGCCGGTGGCGAAGTCGGTCGCCGACACCTCGCCCGCCGGTTGCCCCATGACGACCACGTGGCTGCGCCTCTCGGAGCCCGGCTTGAGCAGGACCGGGTTCATCGCGGGCTCCGGCACTGCCCGGGCCGCCAGGGCCTGGATCCACTGGGCGCGCCCGATCTCCGCGGAGGCGCCTGAGGGATCGCTGCACACCATGGAGTTGTTCGACATGTTCTGCGCCTTGTACGGCGCCACTGAGACGCCGCGGCGAGCCAACGCCCGGCACACACCCGTCGTCACGACCGACTTGCCCGCGTCGGAGGTGGTCCCGGCCACCAGGAGGCCGCTCACGACGCGCCACCCGTGGGAGCGCGCAACAGATAGGTGTCCATCACCCAACCAGCCTCCTGCTTCGCCTGCTGGCGTGCGGCGCCCAGTGCCGCCCTGACGTCGGCCACGCGGCCGCGCACGAGACGCTCGGAGGGGGCGCCGAGGTTCGCGCCCCACCAGATGTGCCACTCGTCCAGGCCGGGCAGCGTCACCTCGCCGCCCAGCATGACGACGATGGTGCGCTGGCCCTCGTCGATGGCCGTGGCCAGGCCGCGCGCCGTGGTCACGTGGACGGGTGCCCCCACCTCGTGCAGCACGATCCCGTGCCTGGCGGCCAGGAGTTGTGGCGCACTGATCCCCGGCGACACCTGCCATGTCAGCGGCTGGCGTTGCGATGCCCGAGCGAGCAGGCGCAGCGTGGAGTCGTACAAGGAGGGGTCGCCCCACACCAGGAAGGCAGGCACGCCCGGATCCTGGGCGAGGACGTCGGCGAGCGCGGCGGCCCGGGCTTCGTGCCAGTCACGTACGGCGGCGCCGTAGTCCGCGGGGGAGTCCCGGTCCCGTTCGGGGTCGGGGATCTCGATCATCCGTAGGTCGAACTCCGCCGCGATCGCCCGCCGGACGGACAACAGCGGATCGTCGGTCCCCTTGCTGAAGGCGATCACCACGTCTGCCCCCTCGAGGGCTCGGACGGCTTCGCGGGTGAGGTGGTGCGGGCCCATGCCGAAGCCGACCACGTGGGCCAGACGCGCCTCAGTCACCGTGCTCGGTCTCCTCCAGATCGCCCTCGACCTCGAGGTAGACCTTGTGCAGCATCTCGATGGTCTCGGCGTCGGGTGCGGCCCACAGCCCGCGGTCGGCCGCCTCCTGGAGCCGCTCGACGATGCCGCGCAGCGCCCACGGGTTCGAGGTGCGCAAGAACGCTTGGTTGGTCTCGTCGAGCACGTACGAGGCTGCCAGCGACTCATACATCCAGTCGTGCACGACGCCCGCGGTCGCGTCGAAACCGAACAGGTAGTCCACCGTCGCCGCGAGTTCGAAGGCGCCCTTGTAGCCGTGGCGTTGCATGGCTGCGATCCAGCGCGGATTGACCACGCGCGAGCGGAAGACGCGGTTGGTCTCCTCCTGCAGCGTCCGCGTCCGCACCGCATCGGGTGTCGTCGAGTCGCCGACATAGGCGAGCGGATCGGATCCGGTCAGCGCTCGTACGGTCGCCACCATGCCGCCGTGGTACTGGAAGTAGTCGTCGGAGTCGGCGATGTCGTGCTCGGTGCTGTCGACGTTCTTGGCCGCGACCTTGATCCGGCGGTAGGCCGTGCGCATGTCATCTGCGGCCGGGGCGCCATCCAGACCACGGCCATAGGCGAAGCCGCCCCACGCCGTGTAGACCTCGGCGAGGTCGGCGTCGTTGCGCCAGTTGCCCGACTCGACGACCTGCAGGATCCCGGCACCGTACGACCCGGGCTTGGAACCGAAGATGCGGGTGGTGGCACGCCTGGCGTCCCCGTGGCTGGCCAGGTCGGCGCGGGCGTGGGCCGCGACGTGGTTGTCCTCGTCGGCCTCGTCGAGGTTCGCCACGAGCTGGACGGCGTCATCCAGCATCGCCACCACGTGCGGGAAGGCGTCGCGGAAGAAGCCGGAGATGCGGACGGTGACATCGACCCGCGGACGGCCGAGTTCGGCGAGGTCGATGACGGCGAGCTCACGCACCCGGCGCGAAGCCTCGTCCCACACGGGGCGCACGCCCAGGAGTGCGAGGACCTCGGCGACGTCATCGCCGGAGGTACGCATGGCGCTGGTGCCCCACACCGTCAGGCCGACCGAGGAGGGATACTCACCGACCTCGTCGAGGTAGCGCTGCAGCAGCGAGTCGGCCATCGCCTGTCCGGTCTGCCACGCCAGCCGCGAGGGCACGGCCCGTGGATCCACGGTGTAGAAGTTGCGCCCGGTGGGCAGCACGTTGACCAGGCCGCGGAGCGGGGAGCCCGAGGGGCCGGCGGGCACGTAGCCACCGTCGAGCGCGCGCAGGAGCACGTCGAGCTCGTCGGTGGTGGCCCGCAACCGCGGCACGACCTCGCTCGCCGCGAACGTCAGAGCGGCGCGGACGCCTGCGTCACCGTGCAGGCCGGCCACCGCTGCGGGGTCCCACCCGGCGCACGCGAGCGCCTCCACCAGATCCCGGGCCTGCTGCTCCACGGCGTCCACCACCGTGGTGCTCGCCCCCTCGCTCAGGCCCAGAGCCGTACGCAGGCCGGGCACCGCGTTGCCCACGCCTCCCCACACCTGGGTGGCGCGCAGCACCGCGAGGACGAGGTTGACCAGTGCGTCGTCGTCCGGGGCCTGTCCGAGAACGTGGAGCCCGTCGCGAATCTGGACGTCCTTGATCTCGCACAGCCAGCCATCGACATGCAGGAGGAAGTCGTCGAACTCCTCGTCGTCGGGGCGCTCGTCCAGCCCGAGGTCGCGGTGCATCTCCGCAGCCTTCATCAGTTGCCAGATCTCGCCGCGGATGGCGGGGAGCTTGGCCGGATCCATCGCGGCGATGTTGCCGTACTCGTCGAGCAACTGCTCCAGACGTGCGATGTCGCCGTACGTCTCCGCCCGCGCCATCGGCGGAATCAGGTGGTCGACGATGGTGGCGTGGGCGCGACGCTTGGCCTGTGCGCCCTCGCCCGGATCGTTGACCAGGAACGGATAGAAGAGCGGCAGGTTGCCCAGCACCGCGTCGGTGCCGCACGCAGACGAGAGGGCGGCGTTCTTGCCCGGGAGCCACTCCAACGAGCCGTGCTTGCCGACGTGGACCACGCCGTGGGCGCCGAAGCCGCCTTCGGCACGCGGAGCCTCGAGCCAGCGGTAGGCCGCCAGATAGTGGTGGGTGGGAGCCAGGTCCGGGTCGTGGTAGATCGCCACGGGGTTCTCGCCGAAGCCGCGCGGAGGTTGGATCAGCAGCACCACGTTGCCCGCGACCAGGGCGGCCAGCACGATGTCGCCGTCGTCATTGACGAAGAGCTCGCCCGGGGCCTGCCCCCAGGCCTGCGACATCTCATCGCGCAGTGACTGCGGGAGGTGGGCCGTCCACCGTGCGTACTGGCTCGGAGAGATCCGTACGTGAGCGTCGCTCAGGTCGGCGTCGCGCAGCCACTCCTCGTCCTGGCCGCCCGCAGCGATGAGCGCATGGATGAGTGCATCGCCGGCCTCGGTGTCGTCGCCCAGGTCGAGGCCGGGGATCTCACCGGGGGCGCCCACGTCGTAGCCCGCCTCGCGCAGTCTGCGCAGCAGGCGTACGACCGAGACCGGGGTGTCGAGGCCCACGGCGTTGCCAATGCGCGAGTGCTTGGTGGGATACGCGGACAGCACCACGGCGATCCGCTTGTCGGCGGCGGGGATGTGGCGCAGCCGAGCGTGGTTCACGGCCAGTCCTGCCACCCGGGCGCACCGTTCCGGATCTGCGACGTAGCGGGGCAGGCCGTCTGCGTCGATCTCCTTGAAGGAGAACGGGGCAGTGATGATGCGCCCGTCGAACTCGGGAATCGCGATCTGGCTGGCCGAGTCCAGCGGGCTGACACCGTCATCGTTGGCCAGCCACTCCTCGCGGCTGCTGGTCAGGCACAAGCCCTGGAGGACGGGGATGTCCAGTGCGGCGACGCGCTCGACGTCCCAGGCCTCGTCGTCCCCTCCTGCGCTGGCCGACGCGGGCACGCTGCCGCCCGCCGCCAGGACCGTCACCACCAGGGCGTCCAGATCACTCAACGCGGTGAAGAGGTCGTCGGGTGCGCTGCGCAGGGAACCCGCGAACACGGGGATCGCGACGGCCTGCCCCGTGGCGTCGATCGCGTCCGCCAGGGCGTGGACGAAAGCGGTGTTGCCGCTGGCCTGGTGCGCGCGATAGAAGAGCACCCCCACACGCGGCAGCGCGGCGGTCGGGGCCGACGGGCGTTCGAGGAATCCCCACGCCGGCAGCGCGGCCGGCGGCTCGAAACCCTCCCCGGTGAGAAGGACGGTGTCGGACAGGAATGCGTGGAGCTGGGCCAGATTGTGCGGCCCACCCTCACTCAGGTAGCGGTGCGCCTCGGCGGCCACTCCGATGGGGACCGTCGACAGCTCCATGAGGTCGGCACTGGGTTGCTGCTCCCCGCCGAGCACGACCAACGGCGTCCCCGCCCGCGCCACGGAGGCGCAGCCGTGCCACAGGTCGTGAGGCGACCCGAGGTGTCTGACGAGAACGAGGTCAGCCTGTCCGACCAGATCCTGCAGCTCGGCCTCTGAGGAACGGACGGGGTTGGCCACCACGTAGCGGGCACCGCTGGCGCGTGCCGAGAGCAGATCGGTGTCGGACGTGGACAGCAGGCAGATGTGCGCGGACGCGGCCATGGCCGGGTTCCTCCTCCGGGGTTCTCGCCCCGTGTAGCGGTCGGATGCGCCTGTGGCCAGTGTCTGGCTGCCCTCCGCGGAGGGTCACAGTGGCGGAACCGCCCCGGAGTTTCACCGGGTTCCTGCGCCACAGGCGTGGCGAGCCTACGGCACGGTCCACCTCGCTCCGCCACGACCGCCCCTCGGCTGCGTGCCTGGAGTGCTCTGGGCGATCATGGCCGCCATGAGCTGCCCGGTGTTCCTCGTCCGCCACGGTCAGTCCGAGTGGAACGTGGCGCGACTGACCCAGGGGCAGACGCCTCATCCCAGGCTGACCGACGTGGGGCGGCACCAGGCTGCGCAGGCCGCCACCCGGCTGTCGACGGTGCTCGCGGACGCTGAGCCGGTGCTGGTCTCGAGCGATCTCGTACGGGCTCGCGAGACCGCCGACGTGATCGCGCTGCTGCTCGGAGTCTCGGTGTCCGAGGATGTCCGGTTGCGCGAGCAGGCGCTGGGACGCCTGGAGGGGCGACCGTACGAAGAGACGTGGGCGGCAGCCGAGGCACACGACTGGAGCGACCCGAGTCTGCCGGTGGCCGGGGGTGAGTCGCCTGCCGACGTGTACGACCGCATGGCTGGGGCGATGGACGACGCCCGCGTGATGGCGCGTGAGCGGCCCGTGATCCTGGTCAGCCACGGCGATGCGATCCGAGCGGCACTCGCGTACGCCAGGGGCGTCGGGCCGCACGCGGGCGAGTGGATCGAGGTCCCCAACGGTGTGGTGCTGCGTGTGACCGGTGGTGAGGTGGCGCCCGTACGGGAGGCACCGATCGTCGCCCCGGATGGCGTCGGAGTCGGTGCAACGCCGGGCTTCGTGGAACGATTCGACCGGTAGCGCACAGACGGGGGACGAGCGTGGGTATCGCGGTGGACGTGACGATTGTGGTCGCGGTCGTGATCTTTGCCGTGGTCGGGTGGCGTGACGGTCTGATCCGCGCCGTGCTGGCCTACGCCGGCTTCCTCGTCGGCGCCGCCACGGGTGTGGCCCTCGCACCGGTTTTGCTGGCCCGATTCAACCTCTCGGTGTGGTCAGCGCTGGTCGCCATCGCTCTCGTCGTTGCCGGCGCTTGGATCGGGCGCTGGGTGGCCGTGAAGGTGGACCACACCCTGCGGCTGTGGTCTGGCTGGCAACCGCTGGACTGGATCGATCGCCCCGGTGGTGCACTGGTCGGAGCAGCCGCGGCCATCGGCACGGCGTGGATGCTGGCGCTGGCCGTGGCCAACTCTGCCGTCCCGGACCTCTCGGCGGCAGTGAGCCGCTCGGTGATCGTGCAGGCCATGAACAAGTTCCCGCCTCCGTTCAGCGACTTCATCGCTGACGAGTTCGTCATGTTGGGCCGGGAGTTGGACTACCCGCGCTACGTCGACGTCCTCACGGCCGAGCGGATCGTGGATGCGGATGCGGCGCCCGCGTCCGTCACCCAGGAGGAGGCCATCCTCGACGCGGCGCCTTCGGTGATGCGCATCGTGGCGCGACTGAGCGCCAACACCGCCAACGAGGGCACCGGGTTCGTGGTGGCCCCGGGGCGCTTGATGACGGCCGCGCACGTGGTCGGGGGTGCCGCCAAGATCACTGTCGACACACCCGGAGGCACCGTGGCCGGGAAGATCGTCTACTGCGATCCGTTGCACGACGTGGCGGTGGTCGAGACGTCCGTCCTGGCCGTCGATCCACTGAAGTTCGCCGACGCGTCCGCCGGAGACGTGGCTGCCACCATCGGCTTCCCGGCCGACGGTCCGAAGACGATCAGGCCTGCCCGGATCCGGGCCCTCCAGGACTGGCAGTCCGCTGACATCTGGGGCAAGGGGCGGTACGCGCACGACGGCTACCAGATCCGCTCCCACGTGCAGGGCGGCAACTCGGGCGGCCCGCTCGTCGACCCGCGAGGGCGCGCGTTGGGCGTCGTGGTCGCGGCGTCTCGAGCCGACCGCATGACCGGCTACGTCCTCACGCGCACCCAGGTCGCCCCCGCGCTGCGGCACGCCCGGTCAGGATCCTCCGTGCCCGCCACGTGCGGCGGAGACTGACCGGTCAGACCGGCTCAACCGCGGGGTCGTGTGGCGTCCACCACCAGCGCCGCGATCCGGTCGACCGCGTCCGGGTCGGCTGGCAGTCCCGTGGTCAGGGGGGCGAGGAACAGCGGGGCCACCAGGGTGGTGATGACGGTCCGCGGGGCATGGGCATTCGTCGCCTCGCCGCGGCGTACAGCCCGTTCGACCAGCGTGTCCCAGTTGCGCATCGGCTCGGCGAAGTGCTCCGCCACCGCCGTGGCGAACTGCGGGTGGTGACCACTCGCCATCACTCGGGCCAGGCTGAGGTCGATCGGAGCGGCCGCGAACGCGGCCACATCGTGGGCGAAGCGAGCGACGTCGCTGGCCCATGACCCAGTGTCCGGGACGGTCACGGTGTGCGCATGGCGCTCGAGGGCCTCGGCGAGCAGGTCGTCCTGAGTCGGCCACCAGCGGTAGAGGGTGCGGCGCGACACGTCGGCACGTTGCGCCACCTCGGCGGTCGTGAAGTCGACGCGGCCACGGGCCAACAGGTCGAGAACCGCGTCGCCCACAGCCGTCCGGACTCGCTGACTCCGCCCCCCGCTGCGTTGACGGGGTGCGGGTGGAACAGAGGTCACTGGTCCTCCTGTGCGTTCATATCGACCGTCACCTTAACCGCGATCCCGCTTAACGACACACGTTGTTGACTTAGGGACTGGTGCGCGGTGAGAGTCGGCTCATGAACGAGACCACGACCCCGTACGACGTGGCGGTGATTGGCGCCGGCCCCATCGGTAGCGCTGCCGCACGGCACGCAGCTCGACATGGCGCGCGAGTGGTGCTTGTCGGTCCGCAAGAGCCCGACGACCCCACGGTTCATGACGGCACGTGGGCTGGCTACTACGACCAGGGCCGGCTGTCCCACGTCCTGGAGGTGCCGTTGGTGACCGCCCTGTTGGCCATGCGCAGCCGGCGTCGGTTCGCGGCCCTGACGGACGCCACGGGTGTGGACTTCCTGACGCCGACGCACTCGGTGACAGTCCTGCCGAGCAGCCAGCAGCCGGGCACCTCGTCGGAATGGTTCGACATCGACGTGCTCGCTGCGAACGCAGCGGATCTGGGAGTGCCCGTCGAGCATCTCGACGAGGCGGCGCTGCGCGCGGCCTATCCCACGATCACTGTGCGGGCCGGGCACCACGCGATCCGCGAACGCGGCGCCCACATCCTCAATCCGCGTGCCCTGGTCCACGCGGCCCTGCTGGACGCCGTGGCGCACGGCGTGGACGTCGTGCGTGACGAAGTGGTCGCACGGCACCGTACGGAAGGGCTCACCGAACTGGTCACGCGGTCGGGGCGCCGAGTGGGAGCCAGAGCGGTCGTGGTGGCGACGGGAGCTGCCACCAACGCCACCGGTCTTCTCGCTCGGCCGCTCGTGACCCCAGTGTTCGGAGCCAGCGTCGTGCTCGCGGAGGTGGACGGTCCGAACGCCCTCGACATCCCCACCATGATGATGCTGTGGGAGGGCGAGGGGCCGCGATTCGGCGGCATCGTGATGGCACCCGTCGAGTACCCGGACGGCCGCTGGTACCTCAAGGTGTCCGGTTCCCGGCTGCTCGAGCATCCTCTCGACACTCGGGAGGAGATCACGGCCTGGGTGCGCTCCGGGGGAGACCCGGGCGACATCGACGAGGCGCGTACGCTGCTTGCCGAACTGCTGCCGGGCACCGAGTTCCGTTCGTTTCGAGTGCGTCCCTGCCTGGTCTGCGCCTCGGCCACAGACCGTCCGTACATCGACTGGGCGGACGAAGGTCACCGCGACACGGTGGTGGCCCTCGAGGGGGAGCGCGGTGCCATGGCAGGCGACGAGATCGGCCGGCTGGCGGCCATGATGGCGCTCGAGGGTCGGTGGACGGACCCGCTGCCGCACGAGAATGTGAAGGCCGTGTGGGGGCCACCGGACTGGTCGACGCGCGACTACCTGACGGGGGTCGGTCGATGAGTGCCTTCGAGGTCGTGGTCCCCGCGGGCCACGAGACGACGTACGACGAGTGGCATCTCGCGCCAGCGGTGCGCCTGGGCGCGACGACTTCGTCACCGCACCGTGGCCAACGTGGACCGCCATCGGGGTCAGCGAGGTCGGAGGCGGCCTGCCCGGGGCTCGCATCGAGATCCGGGCCACGGCGTGGACGCCGCAGGCAGGCTGACGTGGCCCTACGCTGAGGGCGTGAACGCCGTATCGTCTGCCGCGCTCAAACGGCTGGCCCGCCTCGACGTGGCAGCGCTCGATGCGCTCCACGCGACGGCCCAGTGCCCCGAACCGGAGGACCTGGTCGGCGTACTGGACGGTGCCGTCCTCAGCGGCACGCTGGCAGCCAATCCCTGGCGTCGGCTGCGCGTGTGGCGCGGCAAGGAGTTGCACAGCTCCGGGGACGTCGTGCGGGGTCGAAACCGCCTCGGACTCGGCCCTCTTGAGTTTCGGCAGTTCTCCTTCACCGCACGCCGGGCGCGCTCGTCGTTCTCGGACCGGGATGTGGTCCTGCTGGACCACGACGAGCCCGGCAACCCGAGTTGGGTACGGCGCTTCCACGACGAACTCGTGGAGGTGGCGCCGGGGATTCACCTGGCCACCTCGCACCACCGCACGCCTCAAGGCCTGCGCCACCTGGCCCACTTCGCTCTCGTGGGCCCGCGCGGGTGAGGCGCCAACCCCCCAAGGTGCCGCGCCCCACGCCCGTGCCGCGCGCGGTGAGTCCGACGATGTCGGCGCTCGCCCAAGCCCCGACCGCCGAGGCGCTCGCGCACTTCTGGGCCGGCCCCGGTGCATCGCTTCCGCTGGTCGAGGAGTGCGCCGTCGACGGGGAGGTGCTGGTGACGTTCTGTTGGCGCGACGACCATGCTGGGCAGGTGCTGCTGTTCGCCAACAGGCTGGCCGACGAGACCAACCTCGCTGCGAGCCTGCTCTCGCGGATTCCGGGCACCGACGTGTGGCACCTGACGTACCGCCTCGGCGCGGACTGGCGCGGCTCGTACAGCTTCCTCACCGCCGGCCCCGGGGACCCGGCGCCGTGGGACACGGGTGGTGATCACGTGGCGCTGCGCTCGGCCCTGGATGGCGGACGGCCGGACCCGCGCAACCCCGACACCTGCGTCAACAGGTCCGGGGTGACGCAGTCCGTGGCGGCGCTGCCCGCAGCCCCGGGTCAGCCCTGGCTGAGCGCGCGCACGGAGGTCATGCCGGGGACGGTCGAGGCCACCCGGCTCCCCGATGGGCGCCGCGCGTGGCTGCATCGTCCCGCGGGGTGTAGCGCCGACTCACCCCTGCCGCTGCTGGTTGTGCTCGACGGTGAGGTGTGGCTCGGGTCCCAGGCCCTGCCCGTCACCCTGGACAACCTGGCAGCGACCCACCCACATGCGCGCTGGCACACCGTGTTCGTCGAGTCCCAAGGGATCCAGCGGCGCTGGCGCGAGCTCAGCGCTGACGGTGGCGGGCTCCAGCACGTCGTCGACGTCGTGGAGTGGGCCGGGCGGCGGTGCGAGGTCGTGCCGGGACCGCGCCACGTGACGGTGGCCGGCCAGAGTCTCGGAGCGTTGACGGCGCTGCGGTGCGTGCTGGGGGCCGCCTCCGTCGTCGGGAACGCGGTGGCCCACTCCGCATCCCTGTGGCAGGACCCGTTGACCGACGTACTGGCCGAGTTCGGCCGCGGCCCCGCAGACGGTTTCGTCCATCTGTCCCACGGCGCCCAGGAATGGGTGCTGGCGCCCGAGCACGATGCCCTGGCGCGCCGGATGCGGGCCGCGGGGATGCGCGTGGAGGCGCACACCTACAACGGGGGACACGACTACGCGTGCTGGCGCGGCGGGATCGCCGAGGGCCTGCTGGGGGTGGCCAGTTACCGGAACCGGCCAGCCTGAGGGCGGGTACGCTGCGCGCGTGCCCCTGCTCCGTACGCTGCTCAGCCCGCCGTTCCACGCCCTCGTCCGGGCCGTCGAGTGGGTGGGCGCCATCACTCCCGGCACCCGAGCGGCCGACCGATTCGCGAGCTTCGGCCACGCCAGCGCGATCGCGTACCCCCAGGCAACGGTCATCGGAGAGCAGTCGATCCACATCGGCACGGGCACCCTGGTCGGGCGTCACTGCACGCTGTCGGTGGGGTACGGCGTCCTTGACACCACGGTCCGCGAGCGGGGCCTGGTCATCGGGGACCGCTGCGTGGTGGGTGCCCGGTGCACGTTCACCGCGCATGAGTCCATCGTGGTGGGCGACGACGTGTGGTTCGGGCAGAGCGTCTTCGTCTCCGACGCCTCGCACGGGTACGCAGACCCGGACACCCCGATCGGCAAGCAGTTCGGCGAGCACGACCCGATCGAGATCGGCTCGGGGAGCTGGATCGGCCACGGTGCCGTGATCCTGCCGGGTGCTCGGATCGGGCGCAACGTCGTGGTGGGTGCCGGTTCGGTGGTTCGCGGCACGGTGCCCGACCACAGCGTGGTCGTGGGCGTCCCCGCGCGCGTCGTGCGCCGACTCGAGCCCGGCGTGGGGTGGGTGAACGGCGCTGACGTGCGCCCTGTGGTGCGCGCCCCCGACCTCGATGCGTTGGCCGCGGCCGAGCAGGCGTGAGCACCCCGGATCCTGTCGTGGACGCGGGCCACACCGTGCTCGCGATCCCGGTCCCACCCTTGGAGGCGTTCGTCCGCTCGCGTACGGCGCACTATGACGAGGCCTATCTCGGCGCCCCCGACTTCGGTCAGGCGCACGTCACCCTGCTCGCGCCTTGGCTCCGCACACCGGCCGAGGAGGACATCGCGCGCGTCGCCTCACTCGTCGAGCGCACCCCCGCGTTCGCCTACGAGCTCACCGGCGTGGCCACCTTCCCCGATGGAACGATCCACCTGGAGGTCGCGCCCCAGGAGCCCTTCCGAGAGCTCACTTCGGCGCTGCGCTCTGCGTGGCCCTGGCTGACGCCGTACGAAGGGCGGTTCGGCTCCGAGGTCGCACCTCACCTGACCCTCGACGCGGAGGCGGGAGGGGTGGACGCCGAAGCCGTACGTGCCATGCTTCCGGTGACGCTGCCGGTGCGTGCCACAGCGCACCAGGTCCAGTTGCAGTGGTGGCAGGCGGGGAGCTGCCACGTGCAGCACGCTTGGTCCCTGAGCCCCCAATCGGACACCCAAGGAGCATCATGACGACAAGGGTGCTGGTCACGGGCGGGGTCCGCTCGGGCAAGTCGCACCACGCGGAGTCACTCGTGTCCGAGATGAACGCGGCGCACGTGACCTACGTGGCGCCCGGGCCAACCCCGGATGCCGAGTCTGACCCGGACTGGACCGATCGCGTGCAGCGGCATCGCGACCGCAGACCCCGGCACTGGACCACTCGGGAGAGCGCCGACCTTGCCTCAGCGGTGCGCGAGTCGTCGGGACCGGTGCTGGTCGACTGCCTGGGGACGTGGGTCACCAGCCTGGTGGATGCAGCCGGCTTGTGGGACGCCCCGTACGCGGAGGTGCTGGGGGAGATCGATCGCAAAGTCGAGGGGCTGCTGGAAGCCCTCGGGGCCGCACCGTCGCCAGTCGTGTTCGTGACCAACGAGGTGGGGTTGGGCGTGATCCCGTCCCATCGGAGTGGACGCCTGTTCAGGGACCTGCTGGGAACGGTGAACAGGCGGGTCGCGGAGCACTGTGACGAGGTGCATCTCGTCGTGGCCGGGCGCGTGCTCGTCCTCTGACGCTCGACTCACACCACACTGAGCAGTACGAGGACGAGAGCGGTCTCCACCACCGCGCCCAGCACATCGCCCGTGATCCCGCCCAGGCGTGTGGCGCACACCTTCAGCCAACCACCAGCAGCAGCGAGGACGCCCACGGGAGCCAGCCACCACCACGACTCCCGGCCGACAACGAGTGCGATGGCGAAGAAGGCGACGGTGGCGATGAGCCATGCGACCGCCGCGACCGCGACGGGCACCGCGCCTGCCACGGCGGCGCCGAGTCCGCCCGGTCGGGCGGCCGGAACCCCCCGGACGCACAGCACGGTGAGGGCCACCCGCGAGAGCACCACCGCCGCGCCGGCCAGCACCGCGCCGTGCCACGTCGCCGAAAGGATGCCGAACGTCACGGCCTGAATCCCGAGGACGACCGTGAGCGCCACGACTCCGGCGGGTCCGGCCGTGCCCGAGCGCATGACCTCGAGCGAACGCTCCCGCTCGGTCGATGCGGTCAGGCCGTCCACCGTGTCCGAGAGGCCGTCGAGGTGGAGCAGGCGCGTACCCCAGGCGAGTGCGCCGACCATGAGCAGCCCGCGGACCAGGGGAGGCCAGTGCGCGGCCGCACCCAGCAGCCCCACCGCGCCCACCAGAGCGCCGAGGGGGACGGCCGCGAGTGGCGCCAGCGTCATCGCCACCCCTGCCACGCGCCGATCAACGGTCCCGGGAGGCGCGACCGGGATCCGCGTGAGCGTTCCCAGCGCCAGCCGCCACCCGTCGCGCAGGATCATCCGAGTTCGGAGAGCAGTGCGACGTCAGTGAGGACGGCTGCGGCTCCGCGCAGCACGGGCACGGCGGCGACTGCGCCCGATCCCTCGCCCAGGCGCATGCCCAGGTCGAGGACCGGCTCCAGTCCGAGCTGGGACAGGGCCAGGGACTGAGCAGGCTCCGGGGAGCGGTGCCCGGCGGCGAACCACAGCGCCGCCCCGGGTTCGATCCGCTCGGCCAGCAGGGCGCACGCCACACTCATCAGGCCATCGAGAAGCACGGGAACGCCTGCCCGTGCCGCCGTGAGCTGGAAGGCGGTCGTCGCGACGAGGTCTGCGCTCGCCAGAGCGGCGAGCACCGCGTACGGGTCTTCGCGCCGCTCGCCCATCCGCTCGAGTGCGACACGGACCACGTCGGTCTTGCGGGCCAGACCGGCGTCGTCGACGCCCGTGCCCCGGCCCACGACCTCATCCGCGCTCAACCCGAGCGTGGCGGCGACCATGGCGGCGGCCGGAGTGGTGTTGCCGATGCCCATGTCCCCGCTGATGAGGAGTGCGGCCCCGGCAGCGATCTCCTCCTTCGCGACTGCCTCGCCAGCGGCGAAGGCGGCCGCGAACTCGTCGGCACTGAGCGCGTCGGTCAGGTGCAGGGGCTCCGAGGACGCACGAACCTTGTGCTGCTGCAGCTGCGTACGAACGGCGCCGTCGAGGTCCGCGAAGTCGTCCTGGCAGGCGACGTCCAGAACCCGTACGGACACCCCGTGGGCGCGGGCCAGGGCGCTCACGCCGGCCCGCCCGGCGAGGAAGGTGCGCACCATCGCGCCGGTGATCTCCGAGCCGAAGGCGGACACGCCGTGCGCCGCGACGCCGTGGTCACCCGCAAAGATCACCAGCCGGACCTGGTCCAGGGGCCGCGGCGGGACCGCGTCCTGGGTGGCACACAGCCACACGCCGAGCTCTCCCAGTCGCCCCAGCGCGCCGGGGGGAGTGGCGAGCCCAGCGAGGCGCTGCGTGGCGGCGGACCGAGCGGACTCGGACGGGGGGCTCAATGGCGGGATCGAAATGACCGGTCTCCTGACGTGCGCTTCTGTGCTGGTTCTGGTTCGGGTTCGGGCAGGGGCCCGAAGTCTTGGTTGCAGGTCCACCCCGCGCAGGTCATCAGCGTGGCGCGACGCTGGTCGAGGGCCTCCTGCACGGCCTCGTAGCGGGGGTCGCCGAACACGTTCTCCAACGCATGGGGATCGACCTGGAGGTCGTACAGCACCCCCTCGTCGCCGTCGCGACCATAGACGTATCGCTGGGTGTGGGCGCCGCGGAGCGCCCAGCCGTCCTCGTCGTTGGACCCCGTCTGGATCAACGTGGTCGTACGGAACGCCTGCGTCTGGCCGGCCATGCTCGTCTGCAGCGGAACCCCGTCGAGGACCCACGTGGGCTTCACGCCACCGGCCGCGACAAAGGTCGCCGGGAGGTCGACGAGCGAGACCGGCAGGTCCGAGGTGGAGCCGGGCGAGACGTCCGGGCCGCGCACCAGCAGCGGCACGCGGAGCGCCTGCGAGGTGAGGATGTTCTTGCCGATCAGTCGGTGCTCACCCATCGAGTAGCCGTTGTCGGAGCTGAAGACGATGTAGGTGTTGTCGAGTTCGCCCACCTCCTCCAACGTCGTGACCAGCGAGCCGACGGCGCGGTCCACCGCTTGGAGGGAGCCGATGCGGGCGCGGTACTCCTCGTTCACCTTGTCCACCGACACCTTGCGCCGGTCTCGGAGCTGGGCCGGCTGATCGGAGATCTCCTCCTCGTTGAACGCAGGATCGGCGATGCTGGGCGAGGAGAGACCGGTGAACTTGCCGCGATCGCGCTCGGCGACCAGCGGTGGCAGTTTCTGCCCCTGGGACAGGCGGTAGTGGGGGGCCAGGTGCCACGAGTAGACGAAGAAGGGCTCGTCCTCGGCGGCGAAGCGCCGCACGAGATCGTTGGTCCGTTCGCCGATGGCATCGGTCACGTACGAATCCGTGAAGGACTCGGGGGAGCCATCGTTGTCGAAGGTGAAGTCGGAGTAGTTGTAGACGCGCGGCAGCAAGGCGTCCCACCGGTCCCAGCCGCTGGGCTGGACCGCGTCCGCGGAGTAGCCGTTGAGGAACTTGCCCACGAAGCCCGTCTGATACCCGGCCTCGCTGAACCACGTCGACAGCTGTTGCTCGGGGTCGAGCGCCTGGAAACCGCCGTGCTCGCCGTTGTTGTGCTGGACCCCGTTGTTCTGCGCGTACTGGCCGGTGACCAGCTCCGCGCGCGCAGGGCAGCACAGGGGGTGAGGTGAGATCGCGTTCGTGTACTCGATGCCCGCCCCGCCGATGGCCGCGCGAGTGAGCGGCATGTGCTCGAGATCGTCGGCGCGCATGTCGTCGGTGAGGATCAGCACGACGTTGGGACGTGCGCCCGCGGAGTCCTCGGTCGGAGTCTGGTCCGAGGCGGACACGTGCGAAGCCTGCATGGCGCTGGCCGGGTCGACGTCGCGCGCATCTCTCAGGGAAACCCCGAACAGGGTGAGGATGACGAGTCCGACCAGGGTGAGCGAGACGTAGCGGGCCAGAACGTGCATGGTGTGTTCGCAGGAACCTGTCCTGCCGTGCCTCCCGATCCTCGCTGGCCGACCCGCACACTGTAGGGGGTCGCCCCCAGCCCACCAATCCGGTGACCACCTCGTACGACGCGGGGATCCACGGCGCCCCAGCCGATCGGTATCGTGGGTCTCCACGGCATCCGTGGACACGTCGGCGGGGCCGCCACCACTTTGGAGTAGACACACACGAAAGGTGCCTCGCGCGCTGATGGACGACTGTCACAGTCCGGGCCTGCTTTCCCCGAGGAGTCGGCCGTGACTCCCGCCCTGCTCCTGCTCGCGTCGCTGCTGCTCGTCCTGCTCTGCGGCCTGTTCGTGGCAGCTGAGTTCGCCTTCGTCACCGTCGACCGCTCCGCGGTGGACCGTGCGGCCGAGACCGACCCTCGCTACCGGGGTGTCCAGCACGCACTGCGGACGCTGTCGACGCAACTGTCGGGTGCCCAGATCGGGATCACCGTGACCAATCTGGCGATCGGATACCTCGCCGAGCCAGCGATCGCACAGATCATCGACGGCCCGCTGCTCGCCGCGGGGGTCCCCGACGGAGCGGTCACCCCGGTGGCGATCGCGCTCGGATTGATCATCTCCACGGTGCTCACGATGACCTTCGGCGAGATGGTCCCCAAGAACCTCGCGATCGCCAATCCGCTGGGCACGGCCATGGCGACGCAGGGGTTCATGCGCGCCTTCACCACCCTGACCACCTGGCCGATCAAGATCCTCAACGGCACGGCCAACGCGATCGTGCGGCGCCTGGGCATCGAGCCGCAGGAGGAGCTGCGCTCCGCCCGTAGCACCGACGAACTCGCCTCCCTGGTCCAGCGTTCGGCCGACCAGGGCACCCTCGACCATGAGACCGCCGAGCTCGTGGAGCGTTCGGTCGAGTTCGCCCAGCGCACTGCCGGCGAGATCATGACGCCGCGGGTGCGGACCACGACGCTGGAGGACGGGGATCGGGCCACCGCCGTCATCGAGGCCGCCCGCCAGACCGGGTTCTCGCGCTTTCCGGTCCTGGACGCCGACGATGCGGTCGTCGGCACCGTGCACGTCAAGAACGTTGTCGCCCTGCCGGTGCACGAGCGAGCGACGACCCGGGTCAAGCACGTCATGAACAAGCCCATCGTGGTGCCCGACAGCCTGAGGTTGGATCCGCTGCTGGCGCTGCTGCGCAGTGATGGCTTCCAGATGGCCATCGTGCTCGACGAGTACGGCGGTCATGCCGGAATCGTCACGCTCGAGGACGTCGTCGAGGAGATCGTCGGAGACATCGCCGATGAGCACGACCGGCTGGGGGCGCGCTTTCGGCAGCGCCCCGACGGGACGTGGACCTTGTCGGGCCTGTTGCGACCCGACGAGGTGGAGGACATCACCGGCCTCCAACTGCCTGAGCACGACGACTACGACACGCTCGGTGGCCTGGTGATGCGTGAGCTCGGCAAGGTGCCGGCTCAGGGCGACCGGGTCGAGGTGCTCGCCGCGGCCGGCGAGGGCGCCGAGCAGGCGCTCGTCACCCTCACGGTGGAGCGGATGGACTCGTTGCGCGTGGACCGGGTCCACCTGCGCAACGTGACACCTGACCCTGTGACGCACGAGGGGGAGGGCGCGCGATGAGTCCGTACGTTGCCCTGGCGCTCGCGGTCGTACTGCTGGCGTTCAACGCCTTCTTCGTGGGTGCTGAGTTCGCCCTGCTCTCGGCGCGGCGCAGTCAGGTCGAGCCGTACGCCCAGGCTGGCTCGCGCGCTGCTCGCACGACTCTGCACGCGATGGAGCATGTCTCGCTGGTGATGGCGGGAGCCCAGCTCGGCATCACCGTCTGCTCCCTGGGCCTCGGCGCCGTGGGGGAGCCCGCGGTCGCGCACCTGCTCGAGCCCGTGTTCGCTGCGGTGGGGGTGCCCGAGGGCGCGGTGTATCCGATCTCCTTCGTGATCGCCCTCACCCTGGTCGTGGGTCTGCACGTGGTGCTGGGGGAGATGGTGCCGAAGAACATCGCCATCGCGGGCCCTGCTCGGGCCGCCATCGTGCTGGGGCCGCCGATGATGGCCATCGTCACGCTGCTGCGGCCGGTCATCGCGGTGCTCAATCTCTTCGCGAACTCGGTGGTGCGCTTGCTGCGGGTCGAGCCCCGCGACGAGGTGGCCTCGACGTTCACACGCGAGGAGGTGGCGGCGCTCGTCGAGGAGTCGCGTGGCGAGGGGATGATCGAGGACGACGAGTACGACCGGCTCTCCGGCGCCCTGGGGTTCACCGAACGGACGGTCTCGTCGGTGCTGATGCCCATCGAGTCGCTGGCCACCGTCGGCCCGGAGTCGACGCCGGCGGAGGTGGAGGCCCTGTGCGCTGCGACGGGGTTCAGCCGCTTCCCGGTCGCGGGCCCCGACGGCTTCCTGCGGGGCTACCTGCACATCAAGGACGTGCTGGAGACCGACGAGGTGCGTCGCGTACGCATCATCGATCCGAAGTGGGTGCGCCCCTTCGCCACCGTGGGACCTGACGACCTGCTGCACGAGGCGCTGGCCAGTTTGCAGACCCGGGGCGCGCACATGGCTCGGGTCGTCGATCGCGAGGGGACCATGGTCGGGGTGGCCGCACTCGAGGACGTCCTGGAGGAACTGGTCGGCGAGATCCGCGACGGGGCGCACCACTCCTGAGCGCGGGGCCCGTGATGGCGGGCAGGCGTCGGCACGCCGCGAGGGCCGCGGGAACGAGGCCGACGCTGAGCCCCTCGGTAGGGTGAGCCCGGCGGCACGTGCCGCTGTGGGCTGCGAAGGGAACGATGCACGTGGAAGGCAGGCAGGCCGGTCTGTGGACCGTCCCCAATCTGCTCAGTGGGGTACGCCTGCTCGGCATCCCCCTCTTCCTGTGGCTCGTGCTCGGCCCCGAGAAGGACGGGCTCGCGCTCGCGGTGCTGATGGTCGCTGGCGTCACGGACTATCTCGACGGGTGGCTGGCCCGCAAGCTCGACCAGCGCTCGGCGTTCGGGGAGATCCTGGATCCGGTCGCCGACAGGTTGTACATCATCGCGGTGGTCGTGGGTCTGTTGTTGCGCGACATCATTCCGGGCTGGATCGCCGTGGTCCTCCTGCTGCGCGACCTGTGCCTGTGGGGTCTGGTGCCCTTCCTGCGCACCCGCGGCTACAGCTCCCTTCCGGTCCACTTCCTGGGGAAGGCCGCCACCTTCAATCTGCTCTATGCGTTCCCGTTGTTGCTGCTCGGTGACGGGTCTGGCGCGGTTGCCACGCTCGCCCAGGTCTTCGGTTGGGCGTTCGCCATCTGGGGCATCGCCCTGTACTGGTGGGCCGGGGTCCTGTACGGCTGGCAGGTGTTCCGCCTGCTGCGCGACACCGACCCCGTGGCGTCTGACTCCCGGGCACCGCGCTCAGCGGGTGGACGGCAGCGTTCCGGCCGGGGCAGGGAGTCTCGTTCGGGCGGGTCGCGGCCTCGCGGTGGCTCGCGGAGGGCACGGTGAGTGGCGAGGAGAGCGGGCCCGAGCAGCCCCTTCCGCCGCACGTCACCACCCCGCTGCTCACGCTCATCACCCAGCGCTCCCTGGACGAGGACTACGCGGCTGCGGCGGTGCGCCGCGAGCGCGCGGGGCATGAGGCGCCGCGCCAGACACGCCTTCGCGTCGTCTCGGCCGTGGCGGTCGGGGTGTTTGCCCTGCTGGCGACCGTGGTCGCCGTCCAGACGCAGCGGGACGCCGAGGTCGACGAGCTCAGTCGCTCCGCTCTGGTGGACCAGGTGGAGGAACGCAGTGAACGGACCCGTGCTCTGCAGTCCCAGGCCAGGGCCCTGAGCGTCGAGAACCAGGAGCTGATGGCGACCGATACGCGCCTCGATGCCGAGTTGGATGAGAGGGAGTCCCAGGCCGAGCGCGCTGCGATGGTGGGCGCCTTCCTTCCCGTACGCGGCGAGGGTGTGCGCATCACCGTGTCGAACCCGCCCGGTGCCACCGCGACCACGGAGATCCGCGACGAGGACCTCGCGACCCTGGTTGATGCCCTGTGGCACGCGGGTGCTGAGGCCATCGCGATCAACTCCGAGCGGCTCTCGTCGGTGGCGGGCATTCGCAACACAGGGCGATCGATCCACGTGGGCGGCCGGCCGGTGAACCCTCCGTACGTCATCGAGGCCGTGGGAGAACGCGACACCCTCCAGGCGAACCTGCTGAATTCGGCGCAGGGACAGCGCTGGTTCATCCTCGTCAACGAACTGGGATTTGGGTACGAGCCGCAGAATGTGTCCGGGCTGCGGCTTCCTGCTGCGAGACTGATCGCCCCCGGGCACGCGGTCGTGCCCGGTCCAGCGGACGCGAATCCTGTCAAGGGAGGGGGAGCAGGCTCGTGATTGCTGCGCTCGGCCTTGTCTTCGGGATCATCGCGGGACTTCTGTTCGCGCCCGAGGTGCCTGTCGCCTTCCAGCCCTATCTCCCGATTGCGGTCGTGGCGGCGCTGGATGCCGTCTTCGGCGGCCTGCGTGCCTTCCTCGACGGGATCTTCGACGACAAGGTGTTCGTGGTCTCCTTCGTGAGCAACGTCATCATCGCCGCCGCCATCGTCTTCCTCGGCGACCAGTTGGGCGTCGGCGGGCAGCTGACGACGGGCGTCATCGTCGTGCTCGGCATCCGAATCTTCTCCAACGTCGCGGCGATCCGTCGCCACCTGTTCCATGCCTGAGCCTGACGCCCCCCGCGACGGCGCCCAGCCGTCCGGTGACGAGCCCCAGCCCGACGGGCGCCAGCGGCTGCGCAACGCACTGTTGAAGCCGTCCCGCTCCCAGATCGTGGTCGGGGTGCTGCTGGCGATCGTGGGATTCGCCGGCATCGTGCAGATGAAGGACGAGGCCGCCGACGATGCGTACTCGGGGCTGCGTGAGAACCAACTGATCGAGGTGTTGGACGGTCTCACCGGAACCGCCGAGCGTGCGCGCGACGAGATTGCGCGCCTCGAACGCACCCAGGCGCGACTCAAGAACCGTTCCTCAGCCCGTACGACGGCGCTCGAGGAAGCGCAGCAGCGGTTGCGTGCGCTCAACATCCTGTCGGGGCAGGTGGCGGTCCAAGGGCCCGGAGTGCGGATCACGATCACTCCCGGCGTGGGGCCCGTCAGCCTGTCGTCGTTGCTGGACACGGTGCAGGAACTGCGTACGGCGGGGGCAGAGTCCATCGAGTTCAACGACGAGATCCGGGTCGTGGCGCAGAGCAGCTTCAACAGCTCCACCATCGGGTTGGAGCTCGACGGGGTGCTGCTCAATGCCCCGTACGTGATCGAGGCCATCGGTGACCCGCACGTGATGGAGACGGCCCTGCGTCTGACCGATGGTCCAGTCGATGGGCTGGAGGATGACGGCGCGACCGTGACGATCGAGCAGGTCAACCAGCTCCAGATCGAGAGCATCCGCGAGGCAGCCCGGATGCCCCATGCGTCGATCGACGACGGCGAGTAACGTTCCGTCCCGACGGCGCCCCACCGGGCGCCTCCCAGTCCGTGGCGCACCAGCAGGAGTTGAGCGTGTTTCCAGAAGACCTGAAGTACACCGCCGAGCACGAGTGGGTTCGCGTCCCGGGTGAGGCCGCCGGCTCCGTCCGCGTGGGCATCACCGACTTCGCGCAGGACGCCCTGGGCGACATCGTGTACGTGCAGCTGCCCCAGTCCGGCGATGCGGTTGAGGCCGGCGCTGCCTGCGGCGAGTTGGAGTCGACCAAGTCGGTCAGCGACATCTACGCGCCGGTGAGTGGCCAGGTGGTGGCGATCAACGAGGCGCTGGATGCCACGCCTGAGCTCGTCAACAACGACCCGTACGGCGGGGGCTGGCTGTTCGAGATCGTTCCCACCGACGCTGGCGCGGTCGACGCACTGCTCGACGCGGCTGCGTACGGCGCGGGTCTGGAGTCCTGAAGCAGTCGACGCGGCGCCCACCCTTGGTGGTGGGCGCCGTTTGTCGATTCGGGGCGCGGACGTCACCGAGCGACTGATAGGTTCGGATCACATCAATCTCATCTCTCACACGAGAGTTGAGACCCGGACGAGGAAGGGGCTTCCATGCCGTTCTGCACCGCATGTGGCAAGCAGAACCCGGACGACGCCCGGTTCTGCGCCCAGTGCGGCACTCGACTGCTCGTGGCCGACGAGCCCGCAGTCGAGTCCACCACGACGATCACCTTCGGTGCGCCGGAGCGGGCGGACACCTCCGACCGGCAGTTGAGTCCGGTCGATGCGGCTGCCGTCGACGCGCTGCCCACGGGGCACGCCCTGTTGGTGGTGCAGCGTGGCCCGAGTGCAGGGAGTCGCTTCCTGCTCGATGCCGACACCATCGGGGCGGGTCGCCACCCCGAGAGCGAGATCTTCCTGGACGACGTGACGGTGTCACGTCGGCACGCGGAGTTCCGGCGCTCGGGAGACACGTTCACCGTCAGCGACGTGGGCAGCCTGAACGGTACCTACGTCAATCGCGACCGGATCGACTCCGTGGACCTGACCGACGGCGACGAAGTCCAGATCGGCAAGTACCGTCTGGTCTTCTTCTCGAGCCACGAGGGTCACTGACGCGTGTCTGCCACGACGGGCCAGAGCCTTTCGGGGGCCGGTCAGCCGCGGATGAACATCGGGCAGGTGCTGGAGCTCCTGCGCGCTGAGTTCCCGGGCGTGACCATCCCCAAGATCCGGTTCTGGGAGGCCGAGGGGCTGGTGTGCCCCGAGCGGACGGCTGCCGGCTACAGGAAGTTCTCGCAGGGCGACGTCGATCGTCTTCGGTACGTGGCTCGCATGCAGCGGGACCACTTCCTGCCGCTCAAGGTGATCCGTGAGCACCTGGACGCCATCGACCGTGGCCTGGAGCCCCCGGCGGTCGACCCCGTCGTGCCCACCGTTCCCAAGGTGGCCCTGGCTCCCGACGGCGTGCCTTCCGCGGAGTCGTTTCGTCACCGCAGCGACGTACGGCTCTCGCGGCGAGAGCTGTGCAAGATCGCCGAGATCAGCGACGAGTTCCTGGGCGAGCTGGAGGGCAACGGCCTGGTGCAACCCCGGGCGGGGTCACATCCGTACGACCCGGATGCCCTGCTCGTTGCCACCGCTGCCCGTGAGCTGAGCACGTACGGTCTCGAGCCGCGGCACCTGCGCTCGTTCAAGGTCGCAGCCGACCGTGAGGTCGGCCTCGTGCAGCAGGCGGTCGCGCCGCTGCGAGGTGGGCGCGATGCGGCCGCCGAAGGACGGGCTGAGGACGTCCGCAACGAAATGGCTGCCCTCATGCTCAAGCTGCACGCGACCCTGGTGAAGGTCGGGCTGCAGCGCGGTTGAGCCTTCCAGTTCCGGGAGTAGGGTGAAGGCGTGCGCGAACTAGATGTCGTCGGCGTGCGCGTCGAGATGCCGTCCAATCAACCGATCGTGCTCCTGCGGGAGGCCTCGGGGGAGCGCTACCTGCCGATCTGGATCGGCGCGGTGGAAGCGACTGCGATTGCGTTCGCCCAGCAGGGCGTGGTGCCGCCGCGCCCCTTGACCCACGACCTGATGAGGGACGTGCTCGAGGCGACCGGGCAGGGGCTCGATGAGGTGCGCATCGTCGACATGAAGGACGGCATCTTCTACGCGGAGCTGATCTTTGACTCCGGGGCGCAAGTGAGCGCTCGGCCGTCGGACTCCATCGCCCTGGCGTTGCGCACGGGCACCCGGATCGTGTGCAGCGAGGACGTGCTGGACGAGGCTGGCCTGGCTGTTCCTGCCGAGCAGGAGGACGAGGTGGAGAAGTTCCGGGAGTTCCTCGACCACGTCACTCCCGAAGATTTCGAGTCCCACTGACCACACCCGTCACACTCACCCTCAAGTCGAGGTTGAGGGTTGCGACACGCGGCGAGTTGGATTGACCACCGGGGGCGGGGGCCTTACCGTGAACTGTCTCTGTTGTAACTCCACTGATGTGGTGCGGACCACGACTCCGCGCTGCCTCTTCTTCCCCCCTCGGGAGTTACGCACAACGGAGTAGGACCTTGGAGGGTCGCGTGGGCGTTATCGAGAATGAGAAGGGCCAGGCTGAGTCAGGTCAGGCCGAGGCCGCTGAACGTGCCGGCGAGCAGGGATTGCTGTTCACCGACGACGTGTCGCCGCTGCCCAGTGACACCGGATACCGCGGTCCCACTGCGTGCAACGCGGCCGGCATCACCTACCGCCAGCTCGACTACTGGGCTCGTACGGGCCTGGTGGAGCCGAGCGTGCGCGGTGCGGCCGGATCCGGCTCGCAGCGCCTGTACTCGTTCCGCGACATCCTCCTTCTCAAGGTCGTCAAGCGCCTGCTCGACGCGGGCATCTCGCTCCAGCAGATCCGCACCGCTGTCGCGCACCTGCGTGAGCGGGGGACCGACGACCTGACCCGCGTCACCTTGATGAGTGATGGCGCGAGCGTCTACGAGTGCACCAGCAACGACGAGGTCATCGACCTCCTGCAGGGCGGACAGGGCGTGTTCGGCATCGCGATCGGTGGTGTCTGGCGCGAGATCGAGGGGACGCTGTCCGACCTGCCGAGCGAGCGTACGGCCGCAGCGCCGGGGGAGCCTGTCGAAGGCGACGAACTCGCCGCCCGCCGGGCCCGTCGCACCGCTGGCTGAGCGCAGCCACTGACTCTCCCGAGCACGCCATCCGGTCCAGGACCGGGTGGCGTGCTCGTTCGTTGTGGCCCTTCGTGGCTAGACTGGGCGCGCTGACGATCCCGCGCGGGAGAGTTCGCGGCGTGCAACGAGGCACGTGCGTGGCGCCGAAGGGGCAATTCCTCCCCGGAACCTCTCAGGCACCCGGACCGCGCGGGGCAGGCATCTCTGAAGGGCACGGGCCCGACAGAGGGGGAGGGTCCGCGATTCTGCAGGAGCCCTTCCATGAGCGACCCGTCCCACCTCGGCCCCTTCGTGGAGCGCCACATCGGCCCGCGCGACCTCGACATCGCCACGATGTTGGCGGCCATTGGCCATGAGAGCCTGGACAGTCTGATGGACGCCGCGCTGCCGCCGGCGATCCGTGCCGACGGCTACGACCGCCTTCCGGAGCCCGCGACGGAGTCCGTGACTGCCCGCGAGTTGCGACGCCTTGCCGGACTCAATCACCCGGGCGAGGCGATGATCGGTCTCGGCTACCACGGCACCATCACCCCGGCCGTGATCCGCCGCAACGTGCTGGAAGACCCCAGTTGGTACACGGCCTACACCCCGTACCAGCCCGAGATCTCCCAGGGGCGCCTGGAGGCCCTGCTGAACTTCCAGACGGTCATCGGTGACCTCACTGGGCTCCCGACGGCCAACGCGTCGCTCCTGGACGAGAGCACCGCCGCCGCCGAGGCGATGACTCTCGTACGGCGAGCCAAGCGCAACGCGAGCGGGCCGTTCGTCATCGATGCCGACGCACTTCCCCAGACGATTGACGTCGTCCGGACGCGCGCGGAGGCGATGGGCGTCCAGGTGCTGGTCGCCGACCTCGCTGCCGGTGCGTTGCCCCAGGGGGAGGTCTGCGGCGTTCTGGTGCAGTACCCGGGTGCCAGCGGTCGCGTCTGGGACCCGCGCGCCGTCATCGAGCAGACGCATGCCCAGGGCGGCCTCGCCGTCGTGGCGGCTGATCTGCTGGCACTGACCCTGCTCGAGTCGCCCGGCACATTGGGCGCCGACGTGGCCGTCGGTTCCTCGCAGCGCTTCGGCGTTCCGCTGTTCTACGGCGGGCCGCACGCTGGGTACATGTCCGTCGCCGCCGGCCTGGAGCGTCACCTTCCGGGCCGCCTCGTGGGGGTCTCCGTCGACGCCGAGGGGCGCCCCGCGTACCGGCTCGCGCTGCAGACGCGTGAGCAGCACATCCGTCGAGACAAGGCGACCTCCAACATCTGTACGGCGCAGGTCCTGCTGGCTGTCGTGGCCTCCATGTACGCCGTCTACCACGGTCCCGAAGGCCTGCGGACGATCGCACGCCGCACCCACGCCCACGCGGTGTCGGTTGCCGCGCAGTTGCGCGCAGCGGGCCTGGAGATGGAGCACGAAGAGTTCTTCGACACGCTCTGCGTGGCGGTTCCTGGTCGGGCACGCGAGATCGTGGACGCTGCGCGCGTCCTCGGGCTCTACCTGCGTCTGATCGACGAGAACCGCGTGGGCATCTCGACGTCGGAGTGCACGAGCGATGCGACCGTCATGGCGCTGCTCAAGGCGTTCAACGTCACCCCGCTCGATGAACTCCCGGGCGGTGACCATCTTCCCGGGGCCCTCCTGCGCACGAGCGACTTCCTGACCCACGAGGTGTTCAACTCCCACCACAGCGAAACGCAGATGCTGCGCTACCTCAGCGCCCTGTCGGGGCGTGACTATGCGCTCGACCGAGGCATGATCCCGCTGGGGTCATGCACGATGAAGCTGAATGCGACCACGGAGATGGAGCCCGTGAGCCTGCCGGGCTTCGCGGACCTCCACCCGTTCGTCCCCGCGGGGGACGCGGCGGGCTACCGCGAGCTCGTCGAGCAGCTCGAAGGGTGGCTGGCCACCGTGACCGGCTACGACCGCGTCTCCATCCAGCCCAACGCCGGATCGCAGGGCGAGCTCGCCGGGCTGCTCGCCATCCGCGGCTACCACCGCTCCCGCGGGCAGGAGCAGCGTGATGTCTGTCTGATCCCTTCCTCGGCACACGGGACGAACGCCGCGTCGGCCGTCATGGCCGGCATGAAGGTCGTCGTGGTCGCCTCCGGGCCGGACGGGTCCGTCGACCTCGAGGACCTGCGCGCCAAGTGCGAGGCGCACGCCGAGACGCTCGCGGGCATCATGGTGACCTACCCCTCGACCCATGGAGCGTACGAGGACACCATCACCGAGCTGTGCGAGATGGTCCACGGCCACGGCGGGCAGGTCTACGTCGATGGCGCCAACCTGAATGCCCTCGTCGGATTCGCCCGTCCCGGTGAGTTCGGTGGCGACGTGTCGCACCTGAACCTGCACAAGACGTTCTGCATCCCGCACGGCGGGGGCGGTCCCGGGGTGGGCCCGGTGGCCGTACGGTCCCACCTGGCGCCGTTCCTGCCCAGCCACGCCCAGCACCCGGACCCGGACAAGCGCGAGGGCATCGGGCCGATCTCCGCGGCACCGTACGGCTCCGCGGGAATCCTGCCGATCTCCTGGGCCTACATCCGCATGATGGGCTCCACCGGGTTGCGTCGCGCGACGGCCGTCGCCGTGCTGTCGGCCAACTACATCGCGCACCGGTTGGAGCCACACTTCCCGGTGCTGTACCGAGGTCACGGCGGTCACGTGGCTCACGAGTGCATCCTCGACCTGCGCCCCCTCACGAAGGCGAGCGGCGTCAGCGTCGACGACGTGGCCAAGCGTCTGGTGGACTACGGCTTCCACGCACCGACCATGTCGTTCCCCGTGGCGGGCACACTCATGGTCGAGCCGACCGAGTCCGAGGACCTGGGCGAGATCGACCGGTTCTGCGACGCGATGATCGCCATCCGCGCTGAGATCGCCCGCGTCGAAGCAGGGGAGTGGACCCCCGAGGAGTCCCCGCTGCGTCACGCCCCCCACACCGCGCGCGCATTGGTGGGGGAGTGGGAGCACCCCTACAGCCGCGAGGAGGCCGTGTTCCCGGCAGGCATCACCGTGGACAAGTACTGGCCGCCGGTCGCACGCATTGACCAGGCATATGGGGACCGCAACCTCGTGTGCTCATGCCCGCCGCTGGAGGCGTTCGCCGAGTGAGGTGAGGCCGCGGGGGCTGGGTTTGGACTGGCTCAACCAGCTCCAACGGCTCAACCGCGGGGGCTTGGTTTCGACAGGCTCAACCAGCTCCCCGGGCTCAACCAGTTGTGGTGGCGTCACACGCCCTGCGAGACGCTCGACATGTTGAAGTCGGGCACTCGCAGGGCGGGGGTGGCGGTGCGGGAGAAGTAGTCGTCCCCCCACTCCCGACTGAAGCTCGGCACGGTGGCCGAGGCCTCCGTGAAGCGGTTGAGCAGATCGACGGGGCTCTCGTTCCACCGGAAGTTGTTGACCGCGCCCGTGATCTCGCCATCCTCCACGAGGTAGACCCCGTCGCGGGTCAGGCCGGTCAGGAGCATGGACTGCGGGTCGACCTCACGGATGTACCACAGGCATGTCAGCAGGAGTCCGCGCTCGGTTCGGGCGACGAGGTCGGTGACGTCGCCGGCCGCGCCGTCGACCGACAGGATCAGGTTGTCGATGCCAGGAGTGACCTCCTGGCCGGTGAGGCCCGCCGAGAAGCGGGTCTGGATCAGCGACGTCAGTTCCCCGTCACGGATCCAATCCGTGCGCCCCACCGAGAGGCCGTTGTCAAAGACCGAGTCGGTGTTGTCGGAGGCCTCCGCAGTCACAAAACCAGCGGCCTCGAGCCCCGGGTGGGCGGGGTCGGAGTACAGGTTGACCCCCCGGCTCACGATCTGCTCGCCGATCCGCGTGCCGCCGCCTCGCTTGCTGTAGACGGACTCACCGTCATGGGCCACACGAGCCCCTGCGCCCCAGTAGGCGTCGATCATGAGGTCCGCCACCGCCGTGGGCGGCAGGATCGTGTCGTAGCGGCCAGCAGGCAGATCCACGCGACGCTCAGCCCAGCTCAGGCGCGTGCGTACGTCCTCGGCCATCGCCGCAGCGTCCACGTCGGCGAAGTCGCGGGTTGCACCACCTGCCCAGGCGCTGCGGGTGAGGGCGGAGTCCTTCCCGGTGCACGCGTAGTGCCCGGTCGGTTGCACGTGACGGAGCCTGAGGCCCCGGGACGAGGCGAGGTAGGTCGTGCACATCTCGTGGGAGACGAAGCCGTACAGGATTCGATCCTCACGCTCAGCGCGTACGAACTCTTCGCCCAGCGCCCCCGCGAAGGCGCCGAAGACCTCGATGCCAGTTTCGCCGGGTGGGAGCGCGAAGTCTGCCGACTCCGTCCCGGCCACCAACTCCGCCGCGTCTTCCGCCGGTTCCGCTGCTCGGGCCGCCGCATCCGCCGCCTTGACCAGCGTGGTGACCTGCTCGGGGGTGGTGGCGCTTCCCGACACCGATGCCGTGGCCACACCGTCGCCGGAGGCCACGAACGTGATGACGGTGATCTCGAGAGCCGTCATGACCCCGTTGGTGGTCAGGGTGTTGTTGGCCCACCGCAGGTTCGCGCCCGTGGATGCGCGCGCCAGCGCGATGCAGTCATCACTCGTGGTGGTCGCGAGCGCGTGCTCGAGCAAGGACTGGGGGGAGAGGGTCATCAGTGGCCTGCCTCTTCGAGGGTGTTGAGGATGGTGACGTCGCGGAAGAGTGCGCTCGGGCAGCCGTGGCTCACGGCCGCCACCTGCCCGGGCTGTGCCTTGCCGCAGTTGAACGCGCCACCGAGGAGGTAGGTGTCGGGGCCGCCCACTGCCTCCATCGAGTTCCAGAAGTCCGTCGTGGTCGCCTGGTAGGCCAGGTCACGCACCTGATGGGTGAGTTGACCGTTCTCGATCATGTAGAAGCGCTGCCCGGTGAACTGGAAGTTGAAGCGCTGCATGTCGATGGACCACGACTTGTCGCCCACGATGTAGATCCCGCGCTCGACGCGCGAGATGAGGCCCTCGGTGCCGGGACCCTTCGGGTCTGGTTGCAGCGAGACGTTGGCCATCCGTTGGATCGGGATGTGGCCGGGGGAGTCGGCGTAGGCACACCCGTTGGAGCGTCCCTCATTGAGCTCGGGCTTCATGTGCCCCATGGGCCGGTCGAGCTGGTAGCCCACCAGCACGCCGTCGCGGATGATGTCCCACTGCTGGGTCTGGACTCCCTCGTCGTCCCACCCGATGCTCGCGAGCCCGTGCTCGACCGTCCGATCGCCGGTCACGTTCATGACCGGCGAACCGTACTGGAGCGTTCCGAGCTTGTCGTAGGTGGCGAACGAGGTGCCTGCGTAGTTGGCCTCGTAGCCCAACGCCCGGTCCAGCTCCGTGGCGTGGCCGATGGACTCATGAATGGTCAGCCACAGGTTGCTGGGGTCGATGACCAGGTCGTAGCTGCCTGCCTTGATCGAGGGCGCGCGCAGCTTCTCGGCGAGCAGGGCAGGTGTCGCGGCCAACTCGGCGTCGAAGTCCCAGCCGCTGCCGGAGACGTACTCCCAGCCGCGGCCCACGGGAGGGGCAATGGAGGCCATCGAGTCGAAGATTCCCGTGCCCGGATCCGTGGCGCTCGCCTCGAAGCCGGGCTGGAGGCGTACTCGCTGCTGCGTCGTGCGCGTGCCGCTCAGATCGGCGTAGTACTTGTTCTCCTGGACCTGCTGCAAGAAGGAGGTGGCGTGGTCGACGTGGGCGCTGTCGCACAGTCGATTCGTCCAGTCCACGAGCAGGGCGGCCTTGTCCGAGGTGGGCACGTGGAGCGGATTCACCTCGTACGCAGACACCCAGGTGACGTCGTCGTGGACGGGCTCCGGGGCCAACTCGACCGGCGTACGGGTCATCGCTGCGGCGACCCGTGCCACCCCCACCGCCTGTTCGGCCACGCGGATGGCCTCCTCGTGGGTGAGTCGTACCGCCGCCGCAAACCCCCATGCGCCGCCGTGGATGACCCGAACGGAGAAACCGAGCACCTGGCTGTCCGCCGAGGTCTGCAGCACCCCGTCCCGGGCGGCCAGATATTGGTGGTCGATGCGTTCGAACCGAAACTCGGCGTGCGCCGCCCCCAACTCCTCACAGCGCCTCAGGGCGATGTCTCCGAGTTGCCGGTGGGGAAGTTCACTGAACGTGGGATCCAGCCGGGCATCAGTCATGCCGCCCAACCTAACGCCCCCGCACACGTGCGGCGAGGCACCCTGGCGGGCGGGTCACGCTGTCGTGTGCGCGAGTGTCGAACCGGTGCGCGCTTTGGACACGCGAAGTTGAGCCGGGATCCTGGTCTGCATCTCCGGGACGTGGCTCACCACGCCCACGACGCGCCCGCCGTCGCGCAGTCCGTCCAGGGTGTCGAGCACGTCGTCGAGGGTGTCGGCGTCGAGACTTCCGAAACCCTCATCGACGAAGAGCGTGTCGAGGTCGGCTCCGCCGGCCTCGTGGGTGATCACGTCGGCCAGGCCCAGGGCGAGAGCGAGCGACACCACGAAGGTCTCGCCTCCCGACAGCGTCACGGGGTCCCGGGACTCGCCGGACCAGGCGTCCCGGATGAGGAGGCTGAGGCCGCCGCGCTGCTCACCAGCGCCGCGACGTCCCGAGTGCTCGAGTGTGTAGCGCTGGTCGCTCATGCGACGCAGCCGCAGGTTTGCCGCGTCGACGACCTGCCCCAGGCGGTGCGCCAGCACATAGGCGGACAACCTCATCTGCAACCGGTTGTCAGGGTGCTTGCCCTCTGCGAAGGAAGAGACCTCCACTGCTGTCTCGTACGCATCGCGCACAGGCCGCCATGCGCGCGTGGCCTCGCCCAGTTCGCTGCTCAGCACGCTGGTGCGGGCGTGACGCTGGCCCGCGGATGCCGCTTGGGCCGCCGCGGACTGGAGGTCTCCACGAGCGCGCTCATGGGCAGCGCTCAACGGTGGGAGGTCGGGGGGCGAGACGTCATCGAGACCGAAGAGCTCTGGATCCATCAACGTCGCGCGCACCCCGGCCAGGCGCGCGTTGTGCTCGTCCACCGCGGCACGGAGTTCGGCGAGCTCGGCGGGGTCAAGCATGACCTCTCGCGCTCCGTCGAGATCGGCGAAGCCGTGCTGGGTGAGAGCCCGCGACAGCTCGCTCTCCGCCTGCCGGTGTGCTTCAAGGGCCGCGTCGTGGTCGGCTGCTGCTCGCAGCACCTCGTCGACCAGGGCGAGCGATGCCTCCGTCACGCGACGGGCCTCGACCAGATCCGGAGACCCGGTGCGGTCGAGGAATGCCTGGACCTCGCTCTCGGCCTGCTCGATGGTGGAGACCAACAGAGCCCGGTTGGTGGAGAGCGCGGCGTGCTCCTGGCCGGCGTGGGCGAGGCGGGTGCGCAGTTCGTGCTCGCGCGCCTCGAGCTGCTCGAACCGGTGGAGAGCTCGAGGGAGATCCGTCGCGGCCCGGCGAGCAGCGTCCAGTGAGCGTTGGGTGGTCACGAGCAGCGCTGGGAGTTCGTCGACGTCACCGGCGCCGGCTCTGGCGGTGGCCAGCTTCACTGACAGGGACCGTACGTGCTCGGTGCGCGCCAGATGCTGCGACTCCAGGTCGTCCAGACGTTTGCGGGCATCGGCCTCGGTTGCCGCGTCGGTGTGGTTGAGCGGTGCGCGAGCGGGCTGCGGGTGGTCGAGGGACCCGCAGACCGGACAGTCCTCACCGACCACCAGGGCGCTGGCGATCTCCGCGGCCATGCCCTCCAGACGCAGCTCTCGCAGGTCGAGCCAGTGCTCTTTGGCCGCGTGGAGGGCCTCGGTCGAGGCAGCGGCGTCGAGACGGGCCTGGGCCAAGGCATCCGAGAGACGCTGCGCCTCGGCAGCCTGACGGGTCCGCACTTGCGCGACGTCGGCGTTGCGCGCAAGGTCGGGGATCTGTTGGCTGGCCGCGCGCGCTGCTTCGACTTCTGTGCGAGCGATGCTGAGCTGCTGGGGGAGCGCTGTCAGGTCGTCGCCGAGGGTGTCCGTGGCTCGTGTGAGCTGAGCGAGCGAGTCGTCGACACTCGTGATCTCTTGCTGCCAGTCTCCGAGCGCCTCCAGCCGCTGGGCGAGTCGCGCCACTTCGGCCTGCTCCGTGAGGAGTACGTCCCGGTGTGCTTCGGCCTCAGGGCGATGCGCGTGTGCGAGGGAACCGTGCCACCGCTGGGATGCTGCGGCGTGCACGTCCGCTGTGCGGTCGCGCCGAGCCTCGGCTCTCTCCGCGTGCACGAGCAGGGCGTTGAGGGGTGCAGCCCGCTGGGCTGCGTCGAGACGGTGCTGCCTCGAGCTGTGCTCGCCGCTGTGCTCGGACAGGGCGGCGTGCTGGGCAGCGGCCTCTTGGAGTCGCAGGACGCGACGGCGCAGATCGGTGGCATCCGCCAGGGTCCGTTCAGCGTTCTCAGCGGCCGTCCTTGCGACCTCCAGGCGTTGGGTGGCCCGCGACAGAGTCGCGGTGGCGTCCTCGAGTGCTCGGGCAGCCCAGTCGTCCAGGATCGCGGGCGCATCGAGCTCGTCGGTCCAGTCGGTCGGCTCATCCAGGCCCGTCGTCTCACTCAACCGGCTCACGACAGTCGACACCCGGTGCGTGCACTCTGTGCTCTGATGGCGCAGCTGGGTGCGGTGTTCGCGAAGCCAGCGCTCGACCTTCTCAAAGCGCCCCGTCCTGAACACGCGCTGCAACAGCGCCTGACGGGTCTCGGACTTGGCGCGCAGGAAGGCTTGGAACTGTCCTTGTGGCAGCAGTGCGACTTGGCAGAACTGACTCATCGTCAGGCCAAGCAGGTCGGTGACGAGATGCCCCGTCTCGTCGAGGCGGGTCGAGCGTACGAGCCACTCCTCGCCGACCAGCTCGCTGATGGCGACTCGGGCCTGCTCTGAGGTCGTGCCCGCGCCGCGCCGCTTGGGACGCGTCCACGCCGGCGACCGGTCGATCGAGAATCGCCGTCCGGCGAGCGTGGCCTCGAGGACGACGCGCGGGGCGACCGTCGGGGGCGACTGATCGCACCGCAGTCGACGCGCGTCACCACGATCCCCGGGCACGTCGCCATAGAGGGCGAAGCAGACGGCGTCGAGGACGCTCGACTTGCCTGACCCAGTGGGGCCGCTGAGGAGGAAGAGACCGGCGTCGCACAGGGAGTCGAAGTCGACGGTGCTCGTCTCGGCGAATGGGCCGAACGCAGTGATCGAGAGCGAGTGGAGCCTCACCGGGCGCCCCCGACCACGGTGTCGAGATCGGGGTCCTCACAACACGCGTCCACCGCAGCCCGCAACAGGTCGGACTCGGCTGGAAGAGCGGGCGCACCACGCAGGTCGCGGACGAACTCCAGAGTGATCTCGTGGTCGTCCAGCCCGCGCGCAGGCGCCATCGGAACGGCCACCTCGGACAGGACCGGAGTCTCGAACTGCAGCACGAGAGTGTGGGGGAAACGACGCCTCAAGCGCTCCATCGCGTGTGGGGGACGCGGGTGATCGATCAAGGTCGCCTGGATCCAGTCGTCAGCGTGGGCGGCCAGAGTCTCGTCCGAGAGCAGGTCGTCGAGTGTGCCCCGCAGTCGGCGGAGTCGCCGTGGGACCGGGGCATCGATCCACGTGGTCGTGCTCCGGCCGTCTGGGCCGAGATCCACGAGCCACATCCCCTTGACCTGCTCGGCTTCGGAGAAGGAATAGGCCAGGGGTGATCCGCTGTATCTCAGGGCGTCATCGAGAACGTGCGGCCCGTGGAGATGTCCGAGCGCCGTGTAGTCGATGCCGTCGAAGAGACCGGTCGGAACCCGCGACACGCCTCCGACGCTGATGTCGCGCTCTGACTCCGAGGGCTGGGCGCCAGCCACGAACGCGTGTGCCAGCACGACGGAGCGCACGTGTGGTCCTCGAGTCGCCAGATCGTGTTGGACCCGCCGCATGGCGACGGCGAGCGCCGCCTCATGGCTGCGCGCGGGAAGATCCCATGGCTGGAGCAGCGCTGAGGGGTCCAGATAGGGCAGGGCGTGGAACGCCACGTCGCCGTGGGCATCGGCGATGACCACGGGGCTCCCGACGCTGCGGTGATCGGTGCGGAAGTGCACCCCCGCGGCATCGATGAGGCGGGACCCGAATCCCAGACGTTGGGCCGAGTCGTGGTTGCCGCTGCTGACCACGATTCGAGCTCGGGACGCTGCCAGGCGGGCGAACGTTTCGTCGGCCAGGTGCACGGCATCCACTGGCGGTAGAGCGCGGTCGTAGACGTCGCCCGCCACCACCACGACGTCGACGGACTCCGACTCGACCACCTCGAGAAGGTGGTCGACGAAGGCAGCCTGGTGCGTCAGGAGCCCTTCGCGGTGGAAGGACCGGCCCAGATGCCAGTCGGAGGTGTGGAGAATGCGCACACGAGGAACCTAGTCGGGCCCACTGACAGGTGTGGTGACCCACGCCGCGCGGGTGGCCTCAGGCGTACTGGACCGTGCGCGACGAACTCGTGAAACCCCACAACGCCAACCCCGCGCGCTGGGCGAGATCGACGGCAAGACTGGTCGGGGCCCCGACAGAGACCAGAGCGCCGCAGCCGGAGGCCACCGCCTTCTGAACCAGCTCAAAGCCGGCTCGCCCGCTCACGGCGATCGCTGCGACGGCTGGCGACTGCCCCGCCAGCACTCTGGCCCCGACAGCCTTGTCGACCGCGTTGTGGCGGCCGACGTCTTCACGAACGAGCAGGATCCGGCCATCCGCCTCGACCAGTGCCGCAGCGTGGGCGCCGCCCGTGCTCTCGAAGAGCCGCTGGCCACCACTCATCGCTGCGGGGAGTGCTCGGACCACGTCCGCGACCAGCGGTGGGCCGGACCAGGCGGGCGCCGCCCGCGTCGCGAGTGCCTCATCGAGTGAGTCCTTCCCGCACACTCCGCATGCACTCGAGCCCGTGCTGAGGCGAGGTGCTCGCGACGGGACGGTGAGGCTCACGTCGGTGGTGACGGTGACCACGTTGAACTCCTCGTGAGGAGCCAGGTCGGAGTCGGTGCAGTAGGCGACGGTCGAGATGTCGCGTGGCGCGAGGAGTCCCTCATTGACGAGGAAGCCGGCGGCGAGGTCGAAGTCGTTCCCCGGGGTACGCATCGTCACCCACACCCGTTGGGCGGCGGTCCCGGCAGCGGCCACACGGATCTCGAGCGGCTCCTCCGTGACGACACGGTCCTCTCGGCGCGAGAGGCCCTGCGCGTGGTGTCGTGTCGTACGAACCCGGGTCGTGGGGCCCGGCCTGCGGGGGAGCGGGTCGGCGTCCATCCGGTCAGGGTAGAGGCACCGGTCGCGAGCCACTGGATGGTGGGGGAGATCACGTCGTCCAGGACGGGCTCGCCCCGGCTTGAGAACCCTAGAATGTAAGTGCTGCAAAGGTGCAGTACCACTTACTAGATCGAGGGGCCGAGTGATGCCCCGGAAGGAATGCCTCCATGGACACGCAGCTGCACGTTGCCTACCGTCTTGTGGACCACCGCGCCCACGCGGCGCAGGATCGGGTGTTGGTGCGGGAGGCTCAGTTGGCCCGCAGCGAGGCCCGGCGCGCACGTCGCGCCCAGCGTCGCGCAGAGCGCTGATGTCCGCCGGTTCGCGACACCGTCGTCGCTGAACCGGCCCACAGGGTGATACGAGGCCCGGCGAACCGTGTACGCGGACTTCGCCGGGCCTTACTGTGCCCGGATGAGCAGCCAGTCGACTCGCCGAGAGCGCCGTTCTCCCTACGTGAGCATGCCGGACCAGTCCGGCCGGACCTACGTCGTGACGGGCGCCAGCGCGGGCATTGGATTCTGCACTGCCCAGGCGTTGGCAGAGGCCGGGGCACACGTGATCCTCGCCGTGCGGGACGTGTCGCGCGGAGAGGCCGCTGCTGCGCAGATGCGCGGTGACACCGTCGTGCGGCCGCTCGACGTCTCCTCCTTGGCCTCCGTACGCGCCTTCGCCGACCAGACCGGTCACGTCGATGTGCTGATCAACAACGCGGGCGTGCTCGGGCTGCCTGAGCAGCGCTCGGCGGACGGGTTCGAGCTCCAGATGGCGACCAACCACCTGGGGCACTATGCGCTCACCCTCCTGCTGCTGGACCGGCTGCGTGATCGCGTCGTGGTGCTGGGTTCCCAAGCACACAAGAGTGCCGCTCTCGATGTGGGCAACCTGGACCTGGCAGGGGGCGCGTACTCGGGCTACCGGGCGTACGCGAACTCCAAGCTCGCCTGCCTGCTCTTCCTCTCCGAACTGGATCGTCGGCTGCAGGAGCGGGGGAGCGTCGTACGGGCGGTCGGCGCGCATCCGGGCTACACCGCCACCAAGATCATGAGGAACACGCACAGTGGCCCGTTCAACGCGTTGGCGGCGGTGGGCAACAGCTTCGTCGGCATGAGTCCCGAGGGTGGTGCGAACTGCGTGCTGTACGCCGCGACGCGCGATGTGCCTGGCAACTCGTATGTCGGACCGGCCGGGCCCTTCGAATTGCGCGGTCGCCCCACCCTCGTGGGGCGATCGGACGATGCGAGGGATGCCGGCCTCGCGCGCGCACTGTGGCAGGTGAGCGCGACGCGGACCGGCATCGGGTGGCCCGCGACCTGAGCCCGAGTGTGTCGGGTGGGTCAGGAAACGGTGATCGAGGTGATGTCGAGGGGAGTCAGCGGCGCGCCGCCACCGGCCGGATGGGAGCCGTCGTCGCCCGCTTCTGCGACGGTGCGCAACACCTCGAGGCCCGCCTCGTCGATGCTGCCCAGGACCGTGTAGTTCGGCGGGAACTGCGAGTCCTCGAAGATGAAGAAGAACTGGGAGCCGTTGGTGTTGGCGCCGGCGTTGGCCATCGCGATCGTGCCGGCCTCGTAGGTCTCCTTGCCCGAGAGCTCGTCGTCGAAGGAGTAGCCGGGGCCGCCGGAGCCGGTTCCCGTCGGGTCGCCGCACTGGAGGATGGCGAAGCCGGGCTGGTTGCCCAGTCGCGGGCAGGGAGTGTCGTCGTAGAAGCCCTGCTCGGCCAGGGAGACGAAGCTGTTCACCGTGCACGGCGCTGACTCCCGGTCCAAGGTGAGACCGATCTCGCCCTGCGTCGTGTCGACCACGACGGTCGCCTCGCCTTCGGCGATCGCCTCGGCCGGAGGGGCGTCGACGTCGCGAGCGGCCTCGCCGGCCGCGGGGTATTCGCAGGAGACGGTCGTGGCATCGGAGTCGGCAGCGTTGGACTCCTTGTCCGCGCTTTCGCTGCCGCACGCGGCGAGGGCGGTCAAGGACAGCAGGAGTGCGGCGGACGCACTGGCTCGCTTCAGCATGGCTCGATGGTAGGGGAGTGATCGTGTGGGAGCGCCGGGTGCCGTAGTCGGGCTGGTACAAACGTGGGATGAATTCGCCCGTGCAGTTGAGCGTCGTGATGTGGCCGATCGACGACTGGCCACTGATGGGGGAGCAGTGGCGCCGCGCCGAGGAGATGGGCTTCGAGACCGCGTGGATCTACGACCACCTCGCCTGGCGGGGACATCGTCCGTGGGACGAGGCGTACGCAAGCCTCGCGGCCGCCGCGGCGCTCACCACCCACATGCGCCTGGGGACGTTGGTGAGCACACCCAACTTCCGCCAACCGTTGCCCACCGCCGCCGCTGCCCGGACTGTGGACCGGATCTCGCAAGGGCGGCTCACGCTGGGGCTCGGCGCCGGGGGATCGGATCACACATCGGATGGCGATGTGCTCGGGCATGCGTGGTCTCCTCGCGAGCGGGCCAGTCGCTTCGAGGAGTGGGTGGAGCACCTTGACCTGCTGCTCACGCAGTCCCCGACCACGGCCGCGGGCGAGCACTTCTCGGCCGTGGACGTGACCGTCGCCGACGGCCTCGTTCAGCGCCGCCCACCGTTCTATGTCGCGGGGAACGGACCCCGGGGCATGGCCCTGGCTGTGCGGTTCGGCCACGCGTGGATCGCCAACCCCACCACACCGGGCGCAGGCGCGTACGAAGAGGTGCGTGCGACCGTACGGCGCCTGGAGGAGGTGGGGGCGCCCGCAGGACGCAACGTGACATCGATGCCGAAGTTGCTGCTCACCGGCTTCACGGGAGAGCCATGGGTCGAGTCGGTCGATGCGTTCGACGACCTCGCAGGCAGGTATGCGGAGATCGGCATCACTGACGTCGCGATCCACTGGCCGCGCCCCGGAACGGAGTGGGCGTGCGATTGGGACGTCTTCGAGGCCATCGCCGAGCGGGCAGGCGCGACGCCGTGACGGACGTGTTCAGCGACCAACTGGCTGCGGCCGCTGCCCGGTAGCGTGGTCGCGCATGGACATGCTGCCGAGTGAACAGATTGCAGAAGCCAACCTCGCCGACTGGCGCAAACTCGCTCAGGGCTTGCATGCGCGCTTCGTGATCGAGGATTTCGCGCAGGGCGTCCGATTCTTGGGCGCAGTCGAGGAAGCGGGGAGTCGATGTCATCACCATCCCCGCGTGAGCATGGGGCCGGGATACGTCGACCTCAAACTCATCACCGATGACGCGATCTACCGCGACGACGACGGCACTGAGTACGTGGTTGCCTGGCCCACGCACGTGGACGTGGAGTTGGCGCGCGAGATCTCCCAGATTGCGACCTCCCTCGGTCTTCGCGCGGATCCGACGGCAGTCAGGGCGATCCTTCGTCCCAGGGTCTCGGCACGCCGAGCGACGAGATCCGCGACGCCCACGGGGTGCCCAACTTGTGGTTCGGCAAGGCTCCCGAGGACGGTGCAGCGCAGCGCTTCCATGTGGAGGTGTACGTCGCCGCCGACGTTGCGCAGGAGCGCATCGCGGCCGTCGTGGCCGCGGGCGGCCGCGTCGTGGACGACAGCGGTGCGCCGGGGCTGGTCGTGGTGGCGGACCCAGAGGGCAACCGGGGCGTTCTTTGCGTGGCGTGAGGGGTTGTGGGGCGGCGGGGTGCAGGCGATTCGGCAGGCCACCGTACGCATTACTGGACAGCCTGCGTATCAACTGCAGGCGTATTCCCGTCGTCCCACGAGGGTGCGCCCCGCGACGGCAGCGATCCCCTTGGTGCCCGCCGGTGGCTGCTGCGGCCATTCCCATTGATGTCCCCCAGGGGCGAGTCGGCGAGTGGCAATTCGGGGGATGGCTCAAGACATGTCTCCACAACGCGTGTAACACGAGCGCGAAGCGCACCGTGAGTTCGTGCCGCACGTGATCAAGCAGCCGGTCGCCTCCCGACTACCACGAATGATGTTCACCTGATGAGCCTTGCGCGAGCACTCGGAAGACGGGCACGATGTGGCCATCTCAACTCGACTAGCCGGGACGCAGTCCGGGCCAACCGAAGGACCGAATTGACATGTCTCGACGTCTCGGAGTCGTAAGCGCATGGTGTCTGGCAGTAGGTCTGGTGGCCGTGGCGCCGTCGGTTTCTGCTCATGGACAGAATCAGGACGGGACCACCGTCCCCGAAACGACGAAGATGACGCAGGTCGTTGCGGCGAAGATCTCAAGGATCCCAGTCTCGCTTGCAGAGCGCGAGGACCTTGCGATCATCGCTGAGAGCGAGGGCATTAGCCGGAGCGAGGCGACAGCCCGCTACGGCTGGCAGGTCGCGTTCGGTGCAGTGGCAGAACAGATGCGCTCCGCCTTCCCCGATTCGTTCGCCGAGGCACGCATGAACCAGGGAGGCACTATCGGTGGGCTCATCCGATTCACCGGTCCGATCCCACCGACGGCGGCGGGCCTGGTGAGCGGCTTGCCTGTTGCCGTGACCCTGGAGGGTGATGCAAAGTACAGCCAGCAAGACGTTGAACAGGCCGTGGAGTCTGCACACTTCGCCGTGCGTAGTCAGGCATCGTTGCGCTCAGTCAGCACCGAGTACGACGAGGAAGCACAGGCCGTCGTTGCCACCGTCTACCTCGCCCCTAGCGAGTCACCTGCTGAAGGACCCGAACTCGCCGCAAACATCGAGGAGTCACTCGCCGCCAGCACCAAGGCAGCGGAGTCCCTCGTCGACGACACCGCGGACATTCCCGTGAACGTCACGGCGGTGTACGACAAGGAAGTCGGCGACGAGGTCATCCGGGGCGGTGCTCTACTTGGTGGGTCGTCGTCATCCAGCTTCGCTTGCACCTCAGGATGGCCCGTCGAGAAAGTGAACAGCACCCAGAAGGGCCTGGTGACCGCTGAGCATTGTCCCAACTCGATGTCGTACAGCGGGCGTTCCGTTCTCACCTGGCGCAGCCGCATCGACCTCAACGGCGGCGACGTCCAGTACATGAGCAGTAGCGAAAGTGTCGGCAACGAGTTCTACTACGGCGTCGGGAACTACCGGACGGTGACAGGCCGCGGGACACCCACGCAGGACCAGCGTCTTTGCGTGTTCGGCCGCGCCACAGGCAACTCGTGCGACAACGTCCGCGACACTTTCACGTGCCGCGACAACTATTGCAATCTCGTTTCCATGGACACCCACCCCACCGACAACGGCGACAGCGGTGGCCCTTGGTACTACGGATCCACGGCCTATGGGGTCCATTCCGGCGTTCACTTCGCATTCCCACGTAACCGGTCCCAGTTCACTCCCTTATACAACGTGCTCGCAAACATGGAACTGAGACTTCGGACCGGGTGATGCGGTTGTATCGCTTGGTTGGGGCCGTCGCCTTCGCAACACTCTACTCGGCGTGCTCCACCTCCGGGCCCACCAGTGAAGAGCCGGAGGCCACACCTCCCAGCTCGTCAGACTTACTGTCGATCGCCATCCCGGACGAGAACCGACGCGCTCAAATCCTAGTGCGTAGCGGAAGCCTCGGCGGCAGATCCGACGCACTAGTCAGTGGGACGCTCGCGGCGTCCGGCTCGTGCGTGGGTGTGAAGGTGGAAGATGTGTCGTACCCCGTGGTGTTCCCGAGCGGTACGACCTCATCCGGAGAGGCGATCGAACTGCCGAGCGGGGAGGAACTCAGCCTGGGTGATCAAGTGTCACTCGGTGGCGGGTTCTACTCCCCCCCACTGCCTTCTGGCATCCCGCCGATCCCCGAGGACTGCCTGGGCCCCACCGAAGAGATTGTCGTCCTCAACGCTTCTGCCTGAGATGTCCGCCGGGTCGTATGCTCGACTCGACTCGACTCAGCGCAAGTCGGCATCCATGAACATCACCCGGTCGCAGCCCGGGTTCGTGGCACGACGCTCAAAGTCGACATCGAGGGTCCGCTCGCCAAGGACGAGTCCGTCAGCCCCAGACACGACGATATCTAACGTCCCGGGCGCATCGACGTCGGCATCCGGGCCGAAATCGCTGAAGGCAACTTCGACCTCTTCTGAAGTGACCGGCGCCTGGGTGGACGAACACCGCCCCGACTGACACAACTCCAGTTCTGCCCTTACTCCGCTCGTGACCCAAGAATCAGGCATCCAGAGCTCGACCACATCCTGCGTACTGTCCTCTGAACACCCACCAGTGCAGCCAGCCAGAGGCATCGCGACCAGTGACACAAGTACCAAAAGCGAGGTACTGGACCGCCGAACCGTCATCGAGATCCCCCCTCCTGAACGATCGCCCCGACGGGGGCAACATCCTCACCCTGAACTGGGAACCGACAGAGGCGGGCGGACCACTGCTAGCTGGTTTGCAGCTAATCCTAGTCGCCCTGGATGACGCCGGGAACGTCGTCTGTGTCGGCACCTCAGGGGTTGGGAATCAAGTCGCCGCGGCCCACGCCAAGACCCGGGTGGTCCTGGATCGGACCGTCACGGTGGTCCTTGAAGGAGTTGACACAATCACGGGGGATGTAACGCGCCGGCACATCAGGGTGCAAGCATCTTTCGAGGAAGAGACATGATCCGGAGCGACAGTAGGCAGCACTGGTCGGAGCGTCACGGCGACGCAGTCCGCGAAGCCGCGCCCGAGGTGCCTGAGTTCACAACTCGTGAGCGGGGGAGTTGTGGCACCAAATCGCTGCCACCCCGATGGCCGCGAGACCTCGTCGCTCCCGATGGACGGTGTTTTGGCAGGGGCAGTCGCGATCGGTGCGGTCGGGGGCGCGGGTGCCGCCACGGCGGGAGTATTCAGTGCGCACACCGGACGCGGTCCAGTCGATGCGGAAGACGTCGAACTCGGAGGGCTCGGAGAGCGGCTCGATCCTGCTGCTCCCGACTTCGCGACGGTTCTCGACGAGGTGACGACCGACATCGAATTTCCGTCGAGCCAGGCTCGCGACCGGGCCCTGTCTTGGGAGGTCAAGGACCTATACTCCGACGCACCGCCCGACGAGCGCGCAACGGTGTCCACCGGCGCGCTGTTCGGCACAGCACGACGACTGATGCTTGCCGACGAGCGGGCCGACCGGCAGCGACGGCTCGCCGAGGACGAGCACGCCCGGTTCCTTGAACCGACGGCACACATGTCGAGCAATGATGGCTCCGTCTGGGGCCCGGCAGTCCGCGAAGCACTGGCCTCGCTAAGTGAAACGGACCGGGAGTTGATTCGGCTCACCGAATGGGAGCAACTCCAGATCAACGAAGCTGCTGTGGTCCTCCGCATACGACCCGGCACGGCCCCGCGTGCGGCTGCATCGCGCACGCCGCGCCTTGGCCAATCACTCAGCGCTTCAAGGCCTGCTGGGACCGCCACCTGATCATGATCAAGAAGCCACCGGCCACTCGCGGGAACTCATGGGGACCTGACGGAACGGCCGGCATATCGCGCCCAAGTTTCGGCAGCCTTCTCGGCGTGCAGGAAGGCAACCTGGGGGCTGTATCCGAGGGCCTCGGCGACCAGCGAGGGAGGGCATTCGAGCACGAGTTCTCCGATCGCCCGGTTGCGGGCGCCGAGGAGGTTGACGCCTAGGTCGCGGAGCCGGTCCATCACGGTGTTGGGGTGCAGGTGACGGCCGGCGAGTGTGCTGGGGAACAGCCAGGGGCTGTCAGGCCCAGCGCCTGTACGGAGGTTCGGCCGCGCGGCGAGGTGTTCACGCAGCAGGGACGCGAACGGCTCGGGGACGTCAGTCGGGTGTGTGCCGAGCGTGATGCTCATGCCGGAGTCGGCGTCGTCGACGACGGTGGTCTGAAACGTGACGACCTTGACGAGCGGCTGCGCGTAGAGCAGCAGGAGCATTCCCGCGACCCGGTAGGGGAGTGACTCGCTGGTGCCGGTGAGGAGTTCGTGGATCCAGGCAAGCCGCTGATCCTGACTCAGTGACGGGCTGGACTTGGCTGATCGGTGCTGGATCGTCACCGCGGTGTTGAGGCGGGCCTTCTTCGCGACGACGAAGAACGTTCTGATCGCGCTGCGCGTCGTCGGTCCGGTCGCGAGCCACTCGTCGGCGTCCTGCTGAGTGCAGGTGGCTGCGGTGCGCTGGTAGGTCTCGTTCAGCCACACCAGGAACTTCACGGTCTCGGTGATCTCCTGCTTCGCGGAGTGGACCGGGCCGCGAGTAGCTCCGCCAGCCCCAGCTTTGGCGCGGATGCGCCGCAGGTGGTGCCACGTGGCGAAGTGCTGAACCGGCTGCCGTACCTCGTCGGGGAGTCCGTCGAGCTTGGCGTCGATCCATTGCTCGAAGCGCGGTAGGTAGGGGTCGCGAGGGGGGAGTAGACCGTGGTGCTGCATGAGCGCCCGAAGATGCTCGGTGGGCTTGCCGGGCATGGAGTCGAGACCCTCGTGCGACGCGGCGATGGCGCCGTTACCGAGCCCGCGAAGCAGCTCCTGGACCTTGGCCGACCGCTTCCAAACGAGGATCGACTCGGGTCTGTCCGACGCGCAGAGAGCATCGACCAGGCCGAGCAGTGCGGGATCGCTTGGCACGCCACCGAGCAGCCCGTGGATGTCGTCGCGGAGTGCGCAGCGGACGCAGAGCCGTCCGCGATGTCGCGCTGCTTCGACATCGCAGCGCTCGCAGTGGAAGTCGACGGGGATCTCAGCGCAGGTCGAGCAGATCGGCTGGCGATCGGCGGCGCGCAGGCCCGGAAGGAGCCGATCCTGGAGGCACTCTGGGCAGGTTCCGCGGGTGTGCACGGCGTCGTAGTAGCAGATGTTGCAGAGTCGGCCTTCTGGCCAGTTGGCTGCGAGTCTGGGGATGTTCCGGCCGCAGCGAGCACACGGATCGTCGCGAGCGCTCATCGCGCGCGGACGGCCTTGGACGGTCGAGCGAGGGGAGAGGCCCGTCGGCTTCGGATCCATCAATGCTCTTGACGCTACTCGTCGAGGATGTTTGCGCGCCGCGGCCGCACGCTGCGGTCGAGCGAGACGACGTTCGGCGGGGAAGCGGTACCGGTCTTGCGCACGCGTACCTCGGTCGCCGTTGTCGTGAACAGGTCCGTCGACTCGCACTCGAAGATGTCGCACAGCGCCGCGATCAACATCAGGGAGACGCGCTCCGGCCGCTGGTTCACCAGCCGGTACACCTGCGGTCGAGACAGATTGATGTCTCGCTCGGCGAGCAGAGGGATGAGATCCGTGGTGTTGTGCAGGCCGCGGGCGGCCATCAGCTCGGCCAGGCGCCACGTGTAGTCGACTTTGCGCTTCATGATGTGCCGTCCTCGGTCTTGCGGGCCATGGCTTCCTTCACCGTACGGTCCAAAGCGGCCCTGAGCGTGGAGCGCCGGAACTCGTCGGAGACGAAGTGGTAGATGCCTGTGGTTGCCCCGTGCTCGTGGCCCATCTGGTCCTGCACGAAGCGGGGGTCCCAACCAGCCTCGAGCAGGTGCGTGGCGTACGAGCGACGGAAGGAGTGGAGATCGAGGCCATCGGAGAATCCCAGCTCCTCGCAGTAGCGCCGGACCCGTCGGATCAGAGTCGACTCGACAACAAGTCCGCCGCGTTCGCTGGGGAAGAGGTCCAGGGTGTCCGGATCACCGCGGCCGTTGGCGAGCCAGTCCTCGATGATGCCGGGCGTCCACCGCCAGACGGTGAGCACGCTCCGCGGCTTGTGTGGCGAGGACCGTTTCGCCTTGCCGTAGCGGACCTTGCAGACGCCGAACGCGCCGAACTCGCGGGCGTGTGGGTTGCGGGCGAAGTCGACCGTTTGTAGGTGCCGCAGCTCGTTGAACCGCAGTCCGTAGCCGTACGCGATCTTCATCATGACCGCGTCCCGGTACGCGGCCTGCCAGCCCTTGCGGCCCGACTTGCCGATCCGTTCAACCTCGTCGTCGGCGTGGTCGAAGAGTTGACTGATCTCGTCCCGGGTGTAGGGACGCTTCTTCGGGCGTCCGTCGTACTCCTGGACGTGGGGAGCGGTGTTCCAGTCGAAGAACACCTGCGCCGGGTGGGTGCCGAAGTAGCGCTCGCAGACCACATCGAACCCGTAGTCGGGGTTGCTGATGTAGCTGGTGAAGGCACGCAAGGCGGAGTGATAGCCCCGCAGCGTCGAGTGCGCAATGTGCTTCTGGGTGCGCAGGTCCGCCGAGAACTCCTCGACGTGCGCTGGCGTCCAGTTCCACGGGTCTTCGTTGACGTGGGCCATGAAGCGCTCCACCATGCGCAGCCGCTGTTCGATCGTCGCGAACTGCAGGTTGCGTGACAGTTGTTGGTTGCGCCAGCCCTCGAGCATCTTCTGGAGCACCTGCTCGTCGGGGCGAAGGACGGGCACAGCCTCGACGAGGCGGACGCGTCCAGAGCCATCAACCTGCATCGAATCCTCCAGAGAAGCTGTTTCATCCAGTGATTCCATGATGCATCCGATGAGACTCGTCTCGTGTTTGTGCTGGTCAACGGCGTGTCGCGGTGACTGGGCAACGCCTAATCCTGTGCATGCTTCCGCGCATGCCTGACGCCGTCGCGACAACCGGCGGTGCTGCGTTTTCCCAGGTCAGGCTTAGGTTCAGTGCTGCGAGTGGGGCAGTGGATCAGTCGAACGCGAATGATTCATCTGATGCAATATGCAGACTAATGAGTGACATAATATAGATTATCGGGTGTCTGTCGTGGGAGAACCCCAGACGAACCTCCGCGCTGTCCCGGCCCCTTCCGCCGCGCCATGACGCATGGGCAGTACGCGATTAACGCGCGTTACTTGCGGGTGTGTGGACGATGCGCGAGTGGGTAAGGACTGATCGTTGCCACCGACACCTGCAGGAGTTCTCATGTCTGTCCCGGGCTTCCCGCCGTACGGCGACCCCCAGCCACCCACGCCTGCGCCACATCAGCCCGGGACCCCGCCGCATCCAGGGTCGGCGCTTCCTCCGCCCGGCTTCCTCGCGCTGACCATCCAAGGCAGCGTGCTGACGTCGAACATCAACACGCCCAGCGTGGTGCTCGACGGGCGCCCCGTGCCAGTGCAGTACGGATTCAACTCCATTCCGGTGATCCCGGGACGACACCACGTCCACGTCCACGGCGAGTGGATGCGACGCTACGGCCAGGCCGACCTCATGGTCGACGTCGCCGCTGGGCAACAGGTGCCCGTCTTCTACCGCGCCCCGGTGCACCAGTTCACGACCGGCAACATCGGGCATGTCCCACAGCCGGCGAAGGGCGTCGGCGTACTCATCGGCATCATGGTGCTGCTGGTCGCGTGCATCACGCTGCCGATGGTCGCGACAGCGTTGCTCTGAGCAAGGGCCATTGAGGCCCGCGAGTCACGTTTCTGGCGGTACGAGCTCAGAAACGAGGCCCCATCGAGGACCCGTGTGGGGGACGCTTCAACGGCATCACTGCCTCACGACAAGGTGTCCGATGAAGAACTCGTTCACGCCCTCGGGGCTCGTCCTCGGGTTGCTCGCTGCCCTGCTGACCGTACCCGTGTCCGTCGCGTTGGCTCCGGCGGCGATGGCCGCACCCGCCGCGGAACTCGAGCCGAACGACACGATCTTCCAGACCACGGTCACCGCCAACGTCGAGGGACTCAGCGGGACCACCAACGTGAGCGGCGACGTCGACTACTTCTGGCTCGGGTTGCGACCCCAGCGTCAGATCCGCCTGTACGCAGCCCGCACCGGTTGCAACACCTATCTCGACACCATCATCAGGGTGGGCGGACTCGACACCCTGTACCTGGACGATGTCGACAGCGGCACGCTGACCACCCCGGGTGTCATGGGTGGTCCTACGGAGTATGTGAGGGTCGCCGTCTACGGCGGCGTAGCTGGCTGCAACTACCAATTGCAGATCCAGGGTTCCACGGGCGGCACTACGGATGCGGTGGACCCGAACCCGCCGACGCAGCTGCCCGTGGTCCCGCTGGCCGAGCCCGATGATCTCGAGTCGCAGGCCACTGGGCCCCTCGTGGGCGACACGTCGTACGAGGGCGTGATCGACACCTCGAACGACGTCGACAACCTGTTCTTCGACCTGAAAGCGGCCGCTGCCGCCAACGTGACGCTGTCCGTGGCGAATGGATCCGTGGACGTTGACTCGTCCACCTCGTCGTTGTCCGACCTCGCGGCCTCGGCTGGCGAATCGGACACGGAATCGACCGACACCGCCTCGTACGACCGCACCTTCCGTCTCGCGATCACCGGCAGCACCGGGTCGCGCTACCGCATCACGGTCTCGCCGCCGTCGTCCCTGGGGACGACGGCGACGGCACCCCCGCCTCCCAGCACGGGTGGCGGAGGTTCGGGTGCGGGCAACAAGAAGGTCCGCAAAGTCGTCCTGAAGGCCGGCCCTCGCGTGGTGCGCAAGTGGGGGTACGTGCGGCTCAAGGGCAAGCTGAAGCCCGGGCGTTCCGGCAAGGTCGTGATCTGGCAGAAGACGCGCGGCGCCTCACGCGGCTGGCACGTTGAGTCCCGCACCCGTGCCAACTCGCGCGGTCGCTTCTCGCACTCCGAGAGCATCCACGGCGGCTCGCGGTGGTACCGAGCCTGCTTCAGGTCGAAGTGCAGCAAGCCGGTCTTCGTACGAATGCTGTGACGGGGCGCGGTGGCTGCGTGCTGGGAACACGCAGTCACCGCGGATGGCGACGAGGATCCTCGTTAGGTTGGGCCCATGACCACACAGACCCCGGCCCTCGTGGCGGACTCCCCCGGCGCCCCCTTCCGAGCCCAGTTCATCGAGCGGCGTGACCTGGGCCGCAACGATGTGGCGATCGACATCGAGTACGCGGGCATCTGCCACAGCGACATCCACCAGGTGCGGGAGGAATGGGGAAGCGCCATCTTCCCGATGGTGCCCGGCCACGAGATCGCGGGCGTCGTGACCGAGGTCGGCGACCTGGTGGCGGGCGTGAAGGTCGGCGACCGGGTGGGCGTGGGATGCATGGTCGACAGTTGCGGCGAGTGCGAGTTCTGCGCCGACGGGTTCGAGCAGCACTGCGTGCGCGGCGCCGTGATGACCTACAACGGTCGCGGATATGACGGGGTGCCCACACTGGGCGGGTACTCGCGTGCGGTGGTCGTGTCAGAGCGCTTCGTCTGTCCGATCCCCGACGGGATCTCGTTGGACGCGGCCGCTCCCCTGCTGTGCGCTGGGATCACCACCTACTCCCCGTTGAAGCGGTTCGGCGTGGGCCCCGGCGCCCGGGTTGCAGTCGTGGGCCTCGGCGGACTGGGGCACATGGCGGTCAAGCTCGCCGTGGCGATGGGCGCCGAGGTGACCGTGATGTCGCGCACGGACGCCAAGCGGGCCGACTCCTTGGCCCTCGGTGCTGTCGAGCACGTGGCGACATCCGACCCGGCCGCGCTCCGCGCGCGTCGCAACCACTTCGATCTGGTCCTCAACACCGTGTCCGCGGACCTGGACATCGAGGCGTACCTCGCCATCGCCAAGCCGCGCGGAGCCGTGGTGAACGTCGGGCTGCCGACCCAGCCGTACCGCGTCCGTCCCGGCCGTCTCGTCGGCACCAGCAAGATCCTGGCAGGGTCCAACATCGGTGGAATCGCCGAGACTGTCGAGATGCTCGCCTTCTGTGCCGAGCACGGCATCGGCGCCGACATCGAGGTCATCGATGCCGGCGAGGTCGATGCCGCGTACGAGCGGGTCGTCGCAGGCCAGGTGCGCTACCGGTGCGTCATCGACGTGAGCACAATCCGACCCTGACCACTCGACGACGGCTTGACCCACTTGACTTCAGGTGCGGCATGGCCGCTAGACTTGGCTTGACCAACTTGACCGGAGGTGAAGCGCAATGACATCGCGCGCAGCACGCGAGAGCCGCGATCGAGCCCAGCCGCTCCCCCGGACACAAGCGCCGGAGTCCTCGCCTGCGGCCTACCGGCGTGCGCTGCTGGACGAGCTCGAGGCACGCCTTGACGAGCGCTCCCTGCGGTCGTTGATCGAGGGGGCGCAGGCCCTGCACCCGGCCGTGCTGGCGGAGCGCATGGTGTCCGTGGTGCCCACAGCCGAGCGTGGCAACGTCATGGCCGAGCAGGTGGGCCCGCTGTTCTACGACACGCCCGGCGTGTGTGTCGTGCTGGCGGGCCCCGCCGGCGAACCCATCTCGAAGCAGGCAGTCGAGCAGCGGCGCAAGCGGGCGACGGTGCTGGCCCTGAAGACGAGCGACGGACACTGGATCTATCCCACGTGGCAGTTCGTGGACGGGGCAGTGCTCCCCGCCCTGGTCGAGGTGATGAGCACGCTGCGCGGCAATCCCCCGTGGTCGGTGGCCACCTGGCTCACCACGCCCCTGGTCGAACTGGACGACGCGAGCGTCGCGGACTGGCTCCTGGCCGGCAAGGACCTCCAGGTGGCGCAGGCGTTGGCGAAGGCCGTCGCACGTCGTTGGGCTGCCTGAGGGTGCCGCGCCAGACGCAGGCCCTGCGCCCGCCCGACGGCGAGGTGGCCAACTACCGCAACTTCCCCCGACGCACCTTCCGCGCGGGAGCACGCTGGTACAGGCAGCACGTGGACCGGCCTTCGGCGGACCGCGGCGTGTGGTGGTACTCCTCGTACCTGCCTGGCAGCGAGGGTCTCGGGCGCTTTGACCTCGTCCACCCGGAAGGGACGTGCTACCTCGCGAACACCGACGGTGGTGCCATCAACGAGCTGGTCGGTCCCGAGACTGCGCGACGGGGCTGGGTGGATGCTGACCTGCTGAGTGGCCGGGTGGTCTCCACCGTGGCACTCCCCCACGAGGTGCGCGCCGCCGACGCCACCTCGGCACGCGCCGCCCTGTTCAGGATGACGAATGAACTGGCGAGCACCGAGGACTACTCCCTCAGCCAGTCGTGGGCTGCGATGTTGCGCGCGGCTGGCTTCGGCGCCGTGCTCGCTCCCTTGCGCTTCACGCCCGGCCGGGCCCGCAACCTCGCCCTCTTCGGGGCCGCTGGGTCCCCGGCCCCACTTCCCCCGGGCGACCGCTCCCCCGCCCCCGCGCGCCAGGTTGCCGAGCGACACGGGATCGTGGTGGTCGATCCGCCGCACAGCACGGACGTGGTGATGGCGAGCCCGCCCGGCTGACCCTGCCGGAGCGGACTCGCCCACGCGATCACGAGCCGACGTACTCCGCCAGGTGCTCGCCGGTCAGGGTGCTGCGCTTCGCGACGAGATCGTGCGGCGTTCCTTCGAAGACGACTCGTCCACCGTCATGTCCCGCGCCTGGGCCCAGGTCGATGATCCAGTCGGCGTGCGCCATGACCGCTTGGTGGTGCTCAATCACGATCACTGACTTGCCCGAGTCCACCAGCGAGTCGAGCAGAACCAGCAGGTTCTCGACGTCCGCGAGGTGCAGGCCGGTCGTGGGCTCATCGAGGATGTAGACGCCGCCCTTGTCGCCCATGTGCATGGCGAGCTTCAGCCGCTGTCGCTCGCCGCCCGAGAGGGTGTTCAGAGGCTGGCCGAGCTTGAGATAGCCCAGACCGACGGCGTCGAGCCGCTCGAGGATCTTGGCCGCAGCGGGCAGCTTGCCGTCGCCGTCAGCGAAGAAGCGGTACGCCTCTGCCACCGGCAGGTCGAGGACCTCTGCGATGTTGAGGCCTGCGTACGTCAGTTCGAGGACGGATGCGTTGTAGCGCTTGCCTTCGCACTCGTCGCACAGGGTGGCAACGGTCTCCATGAACCCCAGCTCAGTGAACACCTGGCCCGCACCCTTGCAGGTCTCGCAGGCGCCCTCGGAGTTGGCGCTGAACAATGCAGGCTTGACCCCGTTCGCCTTGGCGAACGCCTTGCGGATCGGCTCCAGGAGACCGGTGTACGTCGCCGGGTTGCTGCGCCGCGACCCCTTGATCGCGCCCTGATCGACGACGACCACGTCGTCACGCGTGCCCAGCTCGCCGTGGATCAGCGAGCTCTTGCCCGAGCCAGCGACACCGGTCACCACGCACAGCACCCCGAGCGGGACGTCGACATCGACGTCGACGAGGTTGTGCTGGGAGGCGCCGCGGATCTCCAACTGACCGCTCGCGGCCCGCACTTCGCCCTTGAGTGCGGCCCGGTACGCCAGGTGGCGGCCCGTGAGGGTGTCCGCCTCGCGCAACCCCTCCAACGTCCCCTCGTAGCAGATCTCGCCACCACCGGACCCGGCCAGTGGCCCGAGGTCGACCACGTGGTCCGCAATGGCGATCGTCTCGGGCTTGTGCTCGACCACGAGCACGGTGTTGCCCTTGTCCCGCAGCTCGAGCAGGAGCTTGTTCATCCGGTCGATGTCGTGCGGGTGCAGGCCCACGGTGGGCTCATCGAACACGTAGGTGACGTCGGTCAGGGCAGAACCCAGATGGCGAATCATCTTCGTACGCTGCGCCTCACCGCCCGACAGCGTGCCGGACGAACGATCGAGGGACAGGTAGCCCAGCCCGATCGAGACGAAGGCGTCGAACAGGTGCAACAGGTTGTCGCGCAGCGGACCCACCGAGTCGTCGTCGAGCTCGCGTACCCACTCGGCGAGATCGGTGATCTGCATCGCGGTGAGGTCGGCGATCGACTTGCCCCGGATCTTGGAGGACAACGCCGCCTCGTTGAGCCGGGTGCCCCCGCAGGCGGTGCACTCGCCGAAGACCGCTGCGCGCTCGACGAACGCCTTGATGTGCGGCTGCAGCGAGTCGGGGTCCTTGCTGAACATCGACTTGCGGATCTTGGGGATCAGACCCTCGGTGGTGACATTGATCTTCTCGACCTTCACCTTCTGCGGCTCGCTGTGCAGGAGCAGTTCGCGCTGGGCCTTGGTGAAGTCCTTGATGGGCTTGTCCGAGGGGACCAGCACCTTGTAGGGAGCCACCATCCAGCCGTCGGCCGTGTAGCCGGGAACGAGGATCGCTCCCTCTTCGAGGGACTTCGACTCATCGATGATCTGGGTGAGGTCGAGGGCGGACACCGTCCCCCGCCCTTCGCACTCGGGGCACATGCCACCGAGGTAGACGGCGTTCTTGACCACGCTCTTCTCGACGCGACCTCCCGCCTTCTCCGTCGTCATCACGCCACCGGCGCGGCGGGTGGGGACGTTGAACGAGAACGCCGTGGCGGGACCGATGTAGGGATCGCCGATGCGGCTGAACAGGGTCCGGAGCATCGCGTTCGCGTCCGTGACCGTGCCGACGGTGGAGCGCGCGTTGGCCCCCAGACGTTCCTGGTCCACGATGATCGCCGTGGTGAGACCGGACAGGTGGTCGACCTCGGGCCTGTTGAGGCTGGGCATGAACCCCTGCACGAAGGCGCTGTAGGTCTCGTTGATCATGCGCTGCGACTCTGCGGCGATCGTCGCGAAGACGAGCGAGGACTTCCCCGAACCGGACACCCCGGTGAACACGGTCAGCCGCCGCTTGGGAAGGTCGATGCTGATGTCCCTGAGGTTGTTCTCACGCGCGCCCTGGACCCGGATCGTGTCGTGGCGGTCTGCCTCGTGGGAGGGGTGGTTCACGTGCTCTCCTCGTGTCTGCGGGCGTCCAGCCTAGGCGTGGCGACGCCCGTGCTCGCTCATCAACGCGCGCAGAGGCGACAAGGTTCCCAGCCTGTGAACACACCTGCGGGACACGGCGTCGGAGACCTAGCCTCACACCATGGGCGACCCCGAGCAGACGTACACCCACGGCCATCACGAGGCGGTCCTCGCCTCGCATCGGTGGCGCACGGCTGAGAACTCCGCCCCACACCTGCTTCCTCACCTGCGCCAGAAGATGCGGGTGCTCGACATCGGCAGCGGACCGGGCACCATCACCGCGGATCTGGCCGAGATCGTGGGACCGGACTACGTGACGGCGCTGGAGATCACCGAGGAGGCCCTGGACCTGACGCGCTCGGAGGCCCGCTCGCGCGGGCTGGAGTTGTCGTACGCCGTGGGTGACGTGCATGCACTCGACTTCCCGGACGACTCCTTCGATGTCGTCCACGCCCACCAGGTCCTCCAGCACGTCGCAGACCCGGTCGCTGCCTTGCGCGAGATGCGACGCGTGTGCCGTCCCGGCGGCATCGTGGCCGTACGGGACTCCGACTACTCGGCCTTCGCGTGGTTCCCCCTGCTGCCGGAGCTGGATCGGTGGATGGATCTCTACCAGCAGGCGGCTCGCGCCAACGGCGGCGAACCGGACGCCGGGCGGCGCCTGCTGTCGTGGACCCGTGCGGCGGGCTTCACGCAGGTGGAGGCCTCGGGCGCCGTGTGGTGCTTCGCCACCGACGAGGATCGCGCGTTCTGGGGCGGGATGTGGCACAGGCGCATCCTTGTCGGATCGTTCCCCGAGCAGCTCCTGCGCGAGTCACGCAGCGACGAGCAGGAGCTGGCCCGCCTGTCCCAGGCATGGCAACGGTGGAGCGAGGACCCCGACGGTTGGTACGTCGTGCCGCACGGCCAGATCATCGCCCGGGCGTGACGTCAGGACCGAGCCGCACCTCCAGCCCGAGCCAGGCTGCCATCGCAGCCAGATCACGATGCACCGCGGCGGTGACGCCTGAGTCCCATGCGCCATCCGCGTGGACGGCATCCACATGCAGTACGCCCGCGTCGCGGTCTGCGGTGGCATCGATCTTGCCGATGAGCCGGTCGGCGTGCAGCACCGGCATGGCCCAGTAGCCCCACCGCCGCTGCGCCGGTGGTTTGTACATCTCCAACTGGTAGTCGAACTCGAAGATCTCCAGCGTCCGCTTGCGATCGAAGACGAGCCTGTCGAGCGGGGAGAGCACTGCAGTCCTGGGCGTCTCCCATCCGTCATCGAGGTCGGCCAGCAGCGACTCCTCGACGCGCCAGGTCCCGCGTACACCGGCGATGCGAGCCTTCACCCCGACCTCGCGGACGTCGTACGGCTCAAGGTCTGCTTCGAGGGCCCTCGGACGGGCGATGCCCAGCGCCGCCAGACGCCGTCGGGCCCACTCGAGGTGCGCCTCGGGGGCGGGTACGGGGGCGCGGTCGGCGTGCACCCGCTCGGCCAGGTCCCACACCCGTTCGCGGCTCTCCCGGCCCACGACGGCGACCTCTCCCCTGGCTTCCATGAGCTCCAGCAGCTTCATGACGTTCTTGCCCTGGGTCCACCCGCTGGAGCGCCACGGCCTCACACAGGTGTCGGGCAGGTCGCGAGCCGCCAGCGGGCCGTCCGAACGCAGGTGGGCGATGAGGTCGCGCCGACAGGCGTCGTTGTCGTCGACCCATGCTGCGTAGGCGTCCTGCCACGGACGCAGCCGCGGCCCCGGCCAGCACTCCATGTCGGCGCGCATGAGCGTGACGTCACGGGCTGGGTACAACCGGGCGCGGTGCTCGAAGAGAGCACCGTTGGCCTGAGCGCGCTCAAGGTCGCCCGGGCGCGCCGCCGCGCCGAGGCGAGCCCGTACGACCAGATCAGCGCTGCGGGCCACGGCCTCGGTGAGGTCGACCTGGATGCCCGCGAGATGGCCGGCCAGGCCGACCACGTCGAGATCGCATGCCCGGTCCAGCAGCTGGACGCGAACTGCGAGGCGCCGAGCGAGCTGTCGGGTCAGGTCGAGGACCATCAGGGTGTGAGCAGCGCTTTGATGGCGCGGCGTTCGTCCATGGCCCGGTAGGCCTCGGCCGCCTCGTCGAGGGGCAGCGTCAGGTCGAAGACCGCGCCAGCATCGAGGCTGCCTTCCTCGAAGCGGTGCAGCAGGTCAGGCAGGTACGCCCGCACCGGCGCCATGCCGCCCGCGAGGCCGACGTTGCGACGGAAGAGTCGTTCGGCGTCGAGCTCCACCCCGTGCGGGACCCCGACGAAGCCCACCGTCGCCCCGGGTCGGGCGAACTCGATGGCCGAGCGCATCGACTCCCCGGTGCCCACACATTCCAGCACCGCGTCTGCACCCACTCCCCCGGTCAGCTCCCGGATGGCTGCCACGGCGTCGTCGCCGCGCTCGGCCACGACGTCCGTGGCTCCGAACTGTCGTGCCACCGCCTGACGGGAGGCGTGGCGTGACATCACGATCACTCGCGCGGCACCGAGCGTGGTGGCGGCGAGGACGCCGCACAGACCCACGGCCCCGTCGCCCACGACCACCACGGTCTGGTCCTGTCCCGGACGCACCCGTGCCGCCATCGCCGCGTGCCACCCGGTGGGCATCACGTCCGACAGCGCGAGCAGGCCCGGCAGGTCGGCGGGGGTCGGGTCTCCGTTCACCTTGACGAGGCTGCCGTCTGCCTGCGTCACCCGTGCGTACTCAGCCTGGCCGCTGACGGTGAAGCCGAGGTGCTCACACACCGAGTGGGCGCCCACCTGACAGTGGGGGCACGTGTTGTCGCTGTGGCAGAACGGCACGACGACGAAGTCGCCCACACCCACGGTGGTGACCGCGCTCCCCACCTCTTCCACGACGCCCACGCACTCGTGGCCGATGGTGCGCGGCGGCCCGGCAGGGTTGAGACCCCGGTAGGGCCACAGGTCGGAGCCGCAGACGCACCCCGCGACCACGCGCACCACGGCATCGGTGGGCTCGGAGATGACAGGGTCAGGAACGTCCTCGACACGAATGTCACCTGGACCGTGGAGAACCGTTGCGCGCATGTGTCGATGTTTGCACAACAGCCGCACAGGCGTACCGTCGTAGTGTCGCGCCGTTCGGATGTATCTCATATATGAGATACCGTGGCATACATGGCTGAATACCAAGGCCGGATCGGCAACCTCATCCGGGACGCACGCAAGCACCGTGGCCTCACCCAGACGGAGCTCGCGGATCTGCTCAGTACGAGCCAGAGCGCGGTCAACCGGATCGAGAAGGGTCACCAGAACCTCTCCCTCCAGATGTTGGCGCGCATCGGTGCGGCACTCGACTCCGAGATCGTTGCACTGGGCGCCGGCCCCACGCACCTGCGCATCCACGGGCCGACCAAGCTGTCGGGCACGATCGACGTCAAGACGTCCAAGAACGCCGGCGTCGCGCTGCTGTGCGCATCGCTGCTCAACCGCGGCCGTACGACCCTGCGCAAGGTCGCGCGCATCGAGGAGGTCAACCGGCTTCTCGAGGTGCTCAGCTCGCTGGGCGTGCAGACGAGGTGGCTGGGCGAGGACGGCGACCTGGAGATCATTCCTCCCGACAAGCTCGAGTTGAGCAACATCGACGAGGGCGCGGCGCGGCGTACCCGCTCGGTGATCATGTTCCTCGGCCCGCTGCTGCACCGCGTCGACCGATTCGACCTGCCGTACGCCGGTGGCTGCAACCTCGGCACCCGGACCGTGGAGCCGCACATGGCTGCGCTGCGGCCCTTCGGCCTCGACGTCGTCGCCACGGACGGGATGTACCACGCCAGCGTCGACGAGGCAGTCGAGCCCGATCGGCCAATCGTCCTCACCGAGCGTGGCGACACCGTCACCGAGAACGCCCTCATGGCGGCCGCGCTCAATCCGGGCACGACCACCATCCGCAACGCATCGTCCAACTACATGGTCCAGGACCTGTGCTTCTACCTGCGCAAGCTGGGTGTGCAGATCGAGGGCATCGGGACCACGACGCTGCGCGTCACCGGCCTGGCCGACATCGACGTGGATGTCGACTACGCCCCCTCGGAGGACCCGATCGAGGCGATGTCGCTGCTGACCGCGGCCATCGTCACGGACTCCGAGATCACCATCCGACGCGTCCCGATCGAGTTCCTCGAGATCGAGCTGGCGACGTTGGAGGAGATGGGTTTCCGCTACTCGCGCACGCCGGAGTACGTGGCCGAGAACGGGCACACGCGCCTGGTCGACATCACCACCCATCCCAGCACTCTGCGGGCTCCGCTGGACAAGATCCACCCGATGCCGTTCCCCGGTCTCAACATCGACAACCTGCCGTTCTTCGCGGCCATCGCCGCAGTGGCCGACGGCCAGACGCTGCTGCATGACTGGGTGTACGAGAACAGGGCGATCTATCTCACCGAGCTCAACAAGCTCGGAGGGCAGGTCAAGCTGCTCGACCCGCACCGCGTGCTCGTGGAGGGCCCCACGCACTTCTCGGGCGCTGAGATCGTCTGCCCGCCGGCGCTGCGTCCAGCCGTCGTGATCCTGCTGTGCATGCTCGCCTCCAAGGGGCAGTCGGTGCTGCGGTCCACGTACGTGATCCACCGTGGGTACGAGGACCTCGCCGCGCGACTCAACGACCTCGGCGCCAACATCGAAACCTTCCGCGACATCTGAGAGGCGCGGGTGGTTTCGACAGGCTCAACCAGCGGCCGGACGCGACCTCTGAGGTAGAACTGTCGGCGTGACCCGGTCGACACCTGCTTCCCCCCACCCACGGCACGTCATGGCGTACGCCCACCGCGGCGGCGCCCACCACCCCGAGATCGAGGGACTCGAGAACACGGTCAAGGCCTTCGCGCACGCCTATGAGCTGGGCTATCGGCACCTCGAGACCGACGTCCACGTGACGCGGGACGGTGTGTTGCTCGCGTTCCACGACGATGTCCTTGACCGTGTCAGCGACGGCACCGGAGCGGTCGCTGACCTCACGGCCGAGGAGGTCAGCACCGCCCGGATCGGGGGCAGTGAGCCCATTCCGACCCTGGCCGAGCTCTTCGACGCGCTGCCCGAGGCCCACTTCAACATCGACCTCAAGTCACCCGGCACGGTCCAGGCACTGGTCGACTTCCTCGATGAGCGCGGGGCCAGCGACCGGGTCGTGGTGGCATCCTTCTCCTCGGCGCGGCTGCGCGACTTCAGGCGGCTGACGCGCGGCCTGGTCCGTACGTCGGCGCACGCCTGGGAGGTGGCCGCCTATCGGCTCTCCCCCACGGCGACCATCGCCCGCTGGCTCACCCCGGGCCGTCCGGTGGCACTGCAGATCCCCCACCACCACAACGGACTGCGGCTCGTCACTCCGGGGTTGGTCAAGCGCGCTCACCGCAACGGGGTCCAGGTGCACGTGTGGACAATTGATGACCGCGACGAGATGAACGTCCTGGTTGACCGTGGTGTCGACGCGATCATGACGGACCGTACCGACATACTCAGGGACGTCCTGCGATCCCGCGGGCTGTGGGAGGAGACCCGATGAGTGAGCAGACGACTGCCCCTGCCGCTGGTGCGCCAGCGAAGCGTTTCGGATGGCCGGTCTGGGCATGGGGGCTGTGGGACTGGGGCTCCGCTGCCTTCAACGCGGTCATCACCACGTTTGTCTTCACGGTCTACCTGACGGCTGAGAATGACGCTGGCGAACCCCTCTTCGGGCCGGGCGTGGACACCAAGTTGGGCTGGGCGCTCGCGGGCGCCGGAGTCCTCATCGCCCTGCTCGCCCCGATCACCGGGCAGCGGGCCGACCGATCCGGGCGGCGGGGCTTCTGGCTGGCGGTCAACACCGTTCTGGTCGTGGTGATCTCGGCCGGCATGTTCTTCGTGAAGCCCGACGAGTCCTACCTGTGGCTCGGCCTGCTCCTGCTGGCAGCGGGCAACATCTTCTTCGAGTTCGCCCAGGTCAACTACAACGCGATGCTCAACGAGATCTCGACGCCCCAGACGGTGGGCCGCGTGTCTGGCCTGGGATGGGGTCTGGGCTACCTCGGCGGGATCGTGCTGTTGCTCCTGGTGTACTTCGGCCTGATCAACCCGGAGGTCGGGCTGTTCGGCGTCACCGGCGACGACGGCCTGGACGTACGCGTGACGATGCTCGTGTGTGCCGTGTGGACCCTGATCTTCTCCCTGCCGGTGATCGTGACGCTCCGCGATCGCCCGGACGCGGCAGGCGGCAAGGCCGCGTCCGTCAGCATCGTCGACTCGTACCGACGCCTTTTCGCCTCGATCGCCGACCTGTGGCGCCAGGACCGCAACACCGTGAAGTTCCTGATGGCCTCAGCGGTCTTCCGCGACGGGCTCGCCGGCGTGTTCACCTTCGGGGCAGTCCTGGCGGCCGGCACGTTCGGCTTCGACGCTGGCGGCGTCATCATCTTCGGCGTGGCCGCAAACGTGGTCGCGGGCATTGCGACGATCGGCTTCGGGGTGCTCGACGACAAGATCGGCCCGAAGCGCGTCATCGTCGTGGCGCTGGTCTCCATGGTGGTGGCGGGCACGGCCGTGTTCATCTTCCACGACGGCGGCAAGACGATCTTCTGGATCTTCGGTCTGACCCTGTGCATCTTCGTGGGGCCGGCCCAGTCTGCGTCGCGGACGTTCCTGGCGCGGCTCATCCCCGAGGGCCAGGAGGGTCAGGTGTTCGGCCTGTACGCGACCACTGGCCGCGCGGTGAGCTTCCTGGCTCCCGCCAGCTGGGCCCTGGCCATCACCGTGGGAGCGGCTCTGACCTCCAGTGACAACCCCGACGACGCCCAGTACTTCGGCATTCTGGGGATCCTGGTGGTCCTGCTGGCGGGCCTGCTATTGCTGCTGCCCGTCCGTTCGCGTGTCAGCGAGGACTCAGCGCTGGCGCACTCCGAGACTGTGTCCTGAATCTCCTCCCCCTCGCGCGCTCAATCCGTGGAATGTCGGAATCTTCGCCCGACCGCTAACGTTGAAGGTTGCTGGACGGTGAAGGCGCGACCACAAGTCGTGCAAGGGGCATCCGGGCTCTGCCGTCACCCTCCCGAACAGCGGGACAGCACGAACATGGAGGTGGGCAGTGGCGGAGCGCACGCTACGTGGGGCGCGACTGGGCGGCCAGAGTTTTGAGGACGAGCGCGGCATCGAGTTCGCGGCGAGGCAGCAGGTGGGTTACCGCTGCGCCAACAACCACGAGTTCGAGATCACGATGTCGGTCGAGGCCGACGTGCCCGCAGAGTGGGAGTGCCCGCGCTGCGGTGCCAACGCCCTGAGCACGGCTGGCATCGAGCCCGAGGAGAAGGCCGAGAAGCCGGTCCGTACGCACTGGGACATGCTCCTGGAGCGCCGCTCGGAGACCGAGCTGGAGGACATCCTCAAGGAGCGCCTGGAGCTGCTGCGCGGCGGCGAGATCGGCCCCGCGCACCTGCACCGCGCCAACGCGCGCAAGCGCAAGGTGAGTTGACCGCACCCTTCCCGAGAGGGTGTCGGCCTCAGTCGACCACTTCGCCCTGGACCACTGCCCCATCGGCAGGGGGACCAGGGCGTCGTGCTGTGGTGGTCACGACGAGCCGGCGGGCCAGCACGGCGGTGAAGGCGGCGCGGGCAATCGGTCGGGTGAAGGGAAGCACGAGCAGCAGGCCCACGGCGTCGGTGACGAAGCCAGGGCTGAGCATGAGCGCCCCTCCGAGCACCACGAGGACGCCGTCGGCGAGCTCGCGGGCCGGCATGCGTCCCTCGTCCAAGGAGGTCCGCAGGGCGCGCCACGCCTTGCTTCCCTCACGCGTGATCAGCCAGGAGCCGATGACGCCAGACGCCACGAGCAGGAGCACCGTCCACCCCACGCCGATGCCCTGCCCGACCTGGACGATCACCCAGATCTCGACGACGGGAACGATCAGCAGGAGCAGGACCAACAGGCCCGACCAGCGACGCGCAGTCATGTCGTTCAGCGCCCGCCGCGCAGACGTCGCCAGCGCTCAGAGAGCCCCCACGCCGTGATGCGCTTGAGTGACTCGCTGGCCACCTGACCGCTCATCTTGGACTCCCCACGCTCGCGCTCGATGAACTCGATCGGCACCTCCGCGACCGTCAGGCCCGCGCGCACCGTGCGATAGGCCATGTCCGTCTGGAAGACGTATCCGGCCGAAACCACCGACGCGATGTCGATCGCTTCCAGCGTAGCCCGGCGGAAAACCCGGAACCCTGCTGTCGCGTCGCGTACGTCCATGCCCAGCAGCAGGCGTACGTAGAGGTTGCCGCCGCGCGAGAGCAGCAGGCGGTGCAGCGGCCAGTTGACCACGGACCCGCCGGGTACGTAGCGGGAGCCAATCACCAGGTCTGCGCTCTCGAGCCGGTCCAGGAGGCGGTGCAACTGCTCGGGCTGGTGGGATCCGTCGGCATCCATTTCACCGATCACCCCGAAGCCCTGCTCAAGGGCCACCGCGAAACCATGGAGGTAGGCCGCCCCCAGGCCGGCCTTCTCCGTGCGGTGCACCACTTGCACGTGGTCGTCCGCCGCGGCAAGCCTGTCGGCGATGTCACCCGTGCCGTCGGGGCTGGAGTCGTCAACGACCATCACGAACACGTCCGGGTGCGCCGCCCGCAGACGAGACACGATCCACTCAAGGTTCGCGGACTCGTTGTAGGTGGGAATGACCATGACCACTCTGCCGAGGTCTGAGCGCGTCACGCGTTCACCGTCTCTCCAGTCTCAGGGGAAGTGCCCACGCCGATGCGACGCCGGGCCAGCACACGATAGGCGACCAGCACCCACAGCAGGTGAACAACCGCGACACCTACCGCTAGTCGGGGAAGCCACGGCGCCAATCGCATCGCGGGAGTGACCGCCGAGGAGAGCTGGACCTCCTCCACGAGGACTTCCGCGGTCCTGGGCGCGGCCATCGCCACGACCTCGCCGGTGGGCGCGATGACCCCCGACACACCGTTGATCGCCGCGACCACGGTCCACCGGCTGGCCTCGACGGCGCGTAGTCGGGTGATCTCGAACTGCTGGTCGATCTGGCCGGTGTGGATGAACATGGCGTTGCTCGTCTGGATCATGACAATTTCACCGCCCGAGCGCACCTGCTGGCTGATCCCGTCGTCGTACGCCACGTCGAAGCAGATGCCTGCAGCGACCTGGATGTCGCCGACGCGGAGCGGTGCGGTGCGCGTACCGCGCGACATGTCGCGCGCGACCTCCCGCAGCCGACCGTAGTCGGACGGGAGGAGACCACTGGTGCGGAAGGGGATGTACTCCCCGTACGGAACGGGATGCATCTTGGTGTAGCGGTCGCCGCCCCCGCGTTCGGGGTACCAGACGATGCTCTGGTTGAGGATCTCCCGCTCGTGGGTGCCGTCGACCATCCCGCCGACGACGAGTGGCACATCCACGGCCGCGCTGGCGCCGCGGATTGCGAGGTTGGTCTCCACGTCGGTGAAGGGGTCGACCGCTGTGGAGTTCTCGGGCCACACCACGAAGTCCGGCTCACCCACCTCCCCCGCGCGCACATCGTCGGCGAGCTGGTGGGTCAGCCGAACGTGATCCTGGGTGATCTGGCGATGGTTGCCGACCACATCGGTGCCGTCCCCCGGCACGTTGCCCTGCACCGCGGCCACCGTGGCGCTGCCCGCGGGCTGGAAGTCCCAGCCGACCACGGGCAGGCTCGCGGTCAGCGCCGCAGCCAGCAGCGCCACCGCGGTGGCGCGCGCCGGGCGGCGCCGTGCGGTGAGGAGGAGCCACAGGGCCGTGCCCGCCGTGAGGGCCACGATGAAGGTCACCCCGGTCATGCCGACCCACGGCAACCAGCCCTCCCAGAGGGTGTCGGCGGTGGCGAACGCCAGCCGTCCGAACGGCATGCCACTGAACGGCCACACAGCCCGCACCGACTCCACGGCGGTCCACATGACCGCGCACCACACCGGCCACCAGCGACTGCGATGAGCGACCGCGAGCGCCGAGCCCAGCGGGGCGAAGAACAACGCCTCCACGCCGCTCATCGCCAGCCATGCATCCGTGCCCACGGGCCGCATCCAGACCATCACGAGATAGCAGAACGAGGCGCCGAACAGCAGCCCCGGAAGCCATGCTCGGCCCGGGCCCAGACCTCGTACGGCACCGAACAGGCCGGCCACGCCGACCACGAGCAGGACAGACCACCCGATGGGCTCGAATGCTGCGGCCAGCACAGCACCGCTCACCAGGGCGATCAGGCAGCGCAACAGCACAGTGGTGAAGGTATCCGAGCGTCCCACAAGGAGACCGGCGAGGGTCAGCGTGCGGGGACGACCACGGTGCCGGTCGCGCTCGTGGCCAGCAGTGCCGGGTCGAGCATCCGGGCCGCGCCCGGTGATTCGGCGGTCGCTGCGCCACGGGCGACGACGTGAACCGAGAACTGCATCACGCGGCTGCGGGTGCCGACCTTGGTCAACTCGCAGGCGATCTCCAGGACGTCTCCGGCGCGCACGGCCTGGTGGAACTGCACGTCGCTGTAGGACGCGAACAGTCCCTCGTCGCCGTCGGTGCGAATGCACATCTCCGTCGCCACGTCGCCGAACAGGCCCAACGAGTACGCCCCGTCGACCAAGTTGCCCGCGTAGTGGGCGTGGGAGTAGGGCACGTAGCGGCGATGGACGACACGCTCGCCGACCTGGGGGGCTGGGAGGCTCATGCAGATTCCTTGGTGCTCAGGCCGAGGCCTTGGTGGACATGCGGTGGACCAGGTAGGAGGCAACCTCGCCAGGGGTGGTGCCGCGGGTGAACACGCGATCCACGCCGAGCTCGCCAGCCATGCTTTCGTCAAAGCGAGGCCCGCCGACGACAAGAAGTGGGCGCGTCGCCGTCGGGTAGGCCTCGCGGAATGCCGCGGACATCTCCCGCGTGTTGAGCAGGTGCGCGTCGCGCTGCGTCACGACCTGCGACACGAGCACCGCGTCCGCCTTCTCCGCGCGCGCGGCTTCGACGAGTTCGGGGACCGAGACCTGGGCGCCCAGGTTGACCACCTTGATCTCTCGGTAGTACTCGAGCCCCTTCTCCCCCGCAAAACCCTTGATGTTGAGGATCGCGTCGATGCCCACGGTGTGGGCGTCCGTCCCGATGCACCCGCCCACGACGACGAGCCGACGTCGCAGCGCCGACTTGATGGCCGCGTTGGCTTCCTTGGGCGTCAGGACGGGATAGTCACGCTCGACGACCTCCACGAGGCTGGTGTCGACCAGATGGTTGACCCGGCCGTACACGACGAAGAAGGTGAAGTCGGGCCCCATCGCCTTGGCGTGCACCACCAGCGCCGGGTCCATGCCCATCTTGTTGGCCAACTGCACTGCCGCACCCTCGGCGCGCTTGTCGTGGGGCAGTGGGAGGGTGAAGGACGTCTGCACCATGCCGTCGCCGGTGGTGTCTCCGTACGGGCGCACGATGTGTCCGCTCACAGCCCCTCCTCGAGGATGTCGGTTGCCGGGTTGACGTAGCCGTCCGCCTTCTCGGCCACGCCGTCCAGGCCGCGACCGCGGTCCGCGGGACGCTTCATCAGGCCGAAGGTGCCATCGGCGATCGCATCCAGCAGACCCTGGGGATGACGCTCGATCCGGTCGAGCAGGTCGATGCTCTCGCCGAGCACCTCACGCGCCCGCGACGCGATGAACCCGTCCTGAGCTGGGCGCAGGTCCTCGTGGAGGTCGCCCACCGCGTTGAGCACGTAGCGCACGTTCTGCAGCGCGAGATCGCGGTCGGAGAGCCATGGAGTCACCACTGCCTCGGTCATCATGCCCACCAGCAGGATCCCTTGCCCGGTGAGGGCGCCCACGAGGTTGAAGAAGCCGTCCAGCAGGTAGCCGCGGAACACGTCGCCGGTCATGTGGCGGGTGGGCGGCATCCACTTCAGCGGCGCGTCCGGGAAGAGCTCCCTGGCCAGCATCGCGTGGGCGAGCTCCAGACGGAACGAGTCCTTGCGCTCGGGATCGATCTCGAAGGCGTGCCCCAGCCCGAGCTGCCAGTCCTCGAGGCCCGCCTCCTTGGCGAAGTACTCGTTGAGCAACTGGCTGGTGGTGACCGTGTGGGCCGCCTCAACGGCATCCGCCGTGGTCAGGTAGTTGTCCTCGCCGGTGTTGATGATGATGCCAGCGCGCGCGTGGACCTGGCGGCTGAAGCGCTGGTCGACGAACGTGCGGATCGGATTGATGTCGCGGAAGAGGATTCCGTACATCGAGTCGTTGAGCATCATGTCGAGCCGCTCGAGGCCGGCCAGTGCGGCGATCTCCGGCATGCACAGCCCTGAGGCGTAGTTGGTCAGCCGCACGTAGCGCCCCAGCTCGCGCGACGTCTCGTCCAGCGCGGCGCGCATCAGCCGGAAGTTCTCCTGCGTGGCGTACGTGCCCGCGAACCCCTCGCGGGTGGCACCCTCGGGGACGAAGTCGAGCAGCGACTGGCCCGTGGAGCGGATGACGGCAATGACGTCTGCACCCTCGCGGGCCGCGGCCTGGGCCTGGGGGATGTCCTCCATGATGTCGCCCGTGGCCACGATGAGGTAGATCCACGGCTGCCGTGGAGCATCGCCCACCGTCGAGATGAACTGTTCGCGTGCGGCGCGTTGGGCATCGACGCGCGCAATCCCGGCTCCGACCGCGGCGTGCGCCGCGCGGGTGGCCACCGTGGCATCGGTGCCGGAGGGGATGCGGAACCGTACAGATCCCTCGGACGCAGCTCGCGCCAACGCCTCCAGGTCATTCGCCTCACCGCGAGCCAATGCGTCCCACACCGGCAGGCTCACGCCGTGCTCCAGCCCGACGTCCGCCCGGACGACGTCGGCGAGGCGGTTGACCCACGGCGTTCCGTCGGGGTCGGCGCCCTGAAGGCCCGCGAGGCGCAGGGTCGCACGCTCCACCGACACGGTCGTGTGGGCGCGTGCGAGATCGACGATCGGGTCCGCCACCCGTGCCGCAGCCGCCCGCGCGCTGCTGACCTGGGCAGGGTCCAACCCGAGCCGGGGTTCCACCGCGCTCACGCCATCCTCCGTTCGAACAGGGACCGTACGGCTGGGTCGCGTCGCAGGAGCGACATCGCGTAGTCCGCGTGGCCCGGAACGTAGCCGTTGCCCACCAGCATGGTGACGTCGCTGGCCAGGCCCTCAGCGCCCAGCGCGGCAGCCGAGAACGAGGTCGCCATCGAGAAGAAGATGACCGTGCCGCCCTCCGAGGTGCTCAGGATCGAGCCCCCTTCGCAGCCCGGAACGTCGACGCACACGACCGTCACGTCCGCCGGCCCTCCGGCGGAGACGACGGCGTCGCGCAACTCGACCGGGTTGCGGGCGTCGGCGATGACCACCACGTCCGCGAGCCCGGTGCCCGCCAAGAGATCGGCCTCCTGCTGGTGCGGAACGACCGCAATGGTGCGCCCGGCCCCCGCCTCGCGTGCCGCAGCCAGACTCAGCGAGCCCGACTTGCCCGCTCCACCGATGACGACCACCGTCGGGGCTTCGTACTGGCTCACGACCCGGTGGGTGAGTGCGGGAGCGCCGCACACGTCCATGACGCTGAGGCTGAGGGCAGCCGGAAGGTCGCCGGGCAGCACCGCGGCGATCGAGCGCCCGAAGAGGATGGCGTGCCCGTGCGCTGGCACCTGCTCGCTGCGGGCATCCCAGTCCGCGAGGTCGTCGGTGATCGCCAACGGCGTCAGGCTGAGGCTCACCAGTGTCGCGACCCGATCGCCCGGCTTGAGGCCGAGTGTCGAGCGCTCCCCCACCTCGTCGACCACGCCGATCAGCATGCCGCCGGACCCAGTGACAGGGTTCTGCATCTTGCCGCGAGCCTCGACGATCGCCAGCACCTCGGCGCGTACGGCGTCCGGATCGCCAGCGTGCTTGGCCTCGAGCTGGCGAAAACTCGCCGCGTCCAGGTTGAGCCGCTCCAGACTGATGCGGACCTCATCGTCGTAGAGCTCAGCGCTGGCGTCCAGACGCTGTGCAGCTTGCGGCAGCACGACGACGTCATCCAGAACGCGGTGCAGGCCGGTGGGGTCCCCCGTGCCTCGTGGGCTGGGCGTGGTCACAGATCGTCCTCCAGTCATTGCGCTACTAGACCGCAAATCCTCCGGTTGTCACGTGGACTTTCGGGAGAATGTGCGCCTACTCTGTCAGATGTGGCCTGACGCACACAACCAGGCCTGCCTGCCCCCGTACCGGAGAAGAGCGATGACCGTCATCTCAGATGCCGCCACCACCCATGACCAGCCGTACGCCTACTCGCGGCCCGAGCTCGTGGAGCCCGACTGGACACGTTTTCCCGGCTGGCGTGAGGTGACGGACGCCGACTGGCGCTCCGTGCAGTGGCAGCGCGCCCACTGCATCAAGAACGTCAAGCAGCTGCGGGAGCTGATGGGTGACCTTCTCGACGACGGCTTCTATGACGACCTTGAGCGCGACCAGACCGAGCGCGCCACGATGTCGATGCTGGTTCCGCCGCAGATGATGAACACCATCGCGCCGCGGGTCTCCCCTGCCGGCCCCGGTTCCCTGACCGAGGCGTTCTACGCCGACCCCGTGCGGCGCTACATGATCCCCGTCCTGTCCGACCGCCGCACGGACTGGCCCTCGCACCCCCACGCCACGCGGGACTCGCTGCACGAGCACGACATGTGGGTGGCCGAAGGGCTGACGCACCGCTACCCGACGAAGGTTCTCGCGGAGCTGCTGCCGACCTGTCCGCAGTACTGCGGCCACTGCACGCGCATGGACCTCGTGGGCAACTCCACCCCGGTCATCGACAAGTTGAAGTTCGTCGGCAAGCCCAACGACCGGCTCACCGCGATGCTCGACTACCTGCGTACCTCACCCTCGGTGCGTGACGTCGTGGTCTCCGGCGGCGACGTCGCCAACATGCCGTGGCCGCGGCTGGAAGCCTTCCTCGACAGCCTGCTGGAGATCGAGAACATCCGCGACGTACGGCTCGCGACGAAGGCCCTCATCGGTCTGCCCCAGCACTGGCTACAGCCCGACGTCGTCGACGGCGTCGGCCGGATCGCGTCCAAGGCCCGTAGCCGCGGCGTCTCGATCGCCATCCACACTCACGCCAACCACGCCAACTCCGTGACCCCGATGGTCGCCGAGGCGGCGAAGGCGATGCTCGACGCCGGCGTGCGCGACGTCCGCAACCAGGGCGTGCTGCTCAACGGTGTCAACGCGGACCCCCATGAGCTGCTCGACCTGTGCTTCGGCCTGCTCGACGGGGCGCAGATCATGCCGTACTACTTCTACATGTGCGACATGATCCCGTACTCGGAGCACTGGCGCGTCTCCGTCGCTGAGGCCCAGCGACTGCAGCACCACATCATGGGCTACCTGCCGGGCTTCGCGACCCCCCGCATCGTCTGCGACGTCCCGTTCGTGGGCAAGCGCTGGGTGCACCAGCTCGCCGACTACGACGCCGAGCGCGGCATCTCGTACTGGACGAAGAACTACCGCACCTCCATCGAGGCCACCGACCCCGAGGCGCTCCAGCGCACCTACGAGTACTACGATCCGATCCACACCCTCCCCGCCGCTGGCCAGGCATGGTGGGAGCAGCACGGCCGCCTCGACGAGTCGGCCCTGAAGGCCGCCGAAGCCGCCGAGGCCTCCCGTCGCCTCGCCGCCCTCCAGGCGTACTGACCCCACCCCACGGCGGGTCCCTGGCCCCCGTGGGTCCCTTGGTCCCCTTGGGCCCCTCCTGCCTCAGGTTCCCCCGCATCTGCGGGGGAACCTGAACTTCTTGGGGCGTGCAAACCCCCAGAAGTTCAGGACACGCCCACGAAGTCTGGCCGCACGGGTCAGCCAGCCTCCATCCACAGCCCTGCGGCACTGCCCCCTTCTCCACATTCTTGGCCGTACGCCGTCAACCTCGCTGTCCACGCGAGACGGTGCGGGCATGGAACGAGTCGATGCTGAGCACCTGGGCCGAGCCGTACATCTGCGCCGCGAACTGCGTGCCCGGGGCTTCTCCGACCGGGACCTGGCCATGTCCGTACGCGGGGGAACGCTGCACCGCATGCGTAGGGGCGGCTACGTCGACGGGGATCTATGGCGCTCCCTGTCTCCTGAGGATCGCCACCGTGCCGTGGCCAGGGCCGTGCTCCGTGCAGGCCACCCCTCCATGGTGCTGTCCCATGTGTCGGCCGCCATCGAGCACGGAGCCGAAGTGTGGGGGTTCAATCTCGACGAGGTGCACACGACCCGCGCCGACGGCAAGGGCGGACGGCGTGAGGCCGGTGTCGTGCACCACGTCGGCGAGCTTGGCGAGGACGACTTCACCGTCATCAACGGCGTCCGGGCGGTGTCGGCCGTACGGGCAGCGGTGGAGGTCACCACTCAGACGTCCGTCGAGCCGGCCCTCGTCGTCGTGAACAGCCTGCTGCACGCCGGGGCCTTCTCATCCGAGGCGTTCACCGAGGTGGTGCGCCGCTTCAAGCATTGGCCCGAGACGCTCTCGACGAATGTGGTCCACAGGTTGGCAGACGAGCGCATTGAGTCCGTCGGTGAGTCACGCGCCCTCCACCTGTGCTGGGCGGAGGGACTTCCCATGCCGAGCCCCCAAGTCATCGTTCGAAGCTTCGACGGCGACGTGATAGGTCGCGTCGATCTCGCGTGGCCCGCACTTGGCGTCTTCCTGGAGTTCGATGGGCGCATCAAGTACGAACGCCATCGACCACCGGGTGAGTCCCTTGCCGACTTCCTCATGCGGGAGAAGGCACGCGAGGAAGCCATCTGCGCTCGGACTGGTTGGGTGTGCGTACGGATCGGGTGGGCTGACCTCGCCGAGCCCCGCCTCACGGCCAATCGGATCCGTCGCCTTCTGGCGAGCCGGGTGCACGCGGCCCGCGCCTGAACCTCGTGGGCGAGTCCTGAACTTCTCGGGGTTTGCACACCCCTAGAAGTTCAGGTTCCCCCGCTTCTGCGGGGGAACCTGAGGCAGCAGCAGCAGGCCCCAACCCGCGGGCAGGTGGGAGGGAAGGAGACGGGAGCTAGTGGACGGGGCGGTTCTCGAAGGGCGTGGAGAGCACGATCGTCGTCCGCGTGGACACGTTGGCCGCTGCGCGAATGCGCCCGAGCAGATCCTCGAGATCCGCTGGCGTCGAGACCCGGATCTTGAGGATGTACGACTCATCGCCGGCCACGGACCAGCACGACTCGATCTCCGTGATGCCCGTCAGGCGCTGCGGGTAGTCGTCCGGTTGGGAGGGGTCAATCGGCGTGATCGAGATGAAGGCGGTCAGCGGACGACCGAGGCGATCGTGATCCACCGTCGCGCCGTACCCCTTGATGAGCCCGCGCTGCTCCAGGCGCTTCACACGCTGGTGGACGGCCGAGGTGGACAGCCCGGTCGCCTTGCCCAAATCCGTGAAGGACATGCGGCCGTCGACCGCCAACAACGAAAGGATCTTGCTGTCAGTGCCTTCAACCGGTGGAATGCTCACGGGGTCAATCTAGACCGAACCAGCCAGTACGGCAGTGAGACGCTCGGCCGATGAGCCAAGACCCCAGCGCTCCTCCAACGCGGCGAGCGCCTGCGGTTCCGCAGGGGCGCTCGGCAGGGTCAGGTCCTGAGCACCCAGATCGAGGTCGCGTCGCACGGCGACCACGGTGGGAGCCACGGCGAGGTAGTCGAGGGAAGCCTTGATCTTTGCCCGGGGGCCGGGGCCCATGTCGGAGGCCGGATCGAGTGCGGCCGCAAGGATCCCGTCGATGTCGCTGAAGCGCGACAACAGGGTGGCGGCGGTCTTCTCCCCCACCCCCGGCACGCCGGGCAATCCGTCGCTGGCGTCGCCACGCATCGTGGCGAAGTCGGCGTACTGGGCCGCGTCCACGCCGTACTTGGCCTGAACCCAGGAGTTGTCGACGCGCTCGTGCCGCCCCACGCCTCGTGCCGTGTAGAGCACCCGGACGGCGGCAGCGTCGTCGACGAGCTGGAAGAGGTCGCGATCCCCCGTCACGATGTCGACCGGCATCCCCGCATCCGTGGCGAGGGTGCCGATCACATCATCGGCCTCCATCTCGGCGTGGCCGATGACTGCAATGCCGTACGCGGCGAGGACGTCACGGATGACGGGCACCTGCACGGACAGCGGGTCAGGAACCTCCTCCACGTCAGGAGCCGGCCCCGCGACTTCCTCCACAACGCGGTGTTCTTTGTAGGTGCTGATGAGGTCGACACGCCACTGCGGGCGCCAGTCGTCATCCCAGCAGCAGACCAGATGGGTGGGCTGGTATTCGTCGACCAGACGGGAGATGAAGTCCATCAAGCCGCGCACGGCGTTGACGGGCGAGCCGTCGGGAGCGCGCATCGAGTCGGGAACACCGAAGAACGCGCGGAAGTAGAGGGATGCGGTGTCGAGCAGCATCAGACGGGGCTCAGCCATGGTCCAGAGCCTGCCACAGCCCAGTGACAGGCCCGTACAACTCCCCTACTCCCCCGCCAGCGACAGCGCGACGACCCCGCGCCTCAGTTGACTCACGGTCTTGCGTGCCGTGCTGCGCAGCTCGGTGCCTTCGGCGGCATCGGCCACCTGACCGGTCAGATCGATGAGCATCTTCATCCAGCGCACGAAGTCGCCGGCCGCCAACCCGGTCTCCCCCAGGACGTCGTCGAGCCGATCGCCTTCAGCCCAGCGCCACGCGGCCCAGGCGAAGCCGTCTTCGGGCGCGCGCAGGAAGTCGAGTTGGTGGTCACGCTCCAGAGCATCGACCTGTTGCCACAACTTCCGAGTGCGCACCAGCGCCTCCTGCGCACGCGGCGACGGAGTGCGGTGGGCGGCCGAGTCGTCGGCCTTGCGCGCCTCGAAGACCAGCGCGGACAGGGCAGCCGCCAACTCCGCGGGCGTGAGGTCATCCCACACGCGGTCGCGGATCGCCTCGGCTGCCACGAGGTCCATCTCGCTGTAGAGCCTCATCAACCGACGTCCTCGGTCGGTGACGCTGTCGCCGTCGAGATAGCCCAACGCCGTGAGTACGTCGCACACGCGGTCGAACGTGCGGGCCACGGTGTTCGTGCGGTTCTCCACCCGCCGCTTGAGCGTCTCCGAGTCCCGCTCGAGTTTGAACCACCGCTCAGCCCACCGCGCGTGATCCTCGCGATCCGCACAACCGTGGCAGGGATGGGCGCGCATCTGGTGGCGCAGATCGGCGATCTCGCGCTCAGCCGCAGAATCGGTCGCGGTCTTGGCAGCAGGTCGCGAGCTCGGCTGGCCCTGGGCCTCCCGCACCTTGGCGCGCAGCACGAGGGCGAGATCGCGACGCGACGCCGAGTCACGACCGTTGAACGACTTGGGGACCCGCATCCGGGTCCGAGCCTGCACGGGAGTGGGAAAGTCGCCCGGGAAGAGTCGCCGTGCCTGCCGGTTCTCAGTGAGGACGTACGGACGCGGCTCGTCGCCGCCCAACCCGGGATCGATCACGACGGCCCAACCGCTGAACTTGCCTGCCGGGACGTCGATCACGTCGCCGACGCGGAGCCGACCGAGCGAAGCGAGCGCCTCGGCCCTGCGGTCGGCGCGACGTTCCCGCGCCGCGCCCTTCTCCAGGTCGGAGATCCGACGTCGTAGCGACGCGTACTCCATGAAGTCGCCCAGGTGACACTGCGCGGCCTCGCGGTAGCCATCGAGGGCGTCCTGCGCCTTGTGCAGTTGGCGGGCCAGACCCACCACGGCCCGGTCGGCCTGGAACTGGGCGAAGGACTGCTCCAGCAGCTCGCGCGCCCGCTCGCGCCCGAACTGGTGAACGAGGTTCACGGCCATGTTGTACGAGGGACGGAACGAGGACCGCAACGGATAGGTACGCGTGGATGCCAGCCCGGCGACCTCGGAGGGGTTCATGCCCGGCTGCCACAGGACGACCGCGTGGCCCTCGATGTCGAGTCCTCGGCGGCCCGCACGCCCGGTGAGCTGGGTGTACTCCCCTGGCGTCAGGTCGGCGTGCGTCTCTCCGTTCCACTTCGACAGCTTCTCGATGACCACTGTCCGAGCCGGCATGTTGATGCCGAGAGCGAGCGTCTCGGTGGCGAACACGACCTTGACCAGGCCGCGTACGAAGAGGTCCTCCACGACCTTCTTGAAGGCAGGCAGCAAGCCGGCGTGGTGCGCCGCGACGCCGCGGCTCAGGCCATCGAGGAAGTCGGTGTAGCCCAGCGCCTCCAGATCCGCGCGCGGCAGCGAGGAGGCTGCCCGCTCCACGATGTTGACGATCTCATCGCGCTCCTCCGACGTGGTGAGCCGTACGTTGGCAGCCAGGAGCTGCGAGACGGCTGCATCGCACGCGGCCCGGCTGAAGATGAACACGATCGCAGGAAGCAGTCCCTCGCGTTCGAGGCGCTCGACCACGTCCACCCGGCTGGGGATCCAGACACGTCGACCGTTGCCGACGGCCCGGGGATTCTTCGACGCCCCGGGCTTGCCCTTGCGGGTCGATCGTCGATCCCGCATCAGCCGCGCGCTGGCGAAGTCGTCGCGCGCGACGCGGAGGAGCTCCCCGTTGACGGCGGCCCCCTCCTTCACGAAGCCCGCGCTGGCGTCGACGTCGGAGGAGGCAAACAGGTTCAGGATGCGACGCCCCACCATGACGTGCTGGAACAGGGGAACGGGCCTGCGCTCCTCCACGATGGTGGTGGTCTCACCCCGGACGGTTTCGAGCCACTCGCCGAACTCCTCGGCGTTGGAGACCGTCGCGGACAGCGACACCACGGTCACCGACTCGGGCAGGTGGATGATGACTTCTTCCCACACGGCGCCGCGGGAGCGATCGGCGAGGTAGTGCACCTCGTCCATGACCACGAACCCGAGGCCGAGCAGGGTGCGCGAGCCGGCGTACAGCATGTTGCGCAGCACCTCGGTCGTCATCACCACCACGGGCGCCTCGCCGTTGATCGAGGTGTCGCCGGTCAGCAGTCCGACGTTCTCGGCGCCGTGGCGGGCAACGAGGTCGGCGAACTTCTGGTTGGAGAGCGCCTTGATCGGTGTCGTGTAGAACGCCTTGCGGCCCGTCGCCAGGGCGAGGTGGATCGCGAACTCGCCGACGATGGTCTTGCCGCTTCCCGTGGGCGCGGCCACGAGCACCCCGCGACCCTCCTCGATCTCGGTGCAGGCACGCACTTGGAAGTCGTCGAGTCCAAAGGTCTGGGAGCCGGCGAACTCCGCCAGATGGGGATGCTCCTGCTGGCGCCGGAAGGCGGCGTAGCGTCCGGAGGGGCTGTCATCGCTCATGCAAAAACCTTCAGTGCGCGCGGGGCGCTGTGGATGGTGAGGGGCAGCGGGCCGAAGCGCTCGCCGTCGGCGTACGCCACGATGCCCGGGGCCGCGATGGTGACCGACGTGACCCGGTGCCGGGTGAACTCAGGCTCGCCTGTGTGGGAACCCTTGAACAGTTTGGGATAGGTCCGCACCAGTCGCGTCTTCGACATCCGCCCGATGACGATCACGTCGAGCAATCCGTCGTCCAGAAGAGCGCCTTCGGCGATGCGCAGTCCCCCGCCGAAGCTGGGACCGTTGCCGACGGCGACCAGCATGGCCTCGGTCTGAACGATCTCCCCGTCGAGATCCAGCGTGTACGGGATGGGGGCAAAGGTGCGCAGTTCCGCGAGCGTGGCGATGTTGTAGCGCATCTGACCACGGGGCCAGGTCATCGTGTTGGCGCGTTCGTTGACCACGGCGTCGAACCCGGCCGCCATGACGGTCACGAAGAAGCGGGAGCCGGTACGCGCCAGGTCCAGGGTGCGCGTCCGTCCGGCGATGATGCGGTCCACCGCGGCCGAGGCGTCACCGCGCGGAACGTCCAGGTAGCGGGCCAGGTCGTTGCCGGTGCCGGTGGGTACGACGCCGAGGGGCACCTCGGTGCCTGCGACCGCCTGCACCCCCAGATGCGCGGTGCCGTCCCCGCCGCAGACGACGAGTCCAGCGAGGCCTCCGGCCACGGCCTCCCGGGCCTGCGCGAGCGTCGACTCGGCATCGGCACCCTGCAGTTCGACGACCTCGAACCCGGCACGACGCAGCCGGCCCACGGCCTCCTGGGCATCGCCGGCGTTGCGTCCCTTGCCCGCGTGCGGGTTCCGTACGAAGGCGAGCCGGCGCCCGCCGCTCCCAGGTCGGTCCATGGCGCGACCCTATCGAGTCGCGCGGACCGCATCACGTCCGATTCGCAGCACCACGGCATAACGATCAGGGTCGGCTCCGACCGCCAGCGCGAGGCGACCGAGCGCGTCGAGGGTACGAGCGGGATCGAGGCGCCTCCCGGGGACGGCCAGGGTGATCCGGTCGGCGCGACCCAGCACGAGCACCTGACCGTGGTGCCACTCGCGGTGAGCGACGGTGCGCGTCGCGTCGTCCAGGACCGGCGCCGGGTACGCCTCGTCGACGGCCAGCAGGTCGCAGCCCAGCGTTCCCGACGCCGAGCGCAGTTCGCCCGGGACGAGATGGTCGCCACCGAGGCCGCTGGCCGAGGCCCACGACACCTCGTCGGTGCCGAGCCATTCGGGAAGGTCGAACGGGTCGATGGCAGTCCAGTCGGTGCTCATGTCAGAGGACGGAGGCCTCGTCGGGAGACAGCCCCGCGTTGGGCTTGAGCTTGGCCCTGCGACGGTCATTGAAGCGGGCGATCGCCTCGGAGATGAAGAACAGCACCACCATGGGAACGGCCATGAAGGTCATGGTGAACGGGTCGGCAGACGGGGTGGCGACGGCAGCGAAGACGAAGGTCCCGACGATGATCCAGGGACGGTACGCCTTGAGTTGGGCGCCCTTGACCACGCCGACCATGTTGAGCAGCACCACGAAGACGGGGATCTCGAACGCGATGCCGAAGACCAGGAGCGTGCGGGTGAAGAACGTCAGGTACTCGTTGAAGTCGACAAGGTTGATCACTCCCTCGGGGTTGAGCCCGATCAGGATCTCCAGCGCCTTCGGCAGTGTGAAGTAGCCCAACGCCACGCCGGCCACGAAGAGCGGCCCGGCGATGGCGACGAACACCCGGCTCCAGAACCGCTCCTGGGCGTGCAGACCGGGCAGGACGAAGGCCCACAGCTGGTAGAGCCAGTAGGGCGCACCCACGATCACCGCAGCGAATCCGGCCAGCTTCAGGCGCACCATGAGGCCCGCGGCTGCGCCCGAAGTCACGGCCTCCGAGGTCCCTGCGGGCAGCGCATCGACGGCCTTCTGGTACGGCCCGAACACCAGGTCGTAGAGCACGTCAAAGGCGAGCACGCCGCCGATGAACAGCGCGATCATCACCAGGGTCACCCGCAGCAGGCGCGCGCGAAACTCCCGGAAGTGATCGGACAGGTGCATGCGCCCGTCGGGTCCGACCGGATGCTGAGGCTTGCCGCGCAGCAGCCCCACCACACCACGGATCATGGATCAGAAAGCCTCAGGCGGTTTCGTCGTGACGCTTGTCGACCGGCGTCTGCTCGGTCGGAAGCTCATCCTCACCCGAAGGAAGTTCGTCGACCGTCTCCTCGTCGCGCAGCGCGCGGGTCTCCGACTTGAAGATGCGCAGCGCCTGGCCGGAGCTGCGGGCGAGGTCGGGGAGCTTCGCAGCGCCGAAAATGATCACGACGATGACGAGGATGACGATCCACTCCATGCCACCGGGCATCGCGAGCAGGGGGGTGAGCATTGGGCGGTCTCCAGTCTCGTACGGCGGAATTGTCGAAAGTCTACTCGGCGGAACGAGCTGCGGTGGGCAGTCCACCAGTCGAGTACAGGGCAAGGGCTCGTTCGAGGCGAGCAGCATGCGCGGCCGCGACGTCCGCAGGGGCGACGACCTCCACGTGCGGGGCGAGCCGGCCCAGCAGGCGCTCGATCCAACCCGTGGAGGCTGCCTGCAGTGTGGCGAGCGTGCTGCCGTCTGGTTGCACGCTCACGTCCGAGGACGCGAAGTATTCGGGCACCCACGCGGCGGCCGGCGCGAGGCGCACCGTCACAGGGGTCGTCTGGCCACCCGCGAACCAGTCCCGCGTCAGGTCACGGGGCCGCGCATTCGCATCGCTCACCGGCGTGTCGAGCTCGGCCGCCTCCAGGATGCGGTCGAGGCGGAACACCCGGTCCCCGCCCGCCGCGGTGCACCAGGCATCCAGGTAGAGCTGACCGTCGACGGACGCGACGGTCCGCGGTTCGACCACTCGCTCGGACGTCTCGTCACGGGCCGGCACGTAGTAGGAGATACGCACCTGACGCCGGGCGTCGATCGCCCGCTGCAGGGCCGCTTGGTGCGGGTGGGCGGGTCCGTCTGGCTGCACGTGCATCGAGGCACCCTGCGGTCCCGCCCCCGCTACGAGGGTGACCTTGTCCAGCGTGCGCTCGAGCAGGGGGCGGGTGGCTGCGTCGGCCTGCTCCACCAGCGTGCTCAGCGCGACGACGAGCGCGGTCGCCTCGGCGGGCGCGAAGCGGACCGGGCGGCCCAAGTAGTCGGCGTTGCTGACTCGAATGACGCCCTCGCCCTGCAGCGCCTCGAGATCGACGTCGATCAGGTCGTCGGGCAGACCACCCGGCAGGCCGACCATGAAGAGCACCTTGAGGTCCTTGACCAGGGTCTTGGCCGGTACGCCGAAGTGGCGCGCGGCCTCGTCGACCTCGACCTCTCCCCTGCTCAGCAGGTACGGCACCAACGACAGCAGGCGGGCCACCTGGTCACGAGCTCCGCTGCCCGGGTTCATCGCGCGCCTCCCGTCGCTGCGACAAGCCGCGTGACCACGGCGTCGCGCAGGCTTGCGGGGCCCACGACGAAGGCGTCGTCCCCGTGCGCCAGAACCAGGTCCGCGGCCTCCTGCTCGCGCATCTGGAGCCGTACGGCGTCCCAGCCCGACCGGGTGTCGGGGCCGGGCTGGTCGGGTGTGATCTCGGTGGCGTGCCGGCGCACACCGACACCCCGCGACGCGCGCACGAGCAGTTCGACCTCGATCACCGGCTCCTGGGGAGACAGTGCCGCCATCATGCGCCGCACGTCGGTGCCTTCGGGCACCTCGTAGGCCAGGGACTTGCCCACGGGCGAGACGCGACCCACGACCCGGGAGAGCCGAAACACGCGCTCTTCGCGCCTGTCGACGTCGAAGCCGGTGACATACCAGCGCCCGGACTGGCGCACCATGCCCCACGGCTGCAGGTGGCGCCGTACGGGGTCGGCTTGGCCCGGCCGGCGGTAGTCGAACTTCACCTCACGGCGCGATTGCGTGGCCTCCCAGAACGCATCGAACTCCGGCTCGGTGGCACGGATGGCGCTGGGCAGGACATCCAGTCGCTCAGGGTCGACCTCGACGCCGAGCGCTGACAGCTTGGCCACCGCGTTGCCTGCCGCCCGTGCGACGGTCTCCTGCTCCCACACCTGGGCAGCAAGCCCCAGGACGGCAGCCTCGTCGGCGCTGAACCGGACCTCGGGCAGCGAGGTCTGGTCATGCGGGATCTTGTAGCCCAGATCGTCGTCGAAGAGGGGGTCGTTGCTGCCCACCTCGATCATGGCGCCGATCGAGCGCAGATCATCCTTGTCGCGTTCGAAGGCGCGCTCGAATGCGGCATCCCCGCGCTCGTCGAACGCGTACTCGGGATAGTGGGTGCGACGAATCGCCTCCTTGCTCACGAACCTGCGCGCACCGAGAAGCATGATGTGCAGGTTGAGCAGACGCTCCGACTTCTCACGTGACAAGGAAGCCTCCGGAACTCACACAGCGCCGAGGATGTCGACCACGAAGTAGAGGGTGTCGGTGCCCTTGATGCCGGCGCTCTCGTTGCCCTCCTTGCCGTAACCCTTCTCCGGCGGGATTCGCAGAACCACGCGGGAGCCGACGGTGCGGCCGACCAAGGTCTCGTCCCAGCCCTTGACGACGGCGCCCACACCGATGGCGAACTGCGCCGGCTGCCCCGTGCTGTACGACTCGTCGAAGGACTCCTTGGCCTTGTAGACCTGACCGAGGTAGTTGACGTAGAGGGTCTGCCCCTTCTTGACGACGGGGCCATCGCCCTTGATGAGCGTGGTGTCGAGCAGGTTGGTGCCGGGCTTGAGGTCGGTGCTCTCCCAGTCGAAGCCGGTGGGAACTCCATCGGTCATGACGAGGTCAGGGGCCCACGGAGCCGGCTCGCGCTCGGCCTCAGCGCCCTCGGTGGGGGCGCTGAGGATCGTGGAGGTCGTCTCGACGATCCACAGCACGGAGTCCTCGTTGCCGATGCCCAACTGGGAGTTGCCGGCCTCACCGAAGCTCTCCTTGGCGCTGGTGAGCACCGCGACCCGAGTGCCGAGCGGCTGGCCGATCACGGCCTCGCGCAGCGGCTTGCTCAGCGACTCGTCGACGGTGAGCAACTCGGGGGCCGAGTCCCACGTGGAGAGCATCATCTCCTGCGAGTAGCCGTTGCCGATCCAGAGGTTGGCGAGCACGTTGTCGCCCTCGACGATCTCCTCGCCGTCGCCCTCGCTGAGCACCTTAGTGGTGAGCTTGGCCCCCGAGAGGCGGCCGTCGAAGGTGACCTCCGGCTCCTTGCCCTCCTTGCCGCCGAAGGTCACGGACTCGATGCCGGCGCCTCCCGCTTCGGAGTCCTCGTCCGAGCCGCACGCGGCCAGGGAGGTCAGGGCGAGAAGCATGGCAGCGGACAGCGCCACGGATCGAGCAGTCATGCGACCGAGCACAGGGTTCACCTTCACGTGAGATTTGCAGGGAGCCCCCCGAACGTCCGGTGCGGACGCGGGAGACCGAGGCAACCCTAACGGGCGAGGGTGAGCAAAGCCCGGCTTGGCTCTCACATGCCGTCGATGAGTCGCTCGACGCGATCGTCCACAGCGCGGAACGGGTCCTTGCACAGCACCGTGCGCTGCGCTTGGTCGTTGAGCTTGAGGTGGACCCAGTCCACGGTGAAGTCGCGTCCGCGCTCCTGGGCATTGCGGATGAACTCGCCCCGCAGCCGGGCGCGGGTGGTCTGCGGCGGGACGGACTTGGCCTCGAAGATCTTCAGGTCCGTGGTCACGCGCGCCACAGCACCCCGCTTCTCGAGCAGGTAGTAGAGCCCGCGGTCGCGGTGGATGTCGTGGTAGGCGAGGTCCAGCTGGGCGACTCGGGGGTTGTTCCAGCCGAGACCGTGGGTGGCGCGGTAGCGCTCGATGAGCCGGTACTTGATGACCCAGTCGATCTCACGCTCGATCAGCCCGAGATCGTCCGAGTCCACCGCCTTGAGGCAGCGCTCCCACAGATCCAGGGCGCGTTCGATCACCGGCGTCGAGATCTCGCGGCGATCGACGAAGTCGCGCGCCTTGGCGAGGTACTCGCCCTGGATCTCCAACGCAGAGGCTTCTCGGCCGTTCGCGAGGCGTACGCGCTTCGTCCCACTCAGGTCCGTGGAGATCTCGCGGATGGCGCGGATCGGGTTCTCGAGGGTCAGGTCGCGCATGACCACGCCCTCCTCGATCATGCGCAGGACCAGGTCGCACGAGGCAACCTTGAGCAGGGTGGTCGTCTCCGACATGTTCGAGTCACCGACGATCACGTGCAGCCGGCGGTAGCGCTCGGCATCGGCGTGCGGCTCATCGCGGGTGTTGATGATGGGGCGGCTGCGCGTGGTGGCACTGCTCACGCCCTCCCAGATGTGCTCGGCGCGCTGACTGATGGCGTACGAGGTGCCCCGGGGGCCCTGCACCACCTTGCCGGCGCCGACCATCACCTGACGGGTGACGAGGAACGGGATCAGCACGTCGGAGAACCGCGCGAAGTCGCCTTCGCGGGAGATCAGGTAGTTCTCGTGGCAGCCGTAGGAGTTGCCCGCAGAGTCGGTGTTGTTCTTGAACAGGTACACGTCGCCGGGAATGCCCTCGCCATGCAGACGTGACTGGGCATCGAGGAGCAGCCCTTCGAGGATCCGCTCCCCCGCCTTGTCGTGGGTCACCAACTCGACGATGTCGTCGCACTCGGGGGTCGCGTACTCGGGATGCGAGCCGACGTCGAGATAGAGCCGTGCACCGTTGCGCAGGAACACGTTGCTCGAGCGGCCCCACGAGACGACCTTGCGGAAGAGGTAGCGGGCCACCTCGTCGGGACTCAGGCGCCGCTGCCCCTTGAACGTGCACGTGACGCCGTACTCGTTCTCGATGCCATAGATGCGCCGGTCCATGACCCAACACTAGTCACGTGAGCGACATGCGCACCCGACTCGCCGCAACCCGCCAGTAGCCTCAGGCGTCGTCGGCGAGCAGTTCTGCGAGTCGCGTCTCGCGCAGACGAACGAACTTGCGCGGCTGGGTACGCGTGCGGTCCAGCAGCGCGACCTCGAGGTCCTCGGTCGCGATGGCGCGCTCACCGGTCTCGCTGTGACCCAGCGATGCGACAGCCAGCCGTACGGCGCCTGCCAGATCCAGGCCATCGCTGTAGTGCTCAGCGAGGTAGGCAGCGGCGACGTCAGCAGCGCCGCCCATGACCGCGTACCCGTGTTCGTCCGCCACCTGACCGTCGTAGGTGAGGCGGTAGATCTGGTCCGCCGAGGCCTCGTCGCCGATCTCCGCGACGAACAGCTCAACCTCGTACGGCTTCTCGCCGCCCGAGGAGAAGATCGTGCCCAGCGTCTGTGCGTACGCGTTGGCCAGGCCCCGCACCGTGACGTCGCGGCGGTCGTAGGAGTAGCCGCGGACGTCGGCGAGGCGAACGCCAGCGATGCGCAGGTTTTCGAACTCGTTGTAGCGCCCCACCGCGGCGAACGCGATGCGGTCATAGATCTCACTGACCTTGTGGAGCGCCTGGGACGGGTTCTCCGAGGCGAACAGGACGCCATCGGCGAACTGCAGCACCACCACCGACCGCCCGCGGGCAATGCCCTTGCGGGCGAAGTCCGCGCGGTCCTTCATGAGTTGTTCGGGCGAGACGTAGAACGGGGAGCTCATGGCGCGCGTCCTCAGGTCAGGGGTGCAGGCGGGCCGTCGGGCCGCTGCATCCGGGAGTCGATCATTGCGTCCGCGGCGGCCGCGACCTCTGCCTCGCTGAGGCGGCGGCCACCCTCGGCGGTGATGACGTGCACCACCGGGAAGATGCGCCGGGCCAGGTCCGGCCCGCCCGTGGCGGAGTCGTCGTCGGCGGCGTCGTACAACGCCTGGATGGCGGCCAGCACGCACTCGCTCTCGGAGAGGTCCGGGCGGTAGAGCTTCTTGAGCGAGCCGCGGGCGAACAGCGAGCCGGAGCCGACGGAGTGGAAGGCCGTCTCCTCATAGCGACCACCGGTGGCGTCATAGCTGAAGATCCGCCCCTGGCGCGCCTCGGCGTCGTACCCCGCGAAGAGCGGTACGACCGCGAGACCCTGCATCGCCAGGCCCAGGTTGCCCCGGATCAGGGCTGCCAGGCGGTTCGCCTTGCCGTCGGTGGACAGCGTGGTGCCCTCGATCTTCTCGTAGTGCTCCAGCTCCACCTGGAAGAGCCGCACCATCTCGACTGCGAGGCCGGCCGTGCCCGCGATGCCGACGGCGGAGAACTCGTCGGCGGGGAACACCTTCTCGATGTCGCGTTGGGCGATGATGTTGCCCATCGTGGCGCGCCGGTCACCCGCCATCACGACGCCACCCGGGAAGGTGGCCGCCACGATCGTGGTGCCGTGGGGCGCCAGCTGGTGCGCTTCTCCCGCCGGGAGAACCCGGGAGGAGGGAAGCAGGTCGGGCGCCTGGTCGGCCAGGAAGTCGCTGAACGAGGACGTGCCAGGGGCCATCCACGCCGCAGAGAGGCGGGACTCGGCCATCACTGGCCGCCCTTCTGCACGAACGAGCGCACGAAGTCCTCGGCGTTGACCTCGAGCACCTCGTCGATCTCATCGAGGATGGCGTCGACGTCGTCGTCAAGCACCTCCTTGCGCTCGGCGACGTCGCTCTCGGTCACCTCCTCGGTGATCTCCTCCGACTCCGTCGACTTGCGCGGCTGCTTCTGCTCCTGGGCCATGCACTCGACCCTATAGCGCTGCGGAACCCGCGCGGGGTTGCGCCACGAACCCGGTGGGTGAACCGGGCGAATGAATCGCGCGGTCCAGACCTCAGGCGCCGATCTCGGCCAGGAGTTGTTCGGCCGTCTCACACCGGTCGAGAAGCTCCCCCACGTGCGCCTGGGTGCCACGCAACGGGTCAGGTGTGGGCACCCGTTGCAGCGCCGTACGACCCGGAAGATCGAAGATGACCGAGTCCCAGGATGCCGCGGCCACCTGTGAGGCGTACTGCTCGAGGCAGCGTCCGCGGAAGTAGGCGCGCGTCTGCGTGGGTGGGTGGTGCATGGCGTGCTCCACGTCCTCGGGCGTCAGGAGGCGCTCGATGCGCCCGGCGGCGACGAGCTTGTTGTAGAGGCCCTTCTCGGGGCGAATGTCGCTGTACTGCAGGTCGATGAGGTGCAGCTTGGGGTCGTCCCACTCGAGCCCGTCGCGGTCGCGGTACTGGCTCAACAGCTTGTACTTCGCCACCCAGTCCAACTCGCCGGCGCACTCCATCGGATCGCGTTCGAGGCGATCGAGCACGCTGCCCCACCGCGCCAGGACGTCGACGGTCTGCTCGTCCACGTCGTCGCCCTGCGTGGCCTCGACGTATGCGTGAGCAAGCTCCAGGTACTCGCGCTGGAGTTGCACCGCCGTGAGCTTGCGACCATCCGCGAGTGTGAGCAGCTGGCTCAGGCTCGGGTCGTGCGAAACCGCACGCAGCGATTCCACCGGACGGACGACGGAGAGCTCGCGGTCGATGAAGCCGTCCTCGATCATGCCGAGCACCAGCGCCGTCGTGCCCACCTTGAGGTAGGTTGAGACCTCGGCGAGATTGGCGTCGCCGATGATGACGTGCAGGCGCCGGTACGTGGCGGGATCAGCATGCGGTTCATCGCGGGTGTTGATGATCGGACGCTTGAGCGTCGTCTCGAGTCCCACCTCCACCTCGAAGAAGTCCGAGCGTTGGGTCAGCTGGAAGCCGTGCTGGCGCCCGTCCTGACCGATGCCCACGCGACCCGCGCCCGTGACCACCTGCCGGGACACGAAGAACGGCGTGAGGTGCTTGACGATGTCCGCGAACGGCGTGCTGCGCCGCATCAGGTAGTTCTCGTGGGCTCCGTACGAGGCGCCCTTGTTGTCCGTGTTGTTCTTGTAGAGCAGGATCTCGGGCACGCCGGGCACCGCTGAGGCGAATCGCGCCGCGTCGAGCATCACCTGCTCCCCCGCCTTGTCCCATCGCACGACGTCGAGCGGCGTCAGCACCTCGGGAGTCGAGTACTCAGGATGGGCGTGGTCGACGTAGAGGCGCGCTCCGTTGGTCAGGATGACGTTGGCGAGGCCGAGGTCCTCGTCGGTGAGCTGACTCGGATCGGCGACGCGACGCGCCATGTCGAAGCCTCGCGCGTCCCGCAGTGGCGTCTCCTCCTCGAAGTCCCACCGCGCCCGGCGAGCCGTCACGGTCGCCCCCGCGTACGCGTTGACGACCTGGGTGGAGGCCAGCATGGGGTTGGCCCCCGGCTGCCCCACCACGGAGATTCCGTACTCGACCTCGGTGCCCATGACGCGACGCACGCTCATGTGGCGACCCTACCCATCGCGCCACACCGTGGGGGCGCGTTAGCCTCGCGGCATGACGGGTCATTCGCCCCTGCACTGGTGGAACGAACGCGTGGTCCCGCGCCTGACCGAGGCATCCCTGAAGGGCCACGATGTCGGCGACAAGCGTGTCGTCGTGTGCGCCGGCTTGTCCGGCTCGGTGCTCGAGGTCGGCTTCGGAAGCGGCCTCAACGTGCGCTGGTATCCCGACGCCGTACGCGAGGTGCGCGCGGTGGAGCCCTCGGACGTCGGCTGGGAGTTGTCCGCGCGGCGCCGGGCCGGGAGCGACGTCGACATCGTCCGGGTCGGGCTCGACGGGCAGCACATCGCCCAGCCCGATGGGTCCGCGGACAGCGCGCTGGTGACCTTCAGTCTGTGCACGATCCCGGACCCGGCGCTGGCGCTGCGCGAGATCAGGCGCGTGGTACGTCCCGGCGGCAGGCTGCACTTCCTCGAGCACGGGTTGTCACCCGATCCGGGCGTCGCACGGTGGCAGCGTCGCCTGGATCCCGTCGAGCGGGCCGTCGCGGGTGGGTGCCACCTGACCCGGGTGCCCGAAGAAATGATCGAAGCCTCCGGGTGGAGTCTCGTGTCCACCGAGCACGCCCACCTCCCGGGGCCGCGTGTCGCGAAGCCGTGGACGTGGCTCACATGGGGTGAGGCCGTGGCCCACTGACGTGGACCACGGCCGGCGCACGTCCGGAAGCGCGGGCTACAAGTACTGGCCGGTGTTGCCGACGTTGTCGATCGAACGACCGGGCTCGGTGCCCTGCTTGCCCGTGATGAGCGTGCGGATGAAGACGATCCGCTCGCCCTTCTTGCCCGAGATGCGCGCCCAGTCGTCCGGGTTGGTCGTGTTGGGCAGGTCCTCGTTCTCCTTGAACTCATCCACGCACGCCTGGAGCAGGTGGCTCACCCTCAGACCCGACTGACCGAGGTCGAGAAGATCCTTGATCGCCATCTTCTTGGCGCGGTCGACGATGTTTTGGATCATGGCGCCCGAGTTGAAGTCCTTGAAGTAGAGGACTTCCTTGTCGCCGTTGGCGTAGGTGACCTCGAGGAAGCGGTTCTCCTCGGTCTCGGCGTACATCCGCTCCACGGTGGCGCGGATCATGCCCTGCACCGTTGCGTCGCGGGAGCCGGCGAACTCCGCGAGATCATCTGCGTGCAGGGGCAGGTCCGGTACGAGGTACTTGGAGAAGATGTCCCGAGCGGACTCAGCGTCGGGACGCTCGATCTTGATCTTCACGTCGAGCCGGCCGGGGCGCAGGATGGCAGGGTCGATCATGTCCTCGCGGTTGGAGGCGCCGATGACCAGGACGTTCTCCAGCAGCTCGACGCCGTCGATCTCGCTGAGCAGTTGCGGGACGATCGTGTTCTCGACATCGGAGGAGACGCCCGAGCCTCGCGTCCGGAACAGGGAGTCCATCTCGTCGAAGAAGACGATGACCGGGGTGCCCATGCTGGCCTTCTCGCGGGCCCGCTGGAAGACGAGCCGAATGTGACGCTCGGTCTCGCCGACGTACTTGTTGAGCAGCTCGGGACCCTTGATGTTGAGGAAGTACGACTTCCCCTCCGCCCCGGTGCGCTCGCTGACCTTCTTGGCCAGGGAGTTGGCCACGGCCTTGGCGATCAGCGTCTTGCCGCAGCCGGGCGGTCCGTAGAGGAGCACACCCTTCGGGGGCTTGAGCTGGTACTCGGTGAACAGGTCGGGGTGGAGGTAGGGCAACTCGACGGCATCACGGATCGCGTCGATCTGCGCGCCGAGGCCGCCGATCGAGGCGTAGTCGATGTCGGGGACCTCCTCGAGGACGAGCTCTTCGACCTCGGACTTGGGGACCACCTCGTAGGCAAAGCCGGTCCGCGAGTCCACCAGCAGGGAATCGCCGGCGCGGATGGGACGCTCCCCGTCGTGCAGCGGCGCCGCGAGCCGCACCACGCGCTCCTCGTCGGCATTGCCGATCACCAACGCTCGGTCGCCGTCGGCCATGACCTCCTTGAGCAGCACGACCTCGCCCACACGCTCGAAGGAGAGTGCCGTCACGACGTTGAGAGCCTCGTTGAGCATCACTTCCTGGCCGGGCACCAACTCCGCCACCGGCACCGCGGGGCTCACGGTGACCCGCAGCTTGCGGCCCCCCGTGAACACGTCCACGGTGTCGTCGTCGTGGGCCTCGATCACCGTGCCGAAGCCTGCGGGAGGTTGGGCCAGCCGGTCGATCTCCTCCTTGAGCCGCGTGATCTGGTCCCGTGCGTCTCGCAACGTCTGGGCCAGCCGCTCGTTCTGGCTCGTCACCGCGCCCAAGGAGCGCTGCGTGTCGGCGAGTCTCGACTCCAGGCCACGAGCGCGCATCGGCGCTTCGGCCAGGCGCTGGCGGAGGTCCTGGGCCTCGGACTCCAAGTGGCGGACCTGCGTGACAAGTTCCTCGCGTGTTGCGTCGGACATGAGCGTCACCTCCGCCTCGGACACTACCCGTGGCGACCCACAACGCAACCGAGTTCGCCGGGCGTGTTGGTGCGGGTGAGGCTCAGGAGTCGAACTCCTCCGCCAGCACTGCCTCCGGCAGACCCGCAGGGCGCGGACCGGAATAGTCCACCCCGTAGGCCCCCGGCGCGGGCCGGCGCTTCTTGAGCGGCGCCCGCTCCCCCGGGGCCATCCGCCGGGCCGTCACCAGGAAGGCCGTGTGGCCGATCATCTTGTGACCCGGACGCACTGCGAGCCCCTCGACGTGCCAGTCGCGCACCAGCGACTCCCACGGCTGCGGCTCGGTGAAGCCCCCGTGCGCTCGCAGGGTCTCGACCACCCGGCTCAACTGGGTGGTGGTGGCGACGTACACGCACACGATGCCGCCGGGCACCAGCGCCTCGGCGACGGCGTCGACGCACTCCCACGGCGCCAGCATGTCGAGGATGATGCGGTCGGCCCGCTCGCCGGACTCTTCGAGGCCTTCGACGAGATCGCCCTGGCGCAGGTCCCACGCGGGGTGCGTGTGCCCCTCGGGGGCGTTGAAGAACTGGTTGACGTTGCGTCGAGCGACGTTCGCGAACTCGTCGCGGCGCTCGTACGAGACCACGGTGCCCCACGGTCCGACGGCGCGCAGCAGCGAGCACGTCAGCGCCCCCGATCCGACGCCCGCCTCAATGACGCGCGCGCCGGGGAAGATGTCGGCCATCGCCACGATCTGGGCGGAGTCCTTGGGGTAGATCACCGCCGCACCGCGCGGCATGGACACCACGAACTCGCTGAGCAGCGGCCGGAAGACCAAGTACTGTCCGCCGGCCGAGGAGGTGATCGTGAAGCCTTCCTCGCGACCGATCAGGTCGTCGTGCTCGAGATGCCCCTTGTTGGAGAAGAAGCGCTTGCCCTCCACCAGCTCGAAGTTGTGTCGGCGGCCCTTGTTGTCGGTGAGGCGGACCCATTCGCCCACGCGCAGTGGGCCTCGGTGGACGCCCGCCCACGCCTCCGCGGGGACGTCGGGAAGGGGCGAGGAAACAGCGGGTACGGGGGCCTCAGACATGCGGTGAAGACTAGTGGGCGGCCTGCCGGAACGCGCGGTCGACGTCGGCGGTCGCGAGCACCCCGTACACGGCTCCGTCCTCCTCTACGAGCAGGTACTCCTCCGCGGGCCGCCGGCTGATCGCCATCACGAGTGCCTCGCCGCCGAGGGAGACGGGCAGCGTGAGCCCGGGCTCGAGGGGGCGCGCCACCGAACTCACCGGTATCCAAGGCCGCCGGTGGTCGGGGACCGCAAGCATCGCGCTCTCGTTGACAACGCCTGCCGGATGCCCGTCGGGGTCGAGGGTCACGATGCTTCCGGCACTGGCGGCCTGGGCGCGATCGATGGCCTGGTTGAGCGGCATGTCCGCGGGGACGGTGACCGTACGCCGGGCCAGCGGTTGCGCCTGCAGCGCGGGCAGGCGTCGACGCAGCCGGGCGTGCGCCATCGCCGCAGTCGAGCCGCTCCACATGAACAGGCCCATGACGAAGAACATGACCATCTGGAAGATGGTCGGCTCGACGCCGAACAGCACGCCCTGCAGGAAGGGCCACAACAGCAGCAGCATGGCCATCAGTCGCCCGCCCCAGCCCGCCGCGATCGTTCCGGCGTGCTGGTCGCCCCGCACGCCCCACACGGCCGCCTTGAGCACGCGGCCGCCATCGAGAGGCAGGCCGGGGACCAGATTGAGGAGTCCGATGAGCAGGTTGGAGCCCGCGAGCCCCTCGACCGCCACCTTGAGCACCCCGTCCGGCGTCACGAACCACAGCGCCACCCCGACCGCGCCCACCGCGAGGGACGTCAGCGGCCCCACGACGGCGATGAGGAACTCATGCTTGGGGCGCCGTGCCTGGGAGTCGATCTCGGTGACCCCGCCGAGGAAGTGGAGGGTGATCGAGGTGACGCCGTACCCGAACCTCTTGGCCACGAGGGCGTGCGAGGCCTCGTGCAGCAGGATCGCCAGATAGAGGAGGACGGCGAAGGCGAGGCCCACGACGTACTTGCCCATGCCGATGCCGGGCTCGACCTGCTCGATGCGGGGAGCGACGATGATCGCGATCATGCCCGCGACCAGGAACCACGAGTTGGTGACGAAGACGTCGATGCCAGCGAGCCGGCCGACCCTCAGCGCCCCTCGGGGACGGGCGGACACAGGTGGCGGGGACTCGTTTGACACATGTCGAGCCTATCCGGCAACCCGGTGCCAGGCCTCCCGGAAGGCGCTGTCGACGTCCATCCAGGTCACCACTCCGGCCGCCACCCCATCTGGGCGGACTGCGAGATAGTTCTGTGCCACGCGGCACCGAGCGATGCCGACGAGCTGGTTCCCCGGCAGGTCGTGCCCGACGTGGTGGTCCGGCTCCACCCTGCTGGCATGACTCTGGAGCGGCTCCCTGGGGTCCGCGAGCCTGGCGAGGTCGCGGGCGGCTGCCACCTTCACGCTCCCGTCCCCGCATGCCACGATCGCGTGGTCGACCCCGGCCTCACGAAGTCTCGCCAACGCATGGGCCACGCTGAGCGAATCGTCGAGGTGGATCGCCGGTCGGGTGAGCCGTGCGACGCCGTGAGGCTCCAGCAGTCGCTCCAATCGGATCTGGAGCATGTCGATGTGGGAGACGTGCCAGGCGAACGTGGCCAGGGTGACGAGGGCCCCCATCAGCAGCAGCCGCGGCATGCCGGCCCACTCCAGCAGAGGAATCTGCAGCGGAGCGCAGCGGCACCGTGCGAAGTAGAGCGCATCCATCAGTACCCACACAGCAGTGCACACGACGACCACGCGCCCGATCCACACCGACGCGCGCCAGGAGCCCAACCGGCGCCCCGACACCGACCACAGCGCCGCATGCAGCAGCCGGCCCGCAGCGAAGGGCGGGGTGGGCAGACAGGCGAACAGCAGGGAGATCCCCGCGCCCGCGAGCATCCATCCAACGAGGAACGTCGACGTCCCGCCCACGGGCAGCAGCGCGTGGACGCCGATGAGAGTGACCACCTGCCCCGCCGCGACGACAAGGATCGTGGCGCCGAGCCCCACCTGCGTCGCCACGCGTATTGCGTGGTCGTGGGTCACGGTGCGCAGCCCCGACCAGGTGAACGCCAACCGGTGCACCTCGAGGTCCAGGCGCCGGGCGGCGACGGCACCCAGGGCCTGGGGCACGACCAGGCCCGCGTAACAGAGAAGTCCCGCTCCGAGCGCCACGAGCGGCGCGGCTCCGCCCGATCTCCCGTCCAACGCCAGACGGTTGAAGGCCAGCGCAACGAAGAAGGCACAGGTGAGCAACGTGCCCCGGTGCACCACCAGTTCAGCCTTCGCGACCGGGCCCACACGGGCGGCACGCAGCCGCCACGGTCCCCACACCTTCGATGGCTGGGGGTCCGCCTCAGGATCGGCCCACTCGTACATGCCCGCAGGCTAGGAGGTGGCCGCCGTTCGCGAGGGCTTTTCTCTGAGATGGCGCCGTCTCATGTGCCGCTGGGGTAGAGGACGCACGCGACCTCCACGCCGTCGGCGTCGCGCAGGGGCGGATCCACCGGCTCGTGGAACGTCACCTCGACACCCTTCCCAGAGTCCTCGACGGACGACACTCCGCGCCACAGCGGCTCGTCGGGGTTCTCCGCACGGATCCGCTCCAGCAGGTCGCGCACGGCCACGGGATCGCCCGCGCCGAGGTGGGCCGTCGAACTGGGGGTGTCGAGCTGGTCCAGCGACCCCACGATGGCGCGCTCGGCGTCGTAGGTCTCCGGGTCGCGGCGGGTCCAGTGCTCCTCCAACAGCGCGCGCAGGTCGCGGGACTCCCAGCCGCACTCGGCCTGCGCCACGGGGCAGCGCGGGTGGAAGGAACAGCCGAGCGGCGGCCGCGCCGCGTCCGGGATCTCGCCTCGGGGCAACTCGCGCGGGATCTGCCGGTCCGGGTCGGGGTCGGGGATGGCCCGCAGCAGGGCTTGGGTGTACGGATGGCGGGGGTTGGCAAAGATCTGCTCGGTGTCCCCCACCTCCACGATGCGACCGAGGTACATGATCGCGATGCGGTCGCAGAAGAACTTCGCGCTCGCCAGGTCGTGGGTGATGTACACGTACGTCAGCCCCAGGTCGCGCTTGAGGTCCAGCATCAACTGCAGGATCTTGGCGCGCACACTCATGTCGAGCATGGAGACGGGTTCGTCGGCGACCAGCACCTCCGGCTCGAGGATGATGGCGCGCGCGATCACGGCACGCTGCTTCTGGCCGCCCGACAGGTCGGCCGGGTACTTCGACAGGTAGCGCTCCGGTGGGACCAACCCCACCTTCTCGAGCACGTCGACCACCCTCGCCCGCCGAGCAGGACCAGCTGCCAGGCCATGGATGCGCAACGGATCCCCGACGGCAGTCTCAATGTTCATCGACGGATTGAGTGCCGCGTGCGGATCCTGGAAGACCATCTGGATGTCGGTGCGCAGCTCACGCAGTTGCTTGGCGCTCATGGAGGAGACCGAGCGTGACCCGGTGCCAGAGGCGTACGTGATTTCCCCTCCCGTCGTCCGCGCCAGCCCGAGCAATGCGCGCCCCAAGGTGGTCTTTCCGCTCCCCGACTCCCCCACTAGGCCCAGCACCTCGCCGCGCCGCAACGTCAGGGAGACCCCGTCGACGGCCTTGACCGTACGCCCGCCGAGGCCGATGAGGCGGGTCAGCGCGCCCGAACCCAGTTGGAAGTGGACCTCGGCCTCGCTCAGCGTGAGCACCGCGTCCTGGGCCGGGCTCGCACCGGTTGCGGAGTCGTCAGGCTTCGTCTGCAACGGAGAGCTCCTTCCGGGGAAGCGGCGCGAGGGCGTCGGAGGCCATGTCGTCGATCAGCCCCTCGGCCCGGTCGGCCGCCCAGCACTCCGCGCGTGAGCCGTTGGGGCGTACGCGGTCCACCGGCGCCCGCTCGGCGCAGATCCGCATCGCGTCGGGGCAGCGGGGGTGGAAGTGGCACCCCGTCGGTGGATCGACGAGGTCGGGCGGCGAGCCGGGGATGAAATTGAGGCCGGTCGTGCGGAGCGAGATCGTCGAGCGCAGCAACTCCCGGGTGTAGGGGTGCTGGGGGTCGGAGAACACCGTGCGGGCGTCACCGATCTCGACGACTCGGCCGGCGTACATGACCGCAACGCGGTCGCAGGCCTCCGCGATGATCCCGAGGTTGTGGGTGATGAGCAGCAACGCTGTGTCGTACTGCTGGCGAAGGTCGTGCAGGATCCTGATGATCTGCGCCTCCACCAGCACATCCAGCGCTGTCGTGGGTTCGTCGGCGACCACGAAGGCCGGCCGCAGGACCAACGCCAGGGCGATCATGATGCGCTGTCGCATGCCCCCGGAGAACTCGTGCGGGTACGCCCGGTAGCGCGTGGGCGGAATGCCCATCTGGCGCAGCACCTCAAGCGCCCGGCGGTCCATCTCGTCCTTGCTGATGCCGCGGTGGTGGGCACGCAGCGTCTCGCGGAAGTGCTCGCTGATCCGCATCAACGGATTGAGTCGCGTCAGCGGCTCCTGAAAGATCATCCCGAGGTCGACACCGCGGTGCGCGTAGAGCCGCTTGCGTGAGGCGGTGATCAGGTCCTGGCCGTCGAAGCGCAGCTCTCCGTCCATCTTGGCGCCCCGCGGAAGCAGGCCGAGCAGTCCACGCCCCAACGTGGACTTCCCGCAGCCCGACTCCCCCACCAACCCGAGGATCTCGCCGGGCCGCAGGTCGAAGCTGACACCGTCCACGGCGCGTACGGGGCCACGGTCGGTGCCGTACCAGACCCGCAGGTCACGCACCCGGATCACCGGCGAACGGTCGGTCAGAGGCGTTGAGGCGTCGGCGTGCACTGTCATCGTCCCTCCTGGGTCTCGGTGCCCTGCGCGGCGGTGTTGTCGACCAGTGCATCGTGGGGCTGCCGCGGCGGGAGGGTGACTGGCAGCAAGCGGCGCTGGCGCAGCGTCGGGTTGACGGTCTCGTTGAGCCCCTCCCCGACCAACGTCAGTCCCGTGACCAGCAAGACGATGGCCATGCCCGGGAAGAAGCCGGTCCACCACGTACCGGCGGCCGTGTCGTCAAGGGCACGGCTGAGGTCATAGCCCCACTCCGCCGCCTCGTTCGGCTGGATGCCCAGACCGAGGAACCCCAGCGCGGCGAGCGTCCCCATCGCGTCCGCCGCATTGAGCGTGCCGATGACGGGCACTGACTGCACGACGTTGCCGAAGAGGTATCGCCTCATGATCGTCGTGTTGGGCGCCCCGAGGGCGCGCGCGGCCTCCACGTACGTGGCCTCCCGTGCCGACACGGTCGTGTTGCGCACGACGCGGAAGTACTGGGGGATGTAGATGACGGTCAGCGACAAGGCGGCCGCTACCTCGCCGCCACCCAAGGGCCCGCGGAGCAGGAACGCGAAGACGATCGCGAGCAGCAGCGACGGGAAGGCGTAGAGCGCATCCATGAGGAACACCAGCACCCGGTCGATCCAGCCACCCACGAACCCCGACACGACGCCCAACGGGACCCCGATGACCACGGAGAACACGACGGAGAGCAGCACCACGTGCAGTGCGGTCCGCGCACCCCAGATGACGCGCGAGCCAATGTCGTAGAACTGGTCGTTGGTGCCGAACCAGTGCTCGGAGCTGGGAGCTGCCATCTTGGCGAACTTCTCGCCGTCGACGCCCCGCTGGTTGAAGTCGTACGGGGCCAGCCAGGGCGCGAAGAGGGCCATCACGACGTAGAGCAGGGTGATGGCGAGCCCCGCGAGCAGGATCCAACGCGCCCACCCGGAGGTGGAGCGGAAGGGGGCCGTCAGGCGGCGCAGCATCAGTACCTCACTCGCGGGTCGACCAGCGCATTGATGATGTCGATCGCCAGGCTGACGATGACGACCACGATGGCGAAGAACGTCACGATCCCCTGGACGGCGGCATAGTCGCGTGCAGTGATGTAGTCCATGAGCTTGGTCCCCAGCCCGGGCCAGCTGAACGTGGACTCCGTGAGGACGGCTCCGGACAAGGTCATGGCGACCTGGAGGCCGATGACCGTGATCACCGGAACCAGAGCGTTGCGGAAGGCGTGGCGGCGCACGACGTACCGCTCGGCCACGCCGCGGGCCCGGGCCGCCTCGACGTAGTCGCCCTGCAACGTCTGGAGCACGTTGACCCGGACCAGTCGGATCAGGACGCCGGCCAGCAGCAGGCCCAGAGTCAGGCACGGCAGCGCGTGATGCTGGAGCACGTCCACGAAGGCGTCCATGTCGCCCGCGATCAGCGTGTCCACCAGGAGAATGTGGGTCACGGGTTCAGTGGTGAACTTGGTGACCGGCGAAGCGATCTCGTACGTCGGCCAGCCCGTCGGGGCGACGAGGAGCACGAGCATCAGCCCCGTCCAGAAGACGGGCGCCGCGTAGGTGAACACCCCGAACAGGCGGATCACCACATCGGTGCCGGTGTCTCGCCGGCGCCCTGCGAGCAGGCCCAGCGGAATGCCCACGATCATGGCGATGAGCAGAGCGCCGAGCGTCAGGGTCAGCGTCGCTCCGCCGTTGGACCGGATCACCTCGGTCACCGGCTGGTTGTCGGAGATCGTCTTGCCGAAGTCGAGCGTGACGATCTTGCCGAGGTACTCCACGTACTGGACGAACAGTGGTCGGTCCAGGCCCAGGGCCTCGCGTCGCGCGTCGAGTGCTTCGTCGCTGAGCTTGTCACCGACAGCTGCGGAGACCGGATCGCCGGGGGCGACGCGGAGCAGGAAGAAGACCAGGGTGACGAGCACCCAAATCATCGGGATCACCAGCAGCAGACGCTGCAGGATGTATCGGGGCAGAGAGCCAGCTGCCATCGATTTCCTCACGACAGGGCCGGGCCGCTCGCCGGGGAGGCGAGGCCGCGGCCGCGAACGGGACGGTGAAGGGTGGGGTCACCGAGGCGACCCCACCACCTCGCCGTCATTCGCCCTTGCTGATCCCCCAGAAGCGGAAGATGTACGTCGGGTCGAGCGTCTCCTCCACGCCGGACATCGAGTCGCTGGCCACCGCCACGTTCTGCCCGTTCCACGACGGGATGAGCGGTACGTCCTCTGCGACGATGTCCTGCAGCTCGCCGATGATCCCGTCGCGTGCTGCGGTGTCGGTCTCCGCGAGCTCCTCGTCCAGCAACGAGTTGACCTTGTCGTTGCTGTAGCCGTTGGCGTAGAAGCCGCCGTCACGCACGAACGGCGTCAGGTAGTTGTCGGCGTCCAGGATGTCGGGGTACCAGCCGAGGATGAACAGGTCGTACGCGTTCTCCTTGTAGAGCGTCTGGTACTCCTCCCACTCCGCGTCCTCGGTCGTGACCGTGAACAGGCCCGACTCCTCCAGCTGGGCCGCGAGCTCCGTCGCCTCGTCCACGGCGTTGGGGCCGTAGTGCGTCGGCGTGTAGCCCAGCGTGATGTCCACCGGCGTCTTCACGCCTGCGTCCTTGAGGATCGCCGTTGCCTTGTCGACGTCGGGGGCGCCGTACTGCTCCTCGAAGGAGTTCTTCTGCCCGCCGAAGCCCGGGGGAACGATCGAGTACGAAGGTGTCACCGTGCCGTCATAGGCATCCTGGGCGATGACGTCACGGTCGATGAGCTGCGCGGCGGCCTGACGGATCGCCTTGTTGCCGCCCACCTCGGTGCCCAACTGGAACACCCAGTAGCGGAACTCCGAGCCCTCTCCGTGAATCACCTCGACGCCGTCGGCGTCCTCGAGGGAGTTGAGGTCGGTGGGACTGAGGGTGCGCCACGCCACGTCGACGTCGCCGTTCTCGACCGCGGTCTTGAGGACGCTGGGCTCGCTCAGGTACTGGACGAAGATCTGGGGACTCTGGGGCTCGTGCGGGCCGGCGTACGAGTCATTGGCCGTCAGGGTCGCCTGCTCGCCGGGCTTGTACTGCTCGAGCACGTAGGGTCCCGAACCCACCACCTGGTCATCGGCAAGCAGCTCGTCGGCGGGGAAGGTCTCCTCATCCACGATCGAGGTGGTGGCCGTGGAGAGCAGCTTGAGGAACGTCGTGTCGGGAGCGTTGAGGTGGAACACCACCGTCAGGTCATCCGGCGTCTCGATCGCTCCCTCGGCGAGCGCGGGGGCCTTCTCGTCCCCGTTGCTGAGCTGCCCCAGGAGGACCGAGGAGCCGTTCGGGTCCGCGATCTCGACGTTGCGCTTGAACGAGAAGGCGACGTCCGAGGAGGTGAGCTCGTTGCCGTTGGAGAACGTTCGGCCCTCCTCGAGGGTGCACGTGATCGTCTGGGGATCGTCGTACGCGCAGTCCGCGGCCTGAGGCTGCGGCTCGCTCTCACCCGCGGGGATCGCCATGAGCTGCTCGAAGATGTTGTATTGCATGTTCCACGAGCCGAAGTCGTACGACCCTGCAGGGTCCATGGCCGTGACGCTCTCGGTCGTGCCGAGGATCCAGGGCTCGCCGGAGGGCGCCGCTCCCCCGCCGCCTCCGCCGCCGCCCCCGTCATCGGACCCGCAGGCCGACAGGGCGAGCACCAGGCCGCTGATCGCGGTGACTGCCAAGAACTGACGACTCTTCACGTGTACCTCCCGAAAGGCGTCCCGTGTGGGGGCGCTGCGAAACTGCAACCCACAGCACGCTAGCCCGACGTTGTGACCTGCGCCACAACGGGTTGGCATCGAGTCGATAACGGGGTCAGTCGGAGTGCCGTTGGGCAATCCGGGCGAGGCCGGTGGCGTCGATGCCGGAGAGGCTCTGCGCAAAGACGCGCCGCTCCCCTTCCAGGATCGGCACGTGGTTGGGCACGCACAGCACCAGGCAACCGGCCTGTTCGGCCGACTTCGCGCCCGTGTTGGAGTCCTCGATCGCGATGCAGTCGCCGGGGTCGAGGCCCAGGCCGGCGGCGGCCGTAAGGTACGGCTCGGGGTGCGGCTTGCCGAACTCGACCCGATCCCCCGTCACCACCTCGGCGAACGTACCGGGCGGCAGTTGTTCGAGGATGGGCTCCACGAATCGCTGCCACGACATCGTCACCAGTGCGCACGGCACGCCGTGGGCTGCGAGATCGGCAAGGAGTTCACGCGCGCCGGGACGCCACGGGATCGACTCCCGGACCCTGGCGACAACGCCGTCGAGCAGTTCGTCGACGATCTCTTCCGGCGTACGGTCAATGCCCATGTGTTCGCGGATGTAGCGCCCGGAGTCCAAGAGGTCGTTGCCCACGAGGTTGAGTGCGTGCTCGGTCGACCACGTCCCCCCGTGCCGCTGCGCCATCGCGAACTCCGTGGCGATCCAGTACGGCTCCGTGTCGACCAGGGTGCCGTCCATGTCCCACAGGACGGCCGCCGGGAGCCTCGGACCAGCTTCCTCGTGCTGGCCTGCAGGTTCGCCCGACATGGCGGTGTTCAACGTGGCCTCCCGACCCCTCGTGCAACGTTCTGTGCGACGAGCAAACCCTAGATGGCAGGCGCGGTGCATTCACCATCACCGAGGTGAACGGGGCGCATCCGAGCGCGCCTCCACCCGCCCGGTGGTGCCGAGGCCGCCTGCGACGCCGAGGGCGATGGCTTCTTCGCGTGTGGACACGCCCAGTTTGGCGAGCATCGCGGTCATTCGGTTGCGGATCGTCTTGGGTGCGAGGAAGAGTCGTCCGGCGATCTGTGATGGGCCGAGGCCCTGCACAAGCAGCGTGAGAATCTCTCGGTCCCGTGCGTCGAGCGCGGCGAGCGGATTGGCATCCGGGAGCACTGTCGCCGCGACCACGACGGGTCCGCTCGCGCCTCGGCCGAGGACGGTGGAGCCTTGCGCTGCCGCGTGGATGGCGGTGCGGAGCTCGGCAGGATCGGAGTCCTTGAGCAGGTAGCCGTCGAGTCCAGCGCCGAGGGTACGGATCACCGCACCGGGGTCCGAGGCCATGGTGAGCACCAGTACGCGAGTTGCCGGCCAGCGACGCTTCAGGGCAGTACCGAGGCTGATCCCGTCGCCGTCGGGCAACTGCAGGTCGAGCACGCACACGTCGGGTCCGCTGTCGACGGCCTGCACCTCGGTCAACGATTGGGCTTCGCGCACACTCGGCGCACTGGCCCACACGGTCATCAGTGGGTCGGCCTCGATCAGGGCGGTCAGCCCGGCCAACACCACGGGATGGTCGTCAACGACCAGCACCCGGATCATTGGTCGTCCTCGTCGAAGGTGAGGACAAGTCGCGTCCCCCTCGGAAGGGCTGGCTCAATCGAGAGGGTGCCACCAACCTCGGCGACCCGACTTCGCAGCGATTCCACGCCGACGCCCGGCACGACGGTCCCGCCGATGCCGTCGTCGGCCACCGACAGGCGCAGTCCCTCGGCGTCTCGCTCCACGGCGACGAGGACGTGGGCGGCGTGTGCGTGTTTGATCGCGTTGGTGATGCCCTCAGCGGCGGCGCGGTAGAGCAAGACCGCAGAGTGGGGGTCGATGCGGTCGGGGATGTCGGTGGTCAGCGTGACCTGGGGGCCATTCCCGCCGTCGAAGGAGGCGACCAGCGCGGTGATGGCGGCGCTCAGGTCGCCGTCGCCGAGGGCGGCCGGCGTGAGTCCCGACACGATGCGGCGCAGATCCGCACGGCACGAGGCCAGGTCCAGTGCGAGAGCGTCGAGCTCAGGCAGGTGGTGGGTCTCGCTGGCAGCCTGTACCCGCATGCTCATCCCGGCCAGCACTGGCCCGAGGTCGTCGTGCAGGTCGGCCAGGATGCGGGCTCGTTCGAGGTCGCGCTGGTGAGCGACATCATTGCGGGCGTACTCGGCGTCGATCGCCAGCGCCACGGCCCGTGCCACCAGCGCGATGGTGGGCAATAGTTGTCGGCACACGCGGGCCTGACGCGCCTCAAGGCCTCCTGGGTGCGACGGTTGCAGCAGCATCGTGCCGACAAGCTCGTCGCCGACGAGCAACGGCCAGCAGTCCCATCCGTCCGGCGCGGGCACCTCATCGAGCAGCAGCCGCGTCTCGCGCACCCCGCTCGTGGCGCTGACCATCGCGCCAGCCTTGATCAAGAGAGCGCGTGGATCAGCCGCGCTCTTCAGGTCGGCGGTCAGGGCGGCGATCTCGTCGGAGGAGAGGACCCCGGTGCCGTAGCGATGGGTCAGGAACTCCCGGCGTAGCCACCAGGCTCCCGGGAGGGTCAAGGCGAGGGTTGCGGCGGTCGCGAACGCGCCAAGAGCCTCGGAACCGAAGATCTGCTCGTGGCGAGCGACCTGGAGGATCACGGCACCGGCACCGGCCGCCACGGCGAGCGCCGCCGCTCCGAGGCCGATGTCGACCAGCGGCTCGATCACCGGGCGTGGTTCGGTCACGAATCCCGAGGCGGCGACCACGACGGCAACGGCCCCGATGCCCGCCGCCGCAGTGACACCCCACGCGTCAGGCGATGCGACGAACCAGGTCAGACACGCAGTGCCGAGCGCACCCGCGCAGGCCGCGGCGATCCAGAGGCGCCAACGCCGCTCGCCACGAGTCTGTCGCCGGGGCACCATGGTCGCCAACGCGGGGAGCACCAGCGCCAGGAGTGTCAGCGGTCCCCGCTCGGCCGTGAAGCGCAGCATCTGGGGCTCGCCAGAACCGCCTGCGGGCCACACATGTCCCGCCAACAACACGCCCATCGGCGTGGCCGCGGCGACGACGCAGGCCCAACCGACCAACGATCGTGGCCGCTGATCGAGCACCACGATCCCGGCGATGCCGAGCGCCAGCCAGGCGAGCAACGGCAGCGCGGCGCCAGCGGGAGAGCCTTCACGCGGAAACTCCCCGAGCAGCGGTATCCCGCAGGTGGCCGTCACCAGTACAGACCCGATGATCACGCTCGTGGGCACCGCCGGTGGAATCTGGTGCAGCGGCGGCTGTGGCATCGGCGCATGGGGTGCGGCAAGGACGGAGCTCACCCCGCCATTGTTGCCCGTGGGCCGGCGGCGGTCACGGGTCCGAGACAGCCCGGGATGCGCGCGGGAACAGGCGGGACCTTGCCGGGACATCAGGGGCGTGGGTGGCATCGACCGCACCGCGCCGGTTGATCGAGGCTGGGAGTCCGCCGTCAGTAGTCTCCCGCACAGACGGGACGATGAACGAAGGAGAGTTGCCATGTCCCACCCGCTCGCCACCACACGCCAACGAGGCGTCGTCCCCGCCTATCCGGTCGTGCTCGGCATCGTGTTCGCCATCTGCACCGTGGGGATGGCTCTCAACCTGGTCGTCGCGATCGCCACCGGTGTCGTCGACGAAGGACCCCGCACCCTGCAGCAGCAGCTTGCCGGAGTGATCGGATTCGGCATCGGCGGCCTGGCCATCTCGTTGCTGGGAGCCTGGTGGTTCTCCCGCACCGAGGCCCGCGCCAAGGCTGGCGCCATCGTTTTCGGCGCGCTCGCCGTGCCGACCGTCATCCTCTTCTTCTCCGGCACCCCCGGAATGCTGGGAGCCACCGCCGCCTTCCTTGCTGGACTGACTCACGGTCGCACACCGACCAGCGGCGCGCCCCGGGTCTTCGGGATCGTCGGCCTGGTCTTCGCGATCCTCAACGTCCTCATCGTCGTGGCCGGCGTCAGCATCGCCTGGTTCGTTGAGGGCTCACCCAACGCCCGATGACCGCCAGGCAAGGACGCTTGCCATCCTGTGCAGACGTGAAGCCGGGCGGTCCGCTGCGGCCCCGCGCGGCGCCGCCTCAGTCACAGCCCGAGGTCACGCCCCACGATCTCCTTCATGATCTCGGTGGTGCCGCCGTAGATCGTGCTGATCCGTGAATCCAGGTAGTCGTGAGCGATTCGGTACTCGAGCATGTAGCCGTACCCGCCGTGGAGTTGTACGCACCGATTCACCACATTGACGTATTGCTCAGTGCACCAGAACTTGGCCGCTGCCGCGTCGGCTGCACTGAGGTCGCCCCGAGAGTGCCGGGCCAGGAGGCCATCGACGTAGGCCCGGGAGACACGAACTGCCGTGACCATCTCCGCCAGCTCGAAGCGGCTGTTCTGGAACGACCCAATCGGCTTCCCGAAGGCTGTGCGCTCCTTGACGTAGGCCACGGTTCGCTCGAGGACTCCCTCGGCGGCGGCGGTGGCGTTCGCAGCGATCGAGATGCGCTCCTGCGGCAGGTTTCTCATCAGCCCCGCGAAGCCGGCCCCCTCCTCCCCGAGAAGGTTGGCCACCGGCACCCGGACGTCGGAGAAGATCGGCTCGCTGGTGTCCTGGGCGTGCAGCCCGACCTTCTCCAGATTGCGTCCTCGGCTGAAGCCGGGACGGTCAGCCTCGATGACGATCAGGCTGAGCCCCTTGTGAGGGTCTGGCCCCGTACGCACGGCCGTCACCACGAGATCAGCGTTCTGACCGTTCGAAGAGAAGACCTTGCTCCCGTTGATCACGTAGTCGTCACCCTCACGTACCGCAGTGGTGCTGATCCCCGACAGGTCCGATCCAGTGCCTGGCTCGGTCATCGCGACCGCGACCGCGAGTTCCCCCGCGGCGATACCTGGCAGCCATCGGGCCTTCTGCTCAGAGTCCGTGAGGTCGGTGAAGTACGGGATCACGATGTCGCTGGCCAGGCCGACGCAGGCGAGGCCGTCGGAAACGGGGTTGCGCGAGAATTCTTCGCCGATCACGGCGTGGCGAACATCCTTCTGGGGCACGGTCGTGCTCCACCCCTTGGGCGCCTTCGACCCCGCCGCCGTCCTCGACGCCTACGAGGCTGAAGTCGCGACGGTCGTCTTCAACGTCCCGATGCAGTGGGACCTCATCTGCGCCCAGCCCGACATCTCCGAGCGAGACCTCAAACTCCGCATCATCAGTTGGGGCGCCGCGCCCGCCTCCGATGCGACTCTGCGGGCCATGGGGCGCGCCTTCCCCGACGCGCTCAACGTCGCCGTGTTCGGGCAGACCGAGACCTCACCCATCACGTGCGTCCTCCGCGGTGAGGACTCACTGCGCAAGCTCGGATCGGTGGGACAACCGATTCCGACGCTCCAGTACCGCATCGTGGATGCCGACATGAACGACGTCGCCCCCGGCGAGGTCGGTGAGATCGTCTACCGCGGCCCCACCGTGATGCAGGGGTACTGGAACAAGCCCCGCGAGACTGCGGACGCCTTCGCGGGTGGCTGGTTCCACTCCGGCGACCTGGTCAAGCAGGACGCCGACGGCTTCGTCTGGGTCGTGTGGACCGGATGAAGGACATGATCATCTCCGGCGGCGAGAACATCTACTGCGCCGAGGTCGAGAACGCCATCGCCTCACACTCCGCGGTGAGAGAGGTGGCCGTCATCGGACGCCCCGATGAACGCTGGGGACAAGTGCCGGTGGCCGTGGTGTCACTGGTCGACGGATGCCAACTCGACCTCGACGACCTCCAGCGCTCCCTCGACGGCGTCCTCGCCTCGTACAAGTTCCCCAAGGACCTCGTGGTGCTGCCCGAACTGCCTCGCAACGCGGGCGGCAAGATCCTCAAGGGAACACTGCGCGAGGGTGACGCCGCCGCCGCACCGGTTGGTTGACCGGACTCAGTCCTCCGGGTCGTAGCCCAGGTTGGGAGAGAGCCACCGCTCAGCCTCGGTCAGGGACCAGCCCTTGCGTTCGGCGTAGTCGCTCACCTGATCCCGCCCGAGGCGACCCACGACGAAGTACTGCGCCTCAGGGTGGGCGAGGTACCACCCTGACACCGCGGCACCCGGCCACATGGCCATCGAGTCGGTGAGCTCGATGCCCGTGTGTGCCTCCACATCGAGAAGTCGCCACAGCGTCTTCTTCTCGGTGTGGTCGGGGCAGGCCGGGTAGCCCGGAGCCGGACGGATGCCGTGGTAACGCTCGGCGATGAGGTCCTCGTTGGTCATGTGCTCATCGGCCTGACTGCCCCAGAACTCCGTACGAACCCGCTGGTGCAGGCGCTCGGCGAACGCCTCGGCCAGACGGTCGGCCAGGGACTCCAACAGGATCGCGGAGTAGTCGTCCAGCTGCTCCTTGAACGCCATGATGCGCTCGGTCGTGCCGTGGCCTGCGGTCACCGCGAAGCCGCCCACGTGGTCGGGCAGGCCGCTCTCGCGCGGCGCGACGAAGTCGGAGAGTGCCTTGTTGGCCACCCCCGCACGGTGCTCGCCCTGCTGCCGCAGGTGGTGGAGTCGCTCGCGGACCTCGCCGCGAGTGGAGTCGGTGTAGACCTCGATGTCGTCGCCCACCGAGTTGGCGGGGAAGAGCCCGTACACGCCGTCGGCGCGCAGCCACCCGCCCTCGACGATCTGGTCAAGCATGGCCTGCGCGTCGTCGTACAGCTTGCGCGCGGCCTCGCCCTGGTGGGGGTGGTTGAGGATGTCGGGGAACTTCCCCTTCATCTCCCAGGCATTGAAGAACGGCTGCCAGTCGATGAACTCGCGCAACTCGGCCAGGTCGTAGTCCTTGAGGACGTGCACGCCCGACTGCTTCGGGGCGGCCGGCACCCCGGCGGACCAGTCGATGTCCGGGGCATTCGCGCGCGCTGCTTCCAACGTCACCATGGGTCGGTCGTGCTTGGCGGCGTGCCGCGCGCGGAGCGCGTCGAAGTCCGCCTTGACGTCGGCCATCAATCCCGGACGCAGGTCATCCGAGAGCAAGGCTGCCGCAGTCGGGACCGAGCGCGAGGCATCCTTGACCCACACCACCGGGCCGTCGTAGCGCTGGTCGATGCGTACGGCCGTGTGCGCACGCGAGGTGGTCGCGCCGCCGATGAGCAGCGGGATCTCGAGCCCCTGACGCTGCATCTCGGCGGCGAAGTTGACCATCTCGTCCAGAGACGGGGTGATGAGTCCGGACAGTCCGATGATGTCCGCGTCGTGTTCGCGGGCGGCGTCGAGGATCTTCTGCGCAGGGACCATCACGCCCAGGTCGATGACCTCGTAGTTGTTGCACTGCAGCACGACGCCCACGATGTTCTTGCCGATGTCGTGCACGTCGCCCTTGACCGTCGCCATGACGATGGTGCCGTTGGTGTCCTTCTGGGCCGCCAACGCGGGGTCGGACGCCTTCTCCGCCTCGATGAACGGGATGAGGTGAGCGACCGCCTTCTTCATGACCCGAGCACTCTTGACCACCTGGGGCAGGAACATCTTGCCGGCGCCGAACAGGTCCCCGACCACGTTCATGCCATCCATCAACGGCCCCTCGATCACCTCGATCGGGCGTCCGCCGGCCTGGGCGATCTCCTGCCGCAATGCCTCGGTGTCGGCCTCGACGTGGGCGTCGATGCCCTTGACCAGCGCGTGCGTGATCCGTTCCCGCAGGGGCAGTGCGCGCCACTCGTCCTGAGCGACCTCCGCCTCCTCGCCGCTGACGTTGAACCGCTCGGCGATCTCGAGCAGCCGCTCAGCCGCGTCAGGGCGACGGTTCAGGACCACGTCCTCGATGCGGTCGCGCAGTTCCGGGTCCACCTCGTCATAGACCGCGAGCGCACCCGCGTTGACGATGCCCATGTCGAGCCCGGCCTCGATCGCGTGGAACAGGAAGACGGCGTGGATCGCCTCGCGTACGGGGTTGTTGCCCCGGAAGGAGAAGGAGACGTTGGAGATGCCGCCCGAGACCAGCGCACCGGGCAGGTTCGCCTTGATCCACCGCGTCGCCTCGATGAAGTCGAGGCCGTACGACGCGTGCTCCTCGATGCCCGTGGCCACGGCGAAGACGTTGGGGTCGAAGATGATGTCCTCGGCCGGGAACCCGACCTCGTCGACCAGGATCCGGTAGGCCCGCTCGCAGATCGCCTGGCGGCGCGCGAGGTTGTCGGCCTGGCCGTCCTCGTCGAAGGCCATCACGACGATCGCCGCGCCGTACTTGCGGCACAGTCGGGCGTGCTCACGGAAGGCTTCCTCGCCCTCCTTCATGGAGATCGAGTTGACGATCGGCTTGCCCTGGACGCACTTGAGCCCGGCCTCGATGACCTCCCACTTGGAGGAGTCGACCATCACGGGAACTCGGCTGATGTCCGGCTCCGAGGCGATCAACTTGAGGAAGCGATCCATCGCCGCGACCCCGTCGATCATCCCTTCGTCCATGTTGACGTCGATGACCTGCGCACCCGCCTCGACCTGCTGCGAGGCGACGCTCAGGGCGGTGTCGTAGTCACCGTCCTTGATGAGCTTGCGGAAGCGTGCCGAGCCCGTGATGTTGGTGCGCTCCCCCACGTTCACGAACAGGCTCGCGTCCGTGATCGTGACCGGCTCCAGGCCCGACAGACGCATGGCGGGCGTCACGACAGCCGGCACCCGCGGCGTCTTGCCCACGACGGTCTCTGCGATCGCGCCGATGTGCGCAGGCGTGGTGCCGCAGCAGCCACCGACGAGGTTGAGGAAGCCCGCCGTGGCAAACTCATCGAGCACGCCCGCCGTGTTGGCCGGGGACTCGTCGTACTCGCCGAAGGCGTTGGGCAGCCCCGCGTTGGGGTACACCGAGACGAAGGTGTCGGCCAGCCGGGACAGCTCGGCCACGTACGGCCGCATCTCCGCGGCGCCGAGCGCGCAGTTGAGCCCGATCGCCAACGGCTTGGCGTGGCGCACCGAGTTCCAGAATGCCTCGGTCACCTGCCCCGACAGGGTGCGACCCGACGCATCAGTGATGGTGCCGGAGATGATGACGGGCCAGCGGCGCCCGTACTCCTCGAACAGCGTCTCGACGGCGAAGATGGCGGCCTTGGCGTTGAGCGTGTCGAAGATCGTCTCGATCATCAGCAGGTCCGCGCCGCCGTCGACGAGGCCCCTCGCAGCGATCAGGTACGCCTCGACGAGCTGGTCGTAGGAGACGTTGCGCGCGCCCGGGTCGTTGACGTCCGGTGAGATGGAGGCCGTACGTGTGGTGGGCCCGAGCGCGCCCGCCACATAACGGGGACGGTCAGAGGTGGCCACCTCGTCGGCCGCCTCACGGGCAAGCTTGGCCGAGGCGTAGTTCAGCTCGTATGCGAGCGGCGCCATGTCGTAGTCGCCCAGGGAGACGGCGTTGGCATTGAAGGTGTTGGTCTCGACGATGTCCGCGCCGGCCGCGAGGTATTCCACGTGGATCGCGCGGATGATGTCGGGCTGCGTCAGCGTGAGCAGGTCGTTGTTGCCCACCACATCACGGTGCCACTCGGCAAACCGCGCGCCGCGATAGCCGGCCTCGTCGGGCCGGTCGCGCTGGATCGCCGTGCCCATGGCGCCGTCCAGGACCATGATCCGCTCGCGCATCGTCGAGGCCAGCGCCTCGGTGGCGTCGGGTCGGTGGTCCACGTCGACCTGTCCGGGCTGCAGCCCGAGGTCGTACGGCTCAGCGCTCACGGTCACGCTTCTCCTTCTCCGGGTTCTCCACGATAGGGCGCCGTCCATGCATCGGACACCCATTCCACATCGTGACACCCGGGCGGCGGGCAGCGTGAATCCCGGCCGTCGTGGGCTGGGCAAGAAGCGCCACGCGGCAGACCACGGCCGATTAGGCTCGGTCCGGTGATGTGGTTCGACGAGGTACCGGAACTGACCTCCCCCGTGGTCATCACCGCCTTCGAGGGGTGGAACGACGCGGCCGACGCGGCCAGCGGGCTCGTCGACCACCTCATTGACGTGTGGGACGCGCAGGTCGTCGCGGCCATCGACCCCGACGACTTCTACGACTTCCAGGTCAACCGCCCCATCATCGGCACCGACGAGCGCGGCCACCGGCGGATCACCTGGCCCACGACACGGGTGTACGTGGCGCGCGGCCTGGACTTCGGTCGCGACGCGATCCTCGTGCGTGGCATCGAACCCAACATGCGGTGGCGTCAGTTCTGCTCGGAGATCCTCGCCGCCTGTGACGACATGGGCGCGAGCCTGTTCGTCACGCTGGGCGCGCTGCTCGCGGACACCCCGCACACCAGACCGCTGCCCGTGACCGGGTCGACGTCCGAACCCGAGATCATGGACCGACTCGTCATGGAGACGTCCAGCTATGAGGGACCGACCGGGATCGTGGGCGTCTTCAACGATGCCTGCCAACTGCTGGACCTCGCCACGGCCTCCTTCTGGGTCGCCGTGCCTCACTACGTCGCTCAGCCGCCGTGCCCCAAGGCCACGCTCTCCCTGCTGGGTCAGCTCGAGGAACTGCTCGAGGCCACGATCGAGCTGGGAGACCTGCCCGAAGACGCTCGGGCCTGGGAGCGAGGGGTCGACGAAGTGGCGCAGGAGGACGAGGACGTCGCCGACTACATCCGGTCCTTGGAGGAGACCCGCGACACCGAGTCCCTGCCCGAAGCCACGGGGGACGCGATCGCGCGCGAGTTCGAGCGCTACCTCAAGCGGCGCAACGAACCCTGACCCGAATCAGGTCAGGCGGCGCTGAGCCCACGCATCACAGCTGGAGGCCGAGAGCGGCGTCCAACAGTTGCATCACGGTCACCGCCGCGTCCGGGTCACTGGTGTCGGCCAGCCCGGTGGTGCCCAGCGTCGCGTCGACCCACTCCTGCACCCGTACGAGGGCTGCCGGAGCGTTGAGATCATCGGCCAGAGCCGCGAGAACGTCCGTCACGACGGAAGCGGCCGGCGCACCGGCCCCCAGAGCCAGCGCCTTGCGCCACTGCTGCACCGTGTCGACGGCGTCCCACAACTGGTCATCGGTCCACTCCCAGTCGCTGCGGTAGTGGTGGCGCAACAGCACCGTACGAATGGCCATGGGGTCGACATCGCTGTTGCGCAGGGCCGAGACGAACACCAGGTTGCCCTTGGACTTGGACATCTTCTCGCCGTCGTAGGCCACCATGCCGGCGTGCACGTACGCGCGGGCGAACGACGTCCCCGGGTGCGCCACCTGGCCCTCCCCGGCACACATCTCGTGGTGCGGGAACACCAGGTCACTGCCCCCGCCCTGGACGTCGAAGTCGGTGCCCAGATGGGTCTGGGCGATCGCGGTGCACTCGACGTGCCAACCGGGTCGCCCGGGGCCGAAGGGGCTCTCCCAGCTCGGTTCGCCGGGTCGCTTCGCCAGCCACAACAGGCAGTCCAGCGGGTCGCGCTTGCCGGCGCGCTCGGGGTCTCCGCCCCGCTCGCCGAAGATCTGGAGCATGGTCTCGCGGTCCCAGCCCGAGACCTCGCCGAATCGCGGGTCCGCCGCGACGGAGTAGTAGAGGTCGCCGTCCACCTCGTAGACGGCCCCCTCCTCGCGCAGACGCTCGATGAGCGCGATGACGAGCGGGATCGACTCCACCGCGCCCACGTACGAGTCAGGCGCCAGGACCCGCAGCGCCTCCATGTCCGTGCGGAAGAGCTCCGTCTCGCGCTCAGCCAGCTCGACCCAGTCGATCTTCACCTTGGTGGCGCGTTCGAGCAACGGGTCGTCGACGTCGGTCACGTTCTGCACGTACGTCACGTCGTGGCCGGCGCTGCGCCACGCACGGTTGAGCAGGTCGAACGCGATGTAGGTGGCGGCGTGCCCCATGTGCGTGGCGTCATACGGAGTGATGCCGCACACGTACATCCGCGCCATGTCAGCGCGCGGCTCGGTGAGCACGACTTCGCGCGCCGAGGAGTCGAAGAGTCGAACGGCAGGGCCCGTGACGGGCAACTGGGGAACGACAGGAGATGTCCACGCGCGCATGGAGCGAAGCCTAACCAAGCCGTCCCCAGACCAGCGCGGGACTCCTCCCCCGACGCCTGCGGATGCGTCAGAACGGCGGCCAGGGAATCACGGGCCACTCCTCGCCGGGCAGCGGAAAGGTGCCCGCCGCCGCAAGCGCCGCGATCCGCTGAGCGAACGCCGTGATCTCCTCCTCGCTGATCAGCTCGAGCAGGTGTGCACCCAACTCGCCCTGCACTGCATCAGAGAGACGCCCGAGGCCTGCGGTCTCGTCCACGTCCAGCGGCGCTCCGCCCCATCCCCACAGCACGGTGCGGAGTTTGGGTTCGACGTGGAAGGTCAGGCCGTGGTCCACCCCGTACCGGTGCCCGTCCGTCATCTCGAGCACGTGGCCGCCCTTGCGATCCGCGTTGTTGGTCACCACGTCGAACAAGGCCATGCGTCGCAGCGCCGCGGAGTCCTCGTGGACCAGCACGACCGGACGGTCCTGGCCGTCGATCCCCTCGAAGACGGGCAGCATCCCCGGCGTGGGCTCGCCCGCGGGAGCCAGCGCGACAGCCGCTTGGTCCGGATCCGGCTCCTGCCACTCCTGGATCATGCCGAGACCGTGCGGACCCTCGCCCAACCACGTCAGGGGCACCACCCTCCACCCGAGCGCCTCGGACACCAGGTAGGCCGCCACCTCGCGGCCCGCCAGCGTGCCGTCGGGGAAGTCCCACAGCGGGCGCTCGCCTCGTACGGGTTTGTAGACGACCTGGCGCTCGCCCAGCTCGCCCACGAACGTCGCGTTGGATGCCGGCATGACGCGCCCGACCAGGCGAAGATCCCCGGTCAGCGCCTCAGGGATCACGGCGACGGAACCCGTTGGCACGCACGCAGAGGTGACCGCTCGGGTCGATCGGGGAACCGCAGAAGGGACAGTCGGGCCTGCCCGCTCCGAGGACGCTCCGCGCCCGCTCCACGAAGGCTCGCGCCGGCCCGGGGGCGAGTCGTACGACCATCAGCTCGTCGGGAGTCTCCGCCTCGGGGTGCGGCTCACCGGTTGTCTCATCGATCAGCTCGTGGTCGGTGGGACCGAACACCTCGATGACGATCACCTCGGCCTCGGGGTCCCAGGAGAGCGTCATGGTGCCCGCCCGGAACTCCTCCTCGATCGGCGACTCCAACGGAGCCGTGTCCACCAGGGAGTGCGGAGCCACGGCGGGGATGAGCGCGGAGTGATCCTCCTGGGCCATGAGTTCGTCGAGCAGCTCGTCCACGCGCTCGGCCAGCGCCTGCACCTGTTGCTTCTCCAGGGCAACCGACGTCATCCGAGCACCCAGCCGCGCCTGCAGGAAGAACGTGCGCTGACCGGGCGGTCCGACAGTGCCCGCGACGAACCGCTCGGGTGGGTCGTAGGAGTGCATCACTGGCATGGGTTCCACCCTAGGCCCCCGGCACGAGGGGCTGCGGCCCCGCGCCGCCGCCCACCGTCTCGTCGGGGTCGGGCACCTCGTGGCTGCCATTCGCGGCCGACGGCTCCTGCGCTGCCCCGGACTCCTGGGGTGGCTGCAACCACCCCAAGGACCCCGCGTGGCTGTTGATGCAGACCACGTGCGGGCGCTGCTCCCCGTACCGCACCACCGAGACCGAGGCGGGGTCGATCGCCAGCCGCTGGAAGGTGTCGAGGTGCATGCCGAGGGCATCGGCCAGGACGGACTTGATGATGTCGCCGTGGCTGACGGCGAGCCAGACCGCGCCGCTGCCTGCCGAGGCCGTCACCTCAGCATCGATGCGTCGCACCGCGTCGACAGCGCGGTGCGCCATTCCCCGCAGCGACTCACCCTCGGGAAAGACTGCGTGGCTCGGCTGCCGCTGGACGGTGGCCCACAGGGGCTCAGTGGCGAGCTCCTTGAGGGGGCGTCCCTGCCACGTGCCGTAGTCGCACTCCGCCAGCCCGGCCTCGATGCGTACGGCGGGGGCTGCCCGCTCTCCGAGCGCGAGGCGGGTGGTCTCCCGACACCGGGCCATCGGGCTGCTGACGACTTCGCTGAGGGTGAGGTCTTCGAGTCGTTCGGCGACGAGCGTGGCTTGCGCCCGGCCAACGGAGTCAAGGTGAACCCCGGGCAGACGGCCCGCGAGCACCCCACTCGCGTTCGCGGTGGTCCGACCGTGGCGCAGCAGGATCACGGTTGCCATGATCGGCACCCTAGTGCCACTAGCCTGAGGCCGTGCTTCTCGACGACGTGATGGTCATCGACGGCACGGTGGTCCCCCATGAGGGAGCACCGTGCAGCAGGCCCACGCGCCGGGCCCCCCACGTGGCCGGCGCGTACCAATGGCTCACCCTCGCCGAACCGACCCAGGACGAGCTCGCACCGCTGATCTCGGAGTTCGCGATCCACCCTGTGGCCGTGGAGGACGCTGGCGAGGAGCACCAGCGCGCCAAGGTCGAGGCGTACGGCGACGTGGCGCTCATCGTGCTCAAGACGTTGCGCCACGTCGACGGCGACGAGCGGTTGCGTGTCGGTGAGGTCAACCTGTTCATCGGCAGCGACTTCGGGATCTGCGTCCTGCACGGCGACGCCGTGCGCAACGGGCCCGGCGATGTCCTGCGTGGTCTCGGCCAGGAGTTCCTGGCACGAGGTCCGCTGGGGGCGGCGTACGCCGTCGTGGACGCAGTCGTGGACGCCTACGAACTGCTCGCCGAGGATCTGACCACGCTCGCCGACGAGCTCGACGTCGATGTCTTCGACTCCGGGATCGACCACCTCCCGGCGATCCACACGCTCAAACGGCGGCTCTCGGCGCTCCGCCGTGCCGCGTTGCCCCTCGAGGAGCCGCTGCACCGCACGATCGTCGCGCCCAACTCCGTGGTCTCCGAAGCCCTCAAGCCGTACTTCGGCGACGTCGTGGACCACCTGCGCCGGCTCGAGGACCAGCTCGTGCACCTCGACGGGGTGGTTGCCATGTGCTTCGACGTCTACGCCACGCAGATCTCGTTGCGCCAGAACGAGGACATGCGGCGCATCTCCGCGTGGGCCGCGCTCGTCCTGGTGCCGACGCTGGTCGCCGGGATCTACGGCATGAACTTCCACTTCATGCCCGAGCTGACCTGGAAGTACGGCTACCTCTGGGCCCTCAGCCTGATGGCGGTGGCAGTCGGCGTGCTCTGGGTCCTGCTCAAGCGCTTCAAGTGGCTGTGAGCCGACAGCGTCAGGACGCGATCAGCACCCCGGTGCCGAGCAGGGCCATCGTGGCCAGGCCGAGGGCCACGCGGTAGAAGACGAACGGCGTGTAGGAGCGGGTCGAGACCCACTTGAGGAGCCACGCGATGGCCGCGTACCCGACCACGAAGGACACCACGGTCGCGAGGATCGTGGGACCCCACCCGTACGCGTTGTCACCGTGCGGGATCTCCTTGAGCTCGAACAGACCCGCTCCCACCACGGCGGGGATCGCCAGCAGGAAGGCGAACCGCGTGGCGGCCTCGCGCTCGTAGCCCAGCGCCCGCCCCATCGAGATCGTGGCGCCGCTGCGCGACACCCCGGGGATCAGTGCTGCTGCTTGGGCCAGGCCCATCAACACGCTGTCACGCAGGGTCAGCGTTCCGATCCCCCGGTTGTTCTTGCTCATGCGGTCCGCGAAGCCGAGGACCACACCCATGACCACCAGTGCGGTCGCGGTGATCCACAGGTTGCGGAAGTCCTTCTCGATGAGGTCCTTGAGGAGAACGCCCAGCACCACGATCGGCAGGGACCCCACGATGATGAACCAGCCCATGCGCGCATCGAAGTGACCCCGCCACTGCGGCTGGAACAGCGACCGCACCCAGGCGCTGGCGATGCGCCAGATGTCCTTGCGGAAGTAGATGAGGACGGCGAGTTCGGTGCCGATCTGGATGACGGCCGTGAACGCTGCGCCGGGGTCTCCCCAGCCGAAGAGTTCGGGGAAGATCCGCAGGTGCGCGCTGCTGGAGATCGGGAGGAACTCCGTGAGCCCTTGAATGGTCCCGAGGACGACTGCTTTGAGGAGATCCCACACGTCGCGAAATCCTACGCATGGCGACGCCGCGCACGTGGATCGACGCCCGCGCGGCGAGCCGTGTCCCCCGGCGTGGTGCGCGTGACTAATCTTCAGCGCATGCAGCAGCGCGCACTCGGCGACACCGGCCTGCGGGTCTCCCGCCTGGCTCTGGGCACGATGACCTGGGGACGTGACACCGACGAGCACGAGGCGCGCGACCAGTTGCGCGACTTCGTCGACGCGGGCGGGACTCTGCTGGACACCGCCGCGGGCTACGGCGACGGGGCCAGCGAGGAGCTCATCGGCAGCCTGCTGGGCGACGTCGTCTCCCGCGACGACGTCGTCGTGGCCACCAAGGCCGGCATTTCGCGTCGTACGGGCGAGCGGGTCACGAACACCTCGCGCGGGAGTCTGCTGCGCACGCTGGACGCGTCGCTTGCCCGCCTCGGGGTCGACCACGTCGATCTGTGGCAGGTCCACGTGTGGACCGACGAGACGCCCCTGGACGAAACGCTCAGCGCGCTCGACCTCGCGGTCTCCTCCGGCCGCGCACAGTACGTCGGGGTGTCCAACTACAGCGGCTGGCAGACAGCCCAGGCCGCCACGTGGCAACGAGCCGTCGCCGGCCGGTTCCCGCTCGCATCGACCCAGGTGGAGTACTCCCTGGTCAATCGTGGGGTCGAGCACGAGGTCCTGCCGGCCGCCGAGGCCATGGGCATGGGCGTGCTTCCGTGGTCCCCGTTGGGCCGCGGCGTGCTCACCGGCAAGTACCGAACGGGGATCCCCAGCGACTCGCGCGCCGCGACCGACCACTTCGGGCGCTTCGTGGGTGCATACATGGACGAGCGCAGCCGCGGCATCGTCGAGGCGGTCGCTCGCGCAGCCGAGGGTTTGGGCTGGTCCCCCCTCCAGGTGGCGCTCGCCTGGGTGCGCGACCGCCCCGGCGTCACCGCCCCGATCGTCGGGGCCCGTACGGCTGCGCAGTTGCGCCCGGCGCTGGATGCAGAGACGTTGGCGCTGCCACCCCAGATCGCCGACGCCCTCGACGACGTGTCGGCGGAGTGACGATGAGCCGGGCGTTGCGTCGGCCCCCTGCCCGGGGGGTGGAGTGGGAGTTCGAAACGGTGGTGCTCCCCCGCGACCTGTCTCGTTCGGTGGTCACCAGCATCCTCATCGAGCGGGCCGAGCAGGGCGGCTGGGAACTGGCGCGCCATCGCATCAGCAGCGATGGCATCCGGCGCGTGGTGCTGCGCCGCAAGATCATCCGCCAGCGCCTGACCTTGGGAGTCTGAGGCGGATCTCGCCACGCTGAGCAGGCGGCGTCAGACCTCGTCGAGGAAGCGGTCGAAGACCCGCGCCCCGAACTCCAGTGCGTCGAGCGGTACGCGCTCGTCCACACCGTGGAACAGCGCGCCGAAGTCGAGCTCCGGGGGCAGCTTGAGCGGGGCGAACCCGTACGACTGCATGCCCAGCTTGCGGAAGTGCTTCGCGTCGGTCCCCGCGCCCATGAGGTACGGAGCCACAATGGCGTCGGGGTCCTCGGCGAGGAGGCTGCGAGTGATCGCCCGCATCAGGTCGGAGTCGGTGGGCGACTCCCACGGCGCTTGCAGGGAGAGGAACTCGTGCTCCACGCCCGGCCCCAGCAGCTCAGCCAGGGTGGCGAAGAACTCGTCCTCGTGCCCGGGCAGGAACCGCCCGTCGACGTAAGCGTGCGCCTCGGTCGGAATGACATTGACCTTGTAGCCCGCCTCGAGCATGGTCGGGTTCAGCATGTTCTGGATGATCGAGCCCAGCATCGCCGCTGACGACTCGAACTCCGCGACGAGGTCGGCCGCGTTGTCGGGCGTGGCCTCCGTACCCGCGATGTCCGCCACGGCACCCAGCAGCACCTCCATCGACGGAGTGAGCCGTACGGGCCAGGTGTGGGCGCCGATGCGGGCCACAGCGGCGCTCAGGCGACTGACCGCGTTGTCGGGGTTGATCATGGAGCCGTGGCCCGCGCGGCCACGGGCCGTGAGCTTCATCCAGGCCATGCCCTTCTCGGCGGCCTCGATGAGGTAGATCCGCTGGCCCCGCACGGTGGTGGTGAACCCTCCCACCTCGCCGACGGCTTCCGTGCAGCCCTCGAACTCCTCGGCGTGGTCCGTGATGAGGACTTCAGCACCTTCATGGCCGCCGGCTTCCTCGTCGGCAGTGAAGCACAGCACCATCGGCCGCTCAGGTTCGCGTCCTGCACGGGCGCGAGCGCGCACCACGGAGAGCAGCATGGCGTCGAAGTCCTTCATGTCCACGGCTCCCCGGCCCCAGACGTATCCGTCGTGGACCTCCGCGGCAAACGGGTCGAAGGTCCAGTCCGAGGCCTCCGCGGGCACGACGTCGAGGTGTCCGTGCAGCAGCAGGCGGTCCGTACGTCGGCCGTCACCGCCCCAATGCGCGACAACCGAGGTGCGGCCTCGGCTGGACTCGTACAGACGCGGTTCGATGCCGACCTCGTCGAGGAGTTCCGCGACGCGCTCAGCCGCCGCCCGCTCGCCCGGTCCGCTGCCGTCGCCGTAGTTGGAGGTGTCGATGCGAATCAGTTCCCGGCACAGATCCACGACCTCTCCGGCGGGGTCGTGGCGCGGGTCGGCGGCGGTCGACGGCTCGTTGCGGGAGTCACCAGACATGCCGCCATCCTGCCTCAGCAGCTTGTGGGGACCCCCGATTGCCACTTCTGCCACACCTCTTGCTATGTTTCTCCAGCACTCGTCCGGGTGGCGGAATTGGCAGACGCGCTAGCTTGAGGTGCTAGTGCCCGTATTAGGGCGTGGGGGTTCAAGTCCCCCCTCGGACACCACACAGAACGGCGGCCCCAGGGCCGCCGTTCTGCATTTCCCCGGCACACCACCATCCGCGGCGCTGCCCGCGGTCGCGGGCGACGGATGTCCCCATTCACAGGATTTCGTGGTTCCCTCATGGGGTGACCCCCGCTTCCCCCCGTTCTTTCCCCCTCCTCGTGACCCTCGCGCTGTTGGCCTCCGGCCCCGCGATGGTGGCGACGGCTGCCACTGCCGGTCCAACCCCCACGACGGTCCAGCATCGCGCGATGAAGGGAACCCCGCACGCGGACACCATCACCGGGACTGCGAAGGGCGAGCGGATCGACAGCTTCCAGGGCGACGACACAGTCCGGGCGCGCGGGGGCGACGACGTCGTCTACGCGGCCCAGGGCAACGACGCGGTGTGGGGCCAGGGCGGCAACGACACCGTCTTCGGGCGCGCGGGCGACGACCGGCTCTACGGCGGAGCCGGTGACGACGCCCTGAACGGCAACGACGGCAACGACCTGCTGGACGGACGTCACGGCAACGACGTGCTGCTGGGCCATGACGGTGACGACCACATCCTCGGCGGCGAGGGCAACGATCGTATGCGCGGCTACGGCGGTGCCGACCGCATGTACGGCGGCCCAGGCAACGACACCATGGACGGACTCCTCGACAACGACGTCCTGCACGGCGAGGACGGCAACGACCAGATCAACGGCGGCGAGGGCGACGACGTCATCTACGGCGGCGAGGGCGACGACACCGAGCGTCGGAGCGCCACGCAGGTGGGCGGTCTGCTGGGTGGTCCGGGCAACGACGTCGTCTACGGCGAGAACGGCAACGACCACGTCTCGGGCGGACCCGGCATCGACCAGTTGTACGGCGGCCTCGGCAACGACGAGCTCGACGGTGGCGACGGGGACGACCTGTTGGTCGACGACCTCGGCGACGACCAGATGACGGGTGACGCCGGCGACGACATCTTCTTCATCGGCCCCGGTGCCGACGAGGTCTACGGCGAAGAGGGCGACGACGTGTTCTACGTCCTCAACGACAACACCTACGAGCGCATCTACTGCATGGAGGGCCACGACAAGGTCATCTACGTGGGCTCGCGCGACCACAACGACATCTTGGGGCTGCACGGCAAGAACGACTGCGAGGAGGTTCTCGTGATCGAGACGCCTCCCGCCGGTTGGCCGTACTGACCCAGCGAACCCGACCTCGACTGCCCTCGCACTAGGCTCCTGCCATGACGCTGCGCATCGGTTTCGTCACTGGCGCCACGCCGGACAAATGGGCCCGCAACTGGCGATCGATGTCGTCGACCCCGCTGGAGCTGATCCCGTTGGCCGCGGCCGATCAGGAGCGGGCCGTACGCGAGGGTTCGGTCGACATGGCGCTGGTCCGGCTGCCGATCGACACCGATGACCTGCACTGCGTGCGGCTGTACGAGGAGCTCCCGGTCGTCGTCGCCTCCCGCGAACACTTCCTCGCGGCCGCGGACGACGAGGTCTCCACCTCAGATCTGGCCGACGAACAGCTCGTCATCCCCTCAGCGGCCGGCTGGGTCCCCCACGCCGAGCAACTCCCGTGGCCGGCCATGGACGCGAAGGACGCGGTCGAGACGGTCGCGGCCGGGACCGGCATCGCGATCCTGCCCATGTCCGTGGCCCGTCTGCACCAACGCAAGGACGTCGTGGCACGCGTGGTCGGCGACCTGCCCCCCACGCAGATTGCCCTCGTGTGGCTCAAGGACCGCGACGACGAGACGACCCAGCAGTTCGTCGGCGTCGTGAAGGGGCGTACGGCACGCAGTTCGCGCTGACCTCACACGTTCGCGCGCAGCCACTCCCCCAGCACCTCTGCGCTGGCGCGCACCTGGCTCGGCCAGTCCAGCGCAGTCTCGTCCGCGTTGTCGGAGACGTGCTTGACGAGGTGGCAACGCGCGCCGAACTGCGCAGCGGCGTAAGCGACGGCGTACCCCTCCATGTCGACCAGGTGCGCGCTCGCCGCCAGCCGTGTGCGCACGGCGGGATCGGTGACGAACACATCCCCGGTCGCCAGCACCGTCTCCGACTCACCCACCACCAGCCGCTCCTGTGGATCGTGGCCCAGCGCGCGGATCGCGTCGGCGTTGATGTCGTGGTTGAGGACGACACCCGGCTCGTGCAGACCGGTGATCGAGTCCCTGAGCGCGCCAGCGGTGCCGACATTGATCACGTACACCTCCTCGGGAGAGGGCAGAGCAGCGAGCGCCCGCGCCGTCGCGACCGCTGCGGGGGTCTTGCCGATGCCGGTGACAACCAGCGGCAGCGCGCTCGGCACGCACTGCGCCTCGGCCCTGGTCGCGGCCACGACCAGGATCCGCGTCACCATGACGTCGCCAACGGCCGGCCCTCGTGGAAACCCGCAGCCGACTGGACGCCGACCACGGCACGCTCATGGAACTGCGCCACGGTCGCGGCCCCCGCATACGTGGCCGCGGAACGCACGCCCGACGAGATCTCGTCGAGCAGGTCCTCGACGCCCGGGCGTTGGGGGTCCAAGTACATCCGCGACGACGAGATGCCCTCCTCGAAGAGACCCTTGCGTGCCCGGTCGTACGCTGACTCGGTCGAGGTGCGGTTGGCAACGGCGCGGGCCGAAGCCATGCCGAAGGAGACCTTGTAGGCCCGCCCGTCAGCCTCGGTGACCAGGTCGCCCGGCGACTCGTGCGTGCCCGCGAACCACGACCCCACCATGACCTGCGAGGCCCCGGCCGCCAGGGCGAGCGCCACATCTCGCGGGTGCCGGACGCCGCCATCGGCCCACACGTGCGCGCCGAGCTCGCGTGCCGTACGAGCGCAGTCGAGGACCGCGGAGAACTGCGGACGGCCCACGCCAGTCATCATGCGAGTGGTGCACATGGCGCCTGGGCCGACGCCCACCTTGACGATGTCGGCGCCTGCCTCGATGAGCTCGGCCGTGGCCTCGGCCGAGACCACGTTGCCCGCCACGATGGGGACCGTCGGCCCGAGGGCCCTGACGCTGGCCAGGGCTTCCAGCATGCGCTCCTGGTGCCCGTGCGCGGTGTCCAGCACCAGGCAGTCCGCCCCGGCGTCCAGGAGAGCGCGCGCCTTCGCGGCGACGTCGCCGTTGACCCCGAGCGCGGCACCGATGCGCAGGCCACCGTCTGCGTCCACCGCGGGCGCGTGGACGGTGGCGCGCAAGGCACCCCGTCGAGTCAGCACTCCGACAAGGAGCCCCTGCGAGTCAACTCCGATCGCGAGCGGTGCATGGGCCTGCTCGAGCGCATCGAAGACGGTCCGGGGATCCTCGTCGGCGGACACCACCACCGAGCGGTCGTGCATGACCGTCCCCACCTGCGCAAAGCGATCCACCTCGGCGCAGTCAGCCTGACTGAGCACGCCCAACGGTCGACCCTTGTCCACGACGACGACGGCGCGGTGCGCCCGCTTGGGCATCAGCGCGAGTGCTTCGGCCACGGTGCGGTCCGGTGCCAACTCCAGCGCAGTGTCGAAGACGTGGTGGCGGCCCTTGACCCACGCGATCACCTCGGTGACGACCGGGATGGGGATGTCCTGCGGCAGGATGGCCATCGCACCGCGACGAGCGACGGTCTCGGCCATCCGACGACCGGAGATCGCGGTCATGTTGGCGACGACGATCGGCAGGGTCGTCCCTGTGCCGTCGGCCGAGGACAGGTCCACGTCGAACCTGCTCCCGACACTGCTGCGGCGGGGCACCATGAAGACGTCGTCGTAGGTCAGGTCGTACGCGGGGAGCTCTGGCTGGAGGAATCGCACACCGGAGAACCTACGTGGTTCGCGGCCGAGCTTCTGCCCGGTCCGCCTGGGTGTCGCCGCAGCAAGGCGCCGCCAGGTTGTCGTGGGCGCCGGCGGAACCCCCGCGACGCCCACGGCTGTGACCTGATCACTTCAGTTGTGCGCTCGACAACCCCAGGATGCGACGCGCCACGATGAGCTGCTGGATCTGCTGAGTGCCCTCGAAGATGTCGAGGATCTTGGAGTCGCGCGCCCACTTCTCGAGCAGCTCGGTCTCGGAGTAGCCCAGAGTGCCGCACAGTTCGACGCAGGACAGGGTGATGTCCGAGCCGACCCGTCCCGCCTTGGCCTTGGCCATCGACGCCTCGAGCGAGTTGGGCTTGCGGTTGTCGGCCATCCAGGCCGCCTGGAGCATGAGGAGCTTGCCGGCTTCCCAGTCGGCCTCCATCTGGAGGAACTTGGCTGCCGCAGCGCTCTGCAGACGCGCGGGGCGGTCGTGGTCGATCACGACCCCGGCCTGCTCGAGCAGGTCCTTGGTCAGGTCCAGCGCGGCACGAGCACAACCGATGGCCATCGCCGCGACGAGGGGACGCGTGTTGTCGAACGTGGCCATCGCTCCGCCAAAGCCGGCCTTCACGTCAATCTCGGGCGAACCCAGCAGGTCCTCCGCCGGCACGCGGCAGTTGGTGAACGTGATGACGGCCGTGTCCGAGGCGCGGATGCCGAGCTTGTGCTCCAGGCGCTCGACCTTCATGCCCGGGTTGTCGCGGTGGACGACGAACGACTTGATCGCCGCCCTGCCCAGCGTCTTGTCGAGCGTGGCCCACACGACGACTGCGCCTGCCCGCTCCCCGGACGTGACGAAGATCTTCTCCCCGTTGAGGACGTACTCGTCGCCGTCCAGGGTGGCGGTGGTTGTGATGTTCGCGGAGTCCGAACCCGTACCGGGCTCCGTGATCGCCATGGCGGCCCACACCCCGGCGTACCGCTCCTGCTGCTCGGGGCTCGCGACCGCGGCAATGGCAGCGTTGCCCAACCCCTGACGCGGCATGGCGAGCAGCAACCCGGTGTCGCCCCAGCACATCTCGGTGATCGACAGCACCGAGGCCAGATTCGCGCCGTTGCGGACGCGGTCCGTGTCGGCCTCGCGCGGCTGCTGCTGGGCGGCGCCCGTGGCACCTGCCCCCTCGGATGCTCCCGAGGAGGACATGCCGTCGATCATCGCTGCCAGGAGGTCGAGTTCCTTGGGGTACTCGTGCTCGGCGCGGTCGTACTTGCGCGAGATCGGGCGGAGCATGTTCATGGCCACCTGGTGCGCCTGGTCGACCAGTGCGCGGTGCTTGCGTGGAGTGTCGAGATTGATCATCAGACCAGCACCCCACCCTCGACGAGGCTCACAGCTCGCAAGTCTCGGTACCACCGTTCCACCGGATGCTCCTTCACGAATCCATGGCCGCCGAGCAGTTGGACACCGTCCAGACCGATCTTCATGGCCTTCTCGCCGCACAACTGGCGGGCCAGAGCCACCTCACGCCCGAAGTCCTTGCCGCGTGCCGCGCGTGACGCGGCCTGCCAGGTCAGCAGACGCATCGACTGCAGCTCGATGGCCATGTCCGCCACCGCGAACGCGACCGACTGACGGTGGCTGACCGGCTCGCCGAACGCCTCGCGCGTGTTGACGTACTCCTTGACGTAGTCCAGGACTGCCTGGCCGGTGCCGACGGCCAAGGCGCACCACGCAAGGCGGGACAGCCGCACGCACTCGCGGTAGGCCTCTCCGTCCGATCCGCCGAGCAGGGCACCGAACCCCACGCGCACCTCCTCGAGGTGCAGTCGCGTCAGCGACGCGGCGCGCACGCCCATGGACGGGTCCCCCTCGACGCTGAGTCCCTCGAGGCCCCCCTCGATCACGAACAAGGCCGGCTGCCCCTCCAGCAGCGCCCCCACCACGAAGAGCTCGGCCTCGTGGCCGCGCACGACTGCCGACTTCACGCCGGACAGGACGTAGCCGTCGGCCACACGCACCGCCTTCGTCGCCGGAGTCATGGCGTCGAACAGCACCGACGGCTCCGACAGGCACAGCGCCGCGACGGGGGCATCCTCGCCCGAGAAGGCGGCCAGGTACGTCTGCTGCTGGGCATCGGTGCCCCACAGCCCCAACGCGGTCGCCACCGCGCCCGAAGCGGAGGCAGCCACGGCGAGCCCCATGTCTCCCCGTGCCAACGCCTCAGCGACCAGGACGCCTGCGACTGCGGAGCGCTCCTCCGCGATGCCCCCCAACGCCTCAGGAACGCCCAGCAGGGACAAGCCCACTTCGCTGGCCGCAGCGAGCACCTCGGCGGGTGCCGCGGCGTCCTGGTCGGCCTGGGCCGCCGCCGGACGCAGGATCTCCTCGGCCAACTCCGTACACACGTCGACGAGCATCTGCTGATCCTCGGTCGGCGTCAGGTCGAAGGTGCCCGAACCCGTGGCGGCAGCGGCGCGCTGTCCCGGTGCACTTGACCCACTGCGAGCGAAGCGACGTCCTGCCCCCACGGCGACCTTGAAACCCGAGCGAGTGACGCTGAAGACGGCCTGCTCGGTCTGCTTGCGCACACCCAGACGGTCCACGAGGTCACTCTGGGCGATGCGATTGAGGGCGGCCATGGCATAACCCAACGGTGCGCGGGTCTCCCGCGAGGAGAGTCCGTGGCGTCCTGCGGGGCGCTTGGCGTTCATGAGGGACATGCAATCACTGTAACTGCGAGTTACAACAGTTGTCACGCGACGTCCCGGTCCTGCTGCCCCACTTCGCTCGCGGGCCCTGCTCGACATTAGGCTCAGCGCATGACCGACGCCCCCGACGACGCCGTGAACGCACCGTACGGACCTCTGCCCACCGGCGGACAGGTTCGCCCCATCACCCGGTGGGGCACACCGGTCATGCACCGCCCCCAGCAACTGGTGACGGTCTTCGACGACGCGCTGCGTGCTCTGGCGGCCGACATGGTGGCCACCATGTACGCGGCCGACGGGGTCGGGCTGGCCGCCTGCCAGATCGGGGAGGACGTCGCCATGTACGTCTTCGACTGCCCCGACGCCGAGGGCGTGAGGACCGTGGGCGTGGTGTGCAATCCGCAGCTGAGCGTTCCCGAGGGGACCGATCGCCACATCGACAGCGACGACGAGGGCTGCCTCAGCTTTCCGGGCGCCTTCGTGGAGTGCGCCCGCCCGGACTTCGCCTCGGTCACCGGGCAGGGTCTGGACGGCACCATCGTGGAGTTCTCCGGCGACGGGCTACTGGCGCGCTGCCTGCAACACGAGAGCGACCACACCTTCGGGACCGTCTTCGGCGATCGGGTCTCGACCAAGGCCCGCAAGAAGCTGCAAAAGACGCACGACAAGGCCGTGGCCGACTATCCCGCCACCTGGCCGGCCGACGCCTGACTCGATGGGGTCACTCGTCGCGAGGTGACGTAGCAGGCCACTGCCGCGGCGGCAGCGACGTTGAGGGAGTCGATGCCTGCCTGCATCGGGATGATCGCCCTGCGGTCGGACGCCTGCTCCCAGTGGCGCGACAGACCGTGTCCCTCCGTACCCAGAACCAGAGCCACCCGGTCGAGGCCCGCGACGGTCTCCTCGATGTCGCGGGCATCGTCCGCAAGGGTCAACGCGACGGTGGTGAACCCGCGGCGCGAGAGTTCCGCGAGGCCGTCGTGCCAGTCCGGTAGACGCGTCCACGGCAGGCTGAACACGGCACCCATGCCCACCTTCACCGCGCGACGGTAGAGCGGGTCGGCACACCGGGGTGCCAACAGCACGGCATCGAAGCCCAGCGCCGCGCCACACCGGAAGATCGCGCCGACGTTGGTGTGATCGACCAGGTCCTCGAGCACGAGCACTGAGCGCGCCGCGTCCAGCACGTCATCGATGCTGGGCAGGGGGCTGCGGTGGAGCGAGGCGAGGGCCCCGCGGTGGACGTGGAACCCCGTCACCTCCTCAGCCAACTCCTCCGAGAGCACGTAGCACGGGACGTCCGCACTCCCCAGTACATCCGCCAGACCCTCCAGCCACCGAGGGGCCATGAGGAAGGAACGGGGCCGATGCCCGGCCTCGACGGCACGCCGGACCACCTTCTCGCCCTCGGCGAGGAAGAGTCCGTTGCTGCTCTCCAGGTGCTTGCGCAGCTGCACGTCGCGCAGGTCGCGGTAGTCCGCGAGCCGCGGGTCGGCCGCGTCGGTGATCTCGATGAACTCAGCCACGCGAGTACTCCGCGGGGTTGGCCACCGCCACGACCTCCCCGACCACGATGATGGCGGGGGGACGGACCTCGTGCGCCACCAGATCATCGCCCAGCGTGGCCAACGTCGACAGCACGGTGCGCTCCTGGGGCAAGGTGCCGTCAACGATCACAGCCACCGGGGTGTCCCCCGCGCGCCCGCCCGCGACCAGGGCGCGTGCGATCGCCGGGGCGTTGTGCACGGCCATCAGGAACACCACGGTTCCCTTGAGCCGGGCGAGGGCTTCGTAGTCGACCAGCGACTCATCGTGTCCGGGCGGCAGGTGCCCCGACACCACGGTGAACTCGTGGGCCACCCCGCGGTGGGTCACCGGGATTCCAGCTCGCGCGGGCACGGAGATCGCCGACGAGAGCCCGGGAATCACGCTCACCGGCACTCCCGCCTCGCGACAGGCGATGACTTCCTCGTACCCACGGCCGAACACGAAGTTGTCGCCGCCCTTGAAGCGCACCACCCGCTTGCCCTCGCGGGCGCGCTCGACGATGACCTCGTTGATGAACTCCTGGGCCGCGAACCTGCCGCGCGGCAGCTTCGTCACGTCGATGAGCTCGACATCCGCGGAGAGTTCCTCCAGGAGCTCGCGCGGTGCGAGCCTGTCGGCCACCACCACGTCAGCCGACGCGAGGGCGTGCCGAGCCGCCACGGTGACCAGGTCGCGGTCGCCGGGTCCGCCCCCCACCAGGACGACGCCGGGCGTGCGGTCGTGAGCGCCGGTGGCGTCGAGTTGCCCGTCGTGCAGCGCGGCCACGATCTGGTCGCGAAGCGCTGCCGAGCGCCGCGGCTCGCGGTTGCCGAGCACACCGACCGCGAGACTGCCGTGCCGTCCCACCGCGGGCGTCCATGCGCTCCCCTGACGAGCGTCGTCGCTGCGCACGCAGAAGATGCGTCGCTCCTCGGCCGCCGCGCACACGCGTGCGTTGACCTCAGGGTCGTCGGTGGCCGCGATGGCGTACCACGCACCGTCGAGGTCGGACTCCTCGAAGGCGCGCAGACGCAGCTCCACTTCGGTACTCATCCCCTCCAGCGCGGGAGTCACCACCGGACTGACGACCACCACCCGTGCGCCGGCAGCGATCAGGGCGGGCACGCGCCGCTGGGCAACGTGTCCCCCGCCCACGACCGTCACGAGACGATCGCGCAGCACGAGGCCGGACAAGTACGGGGCAGGCTCGCTCATGGCGTCATTCTCCCCCGCCCGGGCCGCCACCGTGGCAGCCAGTCCTTTCGTGGAACGCCGCCGGATGACAGGTTGGGCGCATGAGCATCGAACGCCCCGTGGCCCCCAATCCGTACGACTACCTGCCGCCAGTCCCTTCCTTCACGGTGACGAGTTCCGACGTGACCGAGGGGGACGTCCTCAAGGACGCACAGGTGGCAGCGCTCGGGAACACCTCGCCTCACCTGGCCTGGCATGGCGCCCCCGAAGAGACGCAGTCCTATGTGGTGACCTGCTTCGACCCGGATGCTCCGACGCCGAGCGGGTTCTGGCACTGGGCTCTGGTCGACATCCCGGCCGACGTCACTCACCTCGACACGAACGCGGCAGCCGGGGTGCTCCCCGCCGGCGCCTTCCACCTGCGCAATGACGGCGGCGAGGCCGGATTCATGGGGGCGGCGCCTCCGCAGGGCGACCATCCCCACCGCTACTTCTTCGTGGTGCACGCGGTGGGCGAGCCCAGCCTCGGCATCGACGAGGCGGCCTCCAATGCCGTGATGTCGTTCAACCTCGCCTTCAAGACGCTGGCCCGCGCGGTCATCCACGGCACGTACTCCCACTGACACCGACCGCGCACTGACACAGGACTGTGGTCTAGAGCACTTCGACCAATCTTCGGAAACGGCGCCGGGCACCAGCCCGGCGCCGTTTTCATGTCCTCACGGCCGAAATCCGCGTCGTGGTGCAGTTCACACGCTCAGCGTGAGCGACGCGGCGCCGCAGCGTGAACCGGAACATGAAGTTTCGTTCACCGAATATAAAGATTTCATAAAGTCGACTTACCTTGGATGTACCGACGTTCCCTCCGAAAGGCCGCACCGATGCCAGTCACCTACCGCGCAGTCACAGTCGCTCTGGCGACGGCACTCGCGAGCGTGGTTCTGGCACCAAGCGCGCCGGTGGCCGCCACACCTGTCACTCCGGTCGTCGAGCAGACGGCCAAGTCGAGCTTCGAGAGTCTCGAGGCCGAGGTGCTCGCGGAGGTGAACGCGGCTCGCGCGGACGAGAGCCTCAAGCCCATCAAGCTGGCGAGCCCGTGCGTGTCCCGCTTGGCCGAGAAGTGGAGCGCGCGCATCGCCCGCACCGGGGTGCTGGAGCACCGTTCCCAGAGCGTCGTGATCCGGCGCTGCCGGCAGTCCTGGGCAGGCGAGACCCTGATCCGCGGCTACGACCTCACGGCCGAGAGCATGGTGGCGGCCTGGATGGACTCCCCCGGCCACCGCGCCATCCTGATGAGCCCGAAGGCCCGCCTCGGCGCTGTCGCGGTCTCCGTTGACTCGGATGACCGGGTCATCGGAGTCATCAACGTGGTACGTCCCTCCCGCCGCTGATCCAGGACCCGCTCTCGGCCTTGCGCACGCAGGGTCAGGGCTGCGCTAGGCTCGACGCCCCTCGGCGGAAGGACCTGGATGCTGCACGTGTCCTTGGCCGTGCGCGCCTTCCGCAGGTACTCCACATACGGGGCCGCCACTCTTGCCGGCATCTTCACCAACTCGGTGTTCGGCGTGATCTACTCCTACGCCTATGTGGCACTGTGGGCCCAACGGCCGGACGCGGGTGGGTACGACGCCACCGACGCCGTCACCTTCGTGTGGTTGGGGCAGGCACTGCTCATGACAGTGTCGGTGTGGGCCAGTGGGGTGACCGAGGATCTCGGGGAGCGCATTCGCACCGGTGACGTGGCCGTCGACCTGTACCGTCCGGTCAATCTGGTCGGGTGGTACCTGGCCATGGATCTGGGGCGTGCTGCCTACCACCTGCTGACCCGCGGGCTGGCCCCCACCCTCGTCGGTCTCGTGCTCTTCGACATCAGACTGCCTGCCTCTCCCGGAGCGGCACTCGGCTTCGCCGTGGCCGTCGTGCTGGCCGTGATCGTCAGTTTCGCTCTGCGCTTCCTCGTCGCGTGCAGCGCCTTCTGGCTGCTCGACGCATCCGGCCCGAAGGTGCTCTACAACGTGGTCGGGCTCTTCATGTCGGGCATGACGCTGCCCTTGGTGCTCTTCCCCGGCGCCTTGGGCACCGTCGCCAACGCTCTCCCGTGGGCAGCGATCATCCAGGTTCCCAATGACATCTGGCTGGGCACCCACTCCGGCGTGGAGGTCGTGGCCGCCGTGGCCTTCCAGACGGTGTGGGCCGTCGTGCTGCTGGGCACCTGCCACCTGGTCCTGGCGGCCGCGACCCGCAAGGTGGTGGTCCAAGGTGGCTGAACTACTCGTGAGGGGTGCACACGCAGGTCGTAGCTACGTCGGCATCGCGGGCCTGTGGATCAGGGCCGCGTGGCAGTACCAGACATCTTTCTGGACGCTGTTGCTGGGCAGCGCGCTCATCAACGTCATCGACTTCGTCGCCCTGATCATCATCTTCTCCGCGATCGACTCCCTCGCCGGCTTCGCCCTCGCGGAGGTGGCCCTGTTGTACGCGGCGACTCATGTGGCGCTGGGCGCCGCCGACACCCTCATCGGCAGCGTCGAGCGCATCGGCACCTACATCCGTACGGGTCGGCTCGACCAGATGCTCACCAAGCCGGTGCCGTTGCTCGTCCAGGTGTGCGCCGACCAATTCACGCTGCGCCGGTTGGGGCGCATCAGTCAGGCCGCGATCGTGTTCGCGTGGGCGGCCCTCTGGGTCGACTGGTCCCCCGCCAAGGTGCTCGTCGCCGTCGGCATGCTCGTCAGCGGAACCGTCATCTTCTTCGGGTTCTTCGTCGGCTTCTCGAGCATCCAGTTCTGGACGACGGATGCCAGCGAGTTCGCGAACGCGTTCACCTACGGTGGGGCCACTCTCACCGCGTACCCGCTGACCGTCTTCCCCCGCGAACTCCTCTTGGGACTCACCTTCGGTCTGCCCGTGGCCTTCGTCAACTGGTATCCGTGCCTCTACCTGCTCGACCGTACGGACCCGTTCGGACTCCCCTCCATCCTTCAGTTCGCCTCGCCAGCCGCCGCCGCACTCGTCCTGTGCGCCGCGCTCCTCGTGTGGCGCAGCGGAGTGCGCCGCTACACCTCGACAGGATCCTGACTCGTGACCCATGCAACGGACCTCCCCGCGGCCATCGAGGCCCGCGACCTGACCCGCGACTTCGAGGTGCGCCGCCGCGGCACCGGCTGGCGGCGGACCAAGAGCACCGTTCAGGCCGTGCGTGGGCTCGACCTGACGGTGTCGTCGGGCGAGATGGTGGGCTACATCGGTCCCAACGGTGCCGGCAAGTCGACGACCGTGAAGATGATGACGGGAATCCTTGTGCCCACGGCGGGTCACCTGCGCGTGGCGGGCGTCGAACCGAGCAAGGAGCGTACGGCGCTCACCCGCCGCATCGGTGTCGTGTTCGGCCAGCGGTCTGCGCTCTGGTGGGACCTGCCCCTGCGGGACTCCTTCGACCTGCTCGCGCGGATCTATCGGATTCCCTCGGCCCGCTTCGCCGAGAACCTGGATCGGTACGTCGACCTGCTCGACCTCGCCCCGTTTCTCGACACTCCTGTCCGGCAGCTCTCGCTGGGGCAACGCATGCGCGGCGACATCGTGGCCGCGCTCCTCCACGATCCCGAGATCCTGTTCCTCGACGAGCCGACGATTGGCCTGGACGTCGTCTCCAAGGGACGGCTGCGAGAGTTCCTGCGGTCCCTGAACACCGAACGCGGGACGACCCTCATGCTCACCACGCACGATCTGGGCGACATCGAGGCCCTGTGTGAGCGCGTGGTCGTCATCGACCACGGCACCCTCGCCTATGACGGCACGCTCGGAGCACTCAGTTCCAGCAGCGGAGTCGGCCGGACTCTGGTGGTGGACCTGCTTGATGAGACATCACCCATCGCGGTCCCTGGCGCGGAAGTCGTCCGAGTCGAGGGCCCCCGGCAGTGGTTGTCGCTGCCGGCCGGTGCGAGTGCGGCCCCCGTGGTGGCGGCCGTGGCCGCGGGCTGGGACGTGGCCGACCTGAAGCTGCTCGAGCCGGACATCGAAGACGTCATCCGAACCCTCTACCAGCGCGGGCGCTGACCTGCCCGGTGCCGCCGTGCGTGAGGTGTGCCAATGGCAGGATGGCGCCATGCCTGAGAGCCCCGACGCCGTGGAACCCTGGCGGCCCGATGTCCTGGGCGAGCCGTACGCGGTGCGCACCTTCGCCCTCCCCGATGACTCCGAGGGGCCCGTGATCGCGGCCCTGGTGAGGCACGCGCCGGAGTCGGCGGCGCCGCAGCATGGTGCGGTGCTGCATGTTCACGGCTTCGCCGACTACTTCTTCCACACCGAGATGGCCGAGTGGTGGACTCAGCGCGGATATGCGTTCTATGCGCTCGACCTGCGCAAGTACGGCCGTGCCCTCCTAGAGCACCAGACCGCACATTTCGTCACCTCGCTCGAGGAGCACTTCCCCGAGCTCGACGAGGCGTGGCGGATCCTCACCGAGGAGGAAGGCCACGACCGGGTCGTGGTCTCAGCCCACTCCACCGGGGGTCTCACCGTCCCCCTGTGGGCGGCGAAGCGCGACCTGGGGGCCCTCACCGCCCTCGTGCTGAACTCACCGTGGTTCGACCTGCGCGGCGCCCCGATCCTGCGCAGCCTGCCTGCACGGGCCGCTCTCGACCAGATCGGTGCCCGCCAGCCGTACCGGGTGATTCCACGACCGGTCAGCGGCTTCTACGCCCGCTCCCTTCACCGCGACCTCGATGGGGAGTGGGACTTCGACTTCAACTGGAAGCCGTTGGAGTCCCGCCCTGTGTACGCGGGCTGGCTGCGAGCCGTACGGCGGGGCCACACGACGTTGCACCGCGGGCTGGACCTCGGCGTGCCGACGCTGGTGCTCTCGTCCGCGCGGACCGGGAGCCCCGCGACCTTCGGTGAGGAGGTGTTCCGGACCGACATCGTCCTCGACGTGACACAGATCCGCCGCTGGGCCTCCAGCGTCGGTCGGCACGTCACCAGCATCGCGGTCGATGACGCAATGCACGACATCTTCCTCTCACGGCGCCCCACCCGGCTGCGCGCCTATGCCGAGCTGGATCGGTGGCTGAGTGCCTGGGTCGAGTCGCGAGCGGTCGTCTGAGCCGCTCTACTTCGCGACGAAGACGACCAGCGCCACGACGCCCACGGTGACGATCAGGGCCCGCAGCACCACGGGCGGCAGCCGCCGCCCCACCGAGGCCCCGATCAGGCCGCCGATCACGGCACCGACCGCGATGACGACAACCACGGTCCAGTCGACGTCCGCGACGAGCGCGAAGAGGATCCCTGCGACCCCGTTCACGACGGCCGCCAGCACGTTCTTGACCCCGTTGAGACGCTGAAGGCCCTCGTTGATGCCGATCCCCATGATCGCCATCATCAGAACGCCTTGGGCTGCCCCGAAGTAGCCCCCGTACACGCCGCACGCGAACATCGCGGGCCACACCCACCACGCACCGCGCTCGGGCAGGCCGCCCGTCGACTCGTGGCGGCTGGCCACCCATCGTGAGATGCGGGGACCGGCGAGGACCAGCACGATGCCCAGCCCGATGAGCGCAGGCACGATCGCTCCGAAGAGCCCTGGTTGCCACAGCAACAGCAGTGCCCCCGACAGCCCGCCGGTCAGGGACGCCGACGCCAGATGCAGCACCCGCGCACGCTGCCCGGACAACTCGCGTCGATACCCCAGGGCACCCGTCACCGACCCGGGGACGAGTCCGATCGTGTTGGACACGTTCGCGGTGACGGGTGGCACACCGAACGCGAGCAGGGTCGGGAACGTCACAAGCGTTCCCGACCCCACCACGGTGTTGATGGTCCCTGCCGCGACGCCCGCGAGGGCGATCAGAGCAAGTTCAAGCGGACTCACGGCTGAGTCGGTGCCTCCGGGTCCTGACCAGACACCTGGCCGTACACGTCACCCAGCGGGTCTGCGACACTCCCCGCGGCCCCCGCGGCTGGCGCCGCAGTCGTCTGCGCTGCCTCCTGAGCCGCCCGCAGAGCCTCCTGGACAGCTTGGTCGGCCTTGGCGAGCTCCTTGGCCGAGTCCACCTCAGCCGCCGCGATCTCGGGGGTGCTCGAGCCCATGTCGACGCGCTTGCGCGGCGTCGCATCCTTGGGGATGCCCGCGACCTCCGAGACCGCAGATCCCAGGCCCTCCAGGGCCTTGGTGATCTCGGAGGGAACGATCCACACCTTGTTGGCGTCGCCCTCAGCGATCTTGGGCATCATCTGGAGGTACTGGTAGGCGAGCAGCGACTGGTCGGGCTGCCCGTCGTGGATGGCCTGGAACACGGTCTGGATGGCCTGGCCCTCACCCTGGGCACGCAGGATCGCGGACTCGCGGTCAGCCTGGGCGCGCAGGATCTGCGACTCGCGCTCACCCTCGGCGTTGAGAATCGCGGACTGCTTGTTTCCCTCGGCCGTCAGGATCGCTGACTGCCGCTGACCCTCAGCCGTCAGGATGAGCGCCCGCTTGTCGCGGTCGGCGCGCATCTGCTTCTCCATCGCGTCCTTGATCGACATCGGCGGGTCGATGCCCTTGATCTCGACTCGTCCGACCCGGATGCCCCACTTGCCCGTCGCCTCGTCGAGCACGCCGCGCAGGCCGCCGTTGATCGACTCACGGCTGGTCAAGGTGTCTTCGAGCGTCATGCCACCGACGATGTTGCGCAGCGTCGTCATGGTGAGCTGCTCGACCGCCTGGATGTAGTTGGCGATCTCGTACGTCGCCGCCACCGGGTCGGTGACCTGGAAGTAGATCACCGTGTCGATGGACACCGTCAGGTTGTCCTCGGTGATCACGGGCTGCGGCGGGAAGCTCACGACCTGCTCGCGCAGGTCGAGGATGTAGCGCACCTTGTCGACGAAGGGCACCACGAAGTTGAGGCCGGCCGGCAGAGTCGTCTTGTACTTGCCGAAGCGCTCGACGATCGCAGCCCTGGCTTGCGGCACGATCCGGACCGTCTTGGACAGTCCAACGATCACCAGCAGTAGGAACAGCAGGCCCAGGATCAGCAGGGCTGTTGTCATCTGTGTGTCTCCCCGTTCGTTGTGTGGATGGGTCAGTCAGTGGGTCACTCGAGGCGGGCGACGGGGTGCACGTACGCGGTGGCGCCCTTGATCTGGAGCACTTCGATCGTCTCGCCCGCAGCGATGGTCAGGGTGTCGTCGTACGGCTCGGCGGTCCACTCCTCGCCGCTCACCTTGATCCGGCCCGGGGCCAAGGAACTGACCTGGGCGGTGACCACGCCCTGCAACCCGACGAGCTTGTTGTGGCCGAGCGTGAGTTCGGGACCGTTGTGGAGGCGGCGCATCAGCGAGGGCCGGACCATGGCCAGCATCGCAACGGCGGCAATCGCCGCGGCCAACACCTGGAACACCGCGCCCAAGCCGAGCAACGCGGTGAGCATTCCCGCCAGAGCGCCCACGGCGAGCATCGCGAGGATGAGCTCCAGGCTCAGCATCTCCGCCATGCCGAGGAGCAGCGCCAGACCCAGCCAGGTCTCCCACGCGTGGTCACGGATCCAGTCGAACATGACGCGACCCTACCCCCGTGAGTCTCGGCTCACACCGCAGGATCACCCGACGCGGCGGGAAGGAGCGCGGCGTGCCGCGAACCGGTCGTCCTCGCGGGTCAACAAGAGCGGCATTCCGTACGTCTCGGACAGCGTCTGCGCCGTGACGACCTCGTCCAACGGGCCCTGGGACACCACGCGGCCGCCGCGCAGCAACATCGCGTGGGTGAACCCCGGCGGGATCTCCTCCACGTGGTGCGAGACGAGGATGGTCGCCGGAGCGTCTGGGTGCAGTGCCAGGCCGGTGAGAGTCCCCACCAGGTCCTCACGTCCCCCGAGATCGAGACCGGCCATCGGCTCGTCGAGCAGCAACATCTCCGGGTCGGTCATGAGTGCCCGCGCCACGAGCACGCGCTTGCGCTCCCCCTCGCTGAGGGTGCCGAACGTACGCTCCGCCAGGCGGGCGCAGCCGGTTTCGTTGAGCAGTTGCGTGGCACGCTCGTGGTCGTCGTCGTCGTACTGCTCACGCCAACGGCCCACCACCCCGTACGCCGCTGAAACGACCAGGTCCCGCACCGTCTCCTCGGCCGGGATCGTCTCCGCCAGCGCCGCACTGGTCAGCCCGATGCGCGTCTGGAGGTCGAACACCTCGACCGCACCCAGGACCTCGCCCAGGATGCCCGCGATGCCCTCCGACGGGTGCATCCGGGCAGCGGCGACGTTGAGGAGGGTGGTCTTGCCGGCGCCGTTGGGGCCGAGCACGACCCAGCGTTCGTCCTCCTCCACCAACCAGTCGACCTGGTCGAGGAGGACTGAGTCCCCCCGACGCACCGTGACACCGGCGAACTCGATCACAGCGGCCATGGGCTCACCCTAGCGGTGCCGACCTCGGGGGTAGTGTGCGACGCCGTGGAGCTTGAACTTCCCGTCAGCGCCCGCGCCGGCTGGTGGCTGGGTGCGTGGACTCGTGGCGGGGTCAGCCCCGACGAGGTGATGGACGCCCTGGGCCCCGGCGCTGTCCTCACCGCGGAGGGGGGCCACGCGCCGCTCGTGGAGCTCCTCTCGCTCACCAAGGCGACTGGCGTCTCCCGCATCGGCGTCGCGCTTCCAGCCGAGGGAGATCCGTACGGCCTTGGGGGCCCGCAGGCCTTCAACGCCGCCGCCATCGAAGCGGGCGAGGCGCTGCTCATCGGCGAGACGGGACTGGTCCCACACGACGGCGAGGGCATCGAGTGGCTGGCCCATGCTGCGGCCAGACGCCAACCCGGTGACGTGGGCGAGATGGACCGCAACCTGCGCAGCACCGTGCTGGAGGCCGCGGACGCGCTGGCCCGCCTTGACGTGGCGCGGTGGCGCCCGGACGTGGCCGATGAACTCCTCGACCTGCGGGCGCAGGTCCCACTGGACGCGCCCGACGCCATCCCGCCGGTGTGCGTTCGACTCGCAGGCACGGCGCTGCGGATGCTGCACATCTGCGACCTGGCACTGGCCGACGACGGTGGCGCCGTGTCCGCGAGCGAGGCGGAGCTGCGCCGCGCGGCGGTCCTGCCCCTGGAGCGTGCAGCACGACGGGCGCTGGCCACCGCCTGCTCACCCGACGGGTGGCCCTCATGACGCGATCGCGGCACGATTGCTGGACACCGAGCAGCGGCCCCGGCCCGGCACCGATAGCCTCGTACCGCCATGAATGACGCACCCGCCGAAGCAAGCAAGAACCTCCTCGTCACTGTGACCGGCAAGGACCGCCCGGGCGTGACCTCGGCGCTGTTCTCCGTGCTGGCGGCCGCGGGCGTCGAGGTGCTCGACATCGAGCAGATCGTGCTGCGGCGCCGACTCGTCCTCGGCATCCTGATCACCGCCCCGCGCGACTGGAAGAAGTTGCGCGACATCGTCGAGCGCACCGCCGCAGACCTCGGCATGTCCGTCGAGGTCCAGCGCGGCGTCGGTGACAACAAGTCACGACGCGAGGGACGCTCCGAGATCACGGTGATCGGCAGCCCGCTGAAGGCATCGGCGGTCGCAGCGCTCGCGGGTCGCATCGCCGACCTGGGCGGCAACATCGACCGCATCGAGCGCATGGCGCGCTATCCGGTCACCGCCATCGAACTGCACGTCTCGGGCGTCGAGACCGACCGGTTGCGGCCCTTGCTGTCGGCCGAGGCCGCCAACCGCGGCATCGACCTGGCCGTACAACCAGCGACGCTCCTGCGCCGCGCCATGCGACTCATCGTCATGGACGTCGACTCAACGCTCATCCAGGGCGAAGTGATCGAGATGATCGCCGCTCACGCCGGCTTCGAGGCGGAGGTGGCCGAGGTCACTGAGGCCGCGATGCGGGGCGAGCTCGACTTCGAGCAGTCGCTGCGCCAGCGCGTGGCCTTCCTCGAGGGGATCCCCGAGGCAGCCCTGAATGCCGTCTACGAGTCGATCCAGTTGGCACCCGGGGCGCGCACGTTGGTGCGAACCCTGCGCCGCCTCGGGTACCGCTTCGCCATCGTGTCGGGGGGCTTCAGCCAGATCACCGACCGGCTGGCGGCCGACCTCGGCATCCACTACGCGCGCGCCAACGAGTTGGAGGTCGTCGACGGACGTCTCACGGGGCGCATCGTCGGTCAGGTCGTCGACCGCGCGGGCAAGGCGGCGGCACTGCGTGAGTTCGCGGCGGAGTTCGGCGTGCCGGAGCAGGCCACGATCGCGATCGGCGACGGCGCCAACGACCTCGACATGCTCAGCGCGGCCGGGTTGGGCATCGCCTACAACGCCAAGCCCCTGGTGCGCGACGCAGCCGACACCGCCGTCAACGTGCCGTACCTCGACACGATCATGTACCTCATGGGCATCTCCCGAGAGGAGATCGAGGCGGCAGACGCGGCCGCAGGGATCACGACTCCCGCTCCCCCGGTCTGACGCGCGAGCGGTCCTACTCGTCGTCGCCCAAGCGGTGGGCGATGAGCGTCGCGGCGCCCTCGCGTACGTCCCACCAGTCGCCCTGGATGCGGAACACTGCGATCGATCCGGGTGGGAAGCCACCGATGGCAACTGCCTGCTCCGCACTGGGGTCGCCGGTCCCATCGGGGAGCAGCGCGGCCAGCATCGCGACGGTCGGGTTGTGTCCGACCAGCACCGCGACGTCCACCTCGTCGTCGATCTCGTTGACGAGGTCGATGGCCGCGTCCACCCCAGCCGAGTACAACGTCGGCGCGACGCTCGGCTCCAGCGCCCACCCCGCGCCCTGAGCGAGGCCCTGCCACGTCTGGACCGTGCGACGCGCGCTGGAGACGAGTGCATACGAGGCCTCCACGCCACGGGTGCGCAGCCACAGGCCCGCCTCGTGGGCAGCCGAGTGACCGGCCGCGGTCAGCGGACGATCGTGATCGGAGCCCTCGTGATCAGCCGCGCGGGCGTGGCGCACCACCACGAGGATGCGGGAGTCAACGGTCTGCACGGCTACAGCCTGCCAGCCAGGTGGCTACCGGGCTGGTCATTTGTCCACGAACGGCGCTCAGGCCCCGGTCGCGTGGAAGCCCCCGTCGACGTGGACGATCTCGCCCGTGGTGGCCGGGAAGAAGTCGGACAGGAGAGCGACCACCGCCTTCGCCGTCGGCTCCTGGTCGGTGTTGTCCCATCCGAGCGGGCTCCGCGTGGTCCACATGTCCTCGAGGTCGCTGAAGCCGGGAATGGCCTTCGCCGCGATGGTGCGCAACGGCCCCGCCGAGACGAGGTTGACCCGGATGCCGTCCTCGCCGAGGTAGCGAGCCAGATAGCGCGACGTCGACTCGAGACCGGCCTTGGCGACCCCCATCCAGTCGTACGCCGGCCACGCGACGGTGGCGTCGAAGGTCAGGCCCACGACGGAGCCGCCCGTCTGCATCAGCGGCCGCGTCGCCATCGCCAGCGACTTCAGCGAGTAGGCGGACACGTGCATGGCCTGGGAGACGTCCTCCCACGGACCGTCCAGGAACTTGCCACCCAGGAGCGTCTCGGGGTTGCCGAACGCGATGGAGTGCACCACGCCGTCGAGGCCGTCGACGTGCTCGCGCACGCTTGCCTCGAGGCCGGCCAGGTGCTCGGGGTTCGTGACGTCCAGCTCGAGGACCGGAGGTTCCACCGGCAGGCGCTTCGCGATCCGCTTCGTGATGCCCAGTGCTCGACCGAAGTTGGAGATCAGCACCTCGGCGCCCTGCTCCTGAGCGACCTTCGCCACCGAGAACCCGATGGAGGAGTCCATCGTCACCCCAGCGACCAGAATGCGCTTTCCGTCCAGCAGTCCCATGTCGTCCTCTTCTTCTCGCAGGCGTTCGTGTGTCGTGGTGTGGGTCGTACGGCAGGTGCCGCAGTCAGTGGCCCATGCCCAGGCCGCCGTCGACGGGAATGACCGCGCCCGTGACGTAGGCGGCCCCCGGGGAAGCCAGCCAGGTGACCGCTGAGGCGATCTCGTCGGGCGACGCGTAGCGGCCCAGTGGCACTTGGTCGCGGATCGCCTGCTTCTGGTCATCGGTCAGCACGTCGGTCATGTCGGTCTCCACGAACCCGGGCGAGACCACGTTGGCCGTGATCGAGCGCGAGCCGAGCTCCCGCGCGACCGAGCGTGCGAGTCCCACGAGCCCGGACTTGGACGCGGCGTAGTTCGTCTGCCCGGAACTGCCCAGCAGGCCGACGACGGAGGAGATCAGGATGATCCTCCCGCGCCGCAGGCGCAGCATGGGACGCGCAGCCCGCTTCACCAGGCGGAAGGCCGAGGTGAGGTTCGTGTCGACCACACTCGTCCAGTCGTCCTCGCTCATGCGCAGCAGCAGCGTGTCCTTCGTGATCCCCGCGTTGGCGACCAGCACCTCGACGGGGCCGTGGGCCTCTTCGACCTGGGCGAAGGCCGCCTCCACCTGCTCGGGGTCGGTCACGTCGCAGCGCACGTCGAGTGCGCCGTCGGGGGCACCGCCCGACCGGGTCGTCACGGCCACCTTGTCACCTTGCGCGAGGAAGGCCTCGGCGATGGCGCGACCGATGCCTCGGTTGCCTCCGGTGATCAGGACTGAGCGGGGTTCGTGAGTCACGGATTCGACCGTAGTGATTACCGCGGGGTATCCCGAACCGGTGTCACTCACGTCACGATCGCACCGGCCCGGACCTGGCTCTGGGGCCGACCTAGGATGAGGACATGTCGCCGGAGCCCGTACGGATCACCACCGCGCCCGTCAGCCGGGCCGACGATCTGTCCTCACGGCAGCGTCGCTATGTGGTGTCCATGGCGATCCGCGCGGCGTGCCTGGTGCTCGCTCTGGTGGTCGATTGGGTGTGGTTGCGCTGGCTCTTCATCGCCGGCGCGGTGTTCCTGCCGTACGTAGCGGTGGTGATGGCCAACGCTGTCCACTCCCGCTCGGACGACTTCGAACTCGACCGGATCGACCACCGCGAGATCGGTCCTTCCGAACGCCCGTGAGACACGGCGTCGAGGACTGTTGGTTTCGACACACAGTCGTGCAAGAATCAACTTTGAGTGGTGCAGCATCCCCCGTCTGCATTCACCTGTTGAGGTGCCGGACGGCTTCCCCCGTGGCCGTCCGGCACTTCTCCTTGTTTCGCCACTCATGCACACCGCCGACGTCACGCAGAAGGGCAGCCAGTGAGCGTCTCAGGGCCTGAGAACGAGATCTGTTCTGCCAAGGGCTGTTCGGTGGCTGCCACATGGCAACTCGCGTGGAACAACCCCAAGATCCATCCCGCCGAGCGGCGCAAGATCTGGCTGGCGTGCGACGAGCACCGCACCACCCTGGGCGACTTCCTCACCGCGCGCGGATTCCTGCGCGAGACCGTGCCCCATCCGCCCAGCTGAGGGCGTGCCTCTCAGCCTCCGATGGACGACATCGGGCGCGTCGGCTGAAGGAACGACGGATCGTCGATGCCGTGGCCCGGCAGCTTGCCGAGGACGCACTCCCGCCAGCGTCGCGCGAGGTCGTCGTCGTCGGCACCGCTACGCATGGCTGCCCGCAGATCCGATTCTTCGCGCGCGAAGAGGCAGTTGCGCACCTGACCGTCGGCCGTGAGGCGAACCCGGTCGCAGTCCCCGCAGAAGGGCCGCGTCACCGAAGCGATGATGCCCACCGAGGCGGGACCTCCGTCGACGAGAAACAACTCGGCCGGGGCGCTCCCCCGCTCCTCACCCGTCGGGGTGAGGGTGTGCGTGAGCGACAGCTGCTCCTGGATCTCGTCGGCCGTCACCATGTCGTCGCGACGCCATCCGTGCTGCGCGTCCAGTGGCATCTGCTCGATGAAGCGCAGCTGCAGCCCGCGGTCCAGACACCACTCGAGGAGCTCCGGGGCCTGAGCGTCGTTGACGCCACGCATCAGGACCGCGTTGACCTTGACGGGCACCAGACCGGCCTCGATCGCGGCATCGATCCCGGCGACCACGTCGTGCAGACGATCCCGCCGAGTCAACTGCGCGAACGTCTCGGGGCGCACCGAGTCAAGACTCACGTTGACTCGATCGAGCCCGGCCTCAGCCAGCGGACCGGCGAGCCGGGACAGGCCCAGCCCGTTCGTGGTCACCGACATTTCGGGAGCAATGCCCTCATCGGAACGCAGCTCGCCCGTGCGGCGTACGAGATCTACCAGGCCGCGTCGCAGCAGGGGCTCTCCCCCGGTGAACCTCACCTCGCGGATGCCGAGGCGCTCCACCCCGATCCGGAGCAGGCGCACCATCTCGTCGTCGCTGAGCAACTCGTCGGTGGGAGCCCACTCCAGCCCCTCAGCGGGCATGCAGTACGTGCACCGCAGGTTGCATCGATCGGTGAGCGAGACCCGCACGTCGCGGGCCACTCGGCCATGTCGATCCTGGAGCAGTTCCATCCCTCTCAGTATAGGTGGCTGCTGGGCCATGAGGTGCCCACGGCTAGCCTCGGGGGGTGCAGAAGTTCGGTTTCCTCTTCGCCCGGAAGTGGCTCGTCTTCGCCCTCGTTGTTGCCGGCCTCGCCTATGGCGCCTGGTGGCTCGGCGAGTGGCAGTTCCACCGACTGGACGACCGCCGCGAACGCAACGCGGTGATCCGGGCCAACGAGGCCCACGAGCCCGTGGCCCCCGCCGAGATCATGGCCGTGGGTCGCCAGCCCGCCGAGGACGACGAGTGGCGGGAGGTGCGCGCCACCGGCACGTACGCGGTCGAGGAGACCATCATCGTGCGCTACCGCACGCGTGACGGGGCTGCCGGGGTCAATGTGGTCGTGCCCCTGGTGCTGGCGGACGGCACCAGCATGCTGGTGGACCGGGGGTGGTACGCAACCTCGAACCGCGGAGCCTCGCGGGCCGATGTGCCCGCCCCGCCCGAGGGTGAGGTCGAGGTCCTCGCGTGGGTACGTCGAGACGCGGTGGGCGCAGCGACCAAGGTCGCCGACCAGTCAACGCGCGCGATCAGCTCCTCCACGATCTCCGAGGCTCTCGACCGGCCACTGCTCGGCGGGTTCACCGAACTGGTCTCCGAGTCCCCCGAGCCTGCCGAGTCGCTCGTGGCAGCCGACCTGCCCGAACTCGATGAGGGGCCCCACTTCTTCTACGGGCTGCAGTGGTGGTTCTTCGGGGGGCTGGCCATCTTCGGGTTCGGCTACCTCCTCTACGACGAGTACCGCGGCGGCCGGGGCCCGTGGGGCAAGCGCCGCGAGCGCACGTCCGAGGTCCCGGACGAGGACGGCGCACCCAGTCCCAGCGTCTCTGCCTGAGGCTCAGGGAACCTGCAGCATGCCTCCGTCGACCGGGATCATCGTCCCGTTGACGAACGAGGCCGCCGGCGAGAGCAGGAACGCCGCCACCTTGCCGAACTCCTCAGGGCGACCGTAACGGCCCAACGGGATCATGGCCTCGGCTGCCGCACGGGTCGCACCCGGATCGGCGCTCGCGGCGTCGAGTTCGGCGATCCGTTCCGTCTCGACCCGTCCGGGCATGAGCCCGTTCACGCGTACGCCCCGGGGGCCCAGTTCGCGGCTGAGGTCCTTGGCCACCATCGCCAGCCCGGGGCGCAGTCCGTTCGAGATCGACAGCCCGCCCAGAGGAACCCGCACGCTGGTGGACAGCACCGCAGCCAGCGCGCCTCCCTCATCGGTGGCCATCCCGATCTGGCGCATCAGGCGCAGTCCCCCGAGGAAGACGGTCTCAAACGCCGCGCGCCAGTCGTCGTCGCTCATCTGCGTCACCGTTCCAGCGGGTGGGCCGCCCACGCTGACCAGCCCGCCGTCCAGGCGTCCGAACTGGGCCCTCGCCGCCTCCACGAGACGCTGCGGTGTGCCCGGATCACCGTTGTCCGCCGCCAGCGCCACCACGGCGTCGCCGTGAGCGTCACGCACATCGCTCAGCGCGGACTCCGTACGGGAGGTGACGAGGACCCGTGCGCCCTCGCCCACCAGGGCGTCCACGCTGGCGCGGCCCAGACCCCGCGATCCACCGGTCACGATGTAGGCGCGTCCCTCGAGTTCCAAGTCCATGGGGCCCACTCAACCACCCGACGCGGTCCGGGCGTCACCGAGCCCGGCTCAGGTGGCGGGAACGTGTTCCTTGTCGTCGCGGAACTGGGTCGCGTACAGGTCGGCGTACAACCCGCCTGCGGCAAGGAGTTCAGGGTGGGTGCCGGACTCGACGACCCGACCCTCGTCCAGCACCAGGATCCGGTCGGCGTTGCGGACCGTGGAGAGTCGGTGCGCGATCACGAGCGAGGTACGCCCTTCGAGCGCCGCGTCGAGCGCGCGCTGCACGGCCGCCTCCGACTCGCTGTCCAGGTGGGCGGTCGCTTCGTCGAGGACGACGATGGAGGGGGCCTTGATGAGCAGTCGGGCGATCGCCAGGCGCTGACGTTCACCGCCGGAGAGCCGGTAGCCGCGGTCCCCCACGACGGTGTCGAGCCCGTCGGGCAAGCTGCTGACCAAGGGCGCCACCTGAGCTGCGCTGAGCGCCTCCCAGATCTCCGCATCGCTCACCCCGGGGCGCGCGTAACGCAGGTTGGCGCCGATGGTGTCGTGGAACATGTGGGCGTCCTGGGTCACGTAGCCCACCGCGGCTTCGAGCGAGTCCAGCGTCAGGTCACGGACGTCGTGGCCGCCGACGCGCACGGCGCCGCCGCTCACGTCGTACAGCCGGGCGACGAGATGGGTGACCGTGCTCTTGCCTGCTCCGGATGGCCCGACGAGCGCAACCATGGCCCCGGGCTCCGCACTGAAGGAAACCTCGTGGAGCACCTCGCCGGTGTCACGGCTCTCCTTGCGGGCGAGGTTCTCCAAGGACGCCAGCGAGACGTCCTCGGCATTCGGATAGGTGAACCTGACGTGGTCGAACTCGAGGCTCGAGGCGCCTGGCTCCAGCTCGACGGCGTCGCCGCGTTCGGTGACGAGCGACGGCAGGTCCAGGACCTCGAAGACGCGGTCAAAGCTCACCAGCGCCGTCATCACGTCGATGCGTACGTTGGACAGCGCCTGCAACGGCCCGAGCAACCTGGTCATCAGGATCCCGAGAGCCACGACGGTGCCGATCGACAGGTCCCCGCGGATCGCGAGCACGGCACCCACCCCGTAGACCAGCGCCGTGGCCAGGGCCGGCACCAGTGTCATGGCCGCCATGAAGAGGCGAGTCAGCAAGGAGATGCGGATCCCGAGGTCCCGCACCACCGCGGCCTTCTCCGCGTAGTGGCGGTCCTCCTCCTCGCGGCGCCCGAACAGCTTGAGCAACATGGCGCCGCCCACGTTGAAGCGCTCGGTCATCGCGTTGCCCAGATCGGCGTTGCCGTCCATCTGCTCACGGGTGAGGCCGGCGAGCCGGTCGCCCACCCAGCGTGAGGCGAGGAGCAGGATCGGGAAGAGCGCGACGCACACCAGCGTCACCTGCCAGGACAGGAAGAGCATGGTGACGCCGACGACGACCGCGGCCACGGAGTTGGAGACCGTTCCCGACAGGGTCGAGGTGAACGCCCGCTGGGCGCCGATGACGTCGTTGTTGAGCCGACTGACCAGGGCGCCGGTCTGGGTGCGCGTGAAGAACGCGAGCGATTGGCGTTGGACGTGTGCGAACACGTTGGTCCGCAGGTCGAAGATCAACCCCTCACCGATCCTGCTCGAGAGCCATCCCGCGAGCACGCTCAGCACGGCGCCCAGCAGCGCCACGGCCGCGACCGCAGCCGAGAGCCACACGGCCAGTGAGGTGTCCTCGGTGGCCACGGCGTCGTCGATGATGCGCTGCAGGAGCAGGGGCGGCGCAGCGACCAGCGCCGCATCCACCACGGTGAGGGCCAGGAATGCCGCGATGAGCCGTCGATGCGGACGGGCAAAGCCGAGGACGCGGCGCAGCGTACGGCGCCCCACGTGGGCGTTGACGACGTCCCGGTCGGCCCTGAGGTGGCGCATGGCCGGCCCCGGTCGCATCATCGACATGGATCCTCCTCGTCAGCCCCCCAGCGCCGCGGCCACCGCACGGAACCGACGCACCTGCGCCTCCCGCTCCAACTGCCGCTGTGCATCCAGGTCGCGGTCCTCCGCACCCTGGAGCAGGCTCTTAGTCTCACTCACCACCCCGTCCATCGGGCTGGCGAGGGTCGCAGCGAGCGTTGCCACCGCCTCGTCGAGCTCGTCACCAGCGTGCATCGAGGTGGCGAGTCCGATCCGTACGGCCTCCTCGGCGGAGACCATCCGGGCGGTGGCGCAGATCTCTAGCGCCCTCGCGTAGCCAACGCTCTCGACGAGCGGCTTTGTTCCCGTGAGGTCGGGCACCAGGCCCAGAGCCGACTCCTTCATGCAGAACTGGGCGTCATCGGAGACCACGCGCAGGTCGCAGGACAGGGCCAGCTGGAAGCCGGCGCCGACGGCGTACCCGCGCACCTTGGCGATCGAGACGAAGCGCGGGTCGCGCAGCCAGGTGAACCCCTCCTGCCAGGCGCCGATGCGATCGGCCGCGGCGTCGTCCGTGGCCTGCAGCAGGGCCCCGACCCCTTCCGGGTTGGTGGGGTCGAGCACGCTGCGGTCGAGGCCTGCGGAGAACGTGGCGCCGACGCCCGTGACGACGACAACGCGGACGTCTCGGGGCACTGCGTCCCCCAGCGAGGCCAACGCCTCCCACATCGCAGGCGTCTGCGCGTTGCGCACCTGCGGACGGTCGAGGGTGATCGTGGCGACGGGGCCCTCGACGGAGAACTGGAGGCCGACTGCGGCGAGCTGTTCGGGAGTCATGCCCCCATTCTGACCTACTCGCCAGTAACTTGCGACCCCGCTCCTCGATCAGGCCAGGGCGACCAGGTCGAGGTAGTCCTCGCCCCACAGGTCCTCGTCCCCGTCGGGCAGCAGCAGCACCCGGTCGGGGTCGAGCGCACGGACGGCGCCCTCATCGTGGGTGACGAGGATGATCGCGCCCTTGTACTCGCGAATCGCCGCCAGCACCTCCTCGCGCGATGCGGGATCAAGGTTGTTGGTCGGCTCGTCCAGCAGCAGCACGTTGGCGCTGGAGACGACCAACGTGGCCAGCGCCAGCCGGGTCTTCTCGCCGCCGGAGAGCACTCCCGCGGGCTTGTGCGCGTCGTCGCCGGAGAAGAGGAAGGATCCGAGCACCGACCGCGCCTGCGTGTCGGTCAGCTCGGGGGCGGCGCTGTGCATGTTTTCGAGGACGGTGCGCTTGACGTCCAGCGTGTCGTGCTCCTGGGCGAAGTAGCCCAGCTTCAGGCCGTAGCCCGGCACCACCTCGCCGCTGTCAGGCTGGTCGACGCCCGCGAGGATCCGCAGCATCGTCGTCTTGCCCGCACCGTTGAGGCCGAGGATGACGACCCGCGAGCCCTTGTCGATCGCGAGATCGACGCCCGTGAACACCTCGAGGGATCCGTACGACTTCGACAGCTCGCTGCCCATGAGCGGCGTCTTGCCGCACGGGGCGGGATCCGGGAAGGCGAGCCGCGCGACCTTGTCGGCCTGACGCTCCGCCTCGACACCGGACATCATCTTCTCGGCACGCTTCAGCATCGACTGCGCCGCCTGGGCCTTGCTGGCCTTCGCGCGCATCTTGTTGGCCTGGTCGGTGAGGGCCTTCGCCTTGTTCTCGGCGTTCTGGCGCTCGCGCCGACGGCGCCGCTCGTCCGTCTCCCGTTGGGTCAGGTACGCCTTCCAACCCATGTTGTAGACGTCGATGGTGGCCCGGTTGGCGTCGAGGTGCAGCACCTTGTTGACCGTGGCCTCGAGCAGCTCGTTGTCGTGGCTGATCACGACGAACCCGCCCCGGTAGGACTTCAGGAAGTCCCGCAGCCACACGATCGAGTCCGCGTCGAGGTGGTTGGTGGGCTCGTCGAGGAGCAGGATCTCGGCGTCCGAGAACAGGATCCGGGCGAGTTCGACGCGGCGTCGCTGGCCACCCGACAGGGTCCTGAGAGGCTGCGCGAGGATGCGCTCCTCAATGCCGAGCGAGGCCGCCATCTGGGCCGCCTCGGACTCCGCGGCGTACCCGCCTCCGGCGTGCAGCTCTGCGTCGGCCCGCGCCCAGCGCTTCATGCCGCGCTCGTGCATGGCGGGGTCCTCGCTGGCCATGTCGACCTCGGCCTGGCGCAGGCGTCGCACGACCTCGTCGAGGCCTCGGGCGCCCAGGATGCGGTCGCGCGCGATCATCTCGGGGTCACCCGTACGGGGATCCTGCGGCAGGTAGCCGACCGATCCGGAGCGCACCACCTGGCCACCAGCTGGGGTGCCCTCGCCGGCGAGGATGCGGGTCATGGTCGTCTTGCCGGCGCCGTTGCGCCCCACGAGACCGATCTTGTCGCCCGCGGCGATCCGGAAGGTCACGTCCTCCATCAGGAGACGGGCGCCCGCGCGGACCTCGAGTTGCTGGGCGGTGATCATCAGGGTCGATAGTCTACGGAAAGGTGGCTCACATCCCCGCTTCGGGACGGCCACTGCCCTGACCGCTCTCAGGAAGGCCGAGCCCGTGCGCTTCAACCCCAAGGCCGACATCAGTTCCGGACGCGTGCGCGACGTCGGCAGCGGCGGTGGGGGTCTCGGCGGTGGCATGGGGGGCGGAGGTCGCCTCCCCATCCCCAGCGGCAAGGCGGGCGGCAGCATCGGCGCGGTCCTGCTCGTCGTCGTGATCATCATTCTCACCAACGTGATGGGCGGCGGCGGTGGGGGCGGTGGCACCCCGAGCAACAACGCAGCCGGGACCGACCGCTACGAGGAGTGCCTCACCGGCGCGGACGCCAACGAGTCCGCCGACTGCGCCCGCAAAGCGGTGGAGGTGTCGTTGAGCAGCTACTGGTCCCAGACGCTGGGCGACAGGTTCCAGGAGACGACGGTGACGACCTTCTCCGGCAGCACCACGTCCGGGTGCGGCACGGCACAGTCCGCGATGGGCCCGTTCTACTGCCCGACCGATCAGGGCATCTATCTCGACAGCACGTTCTTCGAAGACGTCCTCGAAGGTCAGCTCGGCGGGCAGGGCGGCGCGTTCGTGGAGCCGTACGTCCTGGCCCACGAGTACGGCCACCACATCCAGAACCTGACCGGCTACATGGGCAAGGTCCGCACTCAACAGGGCCCGAACTCGGACGGCGTCAAGCTCGAACTCCAGGCCGACTGCTTCGCGGGCATGTGGACCCGCGCCGCCTCCAGCACCCAGGACGACTCCGGCGTCGCCATCTTCGCCGAGATCAACGAGACCGACATCGCCGAGGCGCTGGACGCGGCCAAGACCGTGGGCGACGACAGGATCCAGGAACAGTCCGGTGGACGGGTCAACCCGGAGCAGTGGACCCACGGCTCCTCCAAGCAGCGGATGAAGTGGTTCGCGACCGGGTACGAATCGGGCTCGATGCGGGCCTGCGACACCTTCGCCGCGCCGTCCCTGTGAGCGGCGGTTACGCCAGCAACGCCTCGATGTGAGCGACCTGACGCTGCATCGCGCGGATGGATGGTGCAACGGCAGGGTGGCGGAACTTGCCCGCGAGGGCGCCTTCGCCGTCCGCCACGCGCATGAGGGCCCAGTCCACGCGGGTCAGGGCGGTGTACACGGTGACGACACGGGCTCCGAGCGCGGCCTCCTCACGGGTCGCCAGCCCGGCCGGGAGGGCCGCGGCGTACGCGTCCAGGAGCGGCCCGCTCTCCTCGCGCACTGACAAGGACAGGTAGCCCAGGTCGCCGCCCACAGGCCCTGTGCCGAGGTGAGCCCAGTCGATGCCGACGGCGTCCTCCCCCGAACGACCTCTCAGGTTCCCCGGCGACGGGTCACCATGCTGAGGGACCTGCGGCAGGGCGTCGAGTTGGTCGAGCCACCCTCCGCGGCGCTCCCACAGGTGGGCAGCCACGTCGGCCATCGGCGTGCGAGCCAGAGTGCGCCACCCGCCGCGGCGCTCCACCAAGCCCAGCCTGGAGCGCAGTTGCCCCCGAGCGAGCCACGCGGCCCCACCCAGCGAGGCACCCGCGAAACGCCCCAGCCGATCAGCCAGCCACAGCCCCGTCGGCTGGGAGTCCTCCACCCACTCGGTGACGACGGTGACTCCCTCCGCGTCCTCCTCGATGCGCACCACCGGCGCGGCGCGCACACCCGGGCTGTGGTCCACGACGATGCTCTCGGCGACGTGTACGGCTCGGCGCCAGTGGTTCACGTCCCAGAGCTCCCTTGCAGAGGCTGGATTGTGGGGCGCAGGCGGGACGAAGCGCTTGACCACGACACGGCGTCCGGACTCCACGGCTGACCAGATCCCGTGGGTGCTCGGACCTGCGCCGGGAAGCCGCTGCCATCCCGGCTCGGGCTGCCACATGCGGCGACGCTAGTCGATGTCGCGCCTGCCGTGCAGCCACGACGCGCAGGCGAGTACGAGCACAGTCGCCACGCTCAGGCCGAGCAGCGGCCCTGCCTCCCACGCCTCGGCCGGTACGCGGGGCGTGTGGGCGTACGGGGACAGGTCGCGGATCCCGTCGGGCAGCTGCAGCAACTCGCCGAACTGCCCCAACGTCTCGAAGGCGGCCACGAGCACCCACCCGGCCCACGTCCAACCCACGCGGACGGTCGACAGCAGCAGGACCAGCGCCGTGACCAACCACGTCGCGGGCACGTGCGCGAGCGCCGCGGCACTCAGGCGGGCGACGTCCGCCGGGCCGGCGCCGCCCGCTGCTGCGTACCCCACGCCCATGGCCACGCCGACCACCACCAGGAGCACCGTTACGGAGCCCAGCGCCGGCAGGGCCACCCCCGCGAACTGGCGCGCCCGCGAGACAGGCGCGGCCAGGACGACCTCCGTACGGCCCGCGAGCTCGTGACTGGCGGCGTGGGAGACGACCAGCACCGCGGAGCAGCTGATGACCACGGCCATGATGCCGAGCACCGCGGCGATCATGGTGTCCTCGATGAACCCGGTGCCGCCCAGCCTCTCGATCAACTCGCGCGCCGCGGGCGTGCTGAGCAGCCCGCTGAGGTTGGGCGTGATGGCCCCGAACAGAGTCCCCAGCACAGCGACGGCCCCGAGCCATGTCCCGAACGCGGCACGCTGCGTGCGCCAGGCCAGCCCGAAGACACCCCCGAGTCCACGAGGGCCTCGGGCCGGGCCGGGGCGCTCGGCGACCAGCCCGCTGCCCAGGTCGCGCCTCGATGCGGCCGCGCTCGCGAGGAGAGCGAGGGCTGCGAAGAGGGCCACGTAGAGCCCCAACACCCACCACCGGGGATGCGTGGACCACGCGAGCAACCGCGTGTTCCATCCGAAGGGCGACAGCCACGACCACCAGGTCTCGGTCACGTCCCCCGCAAGCCGGATGGCGAACGCCACCGCGATCGCTCCCCCGGCCGCCAGCCCGCAGGTCCGGGCGCTGGCGGAGAGTTGGCAGGCAAGCGCCGTGGCGGCACCGAAGACCAGCGCCGTGCCGGCCCACGCAGCCCCGAACAGCGCGCTGCCCTGCCACGGCAGCCCGGCGACACCGTTGACGAGAGCGCACAGGAGACCGAGAGCTCCCGCGGCGAGGACCAACGTGACCAGGGTGCCGCCCAGGGGTGCGTACCGGCCGACCGCGGTGGCCGCGACGAGTTCCTGGCGGCCGCTCTCCTCCTCCGTACGCAGGTGGCGTCGGACGACGACGAGCGCCATCACCGCGACGAGGGCGGCGTACAGCACTGTCATCTTGGTCATCGACAGTTCGCCGAGGCTCGCCGGGTCCATGATCGGCCCATACAGGGCGACCACGGCTGGCGTGGCGTTCCATCCCTGGGCTGTCGCGATCCGCACCTCAGGGTCGGGGTAGAGGCCCGGGGTCGCCGCGGCGGAGGCGTACACGGTCAGGGTGAGCAGCAGGAGCCATGCCGAGAGCAGCACCCGGTCGCGCCGCAACTGGTGGCGGACCAGAAGCCCCGTCCCGGTGATGGCGCTCATCGCCCGGCTCCGCTCCACTCGGGCCTCGACTCGGAGCGGTACGCCTCAAGGAAGAGTTCCTCGAGCGAAGGCGGCGTGACGGTGAGTCCCACCGCGCCCGCCCGCGCGAGCGCATCGAGCAGGTGCGGCAGGCCGCTGGGGTCGACGGTGCAGGTCAACACCCCCTCAGCGAGGGCGAGGTCGTGGACCCCGGACAAGGCCTCGGGCACCTGACCGGTCACCTCGGCGCGAACCCGGTTGCGGCGCAGGTGGCGCAGTTCGGGCAGCGTCCCGGACTCGACCGCGCGCCCGGACCGGATGATCGTGACCCGGTCGGCGAGGCGCTCGACCTCACTGAGGATGTGGCTCGAGAGCAGCACGGTTGCTCCGGCCGCCTTGTGTTCGGCCAGGACGTCGTTGAACGTCTGCTCCATGAGCGGGTCCAGCCCCGAGGTCGGCTCGTCGAGCGCGAGCAGGTCGACCGGCGCCGCGAGCGCCGCGACGAGGGCCACCTTCTGCCGGTTCCCCTTGGAGTAGGCCCGCCCGCGTTTGGTGGTGTCCAACCCGAACCGCTCCACCAACTCGTCACGCCGCGTACGTGCGGGTTCGAGGCCCCGCAACCGCAGGAGCAGGTCGATGGTCTCGCCGCCGGTCAGGTTCGGCCACAGCGCGACGTCACCGGGCACGTACGCCAGCCGTCGGTGGATCTCGACGGCGTCGCGCCAGGGATCGAGACCGAACACGCTCGCCGCGCCCCCGTCGCTGCGCAGCGTCCCCAGGAGGACGCGGATCGTCGTGGACTTGCCTGCCCCGTTGGGGCCCAGGAAGCCGTGCACCTCGCCGGCGGCGACGCTGAGGTCGAGGCCGTCGAGGGCTCGCGTGCGGCCGAACTTCTTGACCAGACCGCGTACATCGATCGGTGTGCTCACACCATCGACGCTACTCCCGCGCGGCCCGTCAGAACCGACACCTGAGGTGACGTGGGCCATGTCGTGTCGCCGTAGGCTCGGCCCATGATGATTCGCCCGGTGACGCTCGAGGCCATCCAGCGCGGCGAGGTCGACCTCGCGTTCCGGCGGTGGGACTCGCCTCGGGTCAAGGTCGGGACGCGGATGCGGACCGCGGTCGGACTGATCGAGGTGACCTCGCTTGAGCGGGTCGCGCCGAGCGCCCTTCGTGCGGACGACGCCCGCCGGGCCGGCGCCGCCACCGTGGCCGACCTGCGCGCCGCGGTGGCGCAGAACCCCGACCGTCCACTCTGGCGCATCGGCCTGGTCCACGCGGGGGCCGATCCCCGCGACGAGTTGCGCTCCACCGTGCCCGGTCCCGCCGAGATCGCCGACCTCCTGGCGTGGCTCGACCGGCTCGACGCCGCGTCCTCGTACGGGGCGTGGACGCGGACGACCCTGCGGCTGATCGACGAGTTCCCGACCGTGCGCGCGCCGGAACTGGCCGAGCGGATGGGGAGACCCACCCAGGTGTTCAAGACGGACGTACGCAAGCTCAAGGAGAAGGGACTGACCGAGTCGCTGGCGATCGGCTACCGCCTGTCCCCGCGAGGAGCAGCGGTGCTCGACCACGGCGGCCCCGCGCGGGAGCGTACGGCTGCGCAGGGCACTGACCTGCCACGCACGATCGGGGCGCCGGCGACGGGTGCCCTGCGTGCGGTGGACATCGTCTTCCTCGAGCAGTTGCCCGAGCACTCGGCCGCCGAACTGCTCGCCATGCACGGCGTCGGGCCCGTCGCCATCACCCGGCTGCGCGCGGCCCTCGCCGAGCGGGGCCTGGCCTTTCGCGGGGAGTGAGCCGGGCGGATCTGTCGCCGCCTCCCTCCCTTCGCAACGTCATGGCGGGGCGGTCGCTGGGACAACCACCCGCCATGACGTCCCCAGGCGCCACGCCGTACGTCCGCCACAACGTCATGGACAGCGGTCGCTCGGGCAGCCACCCGCCATGACGTCCCCGAGCAGGGCTCGCGCTGGCCCGCACTCACGCGGCGCAGTCAGGCGTTCTCGACCGTCACGACCAGCGACTGCGCCGCCCGAATCGCCTCGTCGAGCACCGCACGCCTCGGGTCAGGCACGGGCTGCCACTCCCCCACTACCTCCAACGTCCGCAGCCGGGGATCACTCATCACCTCGTCGACCGCCGAACGATCGCCCCCAGTCGCGACCGGACCAAGACCGGTCAGGATCCGCGCCGCGTGCTCCGCAGCCGCCTCGTACGCCTGCCGCGCCTGGTTCTCCCGTCGACGCGCGAAGCGTTGCTGACTCTGCCCACCCGCCTTCGTACGGCCCTGGACGTGGCGTTGCCCGACCTTCGACTCGACGATCCTCGTCCCTTCCAGGCGCGCCACGGCGAAGCCGCCCTTGCGCACGAGCAGGACGCCCCAGCGCGGGGGCGTACGGACGCCCGCGGCCACGCCTGACGGGGTGGCCGGGCCGTCGTAGGCCATCGAGAACGGCAGGCGCGCCGCGAAGACCGACCCGTCGAGGGCACGACCGGTCAGGGCCCCGTCAACCACCGCGAGGTCGGTCTCGCCGTGCCCCGCGATGAAGTTCTCAACCCACCGCTCGATCCGGGCTGGCGGGAGAAGCAGTCGTCCCATGGCACGAGTATCGCTGTCGAAACGAGGGCGCGCTCAGGTCGCGGAATAGACGACCGTGAGCACCTCGACGACCGACTCACCGTCCACCGCCACGGACTCCGCCGCAAGGAGCGCGCACGGCTCCCCCTGCCCGTCGCACAGGATCGACAATGTGCCCGCTTCGGGGAGCTCCCCGTCGGCGTACGCCGAGACGGGCGTCGTGACAGTCGCCGTGCCGTGGGCGAGCACCTGCGACGCGAAGGCGTTGGCCTCGTCGGGCGTCTCGCCGTACGACCAGTCGACCGGTCGGACCACCTCGAGCGTGGTCGGCCCGAAGTACGAGCCAGCCGGGTTGAGTCGCGCGTGCACCTTGGCATCGACCCAGAAGGACTCCACCTGCTGGCTGCCCGGGGGCTCCTCGACGTTCTCCACACCTCACCCTAGCCTTGTCCCGTGGCCGCCTCTTCGAGTCCGCGCGCCGAGGTCGCCTCGGCGTGGCGCGCCGTCATCACCGTCCCGCCGGAGGCACTCGAGGAGTGGCTGACCACGCCGGAGTCGTTCTCGGTGGGCAGCCGTGCGCCCGGCCAACGCCACTCGGTGGGCCAACTCGCGGGGATGCGCACCCTCGAACTGCTGGAGATCCCCGACGACGAGTGGGGCGAATCCGACGTGGCGCACGCGCGACGCACGCTGGGCTTCGTACGTCGCCACCGCGCCCAGTGGCCCGCGGGCGACGTGTCGGGTCGGCGCTGGCGTCACGCACTGCGCAACTGGGGCCACGATCCCCTGTGGGAGGACCGGCTTGCTCTCGCCGGAGCCGACACCGTCGAACTCCAGGTCGACGGCCACCGCGTCGGCCACCTCGTCGTCGAGGAGGCCGGCGCGAGTGTCGAGCTGGTCGCCCTCGAACTCGACCCCCGATGGCGGCGCATCGGGCTCGGAACCGCCGCGCTGCACCGGCTGCAGCACGGCGCTGACCGGACGCTCATCGTCCACGATCACGGGCTGCTGCCCGAGCGGCTGCGGGACCGGCTCCGACTCTGAGCGGTCAGATGAAGTCGTACGGGTTGAACTCGTCGATCGGGATGACCCGGATGCGCGGCAGAGCCGTGTTGAAGGCGCCCACCTCGTACTCCAAGTCCACGATCTTGAGTCCGGGAATCGCGCGGAAGGCCGCGTTGACGAACTCCGAGAACCCGACGAGCGCCACTGTCCGCGACCCGTCGCACAGGTCGCGCACCTGCGGCACGAAGTCGCCGTCGTGGCTGCCGAGCACGACGTCCGCGTCGCGGTCGACCAGGGCCTCCAGGGTGCGCTGGATGGCGATGTCGACGACCTTGCCCTCGCCGCTCAGTGGTACGGGTCGGTAGCCGATGGCCGTGAGCGCCTGGATGAACGACACGGGCATGTCGCCGTTGACCGCCAGGAAGAACAGCCCGGAGACCGCGTCCTCGTCGCCATTGCTCGCCCAGTCGAGCACGCGGTCCCACCGGGGCCGCTCCTCGGGGCGAGGGCGCCTGCCGAGGATCGAGTTGCCCAGCGTGGCGTCGAGGTTCTCGCCGTCCACCAGGACGTACGTGTGCCGCTCGTCGGAGTCCATGGCGACAGCCTAGGGCGAAGCGCTGACACCCCATGCGCCGGTCGAGCGCGTACGCGGGCTGAGGGCGTACGCGGGTTGAGCGCGGGCGACGGTCGAGCTTGTCGAGACCCTAGTTTCGACAAGCTCAACCAGCGGGACCGGTTTCGACGAGCTCAACCAGCGCGGGCTCAACCAGCGCGCCGGCGAGGGTCAGACGTTGAAGCCCAGGGCGCGCAGCTGCTCGCGGCCGTCGTCGGTGATCTTGTCCGGGCCCCACGGCGGCATCCAGACCCAGTTGATCGCGACATCGTTGACCAGGCCCTCGAGGGCGCCCTCGGTCTGGTCGGTGATGACGTCGGTCAGCGGGCAGGCGGCCGAGGTGAGGGTCATGTCGATGACGACGTTGCTGCCCTCGTCGACGTGGACGCCGTACACCAGGCCCAGGTCGACGACGTTGATCCCCAGCTCGGGGTCGACGACGTCCTTCATCGCCTCGGTCACGTCGTCGACGGACACGGTGGACACGCCGCCAGTGGCCTCGGGGACGTCGGGCAGGTCGCTGTGGTCGGTCATGAGGTCTCCTCGGTAGCGCGGGCGACGGCGTCCTTCCATGCCATCCACCCCAGAAGGGCACACTTCACGCGTGCCGGGAACTTGGCGACGCCGGCGAACGCGATCCCGTCCTCCAGCACCTCCTCGTCGGGTTCCACGGTCCCCTTGCCCTGCATGAGGGTCAGGAACGACTCGTGGATCGTCATCGCCTCGTCGATCGGCTTGCCGATCAGCAGGTCGGTCATCACCGACGACGAGGCCTGCGAGATCGAGCACCCCTCGGCGTCGTAGGACACGTCGCTGACGATGCCGTCGGCCAGGTGGACCCGCAGCGTCACTTCGTCGCCGCAGGTCGGGTTGACGTGGTGCACCTCCGCCTCGTAAGGCTCCCGCAGGCCCGCATTGAGGGGGTTCTTGTAGTGGTCCAGGATGATCTCCTGGTACAGCGTGTCGAGTTCGGCGCTCATCGTCTCAGCCCAACTTGAAGTAGGAGCGGGTGTATTCCAGCCCGTCCACCAGTGCGTCGATCTCGGCCGGGGTCGTGTAGAGGTACGACGACATCCGGGTCGATGCCTGCACACCAAAGCGGGCATGCGCGGGCTTCGCGCAGTGATGTCCGGCCCGTACGGCAATGCCACGCGCCGAGTCGAGCACCTGCGCGATGTCGTGCGGGTGCACGCCGTCCAGTTCGAACGAGATCGCCCCACCTCGTCGAGCCGCGTCCAGCGGGCCAAGAACCGTCAGACCGGGCACCGTGGCCAAGCCCTCCAGCGCGTAGGCAGTGAGCGCCTGCTCGTGGGCGTGGATCGCGTCCAGACCGACAGCGGAGAGGTACTCCACCGCCGCGCCGAGGCCCACGGCCTCGACGATGGGCGGCGTACCGGCCTCGAACTTGTGCGGGATGGGGGCGTACGTCGACGCCTCCATCCGTACGGTCGCGATCATCTCGCCGCCGCCGAGGAACGGGGGCAGGTCCTCCAGGAGCGCGCGAGCGCCCCAGAGCACGCCGATCCCGGTCGGCCCGACCACCTTGTGCCCGGTGAACACCAGGATGTCGGGACGCTCCTCGACCGGCATCGCCGCCAGGTCGATCGGCAGCTGCGGCGCCGCTTGGGAGGCGTCCACCACGACGATGGCGCCGACCTCGTGGGCACGGCGGGCAATCTGGGCGACCGGGTTGATCGTGCCCAGCATGTTCGACACCCAGGTCAGGGCGACGACCTTCGTGCGTTCGGTGATGAGGTCGTCGATGTTCGACAGGTCCAGCGTGCCCTCGTCGGTGAGCCCGAACCAGCGCAGCGCCGCCCCCGTACGCTGCGTGAGCAGCTGCCACGGCACGATGTTGGAGTGGTGCTCCATCTCCGTGATGACGACCTCGTCGCCAGGACCCACCTGACGAGGGCCAGCCCATGCCAGCGTGCCGGCCGCGAGGTTGAGCGCCTCCGAAGCGTTCTTGGTGAAAATCACCTCGTCGCGCTCGGGTGCCCCCAGGAACGCGGCAACCTTGTCCCGGGCAGCCTCGAACGCCTCCGTCGACTCCGCGCCCAGGTGGTGCATGGCGCGGGCGATGTTGGCGTTGCGACGCTCCAGGTGGTCGACCATCGTGTCGATCACGATCTGCGGCTTCTGTGACGTGTTGGCGCTGTCGAGATAGACCAACGGCAACGTCGAGCCGCCCGGGCCGGGGAACGTCCGGTCCAGGATCGGGAAGTCCTTGCGGATGACTTCCAGCTCAGGCAGGAGTCCGGGGATGGACATTCCTTGCTCCTCGGGTGCGCGCGAACGGGTGGGAGAACTCAGGCCTTCGCCTTGGTGTAGCGGTCGTAGCCCTCGGCCTCCAGCTGGTCTGCCAGCTCGGGGCCGCCCTGCTCGGCGATCTTGCCGTCGACGAAGACGTGCACGAAGTCCGGCTTGATGTAGCGCAGGATGCGCGTGTAGTGCGTGATCAGCAGAACGCCCTTGTCGCCGTCCTTCGCGAAGGTGTTGACGCCCTCGGAGACGACCTTGAGCGCGTCGATGTCCAGGCCGGAGTCGGTCTCGTCCAGGATCGCGACCTTCGGGTCGAGCAGGCCGAGCTGAGCGATCTCGTGCCGCTTCTTCTCGCCGCCCGAGAAGCCCTCGTTGACCGAGCGCTGACCGAACGAGGCATCGAGACCGTTGGCCTCGAGCGCCGCGTTGACGTCCTTGACCCACGTACGGAGCTTGGGCGCCTCACCGTCGATGGCCGTCTTGGCCGTACGCAGGAAGTTGGTGACGGACACACCGGGGATCTCCACCGGGTACTGCATCGCCAGGTAGAGACCCGCGCGGGCACGCTCGTCGACCGACATCTCGAGGACGTCCTCGCCGTCGAGCGTGACGGTGCCGCCCGTGACCGTGTACTTGGGGTGCCCAGCGATGGAGTAGGCCAAGGTCGACTTGCCGGAGCCGTTGGGACCCATGATGGCGTGCGTCTCGCCGTCCTTGATGGTCAAGGTGACGCCCTTGAGGATCTCCTTGGGACCGTCCTCGGTCTCGACCGAAACCTGCAGGTTGTTGATCTCGAGGGTGCTCATGTGGGGGTAACTCCGTTCAGGGTGGTGTCGATGTCGACGTACACGTCAGAGCCGCGGACGTCGACGGGGAAGGTGGCGACGGGTTCGGTCGCCGGAAGAGTGACGGGCTTGCCGGTGCGCAGGTCGAACTCCGACCCGTGCAGCCAGCACTCGATGCGGCAGTCAGCGACCTCGCCCTCGCTGAGGGCGACCGCCGCGTGCGAGCAGAGGTCCTGCAGTGCGAAGACCTCATCCTCGTGGCGGGCGATCGCGAGGTCGTAGCGACCCACGGTGACCGCGAGCGCCTCGTCGGAGGGAACCTCGTCGAGGGAGCAGACGCGCTCGAACGACATCAGGCGGCCCCGCCGGGCAGCACCTTGCCGACGACGTTCTTGGCGAGCTCCGCCTCGACGGTCTCGGTCAGCTTGTCGGCGATGGCGGGGACGTCGATGCGACGGATCAGGTCGTTGAAGAAGCCGTGCACGACCAGGCGCTGCGCCTCCTTCTCGTCGATGCCGCGCGAACGCAGGTAGAACAGCTGCTGGTCATCGAAGCGGGCCGTGGCCGAGGCGTGGCCGGCACCCTCGATGTCACCGGTCTCGATCTCCAGGTTCGGGACCGAGTCGCACAGGGTTCCATCGGTGAGGATGAGGTTGCGGTTCTCCTCGTAGGTGTCGATCCCCTCGGCGACCTTGCGGATCAGGACGTTGCCGATCCACACCGTGTGCGCCTTCTCGCCCTGCAGCGCGCCCTTGTAGGTGGCGTGGCTGCGCGTCTTGGGCTGGTTGTGGTCGACGAACAGGCGGTGCTCGAGGTGCTGCCCGGCGTCGGCGAAGTAGAGACCGAGCAGCTCGGCGGATCCACCGGGGCCGGAGTAGCGGACGTTGGCGTCCATGCGGACGATGTCGCCACCGAAGCTGATCGCGGTGTGCTTGTACGTGGCGTCGCGCCCCACGAGGGCCTCGGTGTGCGTCAGGTGGGCGGCGTCGTCGGCCCAGTCCTGCAGCGAGACGACCGTCACCTGGGCGCCGTCGCCCACCACAACTTCGACGACCTGCGCCATCGCGGCGCTACCGGTGTGGCGCAGCACGACCACGGCCTTGGAGAAGTGGCCGAACCGCAGGGCGATGTGGCCCGCCTCGGTGTTGTCGGCGGACTGACCGACGAGGTTGACGATGATCGGCTCGTCCACCTCGGTCTCGGCCGGCACGTCCACCAGGAGCGAGGACTCGACCTCGGCCAGCACGCGGGCGCCGAACAGAGTCGCGGGCTTGTAGCCCGAGATCCCGCGCAGAGCCTTGGCTTCCTCACCGTCGACGCCCTCGATGCGGACGCCGGCGGGGGTGTTCCACTCGCACGTCGTCGTGCTCGCGTTGAACGGGGCGTCGCTGGCCAGACCCTTGAGTCGCCTCAGCGGGGTGAAGCGCCAGACCTCCTCGCGCCCCGTGGGCGCGGAGTGGTCGGCCACCTCGTACGAGCCGATGGGGTGGAGGTGGGACTCCACCTTGCCCTGCTCGAGTGCTGCCGCGACGGAGTCGCGGGCAGTGTCAGTCACAGTCACGTCGTATCTCTCTGGTTCGAATGTCAGCAGTCGTTCAGGGGCGGGTCAGCCGACCGCGCCCTCCATCTGCAGCTCGATCAGGCGGTTGAGCTCGAGGGCGTACTCCATGGGGAGCTCCTTGGCGATCGGCTCGACGAAGCCGCGCACGATCATCGCCATCGCCTCGTCCTCCTCCATGCCTCGCGACATGAGGTAGAAGAGCTGGTCCTCCGACACCTTGGAGACGCTCGCCTCGTGACCCATCTGCACGTCGTCCTCGCGGATGTCGACGTACGGGTAGGTGTCCGAGCGGCTGATCTGGTCGACCAGCAGCGCGTCGCACAGCACGTTGGACTTCGACCCGTGGGCGCCCTCGTTGACCTGGACGAGACCGCGGTACGACGAACGGCCACCGCCGCGCGCCACCGACTTCGACAGGATCGACGAGGACGTGTTGGGCGCGGCGTGAACCATCTTGGAGCCCGTGTCCTGGTGCTGACCCTCGCCCGCGAAGGCGATCGACAGGGTCTCGCCCTTGGCGTGCTCACCCATCAGGTAGACCGCCGGGTACTTCATCGTGACCTTGGACCCGATGTTGCCGTCGACCCACTCCATCGTCGCGCCGGCCTCGCAGAAGGCACGCTTGGTGACGAGGTTGTAGACGTTGTTCGACCAGTTCTGGATCGTCGTGTAGCGCACACGGGCGCCCTTCTTGACGATGATCTCGACGACGGCCGAGTGCAACGAGTCGGAGGAGTAGATCGGCGCCGTGCAGCCCTCGACGTAGTGAACGTAGGAGTCCTCGTCGGCGATGATCAGGGTCCGCTCGAACTGGCCCATGTTCTCGGTGTTGATGCGGAAGTAGGCCTGCAGGGGGATGTCCACGTGGACGCCCTTGGGCACGTAGATGAACGAGCCACCGGACCACACGGCCGTGTTCAGCGCGGCGAACTTGTTGTCGCCGACGGGGATCACGGTGCCGAAGTACTCCTTGAAGAGCTCCTCGTGCTCCTTCAGCGCGGTGTCGGTGTCGAGGAAGATGACGCCCTGGGCCTCGAGGTCCTCGCGGATCGAGTGGTAGACGACCTCGGACTCGTACTGAGCGGCGACGCCCGCGACCAGGCGCTGCTTCTCCGCCTCCGGGATCCCGAGCTTGTCGTAGGTGTTCTTGATGTCCTCGGGCAGGTCCTCCCAGGTCTGGGCCTGCTTCTCCGACGAGCGCACGAAGTACTTGATGTTGTCGAAGTCGATGTCACCGAGGTCGGAGCCCCACGTCGGCATCGGCTTGCGGTCGAAGAGCTTGAGGCCCTTCATGCGCAGGTCGAGCATCCACTGCGGCTCGGACTTCTTCGACGAGATGTCGGCGACGACGTCCCCGTTGAGGCCACGCTTGGCAGCGGCGCCGGCGACGTCCGAATCGGCCCAGCCGAACTCGTACTTGCCGATGCCCTTGAGCTCGGGGTTGAGCTCCTCGATGGAGGTCATGCCTTCTCCTTGATCGAATTGGTTGCGGGGGTCTGGTTGGGAGCGGGGATTTGAGGAATGCAGGTCGTGCACACACCGTCCCCGTGGGCGATGGTGGCCAGGCGCTGGACGTGGGTGCCGAGGACGTGACCGATGGCCTCGGTCTCCGCCTCACACAGCTGCGGGAACTCGTGGGCGACGTGGGAGACCGGGCAGTGCTGCTGGCACAGCTGCTCCCCCACGACCGGAAGCTCCTTGACCGAGGCCGCATAACCCTGCGCGCTGAACACCTTCGCCAGCACCTCGGCGGCGCTGAGGTCGGGGTGCGCTGCGCGTACGGTCTCGTAGTCACGCCCGATGAAGGCCACGCGGCCACGCGCGAACTCCATGACGGCCTCGTCCCCTTGCGTCTGCGCGATGTAGCGCAGCGCCTGGACGGCGAGGTCGTCGTACTGCTGGTCGAACTGGTCGCGCCCGCTCTGGGTCAGCGCGAAGACCTTGGCGGGGCGGCCGCGGCCGCGGCTCCCGTAGACCTTCTGGTCGCGGGACTCCACGGCCCCCGTCTCGGCGAGATGGTCGAGATGGCGGCGCACTGCGGCGGGCGTGAGGTCCAGGATCGCCGCCAGATCGGCCGCGGTCGAGGGCCCGTTCTCCAGGATCGCCTGCGCCACCCGCTCACGGGTGGGCGCGTCCCCCTCGGGGAACGACACGGCGGACCTGACGAATTGCACAACACCAGTGTGACGTTATTGCCGTACCGGTTTCAACGAAGGTGACCCTAAGTGGCCCGGGCCACACCCGCCGTACGTGTGCGCGACGCCTTCGCACCCGCCGCTGACGCCTCATGGCGCGCTCCCTAGAATCACGGGGTGCCCGAAGAGTCCCCCGCCGTGGAGATCCGAGACCTCGTCATGGCGTACGGCGACAAGGTGGCGGTCGACGGACTCTCGCTGACGGTCCCTCGCGGCACCATCACCTCGGTGCTCGGACCCAACGGGGCCGGCAAGACGACCACGCTGGAGACCTGCGAGGGCTATCGCCAGGCCCAGAGCGGTGTCGTACGCGTCCTGGGACTGGACCCCTGGCGGGAGCGCCGCGCGCTGCTGCCCCGCCTCGGCGTCATGCTCCAGGCAGGCGGCGCCTGGAGCGGAGTGCGCGCCCGCGAGATGCTCGACCACGTCGCCACGCTGCACGCCCACCCCCTGGACACCGAGATGCTGTCCGAGCGGCTGGGCCTGGCCGACTGCGGCCGCACGCCTTACCGGCGGCTGAGCGGTGGGCAGCAGCAACGGCTCGGACTGGCCATGGCGCTGGTGGGCCGCCCCGAGCTGGTGTTCGTGGACGAACCGACAGCAGGGATGGACCCCCTCGCGCGGCGCACCACGTGGGAACTCCTCGAGGAACTGCGCGCCGACGGGGTCACGGTCGTGCTGACCACTCATCACATGGATGAGGCTGAGCGCCTCTCGGACCTGATCCACGTCATCGACCGGGGCCGGGTGATCGCCACCGGGACACCGCGCGAACTCACGCGGGGCGGGCGCGCGGCGACCGTACGACTGGTGCTCGATGCCGACGTGGACGAGCGCGCCCTGGTCGTCCTGACCGACAGACTGGGCGCGGGGACCCAAGTACAGCAGGTGGACGGCCTCCACGTGATGGTCACCGGCTCCGCCGACTCGTCGACGCTGAGCGTCCTGGGGCACTGGTGTGAGGAACACCACGTCACGCCGACCTCGCTCACCTTGGGCCAGCGGACCCTCGAGGACGTGTTCCTGGAGTTGACCGGACGGGAGATGGAGCAGTGAGCAACGGAACGTTCACGCCGGCGCCGGGCAGCGCACCCCTGGCTCGTCAGGTACGCGCCCAGGCCCGCATGGAGTCCCGCCTGCTGCTGCGCAACGGGGAGCAGCTGCTCCTGGCAGTCGTGATCCCCGTCATCGTGCTCGTGGCGGGCATCGTCGGGGCCGATCGCATCGACCTCGATCTCGCGGGCGAGCCCGTCGACCTGTTTGCCCCCGGCGTGCTCGCGCTCGCCATCATGTCCACCGCCTTCACGTCCCTGGCGATCGCGACGGGCTTCGAACGGCGCTACGGCGTCATCAAGCGGCTCGGCGCCAGTCCCCTGCCGCGCCACGGCCTCCTGCTGGGCAAGGTGGGCGCGCTCGTGCTCGTCGAGGCACTCCAGGTCGTCGTGCTGTCCGGGATCGCCCTTGCGCTGGGCTGGTCCCCCGACGTCGCCTGGCTCGGCGCCGCCCTCACGCTGGTCCTCGGCACCTCGGCCTTCGCCTCGCTGGGCCTGTTCGTGGCGGGCGTCTTCCGCGCGGAGGCCACGCTGGCCGTCGCCAACCTGCTGTACCTGCTGCTCATGGTCGGCGGGGCCGTGGTCATCCCGCCCGACCAGTACGGCGCCGCCGGCGACTGGGTGGTCTGGCTTCCCAGCGGCGCGCTCGGCGAGGCCGCCCGCGCGTCGCTCGGTCACGGCACCGTGGACTGGGCCGCCCTGCTGATCCTCGCTGGATGGACCGCACTGGGCACCGTCCTGACCACCCGCACCTTCCGCTGGGAGTGAACGTGACCAACCTGACCCGCCGACTCGCCCCGTACCTGTGGCCCCTGGCCGTGGCGAACATCCTCGCCAACATCGGGATCATCGTCACCGGCGCGGCCGTGCGTCTCACCGGCTCGGGGCTGGGATGTCCCACCTGGCCCAAGTGCACCGAGGACTCCTTCGTCGCGCACTCCTCGATGGGCATCAACGGGGCCATCGAGTTCGGCAACCGGCTGCTGACCTACGTGCTCCTCGCCATCGCCGTGCTGTGCTGGCTGGCGGCCCTCGGCCGGAAGGACCGCACGTCGGTACGCCTCTCGCTCATCGTCGCGCTGGGCATCCCGCTCCAGGCGATCATCGGCGGCATCACCGTCCTGACCGACCTCAACCCGTGGATCGTGTCGCTGCACCTGATCGCCTCCCTGGCGATGGTCATGGTGTGCCTCGCCCTCCTCGACCACCTGCGCAGCCCGACCCGCGGCAATGCGGGGGCGGCAGCCCGTGCGCTCGCAACCGGGGTGATGGTCGTCGGGTGGATCGTGCTCTACCTCGGCACGGTCGTGACCGGCGCCGGACCGCACGCGGGCGACCTGAAGGCCAGGCGCAATGACCTCGATCCGCAGGTGGTCTCCCACGTGCACGCAGCATCCGTGTACGTGCTGGTCGCCCTCACCCTCGCCCTGCTGCTCGTGGCGCTTCGCACGCGCGACCGGTGGCTGAGCGTGGTGACGGGTGCCCTGCTTGCCCTGGAGCTGCTGCAGGGTGTGATCGGCTGGACCCAGTACCTCAATGGCCTTCCCGAGCTCCTCGTGGCCGTCCACATGCTCATGGCGGGCCTCCTGGCGGCGGGCTTCGCGCGCGTGTGGCTGGCCGTACGCGCCCACACGCACTCCGGCGAACCGCACGGTCGCCTGCTCGCCCGGGTCATGGGCGAGGCCTGAACCAGCCCATCTGCTCGAGCGGGCCGCCTGTCGAGTGGGCCGCCTGTCGAGTGGATCGGCCTCAGCCGAAGAGGAACGTCGGCAGGTCGAGGATCGCGTCGACAGCGACGGCGACGAACAGCAAGGACAGGTAGAGGTTCGATGCGTGGAACAGGCGCATCGGGTTCATCTCGGCCAGCACGTCAGTGCGCTTGGCACGGTGCAGCAACTGGTGCGCCTCGATGAGGAAGTAGGCACCCAGCACCGTGGCGATGATCGGGTAGAGCACCGTGGTCTCCGCCACGGGCCACAGCAGCAGGGAGACCGCCACCAGCACCCAGGAGTACCCCACGATCTGCCGCGCCACGTCCACGCCGGGCTTCACCACCGGAAGCATGGGGACGTCGACGTTGGCGTAGTCCTCGCGGTAGCGCAGCGCCAGCGCCCACGTGTGTGGCGGCGTCCAGAAGAAGACGACGAGGAACAGGATCACCGGCGGCCAGGCGAGCTCGTTCGTGACGGCCGTCCAGCCGATCATGGCTGGGAAGCAGCCCGCGATCCCGCCCCACACGATGTTCTGGGTCGTACGACGCTTGAGCAGCATCGTGTAGACGAAGACGTAGAACGCGTTCGCGCCCAGCGACAGCCCCGCGCTCAGCGGGTTGACCCACACCCACAGGACCACCGTGGACACGGCTGCCAGGACGGTGGCGAAAACGAGGGCGGATGCCGGCGAGACCACGTGACGTGGCAGGGCGCGGCGACGGGTGCGCCGCATCTGCTCATCGATGTCGCGGTCGTAGACGCAGTTGTAGGCCGACGCCGATCCGGCGGACAGCGCGCCACCGATGACCGTGGCCACCACGAGATCCAGCGGCGGGATGCCGCGTGCCGCGTAGAACATCACCGGCACGGTGGTGAGCAGCAGCAACTCCATGACGCGAGGCTTGGTCAGACCCACGTACGCGGCGATCACGTCCTTGAAGGTCGCAGGTGCGTCGGCGGTCTGCTCAACCTCGGACGACTCGGTTGGGCGGACCTTGGACACAGCAGAACCTCAGGGACGATGGTGGGGACGGCCGGCGACAGCTTCCTTGTCCGTGCACGTCCATGCAAAGTCGAGTCTAGCCCGCTGGGTGACTAGGCTTTGACCCGAGCCCCCGCTGTGATGCGACCGAGAGGAACCCCGTGACTGCGACCCCGTTCGAGCTGCCTGAGAAGCTCGACTGGAACGAACTCGACCAGCGCGCGGTGGACACCGCGCGCGTGCTCGCGATGGACGCCGTGCAGAAGGTCGGCAACGGCCACCCCGGCACGGCCATGAGCCTGGCACCCGTCGCCCACCTGCTGTTCCAGAAGGTGATGCGCCACGACCCCGCCGACCCGAGCTGGCACGCACGCGACCGCTTCGTGCTGTCGCTGGGTCACTCCGCCCTGACGCTCTACAACCAGCTCTTCCTCGGCGGCTTCGGTCTCGAGCTCAGCGACATCGAGGCGCTGCGCACGTGGGGTTCGCGGACCCCTGGTCACCCCGAGTACCGCCACACCCCCGGCGTGGAGACGACGACCGGCCCTCTGGGTCAGGGTGTCGCCAACGCCGTCGGCATGGCCATGGCGGCTCGGCGCGAGCGCGGCATGCTCGACCCCGACGCGGCGCCGGGTGAGTCGGTCTGGGACCACCGCATCTTCGCCATCGCCTCCGACGGTGACCTGCAGGAGGGCGTCAGCGCCGAGGCCAGCTCGCTCGCTGGGCACCAGCAGCTGGGCAACCTCACCGTCATCTACGACGACAACAAGATCTCGATCGAGGACAACACCGACATCGCGTTCACCGAGGACGTCGCCAAGCGCTACGAGGCGTACGGCTGGGACGTCCGTGTCGTCGACTGGACCCACGGCGGCACCGGCTACCGCGAGGACGTCGAGGCCCTCTACGCCGAGATCCGCGCCGGCCTCGCCGTGACGGACAAGCCCACCTTCATCGTCCTGCGCACGATCATCGCGTGGCCCGCACCGACTCTGCAGAACACGGGCAAGTCCCACGGGTCCGCGCTCGGCGAAGCCGAGGTCGCGGCGACCAAGGAGATCCTCGGGTTCGACCCGCAGCGCACGTTCCAGGTCGATGCCGAGGTGCTGGCGCACACCCGCCTGCTGCTGGCTCGCGGGGCCGCGGCCGGCGAGGCGTGGGACGCCGCCTACCAGACCTGGGCCTCCGCGAACCCGCAGGGCGAGGCCCTTCTCAAGCGCCTCAAGGCCCACGACCTGCCCGAGGGCTGGGACGCGGATCTCCCCGTCTTCGAGGCCGACCAGAAGGGCGTGGCCACACGCGTCGCGTCCGGCAAGGTCATCAACGCCGTGGCGGCCCACCTGCCCGAGCTGTGGGGCGGCTCCGCCGACCTGGCCGGCTCCAACAACACGACGATCGAGGGGGTGTCCTCCTTCGTCCCGGCGCAGTGGTCGACCTCGACGTGGAAGGGCGACCCGTACGGCCGCGTCCTGCACTTCGGGATCCGCGAGCACGCCATGGGCGCGATCATGAACGGCATCGCCCTGCACGGCCTCACGCGCGTGTTCGGTGGCACCTTCCTGCAGTTCTCGGACTACATGCGCCCGTCGGTGCGTCTGGCTGCACTGATGGAGGTCCCCACCATCTACGTGTGGACCCACGACTCCGTGGGTCTGGGCGAGGACGGTCCCACGCACCAGCCGATCGAGCACCTCGCGGCTCTGCGCGCCATCCCGGGTCTGGACGTGATCCGGCCTGCTGACGCCAACGAGACGGTGGCGGCCTGGTCCGCGGTCCTCCAGCAGAACTCCCGGCCCTCCGCGCTGTGCCTGAGCCGTCAGAACCTGCCCACCTTCCCGCGTGGCGAGGACGGCTTCGCGACCACCGACGGTGTCGCTCGCGGCGGGTACGTGCTGCTCGACACCGACGGCACCCCCGACGTGATCCTCGTCGGCACGGGCTCCGAGGTTCAGCTGGCAGTGGCCGCCCGCGAGCAGTTGGCCGCAGAGGGCATCTCGGCGCGCGTCGTGTCGATGCCGTGCCGCGAGTGGTTCGACGCCCAGGACGCCGACTACCGCGCCACGGTGCTGCCGAGCACGGTTCGCGCCCGCGTTGCGGTCGAGGCCGGTGTCGCCCAGGGCTGGCGCGAGGTGGTGGGCGACGCGGGTCGCATCATCTCGATCGAGCAGTTCGGCGCCAGCGCAGATCCGGCCCGGATCTTCTCCGAGTACGGCGTCACCGCTGAGGCCGTGGCCGACGCGGCGCGCCAGAGCATCGCCCAGGCGCGTGCCTGAAGCACCCTGCACGCGGTAGAACTGACACGACGGACATTACGAACGGCTGCGGCCCGCGACCCGGGCCGCAGCCCGCCAGGAGGCGGCATGACTGACCCACTGAAGGCTCTCTCCGACGCAGGCGTCTCGATCTGGCTCGACGACCTGTCGCGCGAGCGCCTCGAAACCGGCAACCTCGCCGAGCTCGTCGCGACCTCACACGTCGTGGGCGTGACCACCAACCCGGCGATCTTCCAGTCCGCACTCAGCGACGGCGAACGCTACGACGCACAGCTGCGTGAGCTCGTGGCCGGCGGGGCTGACGTCGACGCCGTGGTCACCGAACTGACCACGACCGACGTGCGTGAGGCGTGCGACGTCCTCGCCGACGTGGCAGCGGCCACGGATGGCGTGGACGGACGCGTGTCCATCGAGGTGTCCCCCGATCTGGCCCACGACACCGCCGCAACGCTCGCGCAGGCCCACGAGCTGTGGGACAAGGTGGGCAAGGACAACGTGCTCATCAAGATCCCCGGCACCGAGGCCGGCTGGCCCGCCATCACCGAGGCCATCGGTGAGGGGATCTCCGTCAACGTCACGCTGATCTTCGGCCTGGACCAGTACCGCCACGTCATGGAGGCGTACGTCGCGGGCCTGGAGAAGGCTGCAGCGGCCGGGCGCGACCTGTCCACCATTCACTCGGTGGCCTCGTTCTTCATTTCCCGCGTGGACACGGAGATCGACAAGCGCCTCGAAGCAGTGGGGACGCCTCAGGCCCTTGAGCTGCGCGGGCGTGCAGGTCTGGCCAATGCTCGCCTCGCGTTCGAGGCGTACGAGGCCTTCTTCTCGGGCGAGCGGTGGGAAGCCCTGGCTGCGCGCGGGGCCCGCGCGCAGCGCCCGCTCTGGGCGTCGACGGGGGTGAAGAACCCCGCCTACCCCGACACGCTGTACGTCACGGAGTTGGTCACGGCGGGCACCGTCAACACGATGCCTGAGAAGACGCTGCAGGCCGCCGCCGACCACGGTGAGGTCACGGGTGACACCATCCGAGGCACCTACGCCCAGGCGCACGCGGACATGGACGCCCTCGCGGCCGCTGGCATCGACTACGACGACGTCATTGACCTGCTGATCGACGAAGGGGTCACCAAGTTCGTCGACGCATGGCACGAACTCCTGGCCAGCGTCCGCGAGCAGGTGGAGAAGGCCCGCGCGTGACGTCGCGGCCGGTGGATCCGACCACGACCGGCGCCTGGGCCCGCCTGGGCGAGCTCGCCCGGTGCGATGCCCCCGACCTGCGCACACGCTTCGCCGACGATCCGGACCGCGCGCGGCGCTGGACCTTCGACGCCGCCGACCTCCATGTCGACCTGTCGCGCAACCTCCTCGACGAGGACGTCGTGGCAGCGTTGCTGGGTCTGGCAGAGGAGACCGGCGTCGCGGCGCGACGTGAGGCCATGTTTGCCGGGGAGCGGGTCAACGTCACCGAGGATCGCTCGGTCCTGCACACCGCCCTTCGCCGTCCCCGCACCGACTCGCTCACCGTCGAGGGATCCGATGTGGTCGCTCAGGTGCACGACGTGCTCGACCGGATGTACGCGTTCGCCGACCAGGTCAGGTCCGGCGAGTGGCGCGGCTGGACGGGCCACGAGATTCGTACGGTGGTGAACCTCGGGATCGGGGGCTCCGACCTCGGCCCGGCCATGGCGTACGAGGCTCTGGCTGCCTACCGCCACCCCGACCTGTCGGTCCGCTTCATCAGCAACATCGACCCAACGGACGCCACACAAGCACTGGCGGGGCTCGATCCGCGTACGACCTTGTTCATCGTCTCCAGCAAGACCTTCACGACGCTGGAAACCCTGACCAACGCACGTGTGTGCCGCCAATGGCTGCTCGAGGGCCTCGCCGAGTACGGCCTGGCCGAGGCAGACACATCGGGCGCAGTGGCTCGACACTTCGTGGCGGTCTCGACCAACCTGGAGGCTGTCGCCGACTTCGGCATCGATCCAGCCAACGCGTTCGGTTTCTGGGACTGGGTGGGCGGCCGCTACTCCCTCGACTCCGCGATCGGCACCTCGCTCGCCCTTGCCGTCGGACCCGAGCGTTTCGCGGAGTTCCTGGCCGGGTTCCACGCCATGGACCGACACTTCGTCGAGTCGCCCGCCGAGCGCAATGTGCCGCTCCTCATGGGGTTGCTCAACGTCTGGTACGTGAACTTCCTGGGAGCTCAGGCCCACGCGGTGCTCCCCTACTCACAACTGCTCCACCGCTTCCCCGCCTATCTCCAGCAGCTCACGATGGAGTCGAACGGCAAGCGCGTGCGCGCCGACGGCTCGCCGCTGTCGCACGCGACGGGCGAGATCTTCTGGGGTGAGCCGGGCACCAACGGGCAGCACGCGTTCTATCAACTTCTCCACCAGGGCACCCTGCTGGTGCCGGCGGACTTCATCGGCTTCGCCAACCCGTCGTACGCCGTGGCCGAGGGCGGCACCGACCTGCACCAACTGCTCATCGCCAACCTGCTCGCCCAGACGAAGGCGCTGGCATTCGGGCGGACGGACGCCGAGGTGCGCGCCGAGGGCACACCCGAGGCGCTGGTCGCGGCGCGGGTCTCGCCGGGCAACCGGCCCACCACCACCGTCCTGGCCGACCAGCTCACGCCCGCGGTCCTGGGCCAGCTGATCGCCCTCTACGAGCACATCACGTTCGTCCAGGGCGCCGTGTGGGGTGTGGACAGCTTCGACCAGTGGGGCGTGGAGCTCGGCAAGCAGATGGCCACAGCCATCGGCCCCGCGCTCGACGGCGACCCAACGGCGCTGGACGCCCAGGACAGCGCCACCAGAGCTCTCGTCGACTGGTACAGGGAGAACCGCCGATGACTCGACGCAACCCGCTGCGTGACTCCGAGGACCGACGCCTGCCCCGGATCGCAGGGCCCTGCGTCCTCGTGCTCTTCGGCGTCACCGGCGACCTGTCGCGCAAGAAGGTCATGCCGGCCATCTACGACCTCGCCAACCGTGGCCTCCTGCCACCGGGCTTCAGCCTCGTCGGCTACGCACGGCGCGACTGGGCCGACCAGGACTTCGCCCAGATCGTGTACGAGGCGGTCAAGGAGCACGCGCGCACTGAGTTCCGTGAGGATGTGTGGCGCCAACTCGCCGAAGGGTTCCGCTTCGTCCCCGGGAGCTTCGACGACGACACGGCCTTCGAGACGTTGCGCCTGACGATCGAGGAGCTCGAGCGCACGCGCGGCACGGGCGGCAACACGGCCTTCTACCTCGCGATCCCGCCCGGCTTGTTCGGCACCGTGACCCAGCAGCTCCACGAGCACGGCCTGGCCGACGCCGGCCCCGGGCAGTGGCGCCGCGTCGTCGTGGAGAAGCCCTTCGGTCACGACCTCGCCTCTGCGCGCGAGCTGAATGCGACCCTCGACGGCGTCTTCCCCAGCGGGTCGATCTTCCGCATCGACCACTACCTCGGCAAGGAGACCGTCCAGAACGTCCTCGCCCTGCGGTTCGCCAACACGCTGTGGGAGCCGATCTGGAACGCCAACTACGTCGACCACGTGCAGATCACGATGGCTGAGGACATCGGGATCGGCGGGCGGGCCGGCTACTACGACGGCATCGGCGCGGCTCGGGACGTCATCCAGAACCACCTCCTCCAACTCATGGCCCTCGTCGCGATGGAGGAACCCTCCCAGTTCGACGCCGACAGCCTGCGCCACGAGAAGGAGAAGGTGCTGGGTTCGGTGGTCCTCCCCCGACGCCTCGACCTGCACACGGCCCGAGGTCAGTACACCCCCGGGTGGCAGGGCGGCGTCGAGGTCACGGGATTCCTCCAGGAGGAAGGGATCCCGCACGACTCGCGCACCGAGACGTACGCGGCGATCCGCCTCGACATCGCCAACCGACGCTGGGCTGGCGTTCCGTTCTACCTGCGCGCCGGCAAGCGCCTGGGGCGCCGGGTCACCGAGGTCGCCATCGTCTTCAAGCGTGCGCCCCACGTGCCGTTCTCCCAGAACGCCACCGAGGAGCTCACCTCGAACGCCATCGTGATCAGGGTGCAGCCGGACGAGGGCATGACCGTACGGTTCGGGTCCAAGGTCCCCGGCACGTCCATGGAGATCCGTGACGTCAACATGGACTTCGACTACGGCGACTCCTTCACCGAGGCCAGCCCCGAGGCGTACGAGCGGCTCATCCTCGACGTCCTGCTCGGGGATCCGCCGCTGTTCCCACGGCACGAGGAAGTCGAGCTGTCGTGGCGGATCCTCGATCCGATCCTGCGCGCGTGGGAGCGCAAGGGGAGCCCTGAGGGCTACGAGTCGGGCACCTGGGGACCCGCCTCGGCGGACGCGATGCTTGCCCGTGACGGACGCACCTGGCGGAGGCCCTGATGATCGAGCTGATCGACACCAACTCGGCAGCGATCGCCGCAGCGTTCGTGAAGGATCGTCGCCGCGCCGGGAGCCCAGCCATGGGCATGGTCATGACCCTCATCATCGTCGTCGAGGAGGAGTCTGCCGAGGAGACCATGGCTGTGGCCCGCAAGGCCACGCGCGAGCATCCCTCGCGCGTACTGGGGGTCATCCTGGGTGACGCGCGGGGCAAGGCCTCGGTCAACGCCCAGGTGGGCGTCGGACGCAACTGGGGCGGCGAGGCCGCCGTGATCCGCCTGCGCGGAGAGGCCGTACGCCACTCCGAGTCGGTCGTCCTGCCCCTCCTGCTCCCGGACTCCCCCGTGGTCGTGTGGTGGGCCAGCAAGGCACCCTCGGATCCTGCCGGTGATCGGCTCGGAGCCCTCGCCACCCGCCGCATCACCGACATCAGCCTGGGGCGCGCACGCCGCCGAGCCCTGCTGCAGCAGTGCGAGCACTACTCCCCCGGCAACACCGACCTCGCCTGGACGAGGCTGACCTTGTGGCGGGCCCTGCTGGCCGCATCCCTCGACCAGTACCCCGAGAAGGTGCACGCCGCCTCCATCGCCACCGAGCGGGGACATCCCAGCGCAGACCTGTTGCGCGCCTGGCTCACCGACCGCCTGGGCATCGACGTGGAGTTGCGCGCCTCCGACGGGCCCGCCATCACCGAGGTCCGCCTCGACCTGGCCTCGGGACCGATCGTCGTGTCCCGTCCCGACGGTCGCAACGCGGTCCTCACCTCCCCCCACCGTCCCGAACGCACGGCAGCGCTGCGGATTCGCGAACTCCCCGAGCTCATCGCCGAGGAGCTGCGACACCTCGATGCCGACGACGTGTACGCCGCGACGCTGCGTCGCCTCGTCCGCTTGGAGGGCGCGTGAGCGGCCTGCGCTCGCAGCGCCCTGCGGCCGAGCTGCGTGTGCACGAGGACCTCGACGGCCTCTTCGGCGACTGTGCCTCGTGGTTCCTCGCGCGCCTGGAGGCGGCGCAGGCGGCCGGGCGCGAGCCCAACGTGGGTCTCACTGGCGGCAGCCTCGCCAGCGACTTCCACGCGGAGGTCGTACGCCGGGCACCGGCCAGCACCGTGGACTTCTCCCGCGTGGTCTTCTGGTGGGGAGACGAGCGGTTCGTGGCGTCCGACGACCCCGACCGCAACGACCTGGCGGCGCTGACCTCCCTCCTGGAGCCGCTGGGAGTGCCCGCATCACAGATCCACCGCGTCCCCGCGGCCGACGAGGTGCCCGACGTGGCCGCAGCGGCCGACGCGTACGGCACCGCCATCCGCACCCACGGGGCTGGCGAGTTCGAGGTGGTTCTGTTCGGGCTGGGGCCCGACGGACACGTGGCCAGCCTGTTCCCGCACCACCGGGCCCTCGACATCGCCGATGCCATCGCCGTACCAGTGACCCGGGCCCCGAAGCCGCCGCCAGAGCGCGTGAGCCTCACCTTCGAAGCATTCGAACGCAGCCGAGCGGTGGCCTTCCTCGTCTCGGGCGAGGCCAAGGCCGACGCCGTGGCACGGGCGTGGTCCGATGGCCCCGTCTCCGACTGCCCCGCCCGCGGCGTGGCCGGTCAGGAAGAGACGGTCTGGTTCACAGACTCGCTCGCCGCGCGTTCGCTGGCGTAGAGGCGGAACAGCAGGTACGCGGCCACGGCGCACAGCAGGTGCCATGCAGCGTGCGCCTGCCAGATCGAATGCGGGTCGCACCAACCGTGCTGACCGGCGTTCCAGATCGCGAACGCCACCAGCAGCGTGCCGACTGCGGCATAGCCCCACCGGCGGTCGGTGACGAGTGCCGTGGTGGAGCGGATGCGCAACTCGCCGACGAGCGCCACCACCAACAACGCAAGGAACGCGATGTTGCCGGGGTGCAGGAGCACGGGCACTTCGTAGGGCAGGAGCCCGACACCTTCACACAGCACCACCAGGGCCACGAACACCGCCACGAAACGCGTCGAGGACCAGCCCAGCACCCGGGCCCAGGCGTAGGCCGCGGCATAGGAGGCGATGAGGTACATGCTCGTCATGTCGAGCAGTCCGCCGAGCTCGGACTCCGTCGCATGCATGGCCGCGCTGGCAGGCCCCAGCAGCACCACGACGCACGCCAGCACGGTGACCAGGGCCCGCGACGCCCCCATCGTGTGCCCCAGCAGCTCCCGGCGGCGCGCTCGCCACCCGATCAGGAGTCCGGCAACGACGAATCCCGCATTGGACAGAGTGTTCGCGGGCTGACGCAGGATCGTGTCGGAACGCTCGCAGAAGTTGGCCCCCCGGTCCGCGTCGGGACCCAGCCAGCCGTAGGCGACCGCGAGCGCGAGCAGCGCGATGGACACCACGGCGCTCGCGCACGCGGCGACAAACGGGACCCAGTCCCGGGCGCGCTTGAAGCCCTCAGCAGACACGGCGCGCGCGCCAGCGTCTCTCAGAAGACGATGTCGCCGGACTTGCGACGGCTGCGCAGGAGCGCCACCGCCTCGTCCAGGATGTCGGCCGCCTCCGAGTCCGAACGGCGCTCCTTCACGTACGCGAGGTGCGTCTTGTACGGCTCATTCTTGGGTGCCGGAGGCGGGTTCTCGGCGTCCATGCTCGCCGGCAGGCCGCACTTGGGGCAGTCCCACGACTCCGGGACCACTGCCTCCACGGAGAACGCCACCACGGACCGGTGCTCACGTCCGCAGTAGTACGTCACTGCCTGCCGCGGAGCGGCCTCGCCGCGCTCGGCCTCGCCCATGGGGCCGGCCCCGACGCGACTGCCACGAATGGCGTTTCCAGCACCAGCCACCAGCACTACTCCTTCGTCAAGAGCCCTGGTAGGCCATGAGCAGGCCGAGGGCGATGATGCACGCGAACCAGATGATGCCGATCCCGACCGTGAAACGGTCGAGGTTGCGCTCAGCCACCGAGGAGCCACCCAGGCTGCTCGAGACGCCGCCGCCGAACATGTCCGACAGACCACCGCCACGCCCCTTGTGCAGAAGCACGAGGAGGATCAGGAGGAGGCTCGTGATGACGAGCAGGACGGTGAAAAGAGGTACCACGCGCTGAACCTTATGCCATAGGGGCCAGTGCTCAGAGCACTGGCAGGTCGTAGAAGCGGCAAATTCCGGCGAATTCCTCGGCGTCGAGGCTCGCGCCGCCGACGAGGGCGCCGTCGACGTCCGCCTTCTCCATGATGCCGGCCACGTTCGCCGCCTTCACCGAGCCGCCGTACAGGACGCGCACACCATCGGCCGCCTCGTCGCCCCACACCTCGCGCACACGGCCACGGATGGCCGCGCACACCTCCTGGGCATCCTCGGGCGTCGCGACCTCGCCGGTGCCGATCGCCCAGACGGGCTCGTACGCGATCACCAGTCCGGCCACCTGCTCGGCCGTGAAGTCGGCGAGCGACCCGTCGACCTGCGCCAGCGTGTAGGAGACGTGCTCGCCGGCCTTGCGGACCTCGAGCCCCTCACCCACGCAGACGATGGGCGTCATGCCCTGAGCCAGAGCCTTGTGAGCCTTGGTGTTGACCAGGGCGTCCGACTCAGCGTGGTACTCGCGGCGCTCCGAGTGGCCGACCACGACGTACGCGCAGCCCAGCTTGGCGAGCATGGACGCTGCCACCTCGCCCGTGTAGGCGCCCGAGTCGTGCGCGGAGACGTCCTGGGCTCCGAAACCGATCGACAGGCGGTCGCCGTCGATGAGGGTCTGCACGGAGCGGATGTCGGTGAACGGCGGCACCACGACGACCTCGGCCTTCGCGAAGTCGTGGCGCTTGTCGGCCAGCGTCCACGCCAGCTTCTGCACCAGGACCACGGCCTCCTGGTGGTTGAGGTTCATCTTCCAGTTGCCCGCCATCAGCGGGGTGCGCGAAGCCATGATCAGTTCCCTTCGATGACGGTGATGCCGGGCAGGTCCTTGCCCTCGAGGAACTCGAGGCTGGCCCCACCGCCGGTGGAGATGTGACCGAACGCGGCCTCGTCGAAGCCGAGCAGGCGTACGGCCGCAGCCGAGTCCCCGCCCCCGACGACCGACAGCCCGTCGATCTGGGTCAGCGCCTGGGCCACGGCCCGGGTTCCCTCGGCGAACTCAGCCACCTCGAAGACACCCATCGGGCCGTTCCAGAAGACCGTGCGCGCATCAGCGAGCACTGCCGCGAACGCAGCGGCCGACTCGGGGCCGATGTCCAGCCCCATGGCGTCGGCGGGAATGGCGTCGGACGCCACCACCTGCGGGGTCGGCGTGCGATCGCCGGAGGGGAAAGCGGTGTCGACCACGACGTCGGTGGGCAGCACGATGGACACCCCGCGCTCCTCAGCCTGGGCGAGGTAGCGCCGGCACGTGTCCAGCTGGTCGGCCTCCAGCAGGCTGGCCCCCACCTCGTGCCCCTGGGCAGCGAGGAACGTGAAGACCATGCCGCCGCCGATCAGCAGCGAGTCCGCCTTGGCCAGCAGGTTGTCGATCACGCCGAGCTTGTCGGAGACCTTCGATCCACCCAGCACGACGACGTACGGGCGCTCGGGGTCCTCGGTGAGACGACGCAGGACGGCAACCTCGGCAGCGACGAGGCCACCCATCGCCGAAGGCAGCCGCGTGGCAACGTCATAGACGCTGGCCTGCTTGCGGTGCACGACGCCGAAGCCGTCGGAGACGAATGCGTCGGCCAGTGCGGCCAACTTGTCGGCGAACTGGCCCCGCTCCACGTCGTCCTTGCTGGTCTCCCCAGCGTTGAACCGTACGTTCTCGAGCAGCGCCACGTCGCCGTCCCCGAGCCCGGCGACGGTCGTGGCCGCCGAGCTTCCGACGGTGTCGGTGGCGAACGCGACGTGACGGCCGAGCAGCTCACCGAGTCGCTCGGCGACAGGGGCAAGGCTGTACTGCGGGTCGGGCTCACCCTTGGGGCGCCCCAGGTGCGCGGTCACGACGACCCGGGCGCCTGCATCCAGCAGGCGCTTGATCGTCGGCACGCTCGCCCGGATGCGGCCGTCATCGGTGATGGTGGTCCCGTCCAGCGGCACGTTCAGGTCCGAGCGGACGAGGACGCGCTTGCCTCGAAGGTCGCCAAGCGACTCGATGGTGCTCATGTGTGCAGTCGTTCCCCGCGGCTCAGAGGGAGGCGCCGACGTAGTCGATCAGGTCGACGAGACGGTTGGAGTAGCCCCACTCGTTGTCGTACCAGCCGGCCACCTTGACCTGGTTGCCGATGACCTTGGTCAGGGGCGCGTCGAAGATGCAGGACGCCGGGTCGGTCACGATGTCGCTGGAAACGATCGGGTCCGTCGAGTAGCGCAGGATCTTGCCGTCCGCGGCAGCCTTCACGATCTCGTTGACCTCCTCGACCGACGTCTCGCGGCCAGCCTCGAAGGAGAGGTCGGTCAGCGAGCCGGTCGGGGTCGGGACGCGCAGCGCGTACCCGTCGAGCTTGCCCTTCAGCTCCGGCAGGACCAGGCCGATGGCCTTGGCAGCGCCGGTCGAGGTCGGGACGATGTTGAGCGCGGCCGCGCGGGCGCGACGCATGTCCTTGTGGATGTTGTCCTGCAGGTTCTGGTCGGCCGTGTACGCGTGGATCGTCGTCATCAGACCCTTGTTGATGCCGAGCGCGTCGTTGAGCGCCTTGGCCATCGGGGCGAGACAGTTGGTGGTGCACGACGCGTTCGAGATCACGTGGTGGTTGGCCGGGTCGTACAGCTCGTTGTTGACGCCCATCACCACGGTGATGTCCTCGTTGGTCGCGGGCGCGGAGATGATGACCTTCTTGGCGCCGGCGTCGATGTGAGCCGAAGCCTTCGTCGCGTCGGTGAAGAAGCCCGTGGACTCGACGACCACGTCGACGCCCAGGTCGCCCCACTTGAGGTCGGCCGGGTTGCGCTCGGCGAAGGCCGCGATCTCCGCGTCGCCGACCTTGATCGCCGACTCGGTGGCCGACACGTCGGCGTCGAGGCGACCGAGGATCGAGTCGTACTTGAGCAGGTGCGCGAGCACCGCGTTGTCAGTCAGGTCGTTGACGCCGACAATCTCGATGTCGGCGCCGGAGGCGCGCACTGCGCGGAAGAAGTTGCGGCCGATGCGTCCAAAGCCGTTGATACCTACACGAACGGTCACGACAAATGCTCCTGGAGTCTTGGGTGGAACGACACCCGAACCCTATCGCGACCGCGTCGCGTGACCGTCGGCTGGTCACTCCTCGTCGTCGGCGAGCATCTCCGGAGTCAAGGACGCTTCGGTGTCCGGGATGCCGAGGTCCTCGGCCCGCTTGTCGGCCATCGCCAACAGCCGACGAATGCGACCCGCGATCGCATCCTTGGTGAGGACCGGGTCGTGGAGCTGGCCGAGCTCCTCCAAGGACGCCTGCTTGTGCTCGAGGCGCAGGTGACCGGCCGTACGGAGGTGCTCGGGCACCTCGTCGCCCAGGATCTCCAGCGCACGCTCGACGCGCGCGCCCGCCGCCACCGCAGCCCGTGCCGATCGGCGCAGGTTCGCGTCGTCGAAGTTGGCCAGGCGGTTGGCCGTGGCACGGACCTCGCGACGCATGCGCCGCTCCTCCCACGCCATCAGCGACTCGTGGGCACCCAGCCTCGTCAGCAACTCACCGATCGCGTCACCATCGCGGATCACCACGCGGTCGACGCCGCGCACCTCGCGCGCCTTCGCGGAGATCCCCAGACGCCGCGCCACGCCGACGATGGCCAACGCAGCCTCCGGGCCCGGGCACGTGATCTCCATCGACGACGACCGACCAGGCTCCGTGAGTGACCCGTGAGCGAGGAACGCCCCGCGCCACGCGGCCACCGAGTCGCACGCGCCTCCGGACACGACGGCAGGAGGGAGACCTCGTACGGGCCGACCGCGGCCGTCGAGCAGACCGGTCTGGCGAGCCAACGCCTCGCCATCGCGAATGATCCGCACGATGTAGCGGCTGCCCCGCCGGATGCCATTGCCCTGGACCATCACCACGTCCGACTGGTGACCGTAGATCTCCGCGATGTCGCGGCGCAGACGGCGCGCAGCGGCGCCCGTGTCCAGCTCCGCCTCGAGAACGATGCGCCCACTCACGATGTGGATGCCCCCTGCGAAGCGCAGGGTCGTCGCCACTTCGGCCTTGCGGCAGCACGTCTTGGTGATCTGGGTGTTGGCCAGTTCAGCCTTCACCTGCGCGGTCATTGCCATGTCGGGAATCCTTGCACGCGCGTCAACGACCCTCGTGTGGTGCCTCGAAGATCGCCGCCAGCGCAGTGGCCAGTCGCACAGGGTCGTGCCGCGCCTCGCCGGCCACCCCGACATCGGCGAGATGCAGCCGGGCGCCGGAGCAGGCGAAGAGATCGCGGAGCCGCTCCGGCTCAGCCACCGAGCGCGGGTCCGCGAGGACTGTGTGGACGCGCAGGTCGGGGGCGTGCTCCCAGAGCGCCCCCAGGTGGTCCTCCGGGCCGAAGTCCGGCGTCTCGCCCTCCTGCGGCTCCAGGTTCAGCACCACGACCAGGCGCGCATCGGTCTTCTCGAGAGCCGCTCGCAGCTCGGGGACCAGGAGGTGCGGGATGACCGAGGTGTACCAGGATCCCGGCCCCAGGATCACCCACTCCGCATTGAGTACGGCCTCCACCGCCTCGGGGCAGGCAGCAGGCTGGTCAGGCTCCAGTGCCACCGAGGCGATGGTGCCCTCGGTCGTCGCCACCTCGACCTGCCCGCGTACGACACGGGTCGTCGCGGGATCGGCGTCGAGGCCGCGGACGTGTGCGGTGATGTCGAGCGGCTCGTTGGCCATCGGAAGCACCCGACCGCGGGCGCCCAGCAGGCGGCCCACCCAATCGAGGGCTCGGACGTGGTCCCCCATCAGCTCCCACAGTCCGACGATCAGCAGGTTGCCGATGGCATGCCCGTTCATCTCCCCCTCGCCAGCGAAGCGGTGCTGCATGACCCGGGCCCAGGTCTGACCCCACTCCCCCTCGCCGCACAGGGCAGCCAGGGCCATCCGCAGGTCCCCCGGTGGCAGCACGCCGAACTCACCGCGCAACCGTCCCGACGAACCCCCGTTGTCCGCAATCGTCACGATCGCGTTGAGGTCGTCGATGGTCAGGTCGTCGAGCAGCCGGGTCAAGGCTCGAAGGGTGGCGTACAGACCGTGGCCACCCCCCAGGGCCACGACCGAATGAGCGGTCCCGCGCACGTCACTCCCGTCCGAGGTCGCGGTGCGAAGCGCGCACGTCGTATCCGAGGTCGCGCAGGCGCGAGGCGATCTCCTCGGTCATGGCGACGCTGCGGTGCTTGCCGCCCGTGCAGCCGACGGCGATCTGCACGAAGCGCTTGCCCTCGCGCTGGTAGCCGGTCGCAGCCGTCTGGAGGACGGGGAGGTACTGGTCGAGGAACGTGAGTGCTCCGGGTTGGGAGAGGACGTACTCGCTGACGCCTGCCTCCCTGCCGTTCATCGGGCGCAACTCGGGAATCCAGTAGGGATTGGGCAGGAATCGCATGTCCGCGACGTAGTCGGCGTCCACGGGGATGCCGTACTTGAAGCCAAAGCTGATCACGGTCATCTTGAGTGCCGTGGTCTGCGGGGTGCCGAACATGTCGGCGACCCGCTCCTTGAGTTGGTGGACGTTGAAGTTGCTCGTGTCGAGGACCACGTCTGCGTCTCCGCGCAACGTCGCCAACACCTCGCGCTCGCGCTGCAGCCCCTGCAGAAGGCGCCCCGAACCCTGCAGCGGGTGGGGGCGCCGCGCTGCCTCCTGACGGCGGACCAGGACCTCGTCCGAGGACTCCAGGAACAGCAGCGTCGTGGGACGACCGGTGGTGCCCTGGTGCCGGTTCGCGTGCAGGGAGTCGAAGAACGAGCCGGAGCGCACATCGACCACCACCGCGATCGGCTGCCCGATCCCTCGGCTGTCATCCACAAGGCGAACCACGTCACGCACGAGCGCGGGAGGCAGGTTGTCGACGACGTAGAAGCCGAGATCCTCCAACTCCTTGGCCGCGGTCGACCTGCCCGCCCCGGTCATGCCCGTGACGATCACCAGCTGCCCTGGCTCCTGGGCGGCAGCACTGTGGTCCATCAGTCCTCCTCGATCTCACCGGTGGCGGTGTTGACACGAATGCTCGGAGCATTGTCGCGCGCGCTCACAGCATCCTTGATCGCCTCGGCCGTCCGTGCCCCGATCCCGGGGACCAACGCGATCTCCTCGGCGCTCGCCGCGCGCAGCTTCTTGAGGGATCCGAAGTGCTTGAGCAACGCCTTGCGGCGAATCTCGCCCAGACCGGGGACGTCGTCGAGCAGGCTCTCGACCATGGTCTTGGAGCGCCGTCCCCGGTGGTGGGTGATCGCGAATCGGTGGGCCTCGTCGCGCAGCCGCTGCAGCAGGTAGAGCCCCTCCGAGGTCCGCGCCATGATCACGGGATCCTCCTCGCCGGGCAACCACACCTCCTCGAGTCGCTTGGCCAGTCCGCACACGGGAATGTCGGTGACGCCCAGATCTGCCATCGCCTGTTCGGCCGCGGCCACCTGCGGCGGGCCGCCGTCGACGACCACGAGACTCGGGGGGTACGCGAACTTCCTCGGCCGACCGGTGTCCGGGTCCACCAGCATCGGTCCGTCGGCGCCGTCGACCTGCGTCGCCGAGGCCTGCTCGTCGAGGAGGCGGCGGAAACGTCGCGTGATGACCTCGTTCATGGACGCGACGTCGTTCTGCCCGTCGACCCCGCGAATGACGAAGCGTCGGTATTCGCTCTTGCGCGCCAGTCCGTCCTCGAAGACGACCATCGACGCGACGACCTCCGTTCCCTGGAGGTTGGAGATGTCGTAGCACTCGATGCGCAGGGGAACCTCGTCCAGGCCGAGTGCCTCCTGGATCTCCTCCAGGGCGCGGTTGCGCGTGGTCAGATCACTGGCGCGCTTGGTCTTGTGCAGGGCCAGGGACTGCGAGGCGTTGCGGGCCACGGTCTCCATGAGGGCGCGCTTGTCGCCGCGCTGCGGCACCCGGATCGACACCTTGGCGCCGCGCAGGTCGCTGAGAAGCAACGCCAACGTGTCGGGGTCCGTCGGCTCGTGGGGCACGAGGACTTCGCGCGGGATGTTGTCCCCCTCGCCGTACAGCTGGAGCAGGAAGCTCTCGACCAGCTCAGCCGTGTCGGCGTCATCGCTGCGGTCAGCGACCCAGCCACGCTGCCCCCTGACCCGGCCCCCGCGCACATGGAAGATCTGGACCGCCACCTCGAGCGGGTCCTCCGCGAGCGCGACCACGTCCGCGTCCGTCCCGTCGCCCAGCACCACGGCCTGCTTCTCGAGGGCCTTGGTGAGGGCCCCCAGATCGTCGCGGAGCCGGGCTGCACGCTCGAAGTCGAGCTCGTCCGAGGCCGCGTACATCTCCTTCTCGACCCGACGGACGAAGGAAGCGGTGTTGCCACCCATGAAGTCGCAGAAGTCGTCGACGATGGCGCGGTGATCGGTGGGACTGATCTTGCCCACGCACGGCGCCGAGCACTTGTCGATGTAGCCCAGCAGACAGGGCCGCCCGATCTGCGCGGACCTCTTGAAGACGCCGTTGGAACAGGAGCGCATCGGGAACACCCGCAGCAGGAGGTCCACGGTCTCGCGGATGGCCCAGGCGTGGCCGTACGGACCGAAGTAGCGCGTCCCCTTCTTCTTCGCGCCGCGTCCCACCATCACGCGCGGGAACTCCTCACCCACGGTCACCGCGAGCCAGGGGTAGGACTTGTCGTCACGGTATTTGACGTTGAAGCGCGGATCGAACTGCTTGATCCACGAGTACTCCAACTGGAGCGCCTCGACCTCGGTGCTGACGACCGTCCAGTCGACGCCGGCCGCCGTGGTCACCATCGTCGCCGTCCGCGGGTGCAGCGTCGCCACGTCGGCGAAGTAGGACGACAGACGCTGACGCAGGCTCTTGGCCTTGCCGACGTAGATCACACGCCCCGTGGAGTCCCGAAACCTGTAGACGCCCGGCTGGGTCGGGATCGAGCCCGGAGCGGGGCGGTAGGCGATCGGGTTGGTCACCCCTCAACCCTACGGAAGAGGGGTGACACACCCGAGCACCGATCACGTCATCCGACGAGCCGTCATCGCACGCGCTTGCCCTTCGAGCGGGTCCACGCCTTCCGGTCGAAGCCCGGTGCCGTCGGTCGCTCGACGACCTGGATGCTGGCACCCCGGTCGCGACGCTTGAGCTTGTACTTCGACTTCGTTGCGCCCTTGATCACCCGGCCGTTGCGCAGCCACTGGAAGCGCAGCTTGTAGCCGGCCGGCGGCTGCCCGAGATAGCTGACCCAGCGGGTGCGGCTGATCGCCTTCAGCTTCTTGCCGACCTTTGCCTTGCCGGAGATCTTGACGTAGCGCAGCTTGCCGTCTCGGTAGAAGGTGGCCTTCTTGATGCGCCGGGTGTCCGTGACCGTCTTGGGACTGCGTCCCGGGGCGTAGACGGTGGCGCTGACGGTCACCTTCTTGCCTGCGGTGCCGAGCGGCGGGTACGCCGTCGCGGACCGCGAGGTGTGGATCACCTGCCCCTTGACCGACCACTCGAAGCGCGCGCCACCGAGGGCCGCGTCGAACCCGCTCAGGGACAGGGACACCCTCTCGAGTGCCCGGCCCTTGCCGATGCGGAGCTTGCCGCCGCTCAGCGCGGGCCCGGGCGCGGCGGTAGTGGCGATCTGGGCACTCGCGCCCACGCCAGTCACCGCGAGGGAGAACGTCCCCGACTCGTTGCGCCACGTGTCGCCGGCCAGCATCGCCACCTGACCACTGGCCGACACTCCGAGGACGTAGCCGCCGTCCCGATCGGTGTCGTCACAGGTGATCGTCACCCCCGACCGATAGGTCCACGGACCGTACGGCGGGTGCACGACCGTGTTCAGGGCGTACAGGGCCCCCGCGTCGGGGCCAGTCCCGTCGCGGTACTCGGCGAAGCACAGGTCACCGTTGTCGGGATTGATGAAGCGCGCCGCGCGCACTCCACCCGCGGCGCCTCGCGGGGCGATGTCCGCCGTCCCACTCACCATCGTCAGGTCGACGACCTCATCGGCGGCGAGGATGCCCTGCTGGTTGCGGTATGCGGCCCCCAGCGTGGGGATGGTGCGCGACGCCGCGCCCATGACCTCGTACACGTCGCCGTACTCGGCTGCTGGCGAGTTGGCGTGCTGGAGAGAGAACGTGTGACCGAACTCGTGGCTGGTCGTCCAGGTGATGTCCTCGGCTTGCGCGGAGACGAGCACGATCGCCGGGCCGCCGCTGGCGAAGCTGGTGCCCAGGGCGGCGCGCCCCACCGCCGTGGCGTCGTAGCACGGGGCCGGCACCAGGACCACGAGGTGGTTCGGGCTGTTCCCGCTGAAGTCAACGCCCGGGTAGGCCTGGGCGCCTGCCTCCGCGGCCATCTGGCCGAACGTCCGGCCACCGTCACCCAAGCCACATCCCGGGGCCGCAGCACCCGACACGTTGACCGGCACCACGCTGGTCGGCGCCGGCCAGGAACTGATGAGACCGGCCGACTCACGGATCCAGTAGTTCTGCGCCTGGCCAATCTCTGCCATGGCGAGGTTGATGTCACGGTCGTACGCCCCGAGGTTCATCACCTGGGCCACGTACGTCGTGTGGGCCGTCGGTCCGGGCGCCGCGGCCTTCGCGTGCGTGCGGGCCTCGACGACCGTCGCGACGCCGCCCGACTTGCTCAGGTCCCTCAGGGCCTGGCGACCGTGCGCACCACGCAGCGCGCCCGTCTCGCCGGGAACCGACAGCGTGCCGGCGAATCTCGCCAACGGCTCTGCCTCGAAACCCGGCGCCAGGCGCACGGCCGGCCCGTCGTCGACGAGCAGCACGTACTGGTCTGCATCCCCTTCGCCGGACACGACCTGGATCGTGCCCGTGACGTCAACCTGGCCACCAGCGGCGGCCGCCTGTGGCGAGGCTGCGGCGCCTTGCCAGTCCTCAGTGGTGGCGGTGGCGGCTGGTGCTGAGAGCAGTGCCCCCACGACAGCGAGACTGGCTACCGATCCGACCAGCGCCGCTCGCAGTGATCGCTTCCCCATCATGTTCCCTTCCACCGGGAGCTGGCGCGCCCGGTGTCAGGGACCTACCCGAGATCCGCGCGGCTTACACCCCGTGAGTCAGTTCAGGACAGAAGCACGTCGGATCCGTCGACCGTGACCGGGAACTCCTCCAACGCACTCTGCGCCGGGCCCGAATCAACCGAGCCGTCCGCGATGGAGAACTTGCTGAAGTGGCAGGTGCACACGATCAGCCCGTCCTCGATGGTGCTCATCGGGCACTTCTCGTGGGTGCAGATGGAGGAGAACGCGTGGAAGTCGCCCTCCTCGGGCTGCGTGACGACGATGTTGCGCTGAGCGTCGAACACGCCGCTGCCGACCGGCACGTCGCCCGTCTGAGCCACCACCTCGCCCGCCGCTGACCCTGAGGAACTCGTGCCGCCACCGGTCGCGGAGGGCGTCGGCGAGGACGACGAGCCATCGGCGGCATCGGTCGACCCGCAGGCGGCGAGGACCGGTGCACCCCCCGCTGCCAGGGCGGCCACGCCGAGCAGGCGACGACGGTTCAGGGGTTCGGTCATGTCAGGTCTCCTCGCGAACTGGGGTCGTACGCACCGAGCCTAGGGGTAGACACCACGCGCGGGGTCGCTGGTTGAGCCCGTCGAAAACCAGACGCCTCGCTGGTTGAGCCTGTCGAAACCCAGACGCCTCGCGACGGGCAGGCGGCGCTCAACCCTCGGTGCTGCGCTTGACCCGTCGGGCTGCGGCCGACTTGCGAGTCGCCGCCGACCGCCGCGGCTTGCCGCCCACGGAGTCGTCCGCGGGCGCCGGCAGCAGGCGGGACGGTTGCTCGGCCTCCTTGCCCTCGAGCACCGGGACGAGGAAGCGACCCGTGTGACTGGCGGTCGTTGCCGCCACCGTCTCGGGCGTGCCCTCGACCACGACCGTGCCCCCACCGGAGCCACCTTCGGGACCCATGTCGATGAGCCAGTCGGCGGTCTTGATGACATCCAAGTTGTGCTCGATGACCAGCACCGTGTTGCCCTTGTCCACCAGGCTCGACAGCACCAGCAGCAGCTTGCGGATGTCCTCGAAGTGAAGCCCAGTGGTCGGTTCGTCGAGTACGTAGACCGTGCGTCCGGTCGACCGCTTCTGCAGCTCGCTGGCCAGCTTGACGCGCTGGGCCTCACCGCCCGACAGCGTCGTCGCCGGTTGCCCGAGCCGGACGTAACCCAGCCCGACCTCCACCAGCGTGGACATGTGGCGGGCAATGGCAGGGACCGCCTCGAAGAAGGTCTCGGCCTCCTCGATCGGCATGTCGAGCACCTCGGCGATGCTCTTGCCCTTGTAGTGGACCTCGAGCGTCTCGCGGTTGTAGCGCGCGCCGTGACAGACCTCGCAGGGCACGTAGACGTCCGGGAGGAAGTTCATCTCGATCTTGAGCGTGCCGTCACCGGAGCACGCTTCACAGCGGCCTCCCTTGACGTTGAACGAGAACCTTCCCTGCTGGTAGCCGCGCACCTTCGCCTCCGGGGTGGCGGCGAACAGCTTGCGGATGTGGTCGAAGACGCCCGTGTAGGTGGCCGGGTTGGACCGCGGCGTACGCCCGATCGGCGACTGGTCGACGTGGATGACCTTGTCGACGTGCTCGAGGCCGCTGATCTTGGTGTGGCGCCCCGGCACGGTCTTGGCGTTGTAGAGCTCCTTGGCCAGGGAGGTGTACAGGATGTCGTTGACCAGCGTGGACTTGCCCGACCCGGACACGCCCGTCACGGTGCAGAAGACGCCCAGCGGGAAGGACACGTCCACGTTCTTGAGGTTGTTGGCCCGAGCTCCGTGAACCGTGAGCTCGCGTCCCTTGGTCCGCGGGCGACGCACAGCGGGGACCGGGATCTCGCGGCGGCCACTCAAGTAGGCGCCGGTCAGCGAGTCCGGGTGAGCCAGCAGCCCGGCGACGTCGCCGCTGTGCACGACCTGACCACCATGCTCACCGGCACCGGGGCCAATGTCCACGACCCAGTCGGCCGTACGGATGGTGTCCTCGTCGTGCTCGACGACGATCAGGGTGTTGCCCAGGTCCTTGAGCCTGACGAGCGTCTCGATGAGTCGCTCGTTGTCACGTTGGTGCAGCCCGATCGACGGCTCGTCGAGGACGTAGAGGACACCGACGAGGCCCGCGCCGATCTGCGTGGCCAGGCGGATCCGCTGCGCCTCCCCGCCGGACAGGGAGCCGCTGGGACGGTTGAGCGAGAGGTAGTCCAACCCCACATCGAGGAGGAACTCGAGGCGATCCTGGATCTCCTTGAGCACCCGCTCACCGATCTGACGCTCGCGAGGGTTCAGGTCGAGTGCCCGCAGGTGGTCCGAGGTCTCGCGCAGCGGCAGGGCGCACAGCTCTGCGATGTTGAGGCCGCCCGACTCCTTCGCTCCGAGGGTGACGGCCAGGGGGACGGACTTCAGCCGGCTCCCCCGGCACGCGGGGCACGGAACCTCACGCATGAAGCCCTCGTACCGGTCGCGACTCGTGTCCGACTCGGCCTCGGAGTGGCGACGCTCGACGTAGGGGCGCACGCCCTCGAACGCGGCGTAGTAGGAACGCTGGCGCCCGTAGCGGTTCTTGGTGACGACGTGGACCTTGGTCGAGTGCCCCTCCAGGATCGCCTTGCGCGCCTTGGTGGGCAGGTCCCGCCAGGGTGTGTTGAGGTCGAAGCCCAACTCCTCCCCCAGCGCGTTCATGAGCCGGAGGAAGTAGTCCGCCACGTGGGCGTTGCTCCACGGCTGGATCGCGCCCTCGCCGAGCGTGGCGCCCTCGTCGGGCACCACCAGCTCGGGGTCGACCTCCATCTTGGTGCCGATGCCGTGACAGCTGACGCAAGCGCCGAACGGGGAGTTGAACGAGAAGGAGCGCGGCTCAAGCTCGTCGGTGTCGATGACGTGGTCGTTGGGACACGCCATGCGCTCCGAGAAGCGCAGCTCACGACCGGGATCGGACTCGTCGAGGTCGACGAAGTCGATGACGAGCAGACCTCCCGCCAACTGCAGGGCCGTCTCCACCGAGTCCGTCAGTCGACGCTTCGCGGACTCCTTGACCGCGAGCCGGTCCACCACGACCTCGATCGTGTGCTTGAGCTTCTTGTCGAGCGCAGGCGGGTTGTCGAGCGTCTGGGTGACCCCGTCGATGCGGGCACGGGCGAAGCCCTGCACCTGCAGGTCCTTGAGCAGGTCGACGTACTCGCCCTTGCGCCCGCGGATCACCGGCGCGAGCACCTGGAAGCGCCGGCCCTCCTCGAGGGAGAGGATGCGGTCCACAATCTGCTGCGGAGTCTGCCGCTGGATCTCGGCTCCGCACTCCGGGCAGTGCGCGCGTCCGGCGCGGGCGTAGAGCAGGCGGAGGTAGTCGTAGACCTCGGTGATCGTGCCGACGGTCGAGCGCGGGTTCTTGGACGTGGACTTCTGGTCGATGGAGACCGCCGGAGAGAGCCCCTCGATGAAGTCGACGTCAGGCTTGTCCATCTGGCCCAGGAACTGGCGGGCGTAGGCCGACAGCGACTCCACGTAGCGACGCTGACCCTCAGCGAAGATGGTGTCGAAGGCCAGACTCGACTTCCCGGATCCGGACAAACCCGTGAACACGACCAGCGAGTCACGAGGAATGTCGACGGAGACGTCCTTGAGGTTGTGCTCGCGCGCACCCCTGACGATGAGCTGATCTGTCACTGTCGGCCTCTCGAGTCGCTGCCTGGTCCACGCACGCTTGGCCACGCACGTCATTCGAACACGCGTTCGCCATCGTACGTGGTCACCGGGCACCGCACCCAGTTGCGCAACGCCCGCATCGATCACTGTGTCACCCGGCACCGACACTCTCGAAGTCGGCGGCGTCCGCGGCCCGTACGCTGCCCCCATGAGCACCTACACCGGACAGGTCCGCCCGGGCGGCGAGGCACAGTCGTTCGAGGTCGGCCCCCTGAGCATCACCAAGGTCGCCGTCGACGAGAAGATGTCGAACAACTGCTACCTGCTCCGGTGCACCGCCACCGGGGACCAGTTGCTCATCGACGCCGCGGACGAGGCGGAGCGCCTCTTGGCCATCATCGGCGAGGCCGGCCTCACGACCGTGGTCACCACGCACCAGCACTGGGACCACCACCGCGCCCTGAAGGCCGTCGTGGAGGCGACCGGCGCCGTCGTCGCGGCGGGCATCGCCGACGCCCCCGCGATCACGGAACAGACCGGCGTCGGCGTGGGCCGCTCGCTGGGCCACACCGACCAGGTCGCGGTCGGCCAGGTGCTCCTCGACGTCATCGCCGTGGCCGGACACACGCCGGGGTCGATCTGCCTGGCGTACCGCTCCCCCGGCGGCCCGACCCACCTGTTCACCGGCGACTCGCTCTTCCCCGGCGGCGTCGGTGCGACGTTCGGCGACGCCGCGGCCTTCGCCCAGCTCATCGACGAGGTCGAGACCAAGATCTTCGGGACGCTCGACGACGACACCGTGTTCCACCCGGGCCACGGCAACGACGGGGTCCTCGGAAACGAGCGACCCCACCTCGCCGAATGGCGCCAGCGCGGCTGGTGAATCGGCCCTGAGCCGGCACGCGGCGGGCGCCAACTGGTGCGCCCGCACGCGTGCTGACAGATCACCGTCACCATGGCCGGCCACGAACACCTCGCCACCGCCGGCCCGATCACCGCGGCAGCCGAAGGGATCCTCGCCGCGCGACAGGCCAGTCCTCACTGACACCCCGGTGGCACAAGTCAGGCGGGATGATCGCGGGATCCCGCAGGTCAGCGCAGGCTCCTTGCGTTCTATTGCATGCGTCCGCTGTTGCGAGGACCGGGTAGTTCTGGCGTGCGCTGAAACCGTGGCCAAAGATCAACTGCCCAACTTGAGACTCCCAGGAGCCACTCGAAAGAGTCGCAGCGAACCACATGGCTCCACGTTCTCGGCGCCAAACCCACCGCCTGCCGAGAGTTGGTCACCTAGTTTGAATTCCGTGTCGTCGACTTGGAGAGTCTTCGACTCGCTGTCCCACTTTGCTGAGCCGCTTTCGAAGACCAGCGCTTCGTCTCCTTCGGGAGATCGCAGTGATAGGCATCCTTCGAGCAGAACCAGTTCGCCCGCTATCCCAGCCCCGTCGAATCCAGTGCTTCCAGGCACACGCGCGTACTCACGTAAGGCACCACTTGTCTCGTGGGGTTCCACAGGGCCTGGACTGCAGGCGACAGCGAAGAGGGCGCCGATGAGGGCGATCAACACACTGGGGTTCGGGGTGTTCGTCACGGCAGGAGGATGCCCATTCCAGACGGCATGTTTCCCAACTTGCTCCACCAGATTCTGTTGTTGGACCCAACTCCACTGTTTTGCCCCTCGTATGTCACGCTCATGATTCCACCACAACTGAATCCAGTCGCATCAGATCTGCCGCGGTGCGGCGACCGGCTGAGACCACCCTGCTTTACGAGGCGACGTCGCTTGACACGTTCCACGCGCAGCGGGCCCGTACGGCAGTTCCGTACGGGCCCGCGAAGCGAAGCGGCGACTCAGCCGTTGTAGGTGACGCGCACCTTGTCGGTGAGCGCCTTGGCCTGGCACGACAGGCGGATGCCGTCCTCCAGGTCCTCCTTCTCCAGCACGTCGTTGCGCGTCATCGAGAGGTCACCCTCGAGCACCATGCAGGCGCACGCGGAGCATTCGCCCTCGCGGCACGAGAACGGCGCGTTGACGCCCTTGGACTCCAGGAACTCCAGGAGGTGCTGGCGACCGTCCCAGTCGACGAAGTTGTGAACCTCGCCGTCCAGTTCGACCTCCACAGCGACCGGTCCCGCCACGGCCGACTCTTCTTCGGCGCCCGCGGCGTTCTCCGCGTCGTCCGCCTCGGCGATCGTCGCCTGGGCGGCGAGCACCTCATCGACGTCGCCGAACGGGTTGCCACCCAGGGAGATGAACTTCTCCTGGTGGCGGCGCTCGCGGGGAACCTCGAGCTCCTTCAGCGCCGACTGCACCATCTTCATGAACGGCGCCGGGCCGCAGCAGAACGAGGTCCACCCGTCGTAGCCGGCCAGGAACGTCTTCATCTGCTCCTGGACGGGCAGGCCCTGGACGGACTCCAGCCAGTGGATCACCTGCAGCCGTTCGGGGTGCTGGGCGGCCAGATCCCGCAGCGCTGCCGCGAAGATCACCGACTGCTCATCGCGATTGGCGTAGAAGATGGTGACCCTGCCGGTGCCCTGCGCGAGCGCGTGACGCGCGATCGACATGATCGGCGTGACTCCCGAGCCACCCGCCAGCAGCAGCAGGTCGACATCGAGCGACTTGGGCGTGAAGATCCCCGAGGGCGGCAACACCCGGACGGTGTCGCCCGCCTTGAGGTTGTCGTTGATCCAGTTGGACGCATACCCCTCGGCGGTGCGCTTGACCGTGACAGCGAGGCCGTCCCCGGGGGGACGGCAGATCGAGTACGCCCGAGCCACCAGGCCGGTCTGATCGCTGGGCACGCCCAGCGTCAGGAACTGGCCCGGCTTGAAGGCGAACGCTTCGGACTCCTGCGCGGGCACCTCGAAGACGACCGAGACGGCGTCCGCTGTTTCGCGGACGATGTCGGCCACCGTCAGCAGGTAGGAATCCTCAGTAGCCATCCTCGGCTCCGATCGTGACAGTGCCCTCGCGCACGGCAGCGTCAATCGACGCGGCCAGACGTGGGCAGGTTGCGTACACCTTGCGACCGCCCGGCTCTGCCTCGAGCTTGGCGAACTCCGCACAGTTTGCCTCAGCGCCGTGGTTCCACTGCACGGAGGTCTGGTGATGGGAGTTCTTCTTGACCCGCACCGTCGCCAGGCAGTCGAGGCATGCGACATCGACCAGCCTGGCCTCGGTGTAGAGACGCTGGTCCTCCCGAGTTTCCTCGGAGTTGGGGACGATGTACGACATCAGTGGTGGGCGGGAGTGCCGGCCTCGGCGTCCTCGGCGGCCTTGCGGGCGAGGTTCTCCTCGACCTCCGCACGCCAGTACTCGTTGGCCTTGGTCGTGTCCACCTCGAACTCGAAGCGGTCCGTCATCTCGGAGGTGACGTCTGCCTTGTCCACGTAGAACTGCTCGTACCAGCGACGCAGCTGGTAGACCGGGCCGTCCTCCTCGCACAGCAGCGGGTTCTGGACCGGTGCCTTGTTGAGCCAGATGGCCACGTCCTGCTCGAAGCCCTCGGCGAACATCGTCGAGTAGCGCTCGGCGATGTACTCCATGGTCTTGTCGTCCATCTGGGGACCACGCTCGACCGCGACGCCGTACATCAGCTTGAACGAGTTGGGACCCGTCGGGATGTGGCAGTTGATGAGGATCGACTTGGTCTCGAAGCCCTTGTAGTCGGTGACCAGCCAGTTGACCATGAACGACGGACCGAAGTACGTCGCCTCGGACTTGAGGATCAGCGACTCATCGCCGTACCCCTGGCCCGCCATGTCGGGACGGCCGGTCGACTCCATGAACTGCGAGGCCTGCTCGCCCTCGAACACGTTGCGGAAGTTCGTCGGGAACGCGAAGTGGATGTAGAAGAAGTGGGCCATGTCGACCACGTTGTCCACGATCTCGCGGCAGTGCGCCGTGGGGACGTCGAGCGTCTTCCACGTCCAACCGGAGAAGTTCTCCGTGCCGACGCCCTCGAGCACCGGGGGAAGCGTGTCCATGTCGGCCGGCGAACCCTCGGGGTCGTGCCAGATCATGATGAGGTTGTTGCGGATGACCGTCTCGAACTTCTGCGTGCGTGCACGCATCGGGACGCGGCGCGCGTACGGGATGGACTTGCAACGTCCGTCGCCACCCCAGCGCCAGTCATGGAAGGGACAGGCGATCTCGTCGCCCTTGACGGTTCCCTGGGTCAGGTCTCCGCCGAGGTGTCGGCAGTACCCGTCGAGAACGTTGATCTCGCCCTTGGAATCCGCCCAGACGACCAGCTTTCCGCCGAATGCCTCGACCGCGTGAGGCTTGCCGTCATTGAAGTCGCCCACACGCCCCAAGCAGTGCCACCCACGGGCAAAACGCTCCGGAACGCTACCTGTGTCAAGAAGTCGTGCTTCGCTCATGGACCAAGTATGGACCAAAACGAGAACACGTTCTAGTCTCCGTCCCATGCATGTGTCTCTCAGCACAGAACAGCAGGACCTTCGGACCGAGCTGACTGAGTACTTCGACCGTCTCGTCACCCCCGAACGGCGTGCCGCCCTGGCTTCGGCCACCGGCGAGTTCGGCGAGGCTGGCGTCTACAAGGAAGTCATCCGCGAGCTGGGCCGGGACGGATGGCTCGGGATCGGGTGGCCGACCGAGTACGGCGGTCAGAACCGCTCCATGATCGAGCAGCTCATCTTCACCGATGTGGCCGCGATCGCCGGCGTACCGATCCCCTACCTCACCCTCAACACGGTGGGGCCGACGATCATGCGCTACGGCACCCAGGAGCAGAAGGACTTCTTCCTGCCCAAGATCCTCTCGGGCGACATGCACTTCTCCATCGGCTACTCCGAGCCGGGCTCCGGCACCGACCTGGCCTCGCTGCAGACACGCGCCGTCCAGGAAGGCGACGAGTGGGTCATCAACGGCCAGAAGATGTGGACCTCGCTGATCCAGTACGCCGACTGGATCTGGCTGGCGTGCCGCACCGACGCGGACCTGCCCCGCCACAAGGGCCTCAGCATGATCCTCGTTCCCGCTGACCACCCCGGCGTCTCCTACACCCCGGTCCACACCGTCGCTGGTGTCGGCACCAGCGCCACCTACTACACCGACGTGCGCGTGCCCGTCTCCAATCTGGTCGGTGGCCTCAACGGGGGTTGGGCCCTGATGACCAACCAGCTCAACCACGAGCGGGTCGCGCTCACCAGCGCCGCCCCCCTGACCTACTCGATCAGTCTGGTGCGGCAGTGGGCCGCCGACACCCTGCTCCCGGACGGACGCCGGGTGATCGACCAGGAATGGGTGCAGGCAGCCCTCGGGCGCGCGCACGCGCGCGTGGAGATGCTCAGCCTCATGAACTGGCGCCTGGCCTCGCAGGCCGACGCTGGGGTGGACCTCTCCCCCGCCGACGCGTCGGCGACCAAGGTGTACGGCTCCGAGCTCGCCACCGAGGTCTACCGCTCCCTCATGGAGATCGTGGGCCCGGACGCACTCGTCGAGAAGGGATCCCCCGGAGCCGTCCTGGCGGGCCGCCTGGAGCGGTTCTTCCGTTCCTCGCTCGTGATGACCTTCGGCGGCGGCACCAACGAGATCCAGCGCGACATCATCGGCTACGTCGCACTCGGCCTGCCCGCCGCGAAGCGCTGACCCGGGACACCAAGGAGAGACACGATGGACTTCACCTTCAGCCCCGAGGCCGCTGACGCGGCTCAGCTCGCGGCCACGATCCTCGGCGACCACGCCACCCCCGAGCGCATGAGCGCCCTCGAGCACGCCGACGGCCGCTTCGACGAGCGGTTGTGGGCGCAGCTCGCCGAGGCTGGCTTGCTCTCGCTCGACCTGCCCGAGGCGGACGGCGGAGCGGGCCTCGGCCTGCTCGAGGCCGCACACGTGACCGTCGAGGTCGGTCGCACCGTCGCGCCCGTTCCGCTGGCCACCCACCAGGCAGCAGCGCGCCTGCTCAGCGAGCACGCGCCCGACGCCCTGCGCGCAGAGTGGCTGCCGCGGGCAGCCGACGGCTCCGCGGTGCTCACCGTCGGACTGGCGGAGCCGATGACGGCGCTCCCGGCCACCCCGTCGGTGCGTGCATCCGGTGGCTCCGAGGGCTGGGCGCTGGACGGCGTCAAGACCCTCGTACGGGCCGGGACGGTGGCCCAGGCGGTGCTCGTCACCGCGACCACCGATGAGGGGCCGGCGGTGTTCCTCGTGCGCACCAGCGACGCCACGGCGCACCCCCAGCGCACCAGCGACGGCGACGTCGCAGCGCGCTTCGAGTTCGCCGACACCCCTGCGTCGTACGTGGGAGGCGCCGATGCCGCCCAGCGTCTCGAGCACCTCACCGTCGCGTTCAGCTGCGCCGAGCAGCTCGGCGTCACCCGGGGGGCCACGCGCCTCACCGCCGACTACGCCCGCACCCGCGAGCAGTTCGGCCGCGCAATCGGCACCTTCCAGGCCGTCGGGCAGCGGCTCGCGGACGCCTACATCGCCACGCTCGGACAGGAACTCACGGCGTGGCAGGCGCTGTGGCGTCTCGACGAAGGCATGAGTGCCACCGTTGAGGTCGCCTCGGCCGCCCTGTGGGCCGCCGACGCCGGCCACACCATCGCGCACACCACGGTCCACGTGCACGGCGGCGTCGGCATCGACCTGGACGGCGAGGCCCACCGATACTTCACTGCCGCCAAGCGGTGGGAGCTCAGCTACGGCGGAGCCGGGGTCCACGCTCGGGCCGTGGGAGCGGAACTGGCCCGGTCCTGAGCCAGCGTTCCGGGCACACTGTGTCCGTGCACCCATCGATCCGCAGCGATCTGCTCTCCCACCGCGATCGCGTCGAGCCTGCTCTCCTCTTCGGTGAGCAGCGCTGGACGTGGCCGCAGTACCTCGCGGAGGCAGCGCGTCGCAGCCGCGGTCTCGACCAGTACTGGCTCGCGGACCGGCCCCGCCACGTCGGCGTGCTCGCCGACAACACGCCAGAGATGGCGTTCCACCTGGCGGCGGCCGGTCTGGGCACCCACGTCCTGGTGGGCCTCAACAGCACTCGCCGCGGCGAGGCCCTGCTGGCTGACATCCGCCGGGCGGACTGCCGGGTCATCGTGGTCGAGGAGCGGCATCGACCGCTCCTGGCAGGCCTCGACCTGAGTGGGATCGTGGTGCTCGCCGCGGAGTCCACCGACTGGGGTGCGGACTCCACGCTGCCCGACGCCGATCCTGAGCCGGGCGACCTGTTCATGCTGGTGTTCACCTCCGGCACCTCAGGGCACCCCAAGGCAGTACGCGTCACCCACGCGAAGATCACCGATCCCGGCCGGTACGTGAGCACCAAGCTCGGCATCGTCCCCGAGGACGTCCTCTACTCGGCGATGCCCCTGTTCCACTCCAACGGAGTGATCGCCAACTGGGCGCTCAGCGTGGTCAACGGCTGCACCGTCGCGCTCGCAGGTCGCTTCTCTGCGAGCGGCTTCATCGACGACGTGCGCCGCTATGGGGCCTCGTACGCCAACTACGTCGGCAAGCCGCTGGCCTACGTACTCGCGACGGAGCCCCGTGCCGACGATGCGGACAATCCACTGCGCATCGTCTTCGGCAACGAGGGCGGCGAGAACCTCGTACGGCGCTTCTCCGAACGCTTCGACGTGCCGGTCATCGACGGGTTCGGCAGCTCGGAGAACGCCGTGGTCGTCTCCCGGGGGGCACACACCCCGGCCGGCGCCCTCGGCACCCCGATGCCCGGCGTCGCCATCCTCGATCCAGCGACTGGCAAGGCGTGCCCTCCCGCCACGTACGACGACGCAGGCCGGGTGACAAATCTGGACGAGTGCGTCGGCGAGATGGTCAACACGACCGGCTCGGGCCAGTTCGCCGGCTACTACAACGACGAGGCGGCGACCGCGGAGCGCATGCGCGACGGGATGTACTGGTCCGGGGACCTCGCCTACGCGGACGCGGACGGCACCTACTGGTTCGCCGGCCGCACGACGGACTGGTTGCGCGTCGACGGCGAGAACCTGGCTGCCGCACCGATCGAGGCCGTCCTGGCCCGACACCCCGACATCGTCGAGGTGGCCGTGCACGCCCAACCGGACGACGTGGGCGACATCCTCGCGGCGGCACTCGTCCTGCGCGAAGGTTCGGGGCTCGACCCCCATGCCTTCGGCGCGTTCCTGGCCGCACAGCCGGACCTGTCCCCCGTGGCCTGGCCCAGGATCGTACGCATCCTCGAGGACCTGCCCCGCACAGCCACCAACAAGATCATCAAGCGATCGCTCGGGCCAGACCTTCACGCCCTCCAGACCTGGCTGCGCGATCCCCGCGCTCGGACCTACGAGGGCGCATAGCGCCTCGCGAACGCGAACGGCCCCGTCGGGAGTCCCGACGGGGCCGCTGCGGACGTGCTGGGCTCAGCGCAGGGACAGGCAGCCACTCACCGGCGAGGCGAAGGGCAGGTCCGCGTGCTCGCTGATGCGGGCGTCCAGCTTGGCGGCCACGTTGGCCGGCCACGGAGCCGTCTTGCGGGTCTCCATGTCGATGTGGAGGAAGATCTCCTCCATCACGAAGCACACCCGCTCGTTGGAGTCGTCGAGCAGGTACACCAGAGCGTGGGCAGCACGCTCCGAACGCCCCAGGAGCCGCACGCGCGCCGACATCCGGCTTCCGGTGCGCAGCTCGGTGACGTAGGTGCAGTGGTGCTCGGCCGAGAAGCACGCGTGACCCTCGGTGAGCGGCCACTGGATCGGGATGTCGCAGTCGACGAGGGACTCGTCGAGGCCCTCGCTCGCGATGCCGATGTAGTGGCGCACGTTGAGGTGGCCGTTGATGTCCTCGAAGGGCATGGGCACCGGCTGCTCGACGTGGGCCGGCAGCGCTGCGAGCTGCTCATAGGTGGGTTGATTCGTCACAGTGCTGACCCTACTTGCCCGCGTGTCCCGCCGTCCCGCCGCCTCGCGCACGTCTCACGCGGGGGCACGCCCGTCGAGGCCCCCTCGCCCGTCGAGCTTGTCGAGACGCACCAGGGTTTCGACAAGCTCAACCAGCGGATACGCCCGTTGGGCTTGTCGAGACGTACGAGTGGTTTCGACAAGCTCAACCAGCGCGGCCCCCAGTTTCGACAAGCTCAACCAGCGCGGCCCCCGGTTTCGACAGGCTCAACCACCGCGGCGGGCGGCTTCGACCAGACTCAACCAGCGCGGCTCGAGGTCACCAGCCGGGTGGAAGGGCGGTGAAGTCCGGCTCGCGTCCTTCGGCGAAGGCGCTCAGCGCCTCCAGGTTGGCGGGGCCACCCATCAGCTCCATGAAGGCCGCGTTCTCACGCTCTCGCGCCGCGTCGATGTCGGCTCGGAACGGTGCCGTCATCGCCGCCTTGACGGCCTTGAGGCTGGAGATCGGACGCGCCGCCAACACTTCGGCGTGCCGCGTGGCCTGCGCCATCAGGTCGTCGGGCCCGCACAGCCGGAAGACCAGACCCATCTCCAGAGCCTCGGCGGCCGAGACCCACTCCGACGACAGCAGCATCCAGGCGGCGTTCTGGCGCCCGAGCAGCTGCGGGAACAGCAGGCTCGAGGCGGCCTCGGGGGCCACACCCAGGCTCGTGAACGGGCACTTGAGACGCGCCGTGGTGGACATGAAGGCCAGATCTGCGAAGCCCAGGACCGTCGCCCCGATGCCGAGCCCCAAGCCGTTCACGGCGACGACGAGTGGCTTGGGGAACGCGACGAGCGCGTCCAGGAGCCCGGGGAACCCGTGGCGCCCCCGCACGAAGTCCGGGTTGGTGGCGATCTGGTGCATCTCCAGCAGGTCGGTGCCGGCGCTGAACGCGCGACCGGCTCCCGTGAGCAGTACGACGGCCACCTCGTCGTCCTGCGCTGCGGCGAGGAGTTCGTCGGCGAGAGCGTCGTACAGCTCCTCGTTGAAGGCGTTCAGCGCGTCCGGACGGTTGAGGACAACCGTCCGGACGCGCTTCGACGTCGCCACGTCGAGAACACTCATCGAGACGTCACGCCTCGCTGATGGCAGAGAGGCGCTTGGTCGCCTCGCCGAACTCGCGCACGAGCCGCTCGATGACGACCTCGACGGGCTCCACCTCGTTCATCCGGCCCACGATCTGGCCTACCGGCATCGAGATGGTGTCCGGGTTGTCGCCCGAGTTCATCCGGTTGTGGGCATCGGCGACGAGCAGGTTCTGCAGGGGCATCGGCAGTGGCGCCGGAGCATCCTCCTGCGCCCAGGCCTCCGTCCACTTCGTCTTGAGCAGGCGTGCGGGCTTGCCCGTGTAGACGCGGCTGCGCACCGTGTCCGTGGACTCGGCACGCAACAGTGCGTCGCGGATGCCCGTGCCCGCGGACAGGTCGTACTCACTCACGGTGAGCCACATCGACCCCGTCCAGGCGCCCTGAGCTCCGAGCGCGAGGGCTGCCGCCATCTGCCGCCCTGACCCGATGCCTCCGGCGGCCAGCACCGGCACGTCGGGACCGACGGCGTCCACGATCTCGGGGATGAGGACCATGCCCGCGATCTCGCCCGTGTGGCCGCCCGCCTCGTAGCCCTGGGCGACGATGATGTCGACCCCGTTGGCGACGTGGCTCATCGCGTGCTTGGCGGCACCCGCCAGTGCGGCGACCTTCACCCCGTGTGCGTGGGCCTTCTCGATGACGTCGACCGGCGGCGAACCCAACGCGTTCGCGATGAGCACCGGCCGGTGCGCCAGCGCGATGTCGACATGGCTGCGCGCCACGGAGTGCAGCCATCCGAGCACGCCCTCGCGGCCCTCACCCTCGGGCAGGGGCGGCACGCCGAGCTTGGTCAGCGTCGACTCCACGAAGTCCTTGTGGGCCTGCGGGATCATCGCGTCGAGGTCGACGGCCTTGCCCTCGGTCGGCACCTTCATGGGCATGACGACGTCCACGCCGTACGGCTTGCCGTCGGTGTTGTCGTCCAGCCACGTCAGCGTCGTCTCGAGGTCCTCGGGGTCGTTGAACCGTACGCACCCGAGCACGCCGAGCCCACCCGCACGGGAGACGGCCGCGGCCACCTTCTCCGAGGGAGTGAACGCGAACATCGGGTACTCGATGCCGAAGACGTCGCAGATGTCAGTGCGCATCAGTTGCCTTCCGTGACGAGCTCGCGTGCGCGCGGGTAGTTGGCCTTGCCCGTGGCGCTGCGGGGGATCTCGTCGACGTACGTCACGGCCCGCGGCATCTTGTATCCGGACAGCAGCGGGCGCAGGTACTCCTTCAACTCATCCAGGGACGGCTTCACGTCGCCGCGCGGCTGAATCACGGCCGAGACGGACTGACCGTACGTCTCGTCCGCGACGCCGACGACGAGCACGTCGTACACCTCCGGGTGGCCCTTGAGGGTCATCTCCACCTCTTCGGGGTAGACCTTCTCGCCACCGGTGTTGATGCAGTTGGAGCCGCGGCCGAGTAGGCGGACCATGCCGTCCTCCTCGACGCGCGCGAAGTCACCGGGCACCGAGTAGCGCTCGCCGTTGACGGTGATGAACGTCTCCGCCGTCTTGACCGGGTCCTTGTAGTACCCGATCGGGATGCAGCCCGAACGACCGACGCGGCCGATGGCACCCACCTGGGTGAGGTCGATGACGTTGTTCTCCTCGTCGAGGAGCACGGTCTGCGCACCAAGGTTGACCAGCGGGCCCTGCCCCTGGATGTTCTCGTTGGACTGCACCGCGGTGCCGGAGAAGCCGGTCTCGCTGGCGCCGATGGAGTCGGTGAAGATCGCGTTCGGGAACGCGGCCATCCAGCGCTCCTTCACGGGACGGCTGAAGATCGCCGCGCTGCTCGCCACGACGAAGAGCGAGGACGCGTCGTAGTTGCCGCGCTCGTACTCCTCGATGAGGGGGCGAGCCATGGCGTCGCCGGTCATGAAGATGCCCTGGACCTTGGCGTCCTCGACAAGGCGCCATGCCTCGGCGGGGTCGAACTTGGGCGCCAGCACGGTCACCTCGCCGGCGAACAGGTGCATGAGCAGGGCCGCAGCGGCGCCGCCGTGCATCAGGGGGCTCAGCGGGAACATCACCATCGGGAACTCGGTGTTGGCCGCGGTCTTGGACTGGTCGTACTCCTCCAGGAACTCGCCCGTCATGACGTCGATGCCCCGACCGAGCACGCGCCAGAAGTCCTCGTGACGCCACATGACGCCCTTGGGGAAGCCGGTCGTGCCGCCGGTGTAGACGATGTAGACGTCATCGGGGCTGCGCGGCCCGAAGTCGCGCTCGACGGACTGGCCCTTGAGGGCGTCCTCCCAGGCGATGCCCCCGAAGCCGGCCAGGTCGGCGGCGAAGTCGGGCTCAGTGGCGTCCGGCATCGAGATGATCGTGCGCAGGTCAGCGCGCTTGGGAGCCGTCAGCGCCACCATCGGGGCGTACGGCTCCTCGAAGATGAGGCCGACCATGTCGGAGTTCTCGAAGAGGTAGTCGAGCTCGCCCTCGACGTAGCGGTAGTTCACGTTGATCGCGACCGCCCGGATCTTGAAGATCGCGAGCAGGGCGACGACGTGCTCGACGCTGTTCTTGGCATAGATGCCGATGTGATCGCCGGGGCCGTGGCCTTGCGACTGGAGGTAGTGAGCTAGCTGGTTTGCCTCCGCCTCGAGCTCGGAGTAGGTGACGGTCCGGTTGGCGACGCGCAGCACGGTGCGATCCGGAACGACATCGACGGCGTGTTCGAAAAGGTCTGCAATGTTGTGAGCCACGAGGCGGAGACTAGAACAGGTTCTCCTTTTGTGGCTAGAGTCACATACCATGAGTTTGGAAAATTCTTACGAGGCGCCGCACGCGCTCGTCGAGCAGGACGGCCACGTCCTCACGGTGACCCTCAACCGCCCCGAGGCACGCAACGCGCTCTCGACCGAGATGCTCTCGATCCTGGAGCAGACGTGGGAACGCGTGAACAGCGACGACTCCGTGCGGGCAGTGATCCTGACGGGAGCCGGCGGCTACTTCTGCGCGGGCGCGGACCTCAAGGCCATGTCGCGCAAGGCGCCGAGCGAGAGCTTCTCATCGGGCGAGTACGACCCCACGGTCATCAAGCCGCTCCTCAAGGGCTACCGCCTCACCAAGCCCCTGATTGCCGCGGTCGAGGGGCCCGCGATCGCGGGCGGCACCGAGATCCTCACCGCCACCGACATCCGGGTCGCGGGCGAGTCCGCGAAGTTCGGCGTCTCCGAGGCGCGCTGGAGCCTCTACCCCCTCGGCGGGTCGGTCGTACGACTGCCCCGCCAGATCCCGGCCACCATCGCGGCGGAGATGCTGCTGACCGGTCGCCACATCACTGCCCGCGAGGCGCTGGAGTTCGGCCTGATCGGCCACGTCGTCCCCGACGGCGGAGCGCTGGCCAAGGCCCGCGAGATCGCGGACATGATCGTCAAGAACGGCCCGCTGGCCGTCCAGGCCATCCTCGCGACCATCCGCGAATCCGAGGGCAAGCACGAGGATGAGTGCTGGGTCGACGACGCCCGCCGCGGTGCCGCGGTGTTCGCCTCCGACGACGCCAAGGAGGGCCCGCGCGCCTTCGCCGAGAAGCGCGCTCCGCAGTTCCAGGGCCGCTGACGACACGCTCGACGACCGGCGAGGGCCGCATCCCATCCCCCGGGGGGGATGTTGGGTGCGGCCCTTCCGCCTAGTACGGTGGCGAACCATGAGCACTCGCGACCTGACCCTGGCCGACTTCGAGACCACCGTCACGGCACCCGGCATCGTCCTCGTTGACTTCTGGGCGGCGTGGTGCGGCCCATGCCGCCAGTTTGCGCCCATCTTCGAGGCCGCATCCGAGCAGCACTCCGATGCCACCTTCGCGAAGGTCGACACCGAGGCCGAGCAGGAGCTCGCGACCATGGCTCAGATCACGTCGATCCCCACGCTCATGGTCTTCCGCGACGGCGTCCTGCTGTTCAACCAGCCCGGAGCCCTCCCCGCGCCCGCGCTGGACGACATCATCACCCAGGCCAAGGCCCTGGACATGGACCAGGTGCGCGCCCAGATCGCCGAGGCTGAGGCTCACCCCGAGGAACAGGACCTCGACACCTTCGCGGCGGCCCACGCCGAGGGCGGCTTCGTGCTCGACGTGCGCGAGATCGACGAGTACGCCTCGGGGCACGTCCCCGGGGCCGTCAACATCCCCATGAACGACGTCGCCGCGCGCCTGTCCGAACTGCCGGCAGGGCAGCGCATCCACGTCATCTGCCAGGCAGGCGGACGGAGCCGCGCGGTCGTCGACATGCTCGCGAGCAACGGAGTCGACGCCGTCAACGTCACCGAGGGAACCGGCGGCTGGATCCAGCGCGGCTGGCCCGTCGAGCGCTGAGGCAGGGCACTGCGTGACGCCGTAGGCTGGCACCGTGAGCGAGGTGTGGCAGAGGTTCGACGACGACCCGCGGGCGGCGTCGAATGCGGGCCTGCGCGCCGGGGACGCCGACCGCGACGTCGTGCAGGACGTGCTGAGCCACGCCTATGCCGAAGGGCGCCTCAGCCCCGATGAGCATGCCGAGCGCAGCGCACGGCTCGCGGAGTCGCGCACGTTGGGCGACCTCGTGCCGCTGCTGGACGGCCTGGTCCGCCGGGTGGCCCCGGACCTTCCCGCCCTGGCGAGGGAGAAGTACCGCGGCGATCTGCGCGAGGCGATCGTCGGCTTCCTGACCGTCAACGCCATCTGCTGGGGCATCTGGTTCCTCATGGGCCACGACTTCCCGTGGCCCGCGTTCGTGACCCTCTTCAGCGCGATCAACGTGATCCGCGTACGCCTCGAGCGGACGAGTCGGATCGATCATCACGTCCGCAAGCTCGAGAAGAAGCAGCGCACCGAGCTCACCGGCCCCGAGGAGTGAGTCCGCCCCGCGGGCGACGACGCCTCATCCTTGGGGCCACCACCTCGGTACCTCAGGCGGAGGTTTCGGCGCGCCCGCGCTCCTAGCGTCGAGGCATGACCCTGCTCCTGAGTGATCCTCGCGTCCGCGCCGTTCCCGTCCTGGAGAACGACGAGCCGCTGGTCGCCCTCCCCCACGCTCTCTCGCCCCACGGCTGCGCTGTCCGCCTCGGCGTCGCACAGCGCCTCGACATCGCCCAGAGGCTCCTGCCGCAAGGGGTGAGCCTGCTCGTGCGGGAGGGCCACCGTACGGTGTCGGACCAGCGGGCGATCATCACCGAGTACACCGCCGAGGTGTGCGCCGCGCGCCCGGGAGTGGGGCCCGCCGAGCTGGCCCGCCTGGTGAGTCGCTTCGTTGCCCCCATCGATGTCGCGGGCCACGTGTCCGGCTCGGCCGTGGACCTCACGCTGTGCGACGAGCAGGGACGCGAACTCGACCTCGGCTGCCCGATCGACGCCACTCCCGAGCAGTCGGGCGGCCGCTGCTTCACCGCCTCCCCCGCCGTGCGTGGCACGGCCAGGAGGAACCGCGATCTGCTGAGCGCAACGCTCGAGGAGGCGGGTCTGGTCAACTACCCCACGGAGTGGTGGCACTGGTCGTGGGGCGACCGGTACTGGGCGCTGAGCACCGGCGCGGACGCCGCGGTGCACGGCCCCGTCGAACTGCGCGAGCCGCACCAGGACGTGGCATGAGCGCCGCGACTGGGCAGGCACGCCTGCTGGTCGACCCCACAGCCATCCGTTCCAACGTCGTACGCCTGCGCGGGCCACGCCGCACGCCCCTCATGGCCGTGGTGAAGGCGAACGGGTTCGGGCTCGGAGCTCGGACGGTGGCGCGGGCAGCGCTGGACGCCGGCGCCTCCAGGTTGGGGGCCGCGACGCTGGCCGAGGCGCGCGAGGTGGCCGACCTCGGCGTCGGAGTGCTGGCCTGGCTGACCACGCCCGACGAGCTGGCCGAACAGCGCCGGAGCCTCGCCGAGACGCCCAGCCTGGAGGTCGCGGTGGGATCGGTGGAGCACCTGCGGGCGCTGCTCACCCGCTCACCGGCACTGACCCCGGGAGCGACGCGTCCGGTGCGCGTCCACCTCTTCGCCGACTGCGGCATGTCACGCGACGGCTGCCCTGACTACGACTGGCCCGCGCTGTGCGCGCAGGTCAGCATCGCCGAGCGCGCGGGGCTGGTCCGCTGCGTCGGCGTGATGGGGCATCTGGGGTGCGGCGATCACGTCGGGGAGCCCTGCCACCAGGAAGGCGTCCGCGCCTTCGACCACGCGGTGAGTGTCGCTGGCTCGTACGGCCTGCACCCGCGCCTGCGCCACCTGGCTGCGACGTCCGCAGCACTCGGGGCGCCCCGGACCCATCACACGCTCCTGCGGACCGGCGCCGGACTGGTCGGCATCGATCCCTCCGGGCTGGGGCGGCTCGACCCGGTCGCGCGCCTCGAGGCCCCGCTGGCGCAGGTGCGCCGCGTCAGGGCCGGTGCCACGGTCGGCTACGGCCACGACCACCGCACGAGTCACGAGTCCTGGCTGGGACTGTTGCCTCTGGGGTACGCGGACGGGATTCCGCGCAGCGCCTCCGGCCGCGCCGAGGTCTCCGTGGCCGGCGTCCGTCGCGCCATCGTGGGTGCCGTGTCCATGGACCAGTGCGTCGTGGACCTCGGCGGGCAGCCCGTGGCCGCGGGCACGATGGCCACGATCTTCGGCCCGGGCGGCCCGACGCTGTCCGAGTGGGCGACGTGGTCCGACCGGCTGGAGCATGAGGTGCTGACCGGAATCGGCGGCCGTGTCCGACGCGTACCGGCTCCCGCGCCCGCCCTCGCGTCGGCGCCGCTGGCGGAGTGCGTCGCATGACGGTCCGCGTGGCCGTCGTCGGGGGCGGCGCCAACTCCGAGCACGACGTGTCGCTGGCCACCGCGGACGGCGTGCAGCGCGCGCTCGCCGAGACCCACGACGTGGACCGACTCGACCTCGATCTCGCGGGCCGGTGGTGCGAACGGGACGGGACGCCCGTGGCCACCGCCGTGGCGATGGCCCGACTCGCGGACTGCGACGTCCTCTTCCCTCTGGTCCACGGTCCCCACGGCGAGGACGGCACGCTCGCTGGTCTCGCCACGATGCTGGGCCTGGCGTGCGTGGGCTCGGGCGTCGCCGCCGGCGCCGTGGCGATGGACAAGTGGGTCACCAAGCTCGTCGCCGCCGAGCTCGGCGTGGCGGTCGCACCGGCCCGCCTCCTCGTACGCGGCGCGGAGCACCCGTGGCGCGAGCCCGCGGTGGTGAAGCCGGTCGTCGGCGGATCGAGCCAAGGCGTGAGCCCGGCACGCTGCCCCGAAGAGTGGGAGCCCGCACTCGCGGAGGCCTTCCGACACGACACCCGGGTGCTCGCCGAGGAAATCCTGGTCGGCCGCGAGATTGATGTGGCAGTGCTGAAGCGGGCTGACGGCACACTGCTCGTCTCGCCCCCGCTGGAGATCGACGTCGCCGGGTTCTTCGACTACGAGGCCAAGTACGACGGCGGCGCCCGGTTCGTGGTCCCCGCTCCCCTGCCGCCCGCACGGCTCACCGAGCTCGAGGAACTCGCCCGCCGCCTGTTCACTGGGCTGGGCTGTGCCGGGGTGGCGCGGGTCGACTTCTTCCTGACCGAGGCGGGCTTCGTCCTGAACGAGATCAACACAGTGCCGGGCATGACGCCTCAGTCGCAGGTCCCGCGCATGTTCGCGGCCGCCGGACTCTCCTACCCCGCACTGGTCGAGGAGCTCGTGAGCGCTGCGCTCGTCGCGGACCGCCGCCCTGAGGCCGCGACGCGGTGAACACGCGTCGTGTCGAGTCCCTGGACCTGCTGCGCGGCATCGCCATCACGGGGGTGATGGCCCGCCACGCCCTCCCCGCGGTGTTCCCGGGGGCCGGCGTCGTGGGCGTGGTCATGTTCTTCACCCTGTCGGGGTATCTCATCTCGGGCGTCCTGTTCGCTGAGCTCCGCCGGACCTCAACGCTGCGCCTGCGCACGTTCTACGCCCGGCGAGCCAGGCGACTGGTCCCCGCGCTCCTCGTCGTGCTGTGCGCGATCACCCTCGTCACCGTCCTGGCCAGCTCCCCCGAGGAACGATCTGCCCTGCCCGCCACCTGGCTGGTTGCCCTCACGTGGACGGCCAATCTGCCCGGGCGACCGGAGACGACGGAAACGTCGTTCCACCTGTGGACGCTCGCGGGCGAGGAGCAGTTCTATCTGGTGCTGCCCGCACTCCTGTTGCTGGCTTGGCGCCGCGGCCGGGTGGGCGTCGCCATCGCCGTGGCCGCGGTCGCGTCGGCCCTGGCGTGCGCTGCGACGCTGTGGTGGTTGTGGGAGGTGCCCGACAACGCGTACGTCCTGCCCACGAGCTGGGCGGGCTGCTTCGTGATCGGCGTCGCGGCGCGATGGTGCGAGGAACGACTCCCCCGCCCCCCGGCCTGGCTCGTGGCGTCCGCCCTCGTGGCGCTGGCCGTGCTCGCGGTGAGCGAGGTGCGCGGTCACGTGTGGACCTATGCCGTCGTGGGGCCTGCGGTGGCCCTCCTCACGGCCCTGCTTCTGCTCGCCTGGCGCGAGTGGCGCGTGGTGCGCCCGCAGCCGCTCCGCGCACTCGCGTGGCTGGGGACGGTGTCGTACGGCGCCTATCTGTGGAACTACCCGCTGAGCCTGTGGCTGCGCCCGCACGGAGCGTGGGGCGCTGTGCTCGCCGTCGTGCTCACCGTGGTCATCGCCGCCGCGAGTTGGAGGTTCGTCGAACGGCCCCTGCTCGGCGCCCGAACGCAGGACGCGAGCGACGACGGCAGGGACCACGAGCCGCACGGTCGTACGAGCCGTGAGAGGCTGCCGTCGTGGTGAACCGCATGCTGGCCGCCGTGGCCGCCGCCGTCGTGGCCTGCGGCATCGGCGCCTTCCAGACGCTGCGGGACCCAGAGCTGCTGCCACTGCTCGTGACCGCGGCGACGGCCGGTCTGGTCGTGCTCGCGGGCCGGTGGCCCGGGTGGGCCCTCGCGGGCCTGTGGCTGCTCCTCGCCTTCCAGTTCCTCGCTCCCACCCCGGTGCTGCTCGCGCAGGTCGGGGTCGCCTTCATCGCCTTCGCGTGCGCGGCGTGGGGATCCCGGGTCACGCTGGTCGCGAGCGCCCTGAGCGTGCCCCTGGGCGCCGCGTTGGCCGTACTGCTCATCTTCACCGTCGTGGACCGGGGCGCGTGGTCCTTCCTCGAGCAACTGCGAGCCTGGGGGCTGGCGGACGTGGCTCGCTACGCCAGCGAGTCCGCGTGGGGCTGGCACGTGGTGCTGGGCATCGTCGGCCTGCTGATGCTCTCGGTGCCGTGGCTGCTCGGACTTGCCGTCCGCCTGCGCCAGGTCTCGCGCGACTCCGCTCGCTCCCAGGTCGTCGCCGAGGCTGAGCGCGACGCGGCGTCCGAAGTCGCGAGGCTGCGCGAGGGACAGGCTCAACTGGCCCGCGACGTCCACGACGTGGTCGGGCACTCCCTGACCGTCATCCTGGCCCAGGCAGAGGCGGGTCAGTACCAGCAGGATCCCGAGGCGCTGCACCGCACCCTGGGCACGATCGTCGACACTGCGCGCAGTTCGCTGAACGACGTGCGCCGCGTCCTGGACGACACGGGCTCACATCCGGCGCCGGCCGCCCAGGACGCCCTGCAGTCGCTTCTGGACGGGGTCCGCGCCGGGGGGCGTGACGTCCGATTCACCGAGGTGGGGGCCATACGACCGCTGCCGCCCGACCTCGCCGGCGTCGCCCACCGGGTGCTGCAGGAGATGCTGACCAACGCCGTCCGTCACGGGCGAGCGGACGCACCGATCGAGATTGAGCGGCACTGGGCCGGCGACCTGCGGATCGAGGTCACCAACCGTCTGGCCACCGACGCGCCCCAGTCGGAGGCCGAACTCACCGTCCCCGTCTCGCTGCACGACGCAGCCACGGGCCCTCTCCCGCCCACGCCCGCCCCCGCGCGGACGGGTCATGGGCTCGCCGGCATGCGCCGACGGCTCGAGGCGGTTGGCGGCAGGATGGACCTACGAGTGCGCGAGGCCCAGGGCACCTTCACCGTGACGGCGTGGATCCCGCTTCCGGGCAGACTCGACGGCTACCGAGGAGGCCACGCATGAACCCCGACATCCGCGTCCTGCTCGTCGACGACCAGGACCTCTTCCGCGAGGGCGTCGCGGTCATCGTCGACGCTCAACCGGGGATGACGGTGGTGGGCTCGGTCGACAACGGCATCGACGCCGTCCGCGCGGTGGGCGAGGCGCAACCCGACGTCGTCCTCATGGACATTCGCATGCCGGAGATGGACGGCGTCGAGGCCACGAGGCAGATCTTCGCGCCCGAACGCGTGGCCGGACGTACGCGCCCTGTCCGGGTCATCGTGCTGACGACCTTCAACCTCGACGATCGGGCCGCGAGCGCCATCCGGTTGGGTGCCAGCGGGTTCCTACTGAAGGGAACCACTCCGGCGCTGCTGGCAGACGCGATCCGTACGGTCCACTCCGGGCACGCCGTGCTCGCCCCTGACGACCTGGCCGCCCTGATGGACGGACAGTTCCGCGCCCAGACGCTGACCCCGCCCTCCTTCCATGAGCTCACCGAGCGCGAACTGGAGGTCTTTGCGGCGGTCGCGCGCGGCCTGTCCAACGCGGAGATCGCCGAGCAGACGTTCAGCGGCGAGTCGACGGTCAAGACCCACGTCGGTTCGATCCTGCGCAAGCTCGGCCTGCGCGACCGGGTCCAGGTCGTGGTCTTCGCTCACGAGCACGGCCTGGTGGACCGCTCCTGAGCCGGACGGCAGTCGGGCGGGCGTCGACCGCGCCCGACTGCCGTGAGTGCACTCAGCCTACGGAGCGCTCGCCCGTCCAGAACTGTGCTCGCAGCGCCTTCTTGTCCGGCTTGCCCAATCCCGTCAGCGGGATGGCCTCCACCGCCAGCACCTGCTTGGGCGACTGCACGGCACCCTTGCGCTCCTTGACCAGCGCCTGAATCTCCGCGATGGCAGCGTCGTCGAGCTCGACCCCCGGGCGGGTGACCACCAACGCCGTCACCTGCTCGCCGAACTTCTCGTGCGGGGTGCCGATCACGGCGACCTGGGCGACGGCGGGGTGCGTGGCCACGACGTCCTCCACCTCGCGGGGGAAGACATTGAAGCCGCCGGTCACGATCATGTCCTTGGTCCGGTCCACGATGTACCAGAAGCCGTCCTCGTCCTCGCGAGCCACATCGCCGGTGCGCATCCAGCCGTCGCGGAAGGTCTCGGCCGTCTCCTCGGGCATCCCCCAGTAGCCCCCGGAGACCAGCGGCCCGGCGACACAGATCTCGCCGGGCTCACCCACCGCGACGGGCTGGTCGTCCTCGCCCAGCAGCGCGGTCCGTACGAACGGTGCGGGGCGACCGCAGGAGGTGAGTCGCTCGGTCAGCGGCCGGCCCTGCGCGTCGACGTGGTCGCCCTTGGCGAAGTAGGTGATCGCCATCGGAGCCTCGGACTGGCCGTAGTACTGCGCGAAGATCGGCCCGAACCGCTCGATCGCCTCGGCCAGACGCACGGGGTTGATCGCGGAGGCCCCGTAGTAGACCGTCTCCAGCGAGCTGAGATCGCGGGTACGGCTGTCGGGGTGGTCCAGGAGCGCGTAGAGCATCGTCGGGACGAGCATCAGGGAGTTGATCTTCTTCTCCTCGATGGTCGCGAGCACCTCGGCGGGGTCGAAGCGCGCGGTCACGAAGAGGGTCCCGCCCTTGATGACGACCGGGACGAAGAACGCGGCGCCCGCATGCGAGAGGGGCGTGCACATCAGGAATCGGGGCTCCTGGGGCCACTCCCACTCACTCAGCTGGATGCTCGCCATGGTGTTCATCGACTGCGCGAGCCCGATGACTCCCTTGGGGCGACCCGTGGTGCCGCCGGTGTAGGCGAACGACACGATGTGGTCGGGCGGCAGCAGCCGCGCCTCCAGGGCCACCGGGGCGAACTGCGCAGCCGCGGCGACGAGGTCGCTGGCGCGGCCTTCGAGCTCGGCCGGTACGGGGCCGATCGTCAGCACCTGGGTCAGGCGCGGGCACTTGTCGAGCAACTCGACGGCGCGCGCGGCGAAGTACGGATCGACGACCAGGGTCGTGACCTCCGCGTCGTTGATGACGTACGCATGGTCGTCGGCGGAACCGAGCGGGTGCAGGGCGACCCGGCGGAAGCCCTGGGTCTGTCCGGCGCCGATGATGAAGAGGACCTCGGGCCGGTTCAGGGCCAGGAGCGCGCCCGTGGTGTCGGCCCCGGCACCGAGGCTCTCGAATGCCTGGACGTACTGGCTGATCCGCTCCGACACCTCGCCCCCGGTGAGAGTGACGTCGCCCAGCTCGATGATGGGGCGGTCCCGGTGGCGGCGCAGGGCCTGGACCATGAGGTGTCCGTTGTGGGTGCCGTGGCGCAGCGACTCGTTGCCGGGCAGGGCCGCGGCGTTGACGGTGGTCGCGTTGCCCGAGGAGGCGAGGCCCGAAGAGGCGGTGGCTGAGGAGACGCTCATGCGAGCACCTCCGCGACGGTGCGCACCTCGTCGGCGCTGCGGCAGCTCAGCAGCAGAGTGGTCACTCCGGTCTCCTCCCACTGGGCGACGCGCTCGCGCACCTGTCCCGGCTCTCCGATGATGTGCATGTCGTCGACGAGTTCGTCGGGGATCAGCCCGACGGCCTTCTCCTTCTCGCCCGCGAGGTAGTGCGCCTGGACCTGGTCGGCGAGTGCGCCGTACCCCATCCGCTCGAAGACGTTCTTGTGGAAGTTGGCGTCCTTGGCACCCATCCCGCCCATGTACAGGGCGACGACGGGCTTCATGCCGTCGATGACCGCTTGGGTCTCGGCGGCGCCGGAGGTCACCTGGAGGTGACAGGTCGCCGCGATCTCGAAGTCGTCCCGGGTACGCCGCGCGCCGGGGCGGGCGAAGCCCTCGTCCAGCCACGGCTGGTACATCCCCGCAGAGCGCGGCGTGTAGAAGATCGGAATCCACCCGTCCGCGATCTCGGCCGTCTGGGCCACGTTCTTGGGCCCCTCGGCGCCGAGCCAGATCGGCACGTCAGCGCGCAACGGGTGGACGATGGGCTTGAGCGGCTTGCCCAGCCCCATCGCGCCGGGTCCGGCGTACGGCAGCGGGTGGTGCGGCCCGTCGTTGGTGACGGGCGCCTGACGCGCCAGCACCTGGCGAATGATGTCGACGACCTCCCGCGTGCGGGCCAGCGGCTTGCTGAAGGGCTGGCCGTACCACCCCTCCACGACCTGCGGGCCGCTGACGCCCATTCCCAGGATCATCCGCCCCCCGCTGAGGTGGTCGAGCGTGAGCACGTGCATGGCAATGGACGTGGGCGTGCGTCCCGACATCTGGACGATGCTCGTCCCGAGCCGTAGCCGCTCGGTTTCGCGCCCCCACCAGGTCAGGGGCGTGAACGCGTCAGAGCCCCACGCCTCGGCAGTGAAGAGTGCATCCCACCCCGCTCCCTCGGCTGCGGAGACGAGCTCCGACACGCCGTTGGGGGGTTGCGCACCCCAGTATCCGAGTTGCAGACCGAGCTTCATGTCGCGGAGTCCTCCCAGTTCACAGGCCACATACGTCCGGTATGTGAAACGCGCCACGGCGATTTCATCACGACCCTAGGGAACCCTTGCGACGAAATCTAGAACCTGTTTCACTCTCGGCCATGTCGTCCATGCCCCGCACACTGTCGCAACCCATCAGGGTGGCCTTCGACTACACCCGCTCCACGGGCCCGGTCCTCGGTCGCTTCCTGACCGGCCTGCGAGACGGAGTCGTCATCGGTGGTCGGACCTCGCGCGGCGAGGTCCTCGTACCCCCCGCAGAGTTCGACCCCGTCACGCACGCCCAGACCTCCGACTTCGTCGAGGTCGGCCCCGGCGGCTCCGTCGTGAGCTGGTCCTGGGTCCCCGAGCCCGTCGCCGGCCAGCCCTTCGACCGCCCCTTCGCGTGGGCGCTCGTGCGCTTCGACGGCGCGGACGGCACCCTGCTGCACGCACTGGACGTGAGCGACCCCTCGCAGGTCAGCACCGGGATGCGCGTCCAGGTGCGCTGGGCCGACGAGCGCCAGGGCGCCATCACCGACATCGCATGCGTCGAGCCCGAGGACGCGACCGACGCGCCCCGCCCCGCGCAGGGCGAAGGAGACGTGACCGGCGTGACGACCCCGGTGCAACTCGACTACGTGTACGCCGCCAGTCCCGAGGAGTCCGCCTTCTACCGGGGGCTCGCCGAGGGCCGTATCGTCGCGCAGCGCTGCCCCTCGTGCAGCAAGGTCTACGTCCCGCCGCGTGGCGCGTGCCCCACCTGCGGCGTCCCGACGGCCGACGAGGTCGAGTTGTCCCACCGCGGCACCGTCACGACGTACTGCATCGTCAATGTGCCGTTCATGGGGCAGCACATCAAGCCGCCCTACGTCTCGGCGTACGTGCTCCTCGACGGAGCCGACATCGCCCTGCAGCACATCGTCCTGGAGATCCCGGCCGATCAGGTCCGGATGGGCATGCGCGTGGAGGCGGTCTGGAAGGACCGCGCCGAGTGGGGCACCACGATCGAGAACATCAGCCACTTCCGCCCGGTCGACGAACCGGACGCGGAGTTCGACACCTACAAGCACCACCTCTGAGAAAGGGCACCTACATGCGTGACGTCGCAGTCGTCGGGTACGCCCAACGACAGACCACGGACTTCGACGGCTCTCCCACCATGGTGGAGATGCTCGTCCCGATCTTCCAGGAGCTGTACGCCTCCACCGGGCTGGCCAAGGCCGACATCGGCTTCTGGTGCTCGGGCTCCTCCGACTACCTCGCCGGACGGTCCTTCTCGTTCGTCCAGTCGGTCGACGCGATCGGCGCCCTGCCGCCGGTCAACGAGTCGCACGTCGAGATGGACGCCGCCTGGGCGCTCTACGAGGCGTGGCTCAAGATCCAGACGGGCGAGGTGGACACCGCCCTGGTGTACGGCTTCGGCAAGTCCTCCGCAGGCACGCTGCGCCGGACCTTGGCGCTGCAGTTCGACCCGATCACCATGACTCCGATCTGGCCCGACACCGTCTCCGTCGCGGGCATCCAGGCCCGCCTGGGCCTGGAGTCCGGGGCCTGGACCGAGGAGCAGATGGCCGAGGTCGTGAACCGGTCGCTCAGCGACGCCGAGTCCAACGAGTACGCGGTCCGCAAGGGCGGGTCCTCGGTGAGCGACCTGCTCGCCCGACCGATGTACGCCGACCCCCTGCGCAAGCACGACTGCGCGCCGGTCACCGACGGCGCGGCCGCGATCGTGCTGGCCGCCGAGGACCGGGCGTACGAGATCTGCGAGCGCCCGGCGTGGATCACCGGCCTGTCGCACCGCGTGGATCCGCTGCACCTCGGCTCCCGCTCCCTCACCGAGTCCCCGTCGGCTCGCGCCGCCGCCGCCAGCCTCGACCTCACGGGCGTCGAGATCGCGGAGCTGCACGCACCGTTCAGCCACCAGGAGATCATCCTGCGCCGCGAGGCGGGCCTCGGTGACGACGTCCGCATCAACCCCTCGGGCGGGGCCCTGGCCTCGAACCCGATGTTCACCGCGGGCCTCAACCGCTTCGGCGAGGCCGCCAAGCGCGTCTGGGACGGCACCGCCACCAAGGTGCTCGCGCACGCGACCTCGGGTCCGGCGCTGCAGCAGAACCTGTTCTGCACGATGGAGGGGAAGAACTGATGGGCAAGCAGCTGGCAGCCGTCGTCGGCATGGGCCAGACCCACCACCGCGCGATCCGCGCGGACGTGTCGATCGCCGGCCTGTGCCGCGAGGCGATCGACCGAGCCCTGCTCGACGCCAACATGACGTTCGATGACATCGACGCCGTCGTCGTCGGCAAGGCGCCTGACCTCTTCGAGGGCGTCATGATGCCCGAGCTCTACCTCGCCGAGGCGCTCGGCGCGGTGGGCAAGCCGCTCCTGCGCGTCCACACGGCCGGCTCGGTGGGCGGATCGACGGCGATCGTGGCCGCGTCGCTGGTGCAGTCGGGCGTGCACAAGCGCGTGCTCACGGTCTCCTTCGAGAAGCAGTCGGAGTCCAACGCGATGTGGGCCCTCTCGGTGCCCGTGCCCTTCATCATGCCGGTCCACGCGGGAGCGGGCGGCTACTTCGCCCCGCACGTGCGCTCGTACATCCGCCGCTCCGGGGCCCCGACCCACGTGGGCGCGATCGTGGCGGCCAAGGACCGCAACAACGCGCTGAAGAACCCGTACGCCCACCTGCACAACGAGGGCACGACGGTCGACACGGTGCTGGCCAGCCAGATGCTGTGGGACCCGATTCGCTACGACGAGACGTGCCCGTCCTCCGACGGCGCCTGCGCTCTGGTCATCGCCGACGAGGACACCGCCAAGGCATCGCCGAACCCGGCGTGGATCCACGGCACCATCATGCGCTCGGAGACCACCACGGCCGCCGGACGCGACCAGGTGAACCCGCAGGCCGGCCGCGACGCTGCCGCCGCCCTGTGGAAGCAGGCCGGCATCACCTCGCCCATCGACGAGATCGATGCCGCTGAGATCTACGTCCCGTTCAGCTGGTTCGAGCCCATGTGGCTGGAGAACCTCGGCTTCGCCGCCGAGGGCGAGGGCTGGAAGCTCACCGAGGCCGGGGAGACCGCGATGACGGGGCGGATCCCCGTGAACGCGTCGGGCGGCGTCCTGTCGTCCAACCCCATCGGGGCCTCCGGGATGCTCCGCTTCGGCGAAGCCGCCCTGCAGGTGCGCGGCGCGGCCGGGGACCACCAGATCGACGGCGCACGCCGTGCCCTGGGTCATGCGTACGGCGGAGGCTCGCAGTTCTTCGCGATGTGGGTCGTCGGGGCTGACAAGCCCACCAGCTGATCGAGCAACCCACCAGATCGTTCCGTCCGGGCGTACGTCCTCGCCCGGACGGGACGATCGGCCCATCCGTCTGCCCCCGGTTCCCCGTACGGTCGTGGCGTGGCGAGACGACGCGCCCCCGGATGGGTCCCCCACCAGCACGGCGCCTGGGCGATGTTGGCCTCCCCCGTGCTCGTCGGGGTCCTCCACGCCGGTGTGACCTGGGTGCACCTGCCGCTGACCCTGTTCTGGTTCGTGGGCTACTTCGCCTTCCACGCCACGTCGGTGTGGCTCAAGTCCGGCCGACGCGCGCGGCACCGGCCGCCGGTCCTCGCGTACGGCACCGCAGCAGCCGTCACCGGGGCCGTCGTCGCTGGCGTCGACCCGGGGCTCATCCGGTGGGCCCCGCTGTTCGTGGTGCCGCTCGGCGTGGGCCTGGTGGCCGCCTCCGCGCGTCGCGAGCGTGAACTCCTGGCCGGCCTCACGACCACGGTCGGCTCCACCCTCATGGCGGTCGTGGCCGCCGATGCGGGCGTCGACCCGGACCTCCCGACGGCCTGGGTGCTCGCGGCGGTCCAGGCGGCGTACTTCTGCGGGACCGTGTTCTACGTGAAGAGCGCGATCCGCGAACGCGGCAACGCGCGGTTCCTGGCCTGCTCCGTCGCGTTCCACGCCGCCGCCACGATCGCCATGGTGTGGGTCTCGTGGGGGTTGGTCGTCGTGTTCGCCATGCTGACCGTGCGCGCCGGCGTCGTCCCCCCGCGCCGGCCGACACCCAAGGCGCTGGGGATCGGCGAGGTCATCGCGACCGTGGTGGTCGCGGTGACCAGCCTGCTCACCGTCTGAGCGATGCCCGTACGGTGGAGCGCATGATCGAACTGCGCACGCCTGCCGAGATCGACCGGATGCGTCCCGCGGGGGCGTTCGTCGCGGACGTCCTCACCGCCCTGAAGGAGACGGCGGCCGTGGGCATGAACCTCCTCGAGCTCGACGCACTGGCCGCGCGGATGATCGCCGAGCGCGGCGCCACCTCGTGCTACGTCGACTACCACCCGAGCTTTGGCGCGTCGCCGTTCGGGCACGTCCTGTGCACCTCGGTCAACGACGCCGTCCTGCACGGCCTCCCCCACGACTACACCCTGCGCGACGGCGACCTGCTCAGCGTGGACTTCGCCGCCAGCGTCGATGGCTGGGTCTGCGACTCAGCCCTCAGCGTCGTGGTCGGCACACCGCGGGAAGACGATCTGGCGCTCATCGACGCCACGGAGCGCGCGCTGGCCGCGGCCATCGACGTCGCCCTCGTCGGCAACACGATCGGCGATCTGGGACACGCCATCGGTGAGGTCGCCCGGGGCGAGGGCCTGAGCATCAATCTCCAGTTCGGCGGCCACGGAGTGGGCCGCACGATGCACGGCGACCCGCACGTGCCCAACGACGGCCGCCCCGGGCGCGGCTATCGCCTGCGCCCAGGGCTGGTCATCGCGATCGAGCCGTGGTTCCTGGCCACGACCGACGAGATCGTCACCGACGCCGACGGCTGGACCCTGCGCAGCGCCGACGGGTCCCGCGGCGCGCACAGCGAGCACACCATCGCGATCACCGACGACGGTCCCCTCGTCCTGACTGCCCGGAGCTGACCCGATCCGGAGCTGATCAAATGACGCGAGGGGCCCGGTCACACCCAGTACCGGGCCCCTCACGTGTTTCCGACCGTCGCTCGGGGGGTGCGACGGCCAGGTTTCCCTCCCTCAATGAGGTACAGGTGGCCTGCCTCAGGCGTACGTGACAGGCAGGCTCACGATGCCGTTGATCCACGCGCTGCGGAAGCGGGTGGGCTCGCCGGCGGGCTTCAGGTCGGGCATCTTGTCGGCGATCGTGTTGAACATGATCTCGACCTCGAGGCGCGCAAGGTTGGCGCCGATGCAGTAGTGCGCGCCGTGCCCACCGAAGGCCAGGTGGGGGTTGTGCTTGCGCGCGATGTCGAACGTCAGCGAGTTCTCGAAGACGTCCTCGTCGTGGTTGCCGGAGGCGTAGAAGATGCCGACACGCTGGCCCTTCTTGATCATCTGGCCGCCGATCTCGACGTCCTCGAGCGCGGTGCGCTGGAACGACACCACCGGCGTGGCCCAACGGATGACCTCGTCGACCATGGTCGAGGGGCGCTCGTTCTTCCACAGCTCCCACTGCTCGGGGTTGTCGAAGAACGCCATCATGCCGTGGGTGATCGCGTTGCGCGTGGTCTCGTTGCCCGCCACGGCGAGCAGGATCACGAAGAAGCCGAACTCGTCGTCGGTCAACGTGCCGTAGCCGTCGTCGTGGGGCGAGATCAGCTTGGTGATGATGTCGTCCTTGGGGTCCTGACGACGCTGGTCGGCCAGGCCCATCGCGTACCCGAGGATCTCGGCGGCAGCGATCTCCTCGTTGCCCTCCACGTCCGGGTCGTCGTACGAGAGCATCTGGTTGGACCAGTCGAACAGCTTGGCCCGGTCCTCCTGGGGAACGCCCATGAGGTCCGCGATCGCCTGGAGCGGCAGCTCGGCCGCGACGTCGTGGACGAAGTCACCCTCGCCCTTGGCCAGCGCGTCGGAGACGATCTTGTCGGCGCGCTCCTGGAGGATCTCGTGCAGGGCGCCGATGGCGCGCGGCGTGAAGCCGCGGCTGATGATCTGGCGCATCTTGGTGTGGTCGGGCGCATCCTTGTTGATGAGCATGACCTTCTGCAGCTCCACCTGGTCGCGCGTCATGTCGGGCGCGAAGCGAATGATGGCGCCGTTCTCCGCGGTGGAGAACTTCTTGCTGTCCTTGGAGACGGCGGCGATGTCGGCGTGCTTGCTGATCGCCCAGTAGCCACCGTCCTCGAATCCAGCGCAGGCCTCCGGGCCCTGCTCCACCCAGAAGACCGGAGCCGTCTTGCGCAGCTCCATGAACTCCTTGAGCGGGACGCCCACCTTGTTGATGGCGGGGTCGGTGGGGTCAAACCCCTCGGGCAGTGCGGGTGCTGCGGTCACAAAGATCCCTCCCAAGATCATTTGAAACAGGTTCTACGTCGAGGTGAATGGTTACATACCGCCGGTAGGTTGTGAAGAGGATCACGCAAAGTCGCCGTATCAAGCATCACGCCACACGGTCTCCCGCAAAACGAGAACGTGTTCTATTCTCAGCGCATGGGATACCCAGTCATCGTCGAAGCAGTCCGTACGCCCCTCGGCAAGCGCAAGGGGTGGCTCGCGGGCGTCCACCCGGCAACCCTCCTCGGCCACGCCCAGACGGAGGTGCTGCGCCGCGCGGGCGTCGACTCCAGCCTGATCGGTCAGGTCGTCGGAGGCGTGGTCACCCAGGCGGGTGAGCAGTCCAACAACATGGTGCGCCGCGCCTGGATGCACGCCGGCCTGCACAACGACACCGCCTCGACCGTCATCGACGCCCAGTGCGCCTCCGGCCAGCAGGCCGCCTCGCTCATCAACGCCATGGTCGCCAGCGACCTGATCAGCGCCGGCATCGCCTGCGGCGTCGAAGCCATGTCCCGCGTGCCGCTGGGCGGCAACGTGCCCAAGGGCATGGGCGACCCGCGTCCCGCCGAGTGGAACATCGACCTTCCCGACCAGTTCACCGGCGCCGACCGCATCGCCAAGGACCGCGGCTTCAGCCGTACGGACCTCGACGAGTTCGGCCTCTGGTCCCAGCAGAAGGCCCGCGTCGCCCTCGACGAGGGACGCTTCACGCGCGAGACGATGAGCATCGTCGCCCCCGTCCTCGACGAGGAGGGCGCCGACACCGGTCAGACCCGCGAGGTCACCACCGACCAGGGTGTCCGCGACACCACCCTCGACAAGCTCGGCACGCTCAAGCCGGTGCTCGAGGGCGGGCTGCACACCGCCGGCACCGCCTCCCAGATCACCGACGGTGCTGCCGCACTGCTGATCATGGACTCCGATGTCGCCAAGGCGCAGGGCCTCACCCCCCGCGCGCGCATCGTCACCTCCGCCCTCGTGGGCGCAGAGGCGTACTACCACCTCGACGGCCCGGTCCAGGTGACCGAGAAGATGCTCGCCGACACATCGATGACCATCGGTGACATCGACATCTGCGAGGTCAACGAGGCCTTCGCTGCCGTGGTCATGAGCTGGGCGAAGGTGCACCAGGTGCCCGCCGACAAGATCAACGTCAACGGCGGCGCGATCGCGCTGGGCCACCCGGTCGGCGCCACCGGCGTACGCCTCATCACCTCGGCCCTGCACGAGCTCGAGCGTCGCGACGCCTCCACCGCGCTGATCGCTGCCTGCGCCGGCGGCGCACAGGCGTCCGGCACCATCATCGAGCGGATCTGACGTGAGCGCCTTCATCTGGTCCGAGGACGACGTCACCGTCCGCGAGGCCGTGCGCAAGTGGGTCGACGCGACCGTCCGCCCGGCCCGCGACGACCTGGAGCACGGCGGCGTGCCCCCGTACGAGATCGCCCGGGACTACTACGCCACGTTCGGCATCGCTGAGGCGGCCGCGGAGAAGTTCGACTGGGAGATCGCGCGCGACGAGGCGCTGATAGCCGGCACGCCGTTCGACGTGGCGCAGCCCGAGGAGATGGACTCCTCCACGATGACGATCTCCAACATCGAGCTCGTCAAGGTCTGCCCCGGCATTCCCACGTCCATCGGGATCTCGGCCGGCATGACCGCGGCCACGATCAACGCCCTCGGCACGATCGAGCAGCGCAAGCGCTGGGTGCGCGACCTGCTCACGCTCGAGAAGGTCGGCGCCTGGGCGATCACCGAGCCCGACTCGGGCTCGGATGCCTTCGGCGGCATGCGGACCACCGCCAAGCCGGACGGCGACGGCTGGGTCCTCAACGGGCAGAAGACGTTCATCACCAACGGGCCGTACGCCGACACGATGGTGGTCTACGCCAAGCTCGACGACGGCTCGGGAGCCGACAAGCGCGAGGCGCCCGTGATGATCTTCGTGCTCGAGAAGGGCATGGAGGGGCTCACCCAGGGCAAGGCGTTCCGCAAGATGGGGATGCACTCCTCCCCCACGGGCGAGCTGTTCTTCGACCACGTCCGCGTCACCACGGACAACCTGCTGGCCGGCGAGCCGCGCCTCGCGGACGCCCCCAAGGCGGACGGTCGCGAGTCGGCCCGGGCCAACTTCGTGGCGGAGCGGTTCGGCATCGCCACGTTCAGCCTCGGCATCATCGAAGAGTGCCTGCGCCTGTGCGTGGACTACGCCAAGACGCGTGAGCTGTGGGGCAAGCCGATCGGCGAGTTCCAGCTCATCCAGGCGAAGCTCGCGGAGATGGAGATCGCGCGCGTCAACGTCGAGAACATGGTGCTCAAGGGCCTTGACTACAAGCGCCGCGGCCAGATCCTCGATCTCGCTGAGGCGTCGGCGATGAAGCTCTACTCCTCCCGCGCGGCCAGCGAAGTCACGATGGAAGCGGTCCAGCTCTTCGGCGGCAACGGCTACATGGCTGAGTACCACGTCGAGCAGTTGGCGCGCGACGCCAAGGTGCTGATGATCTACGCCGGTTCCAACGAGGTGCAGACCACCCACGTCGCGAAGCGTCTCCTGCGCCGCTGACCGCGTTTGCCTGCTTCTCTCCCGGAGGGTCCCCGCTCAGGCGGGGACCCTCTCACGTTGTGGGCGTTGCAAAGGCCACAACGTGACGGTTTCACCCACCCAGTCGCGCCTTCTCCACAACCCCGTCGTACGCACCCCCGCAGCGCCGCTCGGCTGGGCAGACTGACACGCATGCCCGACTTCCCCGTCACTCCCGCCGACGTGCTCCTTCGACGTGACCTCGTCGCCCAGGGACTGACCGATCGCGACATCTGGCGACAGGTACGCGAGGGCCACCTCTTCAAGATCCGTCACGGCGCGTACGTGCCGGCCGACCTGACCACAGACTTCGACGAGATCGCCGAGCTCCGCCTGCGGGCCCGAGCGGTCGTACGCACGGCCCACGCAACGAGCGTGCTGAGTCATCAGAGTGCCCTTGCCGAGTACGGCGTGCCCCTGTGGGGAGTCGACACCGCGACGGTCCACCTGACCCGTACGGATCAGCGGGCCGGCCGGCGAGAGGCAGGAATCGCGCACCATCGTGGCGAGTGCACTCCCGCGGACTGGGCGATCCGTGAGGGCGTACGCGTGATGACTCCGGCCAGGGCGGCGCTGGAAGTGGTGACCTCTGCTTCCCCAGAGGCAGGGTTGGTGGCGGTCTCGGCAATGCTGAACGCCCGACTCGTCACCGAGCAGGAGTTGGACGCGGCATGGGAACGCACGGTCCGCTGGCCCAACTCACTGCATGCGCGCATGGTCCTAGCCCGCGCGGACGCACGCCTCTCGAGCGTGGGCGAGTCACGGACCTGGCATCTGTTCCACGCGCAGCGGATTCCGTTGCCGGAACCCCAGGTACGCGTCGTCGACGACACCGGGGCACTGCTGGGAATCAGCGACTTCGCGTGGCGAGACAGGGGCGTCTTCCTGGAGTTCGACGGCCAGGCCAAGTACCACCACCATCGGCGACCGGAGGAGAGCGTCACGGACTATGTCCTGCGCGAGAAGCGACGCGAGGAGGCGATCTGCGCCGCCACCGGCTGGGTGTGCATCCGGATCACGTGGGAGGACCTGAGCCGCCCCCATGGCACCGCGCGCCGCATCAAGGCGTTGCTGGAGAGCCGCCGCATCGGGGTCGCGAGATCGGCGTGACCTGCCAGACCTGGTGGCCCTGGGTGGCAAGCGGCATTCTCAGCCGCTCACCCGCAGGACGCTGACGGCGAAGTTGGAGTCCGCCGTGAAGGGTTCGAGGTCCCACGTGGCGAAGCGATGCTCCACGACCATCCTTGCGCTGGCCACGTCGGCGTCGAAGCGTTCGTACGGGTAGCCCTCCTCGCGGCGGAAGCCGACCACCACGCGGCCACCGGGACGTACGTGTGCGGCGATGCGCGCCAGCACGGCCGGTTCGCTGCCCTGCGCCACGAACAGCAGTACGTTGCCTGCCACGACGGCGAGGTCGAACGGCTCCTCGTCGAGGTCCAGAACGCTCAGGTCAGCCACCACCCAGTCCGGCCCCGGGTGGTCGTGTCGCGCCGCCTCGATGAGGATCGGGTCGACGTCCGCGCCCACCACCACGTGGCCGCGGCGATGCAGCTCCCCGCCGACCCGGCCCGGACCACAACCGGCGTCGAGGATGCGTGCCCCGCGCGGGAGCATCGCGTCGACCATGCGCGCTTCGCCGGCGAGGTCGGCGCCTTCGGCCGCCATGGTGCGGAAGCGCTCGACGTACCACTCGGAGTGACCGTCCTTGGTGCTGGTGAACCAGCGGGGCTGCTCAGTCATGCCGCCATCGTCGCTCATGGGCCTGAACCACCACTGGGCGGGGGAAACCCTCACGTAGTGGCCTTTGCAACGCCCTCAACGTGCGAGGACCCCCGCCTGAGCGGGGGTCCTCCGGTACGCAAGGCGCTGCCGAGCCCGGAACACTGCGGACTACGCAGCGCCGGGTGACGAGGCGGTGGGGTGGAGCCTCAGGAGCCGTACACCTTGTCCGCCACCGCACCCTCGGAGATCAGGGCATCGACGATCTCGCCCAGCTCGGTCGCCTCCCAGCGACGGCCGGCGTCGCGCGAGGCGCCGTGGCGCCAGCCGTCCTCGAGCGTGAGCAGCCCGCCGTCCGACTCGAACACGCGTCCGGTCACGTGGCCCGCCGCCTGCGAGGCGAGCCAGGCGACGATCGGGCTGTTGTCCTCGGGCAGAGCCATCTGTGAGGTGTCGAAAGCACCCTCGGTCATGCGGGTCTTGGCGACGGGCGCCAGCGCGTTCACCGTCACGCCCACGCGGCCGAGCTCGGCCGCCGCCACCAGGGTCATCGAGGCGATGCCGCCCTTGGCCGCGGAGTAGGCGACCTGTCCGATCGAGCCCTGCAGGCCCGCGCCCGAGGTGGTGTTGATGACGCGAGCGGCCCGCTGGCGGCCGGCCTTGGACTCGGCCCGCCAGTACGCGGCCGCGTGGCGCAGCGGAGCGAAGTGGCCCTTCAGGTGCACCCGGATCACCGCGTCCCACTCGTCCTCGGTGGCGTTGACGAGCATGCGGTCGCGCACGAACCCGGCGTTGTTGACGAGGATGTCCAGCCCGCCGAACGTGTCGATGGCCTGCTGCACCATGGCGCCAGCCTGCTCGAAGTCTGCGACGTCGGCGCCGTTGACGACGGCCTGGCCGCCCATGGCCTCGATCTCGGCCACGACCTGGTGGGCGGGCGAGTCCTCCTTCTCACCGTTGTTGGAGACGCCGAAGTCGTTGACGACGACCTTCGCCCCGTGACGGGCGAGCTCCAGCGCGTGCGCGCGGCCGATGCCGCGGCCCGCGCCGGTGACGATCGCGATGCGGTTCTCAAGCAGTGCCATGGGGGTCACCCTTCGCTGTTGGTGGCGGCGCCGTGCGGCGTCGCATGGTTGAGGACGTACTGGAAGACGGGGAGCTCGCCGCCGCCGTGGCACTCGATCGAGGCGCCGGTGACGTACGAGGCGAGGTCGCTGGCCAGGAAGAGCGCCACGTTGCCGACCTCACGGGGGGCAGCCATCCTGCCCAGTGGGATGGTGGCCTCGATGGCCTTCACGGTGGCGTCGCCGCCGTAGTGGTCGTCGGTCTGCTCCGTGCGGCACAGTCCGACGTTGATCGCGTTGACGCGCACCTTCGGGCCCCACTCCATGCCCAGGGACTGGGTCAAGGAGTCGACGCCGGCCTTGGCAGCGCCGTACGCAGCAGTGCCCGGCGAGGGGCGCAAGGCGCTGATCGAGGAGATGTTCACGATCGACCCGCCCTCCGGCTGGGCCTGCATGACGGCGTTCGCGGCCTGTGCCACCAGCAGCGGTGCGGTCAGGTTGAGCCCGAGGATCCGGTCGTGCAGGCGGGGTGAGGCGTCGGCGGCGAGCGCGTACGGGGCTCCCCCGGCGTTGTTGATCACGACGTCGAGGCGGCCGTGCGTGGCAACGATCCGATCGATGAGGGCGGCGACCGAGGAGGGGTCACGGACGTCGCACACCAGGTGGGTGGTGCCTGGGGCAGGCGCGTCCACCTCGGAGCGGGCGCAGGTGACGACGGTGGCACCCGCGTCGACGAATGCCGCGCTGATGCCGGCGCCGATGCCGCGGGACCCGCCCGTGACGAGGACGACCCGGCCGGAGAGGTCGATGGAGACTGACATGCTGATAGGCTACCAAGCAAACGTTTGGTTGTGTGGAGTCGGGCCGGGCCCGACCACTGCGAAAGGTTGGTTCATGGCCATCACCTCCGAGTTGCGCGAGGACCACGTCCGCGTCATCACCATGGAGCACGGCAAGGTCAACGCCCTGCCGGTCGCCGACTGGTTCGGCGTCGCCGAGGCCCTCGACGCGGCAAGCCGTGACCCCGAGACCCGCGTGGTCGTGCTGCGCGCCGAGGGCCGCGGCTTCAACGCTGGCGTCGACATCAAGGAGATGCAGAACACCACGGGATTCGATGCCCTCCTCGGCGCCAACGCGGGCTGCTACGCCGCGTTCAAGGCCGTGTACGAGTGCGCCGTTCCCGTCATCGCCGCCGTCAACGGTCACTGCATCGGTGGCGGCGTCGGCCTGGTCGGCAACGCCGACATCGTGGTCGCCAGCGACGACGCCTACTTCAGCGTCCCCGAGGTCAACCAGGGCGCGCTGGGCGCGGCCACCCACATGGCCCGACTCGTTCCGCAGCACATGATGCGCACCCTCTACTTCACCGCTGGCCGCATCAACGCGACGCAGCTCGTGGAGTACGGCACGGTCTACCGCGCGGTCCCCCGCGCCGAGCTGGACGAGGCAGCCCTCGAGATCGCGCGCACCATCGCATCCAAGAACCCCAAGGTCATCCGCGCGGCCAAGGAGGCCATCAACGGGATCGACCCGATCGACGTGAACAAGTCCTACCGCTTCGAGCAGGGCTTCACCTTCGAACTCAACCTCAAGGGCGTCGCGGACGAGCTCCGCGACGACTTCGCAGGCACCGACAAGGCCAAGACGGCCAACTGACCCGCACTGCCAGGAAAGGAACTTCCTCGATGAAGCCCCGCAACAAGGAGATGACCATCGACCAGGTGGTCGAGCAGCTCTCCGACGGCATGACCATCGGCATCGGGGGCTGGGGCCCCCGCCGCAAGCCCATGGCGCTGGTGCGCGCGATCCTGCGCAGCGACCTCAAGGACCTCACCATCGTGGCGTGGGGCGGCGCGGACGTCGGCCTGCTCGCCGAGGCCGGCAAGGTCAAGAAGCTCGTCTATGCCTTCGTCTCGATGGACTCCGTCCCGCTCGAGCCCCACTTCCAGGCCGCCCGCCAGAACGGCACGATCCCCGAGATCTGCGAGTGGGACGAGGGCATGTTCCAGACCGGCCTCAAGGCCGCGGCGGAGCGTCTGCCGTTCCTGCCGATGCGCGCCGGTCTGGGCAGCGACGTGCTGGTCAACAACCCCGACCTCAAGCTCGTCGCCAGCCCGTACGCGGACGAGAACGGCGACCACGAGGAGTTCGTGGCCGTCCCCGCGCTCAAGCTCGACGTCGCGCTGGTCCACATGAACCGCGCCGACGTGCACGGCAACGCCACCTACCTCGGCCCCGACCCGTACTTCGACGACCTGTTCTGCATGGCCGCCGACAAGGCGTTCGTCTCGTGCGAGCAGATCGTCGACACGGCTGGCCTGACCGTCGACACCCCCGTCCAGCGCGTCCTGCTGAACCGGATGATGGTGGCCGGTGTGGTCGAGACGCCCAACGGTGCGCACTTCACCACCTGCACCCCCGACTACGAGCGCGACGAGAAGTTCCAGCGCCACTACGCCAAGTCCGCCCAGGACCCCGAGGCGTGGACCGCCTTCAAGGAGCGGTTCCTCGCGGGCGACGAGTCGGCCTACCAGGACGCCGTGAAGGCGTTCGCCGCCGAGCAGGCCTGAGCCAGAAGGAAGACTGACGATGACTGACTCCACCACCGCATTCAGCCGCGCAGAGGTCTGCGCCGCCGCCATCGCCGACGCGTTCGCCGCCGACGGCGAGATCTTCGGCTCGCCGATGGGCACGCTCCCCATGCTGGGCGTACGCCTGGCCAAGCTCACCTCCAACCCCGACCTCGTCATCTCCGACGGCGAGTCGCTGTTCCTGGGCGGCGTGCCGCCGATCTTCGCGAAGGGCGACGTCGTCGAGGGCTGGATCCCGTTCCGCCGCGTCTTCGACGTGGTCGCGTACGGCAAGCGCCACGTCATGATGGGCGCCACCCAGGTCGACAAGCACGGCAACCAGAACATCTCCGCCATCGGCGACTTCGCCCAGCCCAAGCGCCAGCTCCTGGGCTCGCGTGGGGCTCCGGGCAACACGGTCAACAACCGGACCTCGTACTGGGTGCCCAAGCACTCGCCGCGCGTCTTCGTGGAGCGCGTCGACATCGTCTCCGGTGTCGGCCCCAAGGCGGCCAAGGAGGCGGGCCCGGCGGCGTCGAAGTACAACGACATCCACCGGATCGTGTCCAACCTGGGTGTCTTCGACATGACGGGCCCCGACGACACCATGGCCCTGCGCTCGATCCACCCCGGCGTCACGCTGGAGGAGATCGTCGAGAGCACCGGCTTCGAGCTGCACATCCCGGCCGACGTGCCGACGACGCGCGAGCCCTCCCCGGGCGAGCTCATGCTGATCCGCGAAATGCTCGACCCCAAGAACATCCGCGACCGCGAGGTCCCGCCGGTGGACGCGGGGGCTTCGAAGTGATCGAGCAGCAGCTGAGGACCCCGCTGACCGAGCTCACCGGCATCAAGCACCCGGTCGTGCAGACCGGGATGGGCTGGGTCGCTGGCCCGCGCCTGGTCTCGGCGACGGCCAACGCGGGTGGCCTGGGCATCCTCGCCTCGGCGACGATGACCAAGGACGAGCTCGAGAAGGCGATCGTCGAGGTCAAGGGCCGCACGGATGCTCCGTTCGGCGTCAACCTGCGCGCCGACGCCGCTGACGCGCCGGCTCGCTGCGAGCTCCTCATCGAGTACGGCGTCAAGGTCGCCTCGTTCGCACTGGCCCCGAAGCCGGAGCTGATCGCGAAGCTCAAGGAGCACGGCATCGTCGTGATCCCGAGCGTCGGCCTGCCCAAGCACGCCAAGAAGGTCGCCTCGTGGGGCGCCGATGCGGTGATGATCCAGGGCGGCGAGGGTGGCGGCCACACCGGCTCCACCCCCACGACGCTGCTGCTCCCGTCGGTCCTCGACGCGGTCGACATCCCCGTCATCGCGGCGGGTGGCTTCTTCGACGGTCGCGGCCTCGCGGCGGCGCTGTCGTACGGCGCCGCCGGTATCGGCATGGGCACCCGCTTCCTGCTGACCTCCGACTCGGCGGTGCCGGACGCGGTGAAGCAGAAGTACCTCGGCTACGGCCTCGACGGCACCGTCGTCACGGCCAAGGTGGACGGCATGCCGCACCGGATGCTGCGTACGAAGCTGGTCGAGGAGATCGAGGGCGGATCGTCGCTCAAGCGCCTCGTCCCGACGCTCAAGCGCACGCTGGAGTTCAAGGAGATGAGCGGCATGTCCTGGAAGGACCTGCTCGTCGACGGTCGCGAGATGCGCAAGGCGCAGGGCCGTACGGTCCAGCAGATGGCGTTGGCCGCCAACACCCCGATGATGCTCAAGGCCGGCCTCGTCGAGGGCGACACCGACGCGGGCGTGCTCGCCTCCGGCCAGGTCGTGGGCCTGCTGGAGGACCTGCCCTCGTGTGACGAGTTGATCTCGCGCGTGGTCACCGAAGCCGTCGCTCAACTGAAGAGCGCGCACGCCAGCGTTCTGTGACGACCAGCGACCCCGACGCGGGTCCGGGAGCGGCCCCTCGCCGCCCCCGGGCCCGCGTTAGTCTTCGCTGGTGCTGATCTCCGACAGCCTGCGGCTGGTGTTCGTCCACGTCCCCAAGACCGGGGGCGACTCGATCGACAAGCTCCTGCGCGAGCAGATCCCGGACCACCGCAAGCAGCCGGGAGGCCGCCACCCGTCCCTGGGCAAGATCGTCGAACGCGAGCCGCAACTGGCGTCGTACTGGTCCTTCGCCCTCGTCCGCAATCCGTGGGCGCGGATGGTGTCGTGGTGGTCGATGATCGACAAGTGGAACCGCGCGTACGGCCCCGCCTCGGGCAAGCCGCAGGTGGCTCAAGGCGGCATGCGTGACGGCAACAAGATGTGGCGTCAGGTCGCCGAGTACGCCGACTTCACCGAGTTCATCCTGCGCGGCACCGACGAGATCGCCCGCCTGCGTACTCCTCAGGGTGCCTACCTGCGCGACGGGGATCGAGAGGTCGACCACATCGGCCGTACGGAGACGCTCGCGGCCGACATCGCGCTCGTGCAGGATCACCTCGGGCTCCCCCGCCTTGAGGTGCCGCACCACAACCAGTCCGGCTCGCGCGGGCACTGGCGCGACTTCTACACCCCCGATGCCCGCGACCGGATCGCGCAGGCGTACGCCCCCGACATCCAGCGCTGGGGCTACTCCTTCGACGACTGACTCCGACCCAACAACGTCATGGCCGCCGGTCGCACCAGCGACCAGCGGCCATGACGTTGCGCGAGAGGGCGGAGCTCAGAGGCGCTCGATGATGGTCACGTTGGCCTGACCGCCGCCCTCGCACATCGTCTGCAGGCCGTAGCGACCACCCGTACGCTCGAGCTCGTTGAGCATCGTGGTCATCAGGCGCGTGCCGGTGGCGCCGATGGGGTGGCCCAGGGCGATGCCGCCGCCGTTGACGTTGACCTTCTCGTGCGGAGCCCCGGTCTCCTTCATCCACGCCAGCACGACGGAGGCAAAGGCCTCGTTGCACTCGAACAGGTCGATGTCGTCGATGCTCATCCCAGCCTTGGCCAGGGCGTGCTTCGTCGCGCCGATCGGGCCGGTGAGCATCCAGATCGGGTCGTCGCCGCGCACCGAGAGGTGGTGCACGCGGGCGCGCGGGGTGAGGTTGTGGTCCTTCACGCCCTGCGCGGAGGCGATCAGCATCGCGGAGGCACCATCGCAGATCTGCGAGGCGACACCCGCGGTGATCCAGGAACCCTCCTCCAGCGGGTTGAGGCCGGCCATCTTCTCCAGCGAGGTCTGGCGCGGGCACTCGTCGGTCGCGAACACGCTGCCGTCGGCGAGCGTCACCGGGGCGATCTCGTTGTCGAAGCGGCCCTCCGCGATCGCGGCGAACGCGCGCTCGTGCGAGGCCAGCGCGAACGCCTCCATGTCCTCGCGGCTGGTTTCCCACTTCTTGGCGATCATGTCGGCCGAGGCGAACTGCGAGACCGGCACGTCGCCGTAGCGGGCGTTCCAGCCCGGCGACTCGGCGAACGGCGTGGTGAAGCCGTACTGGTCGGCAACGAGCATCGCCGCCGAGATCGGGATCGCCGACATGTTCTGCAGGCCGCCCGCGACCACGAGGTCCTGGGTGCCGCTCATGACGCCCTGAGCGGCGAAGTGGACCGCCTGCTGCGAGGAGCCGCACTGGCGGTCGATGGTCACGCCCGGCACGTTGTCGGGCAGGCCCGCGACGAGCCAGGCCGTACGAGCGACGTCGCCCGCCTGCGAACCGATGGTGTCGCAGCAGCCCATGATCACGTCATCCACGGCTGCGGCGTCGATCCCGGTGCGCTCCACGAGCGACTTCAGGACATGGGCGCCCAGATCGGCGGAGTGCATGGAGGCGAGCGAACCGCCGCGCTTGCCCACGGGCGTGCGCACGGCGTCGACGATGAATGCTTCGGAGAATGTCATTTGCTGATCCCGTCGAGAATGATGGACAAGTACTGCTGGGCCACGTCGGTGTGGGTGAGCTCGCCGCCGGGGCGGTACCAGCGCACGGCCACCCACACGGTGTCCCGGATGAAGCGGTAGACGATCTCGAGGTCGAGGTCGTCACGGATGAGGCCCTCGGCCACCCCGGCCCGCAGGAGCGTCAGCCAGACCTCACGGCTCTGCACGTTGCGCTCGGCAAGGTAGGAGAACCGCTCGGAGGCGCCCAGGTGGTCCGCCTCGTTCTGGAAGATCCCCACCTCGCTGGGGTGCCGGTCAATCGCCTCGAAGGAGACGAGGATGGCCTGCTCCAAGCGCGTACGAGCGTCCGCGTCGCTGGCGAGGATCTCGTCGTAGCGGCCGAAGAGCTCGGTCTGGAAGGTCTGCAGGATCTCGTCGACCATCGACTCCTTGGAGTCGAAGTGGTGGTAGAGGCTTCCCGAGAGGATGCCCGCGGCCTCGGCGATGTCGCGCACCGTCGTACGCCGGTAGCCCTTGCTCGCGAACAAGCCGGCCGCGATGGAGAGCAACTCCTCGCGGCGGCCCGTCGTCTGCTGGGCTGTCTCAGGCATGCTGACTGCTCGCCGCAATGACCTCGCCGGTGAGGTACGAGGAGTAGTCGGACGCGAGGAAGATCATCACGTTGGCGATCTCCCACGGAGCCGCGGCGCGGCCGAAGGCCTCCTTGCCCTTCAACTCTGCGAGGAGTTCGGGGCTGGTGACCTTCTCCAGGAACGGGTGCATGGCGAGGCTCGGCGAGACGGCGTTGACGCGGATGCCGTACTGGGCGAGGTCGGCTGCGGCACCGCGGGTGAGTGCCTTCACGCCCGCCTTGGCGGCGGCGTAGTGGGACTGACCGTCCTGGAAACGCCACCCGATGACCGAGGAGTTGTTGACGATGACGCCCTTCTTGCCGGCGGCCACGAAGCGCTTGCCGGCCTCCCGGATGCACCGCATGGTGCCGGTGAGGGTGATGTCGAGGACCAGGTTCCAGGTCTCGTCGGGCATCTCGAGGATGTCGTTGGTGCCGCCGAGGCCGGCGTTGTTGATCGCCACGTCCACGCCGCCGAACTGCTCGGCCGCGTCGTACAGGGCGACGACGTCAGCCTCCTTGGTCACGTTGCACACGATCGAGGCGACGCGCTCGGCGCCGAACTCAGCGGCCAGGGCCTCGTGGGACTCGGCGAGGCGACGCTCGTGGGTGTCGGAGATGACGACGGCCTTGCAGCCCTCCTCCAGCACCTTGCGGGCCGCGGCTGCGCCGATGCCGGCGCCGGCGGCAGCGGTGACGACGACAACCTTGCCGCTCAGCAGGCCGTGACCGGGCACGTAGTCGGGGGTGGGCTGCTCGGGACGGTGGATGCTCATCAGTTACCTTTCGGTGGGGTACGTCGGCGTCAGCCGCGGGCTTCGCGCGGCAGGCGGTTCACAAGCTGCCTGCCTTCCTGCGCACGGATGGTTGAGGTGGTCTGCACGGTCACTGACCGCCCCGTGCTTCGCGCGGCAGGCCGAGGACCCGCTCACTGAGGATGTTGCGCTGGATCTCGTCGCTGCCGCCGTAGATCGTGTCGGCGCGGGTGAACAGGAAGAGCCGCTGCCACTGGCTGAGCTCGTAGTCACCGGACTCGACGGTGATCCCGCCCGGGCCGGCGACGGCCATGGCGAGCTCACCGAGGTCACGGTGCCAGTTGGCCCACACCAGCTTGGCGATGGACTCGGCGCCCTCAGCGGGGTCGTCGAGGCTGCGCAGCGCGTTGGCATGCATGACGGACAGGCCGACCTTGGCCTGCGCCAGGCGGTCCCGCAGGACCGGGTCGTCGATCGCTCCGTTGGTCTTCGCCATCGCGACGATGTCGTCGAGCTCGCGGGCGAATCCGACCTGCTGGGCGAGCGTGGACACGCCCCGCTCGAACCCGAGCAGCGCCATGGCCACGGCCCAGCCCTTGCCCGGCTCACCCAGGACGAGCGAGGCGTCCGTCCGGGCTCCGGTGAAGAAGACCTCGTTGAACTCCGAGCCGCCGGTGAGCTGCTCGATCGGACGCACCTCCACGCCCGGCTGGTCGATGGGCACCAGCAGGAACGACAGCCCGTGGTGACGGGTCGATCCGGCCTCGGTGCGTGCGACGACGAAGATCCAGTCCGACTCGTGGGCGTTCGACGTCCACACCTTCTGGCCGTCCACCACCCACTCATCACCCTCGAGGCGGGCCCTGGTGGAGACGTTGGCCAAGTCCGAACCGGCGCCCGGCTCGCTGTAGCCCTGGCACCACAACTCCTCCACCGCGCGGATCTTGGGGAGGAAGCGCTCGTGCTGCTCCGGAGTTCCGTACGCGATCAGCGTGGGTCCGAGGAGCTCCTCGCCCAAGTGGTTGACGCGGGCGGGCGCGTTGGAGCGCGCGTACTCCTCGTGGAAGATGATCTGCTGCGACAGGCTCAGGCCACGGCCGCCGTGCTCGACGGGCCAGCCCACGCAGGTCCAGCCATGCTCGGCCAGGTACCGGTTCCAGGCGAGCCTTTCCTCGTGCGCCTCGTGGTCCCGTCCCGCGCCGCCGAGGCCGCGCAGGGCGGCCCACTCGCCGGTGAGGTGGTCCTCGAGCCACTGCCGGATCTCTGCCCGGAAGGTCGCGTCCTCGTTCGACTCCATGGTGCTAGTCTACCAAGCAACCGTTTGGTTGGTAGAGCAACGCCGCACGGGAAACGTACGAGAGTGGGAGGACCAGTGGCGCCCGAGAACACCCCCACGGCCGAGGCGGTCGTGACGATCCCCGCCGCCCTGCGCGCCGCGGCGGCCCGACACGGCGACTCCCCCGCGTACGTCGAGAACGGCGCCGTCACCTCCTTCATCGAGCTCCACGAGCGCGTGCAGGACGTGGCCCGCGCCTACGTCGCCGCGGGCCTGCGTCCCGGCGACCGTGTCGTGGTGTGGGCGCCCAACAGCGTCGACTGGGTGGTCGCCGCGCTGGCCGCCACCTACGTCGGCGGCACGCTCGTGCCCGCCAACTCGCGCTACACCGGCCACGAGGTCGCCGAGTTGGTCGACCGCACGGCCGCGCGCGTCGTCGTGGTGCTCGACGGTTTCCTGGGTCGCACCCAGATCGCCGACCTGCGCGCCGCGTCCGATCTGAGCAGCGTCAGCGCCGTCGTCGACCTCGCCAACCTCGCGACGTTCGCCACGACCGGCTCGGGGGTCCCGCTCAGCGAGATCGAGGCGTTCGCGGACGCCGTCGCGGCCGACGACGTGGCTGACATCCTCTTCACCTCAGGGACCACCGGGACGCCGAAGGGCGCCATGAGCGCGCACCGTCAGACCGTCGGTGTCGCGCGGGCGTGGGGCGCCATCGGCGGCGTCCGCAGCGAGGACCGCTACTTGGTGGTCAATCCCTTCTTCCACTCGTTCGGCTACAAGGTCGGCATCGTCACTGGACTGCTCACCGGGGCCACCCTCTTCCCGATGGCGACCTTCGACGCCGACAGCCTCATGGAGACGGTGGCCACCGAGGGCATCACCGTCCTCCCCGGTGCGCCGACGATCTTCACCTCGATGCTCGCCTCGCCGCGTCGCAGCGAGTTCGACCTCAGCACGCTGCGTCTGGCCGTCACCGGCGCCGCTTCCGTGCCGGTCGTCCTCATCGAGCGGATGCGCGCCGAGGCCCCCGAGGGCCTGGCCATCGAGCAGGTGGTCACGGCCTTCGGCATGACCGAGGCCGTCGTGGCCACGATGTGCCGCGGCGACGAGAGCGCTGACACGGTGGCCACGACCTGCGGTCGCGCCATCGAGGGCATGGAGGCCCGCATCGCCGACGACAACGGTGAACTGCTCCTGCGCGGCGAGTTCGTCATGCTCGGCTACCTGGACGACCCGCAGGCGACTGCCGAGGCGATCGACGCCGAGGGCTGGCTGCACACCGGCGACGTGGGCGTCCTCGACGACGCGGGCAACCTGCGCATCACCGACCGGCTCAAGGACATGTACATCTCGGGCGGCTTCAACGTCTACCCCGTCGAGATCGAGCAGGCCCTGGCCCGCATGGACGGGATCGTCGAGGCGGCCGTGGTCGGCGTACCGGACGAGCGCATGGGTGAGATCGGCCGTGCGTACGTGGTCCGCAACGACGAGATCAGCACCGAGGACGTCGTGACGTACGCGAAGTCCCGGCTCGCCAACTTCAAGGTGCCCCGAGAGGTGGAGTTCGTCGACGCGCTCCCCCGCAACCTCTCGGGCAAGGTGCTCAAGAACGACCTTCGCGCCCAGCGCGGACAGGAGGAAAACTGATGGATCTCGACCTCACCGAGGCCGAACTGGCCTTCCAGGCCGAGGCCCGGGCATGGCTCGCGGCGAACGTGCCCGCCGAGCCATTGGCCTCGATGGACACCCCCGAGGGTTTCGTGGCCCACCAGGCGTGGGAGAAGAAGCTCTTCGACGCGCGCTGGGCGGTCGTGTCGTGGCCCGAGGAGTTCGGCGGTCGCGCCGCCTCGCTGATCGAGTGGGTCATCTTCGAGGAGGAGTACTACCGCGCCGGGGCTCCCGGCCGGGTCTCCCAGAACGGCATCTTCCTGCTGGCCCCGATCGTCTTCGACCACGGCACGCCGGAGCAGCAGGCCCGCTTCCTGCCGACCATGGCCAGCGGCGAGAAGGTGTGGGCGCAGGCCTGGTCCGAGCCCGAGTCGGGCTCCGACCTCGCGTCGCTGCGCTCCACCGCGACCCGCGACGAGGCTCGCGGCGGCTGGCTGCTGAACGGCCAGAAGACGTGGTCCTCGCGGGCCGCGCTGGCGCAGTGGGGCTTCGGCCTGTTCCGCTCTGACGCCGAGGCGCAGCGCCACGCGGGGCTGACGTACTTCCTGTTCCCGCTCGACTCGGCCGGGCTGACCGTACGGCCCATCGCCCAGCTCGACGGCGAGGCAGGGTTTGCGGAGATCTTCTTCGAGGACGTCTTCGTGCCGGACGCCGACGTGCTCGGCGCCGTCGGCGCGGGCTGGAACGTCGCCATGAGCACGGCTGGCAACGAGCGTGGCCTCTCGCTCCGCTCGCCCGGCCGCTTCTGCGCGGCAGCCGACCGTCTGGTCGACCTGTACCGCGCCTCCGGCATGCCGTCGGCCCACGGCGCCGGCGTCGTCGACGCCTGGATCAAGGCGCAGGCCTACCGCCTCTACACGTGGGGCACGGTCACCCGCCTCGCCGACGGCGGCGAGATGGGCACGGCCGGCTCGGTCAACAAGGTCTTCTGGTCGGAGCTCGACGTGGCGCTGCACGAGAGCGCCCTCGACATCCTCGACGCCGAGGGTGAGGTGGAGTCGCGCTGGAGCGACGGCTACATCTTCTCGCTGTCGGGCCCCATCTACGCGGGCACCAACGAGATCCAGCGCAACATCGTCGCCGAGCGCATCCTCGGCCTGCCGCGTGAGCCGAAGGGAGCGGGCAAGTGAAGTTCATCCACACCTCCGAGCAGGTCGACTTCGGTCGTACGCTCGACAAGGTCCTCTCCTCGACCGACGTCGTCGGAGCAGTGCGTTCCTGGTCCGAGGGCGACCTCGAGGCCGGCCTGACGCTGTGGGGCAAGCTCGCCGAGCAGGGTGTCCCGGCGCTGCTGGTGCCCGAGGACGCCGACGGGATGGGCGCCACCGCGGTCGAGCTCGTCATCGCGATGGAGGCCCTCGGTCGCCACGCCGTACCCGGCCCGTGGGTCGAGACCGCCGCCTACCTGCCGCGCGCACTTGCCGACGCCGACGCACTCTCTGCGATCGCCGAGGGCAACCCGGCCTCTGTGGCCGTCGCCCCGACCGCTCCGTACGCGGTCGACGCCGAGGCCGCCGACTCCGTGTACACGGTGGTCGAGGGAGTGCTGCACACCGCCACCGTCGCAGGCTCCGTGGCGTCCGTAGACCCCGCCCGCCGCCTCGCCACCGTCGAGGCAGGCGCCTCGCTCCCCCAGGCCGATCTGGACCGGGCGTTCGACACCGCAGTCCTCGCGGCTGCCGCCCAGCTGTACGGCGCGGGCGAGCGGCTGCTGGCCGACGCCGTGGCGTACGTGAAGCAGCGCCGTCAGTTCGGCCGCGAGATCGGCTCGTACCAGGCCATCAAGCACCAGCTCGCCGACGTGCGGATCGCGCTCGACTTCGTACGCCCGCTGTTGGACGGCGCCGCCCTCTCCGACGGTACGCCCGAGTTCTCGCGCGATGTCTCGGCCGCCAAGGTGGCCGCCAACGAGGCGGCGTACCTCGCCTCCCGCGTCGCGCTGCAGGTCCACGGGGCGATCGGCTACACCGCCGAGCTCGACCTCTCGTTGTGGATCCTCAAGGTGCGCGCACTCAAGGGCGCGTGGGGCACCACGACGTACCACCGCGAGCGCGTGCTCGCCGCGCTCGTCGCGGACGGTGCTGCCTGATGGACGTCATCCGCACCGAGGAGCAGACAGAGCTCGCGACGATCGTGCGCGGGCTGCTCGAGAAGCGCTCCGACTCGGGCGCTGTCCGGGCAGCCGTTGAGAGCGAGGCCGGTTTCGACGCCAGCCTGTGGTCCACCCTGTGCGAGCAGATCGGCGCTGCCGCGCTGAGCATCCCCGAGGACCTCGGCGGCGCGGGCTTCAGCGTGGCCGAGTCCTTCGTGGTGCTGGAGGAGTTGGGCCGTGCTCTGGCGCCCAGCCCCCTGCTCGGCAGTCTGCTGGCCGCCGAGGCGCTGGTCGCCGCCGGTGACTCCGAGGCCGCCCAGCGCCTGCTCCCGCGCATCGCCGAGGGCGAGATCGCGACCGTGGCGTTCGGCGCGGACAACGTGCTGTTCGGCGCGGACGCCGACATCGTCCTGGCCTTCGTTGACGGCGCGCTGGTCGAGGTCACCGACGTCGCGCGCACCCGTACGCCCGCCGTCGACCTGACGCTGCCCCTGGCGCGTCTGGACCTGGCCGCCGCCACCACGTCGCCGATCTCCGACGACCCTGCGGTGTACGAGCGCACCCGCGACGTGGCTCTGGTCGCGACCGCCGCGCTCCAGGTCGGCACGATGCAGCGGGCGCTGGACGACACGGTCACCTACAGCAAGCAGCGCGTCCAGTTCGGCCGTGTCATCGGCTCGTTCCAGGCGCTCAAGCACCGCATGGCCGACATGCTCGTACGGCTCGAGATGTCGCGCTCCGCGCTGCTCGCTGCCTCGTGGGCTCTCTCGACGCACGACGACTCCGCCACTGAGCGGGCGGCGTCGGCTGCGTCGTACTGCTCGGAGTCGTTGTGGTCGATCGCGGGCGAAATGGTGCAGCTGCACGGTGGCATCGCGATCACCTGGGAGCACGACGCGCACCTGGTCCTCAAGCGCGCCCACTCCTTGGGTGCCCTGTTTGGTCAGGCTCACGAGCACCGGGCTCGCATCGCCCTCTGATCCACCTGACGTCATGGCCCGCGGTTGCTCCTGCAGCCGCGGGCCATGACGTTATGGGCATCCGTACGACGCGTGCCCCCGCCGCGCGTACGCCCCCGAAATGACGTCATGGCCAGCGGTCGTGGGGACGACCACCGGCCATGACGTTGCGTACGTCAGTCCGTGGCGGTGCGGTACGACCCGCCGTAGTAGAGCAGCGGGTCAACGGCCTCTCCGACGGACAGGTCCACGACCTTGCCGACCACGATCCAGTGGTCGCCGGCCTCGTGGACGGTCTGCACGGTGCAGTCGACGTAGCCGACAACGCCGTCGAGCAGCGCGGAGCCACCCTTCGTCAGCGTCCAGTCGAGTCCCTCGAACTTGTCCTCGGCCCTGCTGGCGAACGTGTTCGAGATCTGCTGCTGGTCGGCGGCCAGGAAGTTCACGCAGAAGTGTCCCGAGCGCTGGATGGCCTGGAAGGCGCGCGACTGGCGCGTCGGCAGGAACGCCACCAACGGCGGGTCGAGGCTCACGCTGGTGAACGACTGGCACGTCATCCCGACCGGTACGCCGTTGGAGACGGTCGTGACCACCGTGACGCCGGAGCAGTAGCGCCCCAGAACGTCCCGGAATGCGCGGGCCGCCGCTTGGGCCTCCTCGCTGTCGACCTCGAGCGTCTCGCCGGGTCGCAGCTCGAAGGCGTGCGGGAAGTTGCCGAGGAAGGAGTCGATCAGTTCCGCCGGCGGCCACGAGACCTTGGCGTCTCCGCTCATCCCCTCCGGGATCTTCTTCTCGTTCATCACGTCCCCATCCTGCCGCAGGTCAGCCACCGAAGACGTGACCCCAGTACGACACGGCGGTGCTCTCGCGCGCGACCCACCGGTGGTCGTCGACGCGCAGCCCCTCCGTGCCGAACTCCACGTCGAACCCGCCGGGCGACTTCACGTAGAACGAGACCATCTCGTCGTTCATGTGGCGCCCCAGCGTGGCGGAGAGGTTGAAGCCGTTCTTGCGGACCCGCTCCAGGGCGCGACCCACGTCGTCGAGCTTGTCGACCTCGAACATGATGTGGACGCACTTGGCCGCGTCGGCGCTCGGCATGATCGTGAACGCCAACGAGTGGTGACGCGGGTTGATACCCAGGAAGCGCAGCCACACCTTGGTGCCCGGCTCGCGCCCCACGAACTCGCCCGGCATGCTCATCGAGTCGCGCAGACGGAAGCCCAGCACCTCGGTGTAGAACTTCAGCGCCTCCACGTCATCGCTGACCGGGACCACGATGTGGCCCATGCCCTGGTCGCCGGTGACGAAGGTGGCTCCGTACGGGGTGACGGTGGGGTGCTTCTCGTACGTGATGCCGTGGAAGAGCTCCATGACGTTGCCGAACGGGTCGGTAAAGCGGATGAACGCCTCGACGCGGCGGTCGGCGAGTTCCTCCGGCGTGCCCTCCTCGTACGCCACACCCACGGCGTCAAGGTGCTCGCGCGCGGCCTGCAGCGCCGGGCCGTCGGCCATCTCCCAGCCGCAGACCTCGAGGCGGTCAACGTCGGAGGGGAAGACCACGAGCCGTGCCGAGACGGCGTCGGTGCGGTAGTAGAGGTTCTCGGGGTTGGGGCCGCGGCCCTCCATGAGGCCCAGCACCTTGCCTGCGAAGAGGCGCCAGCGGTCCAGGTCGGTGGAGGCGACGCGGACGTAGCCCATGGACTTGATGTCGATCGTCATCGAAAAGCTCCTTGCGGCAGCGGCCGCGCAATGTCGTGATGCGGGTGGAACGTGCGGGTGAAGATGAGCCGAGGGTGCGGGGCCGGTCCAGCCGGCCCCGCACCCTCCGTGGCGTTGCGGAGCCCGAAGGCTCAGTACATGCCGGGCTCGATCTTGTGACCGAAGACCAGCTCGCCGTACATCTTGAGTGCGCGCTCCTGGTCGTTGGCGGCGTGGACCCGGCCGGCCCGCGAGTCGCGCAGCGCACGCTGGAGGTAGGAACCCTCGGCCAGCGCGCGGCCACCGGAGGCCTCGAACAGGATGTCGATGGCCTTGATCGCGCGGTCGGTGCCGAGCACCTGGTCGCGACGGACCTTCAGGCGCAGCTCCAGCGGGATCTGCTGACCCTTGGCGACGAGCGCCTGCTCCTCGCGGATGTTGTTCATCAGCAGCGCCCACGCGGCGTCGATGTCGGAGGAGGCACGGGCGATGCGGACCGCAGCGAACGGGTCCGAGGAGGCCTTCTCGCCGGCGTACGCGGCGCGCACGCGCTTCTGCTGCATCTCGATGTGCTCGGCGTACGCACCGGTCGCCATGCCGATGATCGGCGTGGTGATGGTGGTGGTGAACAGCGAGTGGAACGGCAGCTTGTAGAGGTCGGAGGTGTTCTGCTCCTGGCCCGGGCCGTAGCAGCGGCCGGTGTCGCTCATGGACAGCGTGAACGCCTCGGGCACGAAGTGCTCCTCGACGACGATGTCGTTGGAGCCGGTGCCGCGCAGGCCGAGCACGTTCCACACGTCGACGATCTCGTACTTCTCGCGCGGGATCATGAAGGTGCGGAAGTCGATGACCTGGCCCTCCTCGTTGAACACGAGACCGCCCAGGAGGACCCAGGTGGCGTGCGCCGAGCCGGAGGAGAAGGCCCACTTGCCGGAGAGCTTGTAGCCGCCCTCGACCTTCACGGCCTTGCCGGTGGGGGCGTACGAGGACGACAGACGCGTGTTGGTGTCGCTGCCCCAGACCGCCTGCTGCGCCTCGTCGGCGAACAGGGCGACCTGCCAGGGGTGGACGCCGAGGACGCTGGAGATCCAACCGGTCGAACCGTCCGCCGAGGCGATCTCCTTGACCGCGGTGTAGAACGTGATCGGGTCGGCCTCAAAACCATCGAAGCGCTTGGGCTGGAGGAGGCGGAAGAAGCCCGTGGCCTCCAACTCCTTGACGGACGCCTCGGGAACCTGGCGGAGACGCTCGCCCTCATCGGCGCGCTCGCGGAAGGTGGGCAGGAGGTCGCGGACTGCGTCGAGGACCTTCTCGGACATGGGTTGCTCCTTGTTTCTGTGGGCGCCTGGCCGATGTAAGGGAGGGTCAGGCCTGCTCCGGTGAAGACTGGGCTGTGAGGCAATACTAGAACACGTTCTAGTGTTTGGTCCACGCCCTGCGCCTTCTCACTAGAACCTGTTACAGTTTTTCCCATGAAGGACACCTACGACGTCGTCGTTGTCGGCGCGGGTGGCGCGGGTATGTCCGCCGCCCTCGCGGCCGCAAAGCAGGGCCTGGATGTGGTCCTGATCGAGAAGAGTGGCTACTTCGGTGGCTCCACGGCCCGCTCCGGCGGCGGCGTGTGGATCCCGGGGAACTACGCCCTGAAGGCAGCCAAGCAGGTCAGCCCCACGGATCAGGACGAGGCCAAGCTCTACCTCGACTCGATCGTGGGCGACACGGTGCCGAAGGTGCGCCGCGACACCTACCTCGACCGCGGCGCGGAGGTCATGGACTTCATCCGCGACAACACCCCCGTGCGCTTCAAGTGGGTGCCCAACTACTCCGACTACCTGCCCGAGCAGCCCGGCGGCCGCGCGGCCGGCCGCTCGTGCGAGCCCGTCCCGATCGACGCGGGCTTCCTCGGCAAGGAGCTCGACCGGCTGCACCCCGCGTACACGAAGGCCCCGGCCAACATGATCGTGACGCAGACGGACTTCCGGAAGATGAGCCTCGGGCTCCGCAACTGGCGCGTGCCGTTCGTGGGCCTCAAGATCGCCTTCAGCAAGATGATCACCACTCTGCTGGGCAAGAAGATGTACGCGATGGGCAACGCCATCGCCATCGGCCTGCGCAAGGGCCTCATCGATGCTCGCGTGCCGGTCGAGTACGACACCGCCTTGGCCGACCTCGTGGTCGAGGACGGGCGTGTCGTCGGCGTCGTCGTCGAGCGCGACGGCGAGCGCCAGACCGTGCGCGCGACCCGCGGCGTCATCCTCGGCAGCGGCGGCTTCGAGCACAACCAGGAGCTGCGCGAGAAGTTCCTGCCGGCGCCGACCAACCTCGAATGGTCGACCGGATCGGCGAACAACACCGGCGCGGGCCTGGAGGCCGGCATCAAGGCCGGAGCGGCGACCGACCTGCTCGACGACGCCTGGTGGGGGCCGACGATCCCGCTCCCGGGGCGCGCCTGGTTCTGCCTGGCCGAGCGCAACCTGCCCGGCTCGATCATCGTCAACTCCGCTGGCCAGCGCTACATGAACGAGGCGCTGCCGTACGTGGAGGCGACCCACGCCATGTATGAGGCGCACTCGGAGGAGTCGGCCACCGTCCCGTCGTGGATGGTGATGGACCAGACCTACCGCAACCGCTACATCTTCGCCGGCCTCTCCCCCAAGCAGCCGTTCCCCGGCCGCTGGTACAAGGGCGGCGTGGTCAAGAAGGCCGACTCCGTCGCAGCGCTGGCTGCCGAGATCGACGTCCCCGCGGACGCTCTGCAGGCCACGCTCGAGCGCTTCAACGGCTTCGCCGACACCGGCGTGGACGCGGACTTCGGCCGCGGCGAGAGCGCGTACGACAAGTACTACTCCGACCCGACGGTCAAGCCCAACCCCTCGCTGCACCGCATCGAGAACGGCCCGTTCTACGCGGTCAAGATCGTCCCCGGCGACCTGGGCACCAAGGGCGGGATCGTCACGGACGAGCGCGCCCGCGCCCTGCGTCCCGACGGCTCGGTCATCGAGGGCCTGTACGCCGCCGGCAACGTGTCCTCGGCCGTCATGGGCAACACGTACGCCGGCCCCGGCGCCACCATCGGCCCCGCCCTCGTGTTCGGCTACCTGGCCGCCGAGGACATCGCCTCGACCACCAAGGAGAACGCCTGATGGCCATCGACGCCTCCGTTGCGATCGGCGCCCAACTGCCCGACCGTACGTTCACGTGGGCCGAGTCCGACGTGCTGCTCTACCACCTGGCGCTGGGCGCCGGGTCCCGCAAGGGTGACAACCTGGACCCCGCCGCGCTGCGCTACACGCTGGACGACGCGAACCTCCAGGTCCTGCCCTCCTTCGGGGTCGTGGCGCCGTCGTTCCACGAGACCAACCCGCCGCCGCTGGACCTGCCCGGCTGCGACATCGACCTCGCCCAAGTCGTGCACGGCGCGCAGGAGATCCGCGTCAACGGTCCCCTGCCCACCTCGGGCACCGCGACCCTGAGCACGCGCATCAGTGACGTGTGGGACAAGGGCAAGGCGGCCGTCATCTGGCAGGAGGGCGTCGCCCGCTCCGAGTCGGGCGAGGAACTGTGGACCGTGCGGTCCTCGATCTTCGTCAAGGGCGAGGGTGGCTGGGGCGGCAACCGCGGCGAGGCCACGGCCGTCGAGATCCCGGACCGTGCCGCCGACGCCGAGGTGTCGTACGACGTGACCCCGCAGCAGGCGATGCTGTACCGCCTCTGCGGTGACCGCAACCCGCTGCACGCCGACCCCGCCTTCGCCAAGGCGGCCGGTTTCCCGGCGCCGATCATGCACGGTCTGGGCACCTACGGCATCGTGCTCCGCGAGGTCACCGACGCGCTGCTCGGCGGCGACGCGACCAAGGTGGCGGGCTTCTCCGCCCGCTTCGCCGGCGTGGTCTTCCCCGGCGAGACCATCCACGTCGAGGCGTGGGACCAGGGCGAGACGATCGTCGTCCGTGCCACCGTCGGCTCCCCCGACGGCGCCGACCGGCGCCCGGCGCTCGCCGACTGCGTGGTCACCAAGGCCTGAGGTTTGGCCTTCTCAGGTTCCCCCGCAGATGCGGGGGAACCTGAACATCTCCGGGTGTGCACACCCCCAGAAGTTCACGACACGCCCACGAAGTCGCCCGCGCGAGCACGCAACGGCCGTACGTAGGGTTCAGCCCGAGCCCGGCCACTCCCGGGCGAGCAGGCCGTACGTCATCCAGTCGAGCCAGCGCCCGTCCCGGTGCAATCGGGTGGCGAGGCTGTGCTCCTCGCGCCGCATCCCGATCCGTTCCATGAGGCGCCACGACCGCTCGTTGTCGGCGAAGCAGCCTGCGTACACCCGCCGCAGGCCGAGCGGCCCGAAGCACAGGGCGACCAACGCTCCGACTGCCTCCGTCGCGTAGCCCTGTCCCCCAGCGGCGGGATGGAAGGACCAGCCGATCTCGGCCTGCGTTCCCCGGGCCGCGTCGACCGACTCGCGCTGCGCCCAGCCGTCGCCGACCCGCAGCACCAGGTCGCCAATGACCTCGCCCTCCCGCTCGACGACGACGAGGGAAGCGAGGCGGTCCGGTTCGAGGAACGCCTCCCGGTAGTCCTCGTACGTCTGCGGCGCCAGGCCGATCCACTGCTGGACCACCGGCAACTTGCGGTGCTCCCACGTCGCCCGGACATCCCCCGCAGTCGCGCGCCGCAGAAGCAGCCGCTCAGTCCGCACAGGCCACGCGACAGCGGCCGCCGGGTCAGCCACGGCCAGGATCCTGGGCACGGGCCTGTACCCGACGCGAGCGCCTCGCTGCATCCCTCGGACACGTCTGAAGCTCGAGCGGAGAGTCCGCAGGCGGGTCGCACTCGGCGATCTCACGCCCGCACTGGTCTCCCCCGCCGCTCATCCGTTCATGCAAGTCCAACCGCGGTGCGTGCGCAACCCGCACCGGCAACTTCGGACCTCACCCGAGCCCCTCTCAGGCGACGTCGAACAGCCCGATCGGGTCCCCCCAGCCGAGCGACTCGTCCCCAGTGGCAGCGGCGAGCGCCCGCAGCGCCATCGTGCGACGTACGGCCCCGAACGTCAGGACGTGCAGGATCGCCCCACCGAACGTGGTTTCGCGCGGCGGATCGCACTCCGCCATGACGAAGGTGTCCCCCAGCCGGCGACGGCCCACGACCGAGTCGACGAACTCCACGAGGGCGGGTCCGGCCACGGCGTGACGCGCCGCCAACAGGGCGACGTCCGTCCCGCCGTCAGGCCGTTCGCGCCCCTGGACGGCGAACGCGTACCGCTCCTCCTGGGTGACCAGCCCGTCGACGAGGGCACGGAGCGAGAACGGCTGCGCGTCGCACCACTCGACGTCCATGTCGAGAGCGCGGTCGAGCTCGGCCTCGGGGACATCTGCCAATCGGGCGACGACCTGCCCGACCAGCTCGACGTGGAAGCGCATCAACTGCTGCATGGTGTCCATCTCGTTCAACTCCCTGTCGTTGCGGATGCTCAGTCCCGCTGGTGGGTGGAAGTGCACGCCGTTCGGCGCGCTGAGCTCGTACTGGGCGGTGTGCGCGGACCGCCACTGGCTGGGTGAGACGCCGTACGCCTGCGTGAAGGCGCGGGTGAATCCCTCGCGCGAGGCGTATCCCGCCTGCGTGGCCACGTCGATGACCGCCAGCGAGCTGTGCCGCAGCGCGTACGCCGAGCGCTCCAGCAGCACCCTGCGCCGCAGGGCTGCTGGTGGTTCGTCGAGGGCCCGCGACACGAGGCGGTCGAAGTGGTAGCGGGACAGGTACGCGCGTCGAGCCACGTCCTCGCCGTCGCTCTCGGGCGACTCCAGGCACACGGCCAACGCTTCGAGGTATCGGCCCAACCCGTCGGGTGCGTTCACTCCTCCACTGTGGCCCATGCCAGCGGCTGGCGCGTGACCTCCTTTGCTGCCCCCTGCAGGACGGTCACAAGGACCAGACGCGCACCCAGTCGACTTGGGCGGAGTCGCTGAAGAGGCCGGTTTCGAGCCAGCCCAGCTCATAGTCCGAGGACAACATGGACAGCACCGGGTACTGCGGCACCTGGCTCACTGCGCGGGTGTGGCGCGCGAAGACCTGACCATCCACCATGAACTCGTACGAGGTCGGGGACCACCGGACCGAGAACACGTGGAAGTCGTCAGACCACGACCGCGCCGGGCCCCGCATGTCCATGGCCCCGGCGTACATCGCACCCAAGGACTCTCGCCCGTTCGCGTTCGAGGCATACCAGTGCAGGAACGAGCCGATGGTCGGCGGGTTCCCATTCGCCGGGCGGTTGGCCCAGTATTCGACGACGTCGATCTCCACGCCCTTCGACGGGTCACCCACAACGAACGACGAGTCGTGCCATTCCGGCAAGTCGTCGGGTTCCAACTTGGCCGGAAGCAACCAGAACCCCGCGTGCGCACCCCCGTGCCGGTGCATCTTGATCCGGGCCGCCGCATAGCCGTGCGTGAAGGCGAAAGTTCGCGAGGTCGCGACCTGGGTGTTGAGCAGGTGGGGCGCACTGCCGGACTCGTCGCCGCTGGTGTACGCACAAGCCTCGGGACGACTCGCATCCAGCGCCGTCCTGAGGTGCAGCACTCCTCCCGAGACATTCCGCAGGGCGCTGCTCAGGGAGGCGCACGTCCGCCCGGGAACCGCTGGGCGCCACTGGTCTGCGAACTGCTGGGGCGAGCGACCGTCGGCGGCTGCACGGTCGAAGTCCTCCGCGAACTTCAACTCGAAGGCACGCGCTTCCACCGCCGTTGTCCGCGCAGCACCGGCTCCGCGGCCGGTGGTGGCCCGGTAGCGAACGCCCGGTGTGACGTCGAAGAAGGCCGCCCCGGCGTCGTTCTGCACCGACCGCGCAACGCTCTGCCAGCCCTTCGCGGTCAGCTTGTCCAGGTAGACCGTCCCACCGGGCAAGGGTGGGGAGAAGGTCGCCACCGCCTGGGCTGCGGCCGTCGGCCGGCTCGGTTGGGGCCCCGGGTCTGCCAACGGCGGAACCACGGAAAGACTGCCAGCCTGCGCCACCGCCCTGATACGACGAGGAGGCGTCTGCTCAGGCCTGTCGCGAGCCGTGCTGGGCGCCCGCGCGCGCACCTTCATCGTCTCTGGGACACGGATGCTCACCTCGAAGGTTCCGCGCCTCGACGTACGGGTTGTCGCGATCTTGTGCCACACGCCCGCGACTCGGCGTTCGACCGTGACTGCTCGCCGCGAACCGACGAAACGACCGGAGACCTCGACGAACGCCCCCCGCGCCACCGGCGCGTCAGGAACCCGCAGGCGAGCGGACGTCTGGGGAGGCGGCGCCTGCCTGATCACCTCCACGGCAGGGGGTACCGACGCTGGTGCCGCAGGGAGAGGCAAGCCCGAGACATTCAGCGCAACCCCAAGTGCAAGCACGGGAAGGCGCACTCATGCACCGTCCCACCAACACCGGCGGCCCGTCCACCCCCACCAGACCAGCAGGCCACCTGGGGATGAGCAGTCGCCACGTCACACACTCCCCCGTGGGTGTGCGACGCAGCGACTGCTCCGTACTCAGACCGTGAACCTGAAGACCGCCGAGTTCCCGGTGCCCGATTCATTGATCACCGTCTGGCCGTCCACCTGGACCACCAGCGTCCACGGTCCCACGTAACCGCAATCATTGAACTCCTCAATCCACACCTCGTACGTCCCGCTCGGTGCCCCGTCCACGGGCCAGAAGATGTTCTCGATGTTGGCAAGCTGCGACGCCGCGCTGTCGCAATCGGGAATGATGTCCACATCCAGTTGGCCACCCGAGTCGACGATCTTGTTGCCGTAGTAGACCTCGTCCCCGTACGGGTCGAGGACGTGGATGTCCATGTCATCGTTGTTGCCCCATCGCAGGGTCGCCCGCACAGTGCCCGAGGACCCGGTGTTCTGGCTCTCGCAGCCCGCAGGGATGTACTGCTGCGCCCACACCTTTTCACCTTCGAGGATCTCGAAGGAGGCGCTGGCGGAGAACGGTCCCGCCCATGCCTCGGCCGTGAGACCAACCGACGCCTTGGAAGACATGCGGAAGTTGAAGCAGCGGTCATAGCGCATCGCGTCGTCACCGAACTTTCCGGCGATGGTGCCCTCGGCCAGCGTCAGGTCGCCCTTGATGCCCGCGATTGCGCCGGCGCCCTCGCTCCCCGCTCCAGGGCCGAAGACGACGCTTCCGCCGACTCCCATGTTCACCGAGACCTCCCCCTTGCCGCGTGGCTCGAGGAGAGTGGCGGTGCGGTCACTGACCGGCTCGAAGTAGCTGCCGCTGCCCAAGCGAGCCTTGGCGCCCACCGTCAGGCTGGAGTCGAACCCGACGTTCTCAACTGACACAGCACCGGACGTGGTGACCCATGCGCCCGCATCCCACTTCATGGCCATGGGAACAGGTGTGGTGGTGACCTGCACGGCGAAGTCGCCCAGCCCGATCTTGCACGAGGCGGCTGTCGTCGCCGACAGCGTCAGAGCGGCACCAAACTTGAGCGTTGCTGCAGTGTCGAGCTCGACCGCGTGCGGGACCCCCCAATCAGACACGGTCGCCACTCGAAGGTGACCGGAGGCGCCGAAGCTCGGATCAACCGAGGCCTTGAGTCCGAGAGCCTCCAACTCGAAGCAGTCGGTACCTGACCCGGTCTCTTGCCTGGCAGAGTTCTTGGGCTTCGAGGTCTGCTTCTCCGGCGAGCGCAACGCCTCAGGCACCGCGAGAGCGTTCTCTGCCGACGAGTTCGTCGTCACGCCCGGATCGAGCGTGGCGGCAAAGGACGTGTCGAGCGCGTACTGCGTGAACAGGTCAGGGAGACCGGCACTCGCGAGTCGGACCGTACGCCCGTCCACCCCGATCTGGTCGATCTTTCCGAGGTAGCCACCGGGCAGCTCGGCGCTGACGGGCAACGCCACTCCACCGCCGAGGACGGGATCAGGCCGCGACCGCGCGAGGGTCACGTACGCGCGACCGTCCGACACCGCCACCCGGTCGCTGTCGCCCGGCGCGACCACGATGCCTTCAGGGCGCAGGCCGTAGACGGGTCCCGGCGTGCCCGTGACCGGGTCAACACCTCGGGTGCCCGTCACGAGCGTGACGGGGTCCGACCACTGCGCCTTCTTCCCCCGCTTGCCGGGCGCACGCTTCTGCACGAAGAGGCTGTAGGCGTACTGCGTGCCGGGCGTCAGCCCGCTGTCCACCACCTCCGTCGCGCGCCCAGTCGACACGACGGTCCCCTGCCGACGCGACCGAGGCGCACGATCGCCCGTGGACCGGACCAGGGCAAACTTCTTGACCTTGGAGCCGCTCCAGCGCAGCGACAGTGTGGTGTCCGTGCCGGACACCAGGGCGAACTTGGCGGCCGGCTTGAGCTTCTTCCACTTGATCCGCACCTTGACGGATCGGCCCTTGGCCACGGTGATCGTCGACCGCTTCAGCACGGGGTGGTACGTCACTCCGTCTGCGGTCACCGAGTCAGAGACACGGATCTGGTACGTGCCAGCCCGCAGCTTGACCCGCTTCGTCGACTTGGCAGACGCAAGCGACACGAGTCGGTTGCTGCCCCTCTTGCGGAACACCACGTTGGCGCCCGTCCCCTTCGGCCCCTTGGACACGATGAGGACCTTCCCTGCGCCGCCCTTCCCGGACGGCCTCTGGGCCGGATCATCGGCACCTGCGGGTGCCCACCCCACGCCAGCGAGCGTGACGCACATGGCTGCGGCCACGGCCACTGCAGATCTCAGACGATTCATTCTCTCCCCTTGGCTCCGCCGCCATGGGCCCCCCGGCCCGCGGCGGTCCGAGGCTACGAGCCGTCGACCGGTCACTGCCTAGCGTTTGCAGAACCACCAGACACTGAAACGGCGGGAGGAGTCCCAGACCAGCAGGCCGACCGCGCGGGGAGAGCCGCGCCGTCAGCGGGAGAGGATGACGCCGGAGGTGGGTACTCCGGTGCCCGCGGTGACCAGGACGTGCTCGCGGTCCCAGGTGGCCGAGGCACCCTCGACGCCGATGACCTGGTTGACCGAGGTGCCCCGGATCTGCCGGACGCCCTCGAGGAAGCCGTTCATCCCGTGGATGTACGCCTCCCCCAGCTGGCCACCGTGGGTGTTGACCGGGAGCCGTCCGCCGATCTCGATGCCGCCGTCGCGCACGAAGTCCTTCGCCTCGCCGCGACCGCAGAAGCCGAGCTCCTCGAGCTGCATGAGGACGTACGGGGTGAAGTGGTCGTACAGCACCGCGGTGGCGATGTCATCCGGCCCCAGGCCCGACTGGCGGAAGAGCTCGCGACCGACCACGCCCATCTCGGGGGTGCCGATGTTGTCGCGGTAGTAGGAGGTCATCACGAACTGGTCGCCCGCGAACCCCTGGGCCGCGGCCGAGATGTACGCCGGCGTCGAGGCCAGGTCAGCCGCGCGCTCGGCGGACACGATCACCATCGCGACGCCGCCGTCAGACTCCTGGCAGCAGTCCAGCAGGTGCAGCGGCTCGGCGATCATCTTGGACGCCTGGTGGTCCTCCAGGGTGATCGGCTTGCCGTGGAAGAAGGCATTCGGATTGTTGGCCGCGTGGCGCCGGTCGGCGACCGCGACCCGGCCGAAGTCCTCGGACGTGGCGCCGTACTCGTGCATGTAGCGGCGCGCCTGCATGGCGACCGTTGCGGCCGGAGTGGTGAGGCCGTGCGGGTAGGACCAGGCGTTGTCCAGGCCGTTGGTGTTGACCTGCGCGTTCGCCCAGGTCTGGGTCTGGCCGAACCGCTGACCCGAACGCTCGTTGAAGCCCCGGTAGACCAGGACCACGTCGGCAACGCCCGTCGCCACGGCCATGGCGGCCTGCTGGATGGTGCCACCGCCGGCGCCGCCGCCGTAGTCGATGCGGCTGAAGAAGCGCACGTCTCCGGCACCGAGTTCGCGGGCAATCGCGATCTCGGAGGAGGTGTCCATCTTGAACGTCACGAGCCCGTCGACGTCCGCGGGCTTCAACCCGGCGTCGGCGAGCGCTGCCAGGGATGCCTCGACGGAGAGCTGGAGCTCGGAACGGCCGGACTCCTTGGAGAACTCCGTGGCCCCGATCCCGACGATGGCGGCCTTGCGGGACAGGGTGCTCATGGGTTCACCTTCACCGTCGCGGTCACGTGGGCGCCCAACGAGACGGTGCCCACCACCTTCAGTTCGTACGTGCCGTCCTCGTCGCCGACCACCTCGCCGGTGAACGTCATGACGTCGCCGGGGTAGGCCGGGGCACCGAGCCGTACGGCCATCGAACAGACGAACACGTCACCGAGCTGCTCGTTGACGTAGCGCTGCACCAGACCCTGGCTGGTGAGAATGTTGAGGAAGATGTCCTTCGAGCCCGCGCCGGTCGCGGCGTCCCGGTCGTGGTGGACGTTCTGGAAGTCGCGGGTCGCGATCGCGGTCGTCACCACGAGGCGCGTCGTGACGTCGATGGACCACTCGGGCAGCACGCTGCCGACGGCGAGAGCGGTGGTGCTCATCAGATCTTCCTCCACATCGGCAGGGTCAGGTCCTCGTCGATCTTCTTCCACGTCACCTGCACGCGGTCGCCGATCTCCACGGTGCCGCCGCCGGCCACGTCGACGGTGGCGAGCATGCGCACGCCCTCGTCGAGGTCGACCAGAGCGGTGTGGATCGGCATCTCGAAACCGGGAATCGGCGGGTGGTGGTGCATCACGTGACTGAAGACCGTGCCCTCCCCCTTGCTGAGCACGTGGCCCCGGTCGAACGCGTGGCACGCGGGGCACGACGGCCCGGGCGGGTGCCGCAGGTCGCCGCACGCGTTGCACTTCTGGATGCGCAGCTCACCGACCTTGGTGCCCTCGAAGAAGTACTCGGTGTCGCGGTTCTTCGTCGGGTACAGGACGAACTTGGACGCCTTCTTGCGGGGCTTGGGGATGAACTTCAGGACCCGGAACAGCATCGTCGCAACCAACTCAGGCGCGTCCTGCGGGCCGACGAACCACTCGGTCAGCGCGGTCACGAAGTAGCCCTCGCCCATGCCGGTGGCCTTGGGCCCCACGACGGACTCCAGGCGCATCTCCAGGCGCGGGGTCTCCCCCACCTCCAGGCGGCGGACGTACGTCTGCTCGACGTTGGTGCCGAGCACACCGCGGAATCCGCGCTCAGTGAGCCAGTCCATCATCGCGTGCAGCGGGTCGTTGGGGTCCTTGGTGCCGCCCAGGGCGTACATCGTCCACACCTGTGCCATGGACTCGGGCGCCTCACCCGTGGTCCAGCGCGGGTTGTCGATGCCCATGGCGTCCGTCCAGGCGTTGATGGTGGCCTGGTTGACGCCGTCGCGGCTCGTACGAGTCGAGCAGACTCCCTGCGCGACGAGCTCGGCGGCCTTCGCCTTGACCTGCTCGTCGAGCTCGGTCGAGATCTGCGATTCCATCTGCTGCTCCTGGGTCATCGGGGCACCTTGGGCAGGCCGAGGCCGAACATGGCGATCAGCTCGCGCTGGACCTCCTGGACGCCGCCGCCGAAGGTGATGGTCAGGTTCCGCTTGGCGGTCCTGTCGAGGTACTCCAGCAGCACCGCGGTCTCCGGATCGCTGGGATCGCCGTACGTGGCCACCACGTCGAGCAGCGCCACCCCCAGCCCCTGCACCTCCTGGGTCGAGAAGACCTTGCTGGCGGACGAGGCGGCAACCGCCTTGAGACCGGCGTCCTTGCCGAGCGCCACGTGCCAGTTGAGCAGCTCATTGACGCGGAACGCCTCGGTGACCTCCGCAAGGGTGTCGTGGACGTCCTTGAGCTCCAGCAGCGGCGTGCCGTCCGGGCTCGTACGCGTGGCTGCCCACGCGGCAACCCGGTCGCGCAACCCCTCCAGACGCCCGGCGGGGCCGAGCATGATGCGCTCGTGGTTGAGCTGGCTGGTGATGAGCTTCCAGCCCTGGTTGACCTCGCCCACGAGCATGTCGGCCGGCACCCGCACGTCGTTGTAGTAGGTCGCGTTGACGTGGTGGGAGCCATCCGAGGTGATGATCGGCGTCCACGTGAACCCGGGGTCCTTCGTGTCCACGATCAGGATCGAGATGCCCTTGTGCTTGGGGGCATCGGGGTCCGTGCGCACCGCCAGCCAGATGTAGTCGGCAGCGTGGCCACCGGTGGTCCACATCTTTTGGCCGTTCACGATCCAGTCCCCGGTGGCCGGGTCCTGACGGGCGGCCGTACGCAGCGAGGCGAGGTCGGTTCCGGCGTCGGGCTCGGAGTAGCCGATCGCGAAGTGCACGTCGCCGGCGAGGATGCGGGCGAGGAACATCTCCTTCTGCTTCTCGCTGCCGAACTGCTGCAGGGTCGGGCCCACCGTCTGCAACGTCACCGAGGGCAGGTGCACGTCGGCATAGGAGGCCTCGTTGGCGAAGATCTGCTGCTCCACCACACCCAGGTTCTTGCCGCCGTACTCGGTCGGCCAGCCGACGCCCAGCCAGCCGTCGGTGCCCATCTGGCGGATCGCCCGGTGGTACGCGGGGCCGTGTCGGTCGCTCATCACCTCGGCGCGGTCGTCCTGGCTGTACAGCGTGGCGAAGTAGTCGCGTGCCGAGTGCTTGAACGCGCGCTGGGAGTCGCTGAGCTCACCGTTCTTGCCCTCGCCGTCCACAACAGGAACAGCTGCGAGCGTGACACTGGGGCCACCGAGCAGCTCGGCGATCTCGGTGACGCGGGAGTAGAACATCGGCAGTGCGTAGGTGACATCCACGCCGAAGCCGCCGTGCAGGTGCTGGCACGTCTGCAGGGAACGGGGTGCGCGCTTGACGAACGCGTGCGCGGCGACGGCCAGGTCATCGCCCACCTGCCCGTCCGAGACCCGGCGCACCGCCTCGGCGGCCGAGAGGGACACCATCTGCGCGTCGATGTAGACGTCGGCGATCTGCTGCGCGACGGCCTGGAACTCGGCGAGCACACGGCCGAACTGCTTGCGCTCCTTGATGTAGTCGGCCGTCAGGTCGCGGGCGCCGGCAAGGAGCGCGGCGCCCTCGCGTACGGCACCGGCGATGGCCAGCGAGCGCAGCCGCTCGCCGGACCCCGCGCCGAGGACGTGGGTGGGGGTCACGTCGGCGAAGGTGACCTTGCTCTGCGGGCGCCCCGAGGACGCGTACGTCGGAGTGAGCGTGACACCGGCGGCGGTCGGGTCGACCAGCGCGACCACGCTGTCACCGTCCTGGGTCGCGGTCACGGCGAGCAGGGTGCCGTCGACGATCTCGTCGACGCGGACCTTCGCGCCGTTGAGGACGCCGCCGGACAACGTCGTACGAGGGGTCGCCGGGATGCCGGCACCGATCTCGGCGATGGCGGGCGCGATGCGCACCGAGCCGTCGACGATGCCGGGGATGACCGCGGCCTGCTGTTCCTCGGTGCCGCACTCGGCCACGGTCAGCAGACCGCACACGAGGGTGCCCCACACCGGGGTGTCGAGCGCGCGCGCACCGACTTCGTCGAGCACGACGGCCAGTTCGTCGATGCCGAACCCGCTGCCGTCGTGGGCCTCGGGCGCCGCCAGCGCGGTCAGCCCGGCCTCGACGAACGTGCTCCACGCTCCCCGGGTCTCGTCTGCCCCCTTGTCCAACACGTCAGCAACCACTGAACGGACATCGTCGAGAACGTCTTCGGACACGCTTCCTCCTGAGTCAAGACTGAAACCTGTTCTACTTTAGCCGAACAGGGGCTGGCGCGTTCGCCCCCTCCCGCTAGTCTGCGCACGTGACGTACTTGGCCCGACAGATTGTCAACGCAGCGCTCACGACCGTGGTGAGCCGTCCCGTGCAGCGCTCCATGCGCAGCGCCATCGGATCCTTTGCCACGGGCTGGCTTCCCAGCGAGTTGTCGCCGCAGATGCTCGCGCTCACGGCGACGGACACTGCCCTGCACCTCGCGCACCCGCGCAAGGGCAAGCGCAGCAAGCTCGGCATCGCCCTGGCCCTGGGCACCATGGCCGTCCACGCCCGCCGCATCGCCCAGGCCACCAAGTCGGGCGAGGTCATCGACGCCGCGTTGGCGGAGACCCTCAACGCCGACCATGCCGCCGCCCTGGGCGACCTCGGTCCCGTCGACCGATCCTTCCCGCGCAAGGAAATGCTGCGTCCGTTCCACTTCAAGAACGCGGGCGTCTCGGTCGAGCGCAACATCGCGTACTCGGACGCGGGCAAGCGGGGCCTGCTCGACATCTACCGGCCGGCCGACCACGCCGACCTCAAGGGCGCTCCCGTCCTGCTCCAGGTGCACGGTGGCGCCTGGATTCTCGGCCAGAAGGAGCAGCAGGGCCTGCCGCTGATGATGGACCTCGCGTCCCGTGGCTGGGTCTGCGTCGCCATCAACTACCGCCTCGCACCGCGCAACCCGTGGCCCGCCCACATCATCGACGTCAAGCGGGCGATCGCCTGGGTCAAGGAGCACATCAGCGAGTACGGCGGCGACCCGGACTACGTTGTCATCACGGGCGGCTCCGCTGGCGGCCACCTCACCGCGCTCGCCGCGCTCACGGCCAACGACCCCGAGTTCCAGCCCGGCTTCGAGAGCACCGACACGTCGGTCCAGCTCGCGGTCCCCCATTACGGGGTGTACGACCTCGCTGGGTCGACCGGTCTGGAGAGCGCCCGCCTCACCCGCGACGGCTTCCTCTCCAAGAAGGTCATGTTCACCACGTGGGACGAGAACCCCGAGGTGTTCGAGGCGGCTTCCCCGATCCTGCGGATCACCGAGGACGCCCCCGACTTCTTCGTGCTGCACGGCGACAAGGACTCCCTGGTCGACGTGAACCAGGGCCGACTGTTCGTCGAGCGCCTGCGCGAGATCTCGAAGAACTCGGTGTCCTACGCCGAGTTCCCGGGCGCCCAGCACGCGTACGAGATCTTCAACTCGATCCGGTCCGGGTACGTCACTCGCGGGGTCTCCCGCTACGTACGCGCCCACCACGCCGCCTGGAAGGCCGGGCGCCCCGCGCCCGAGGTCATCGCGACCGAGGAGTCCTTCTCCGGCTGAGCCCGCCCCGCTCGTCGAGCGCCCCCGCCGTGGCGGGGTTGCGGTGTCTGTGCGTCACCTGGTAGCGCAAATACACCGCAACCCCTGCGGACGACGCGGTTTCGACGGGCTCGACGGCACCCGGTCCGTGTTAGCAGGGATACCAGACGACTCCGCCGGGCTGGTAGCACCGCGGGCCGTTGTAGTTGTGCGGTACCCC
>JAEWOG010000093.1 GCA_023460975.1 Actinomycetes bacterium
CCCGGTGGACGAGAGCCTGCTCCTCTTCGTGAACGGCCTGCGGGCGCCGTGGCTCGACGCGATCTTCGGGCCGCTCTCGAGCTACGGCTACTACGCGTTCCCGCTCGCGATGCTGCTCGCGATCCCCCTGCGGCGCTGGGCCGGCGTGCGCCCGATGCTCGACGGCTGGCTCGCGTGGTTCGTGGCCACCTTCGTGGCCGAGACGATCGTGAAGCCCCTCGCCCTACGCCCCCGCCCGACCGCGATCCCGCGCCTGCGCGAGCTGCTCGACGTGATCGGCAGCGTGCCGCCGCCGAGCTCGCTCGCCTTCCCCTCCGGCACCGCCGCCGCGTGCTTCGGCGGCGCCACCTGGATCGCGCTCGCGTTCGGCTGGAAGCCCGGCGTCCCCGCGCTCCTCTTCGCCGCGCTCGTCTCCTTCACGCGCGTCTACGCCGGCCTCCACTGGCCGAGCGATCTCCTCGGCGGCGCCGCGATCGGCGCCTTCACCGCGTTCGCGATCTCCGCCCTCGCCAAGCGCGCGGCATGAGCGGCGAAGAGAGCCCGCGGCGAGCGGCGCGATCGCCATCGGTCGCGGTCCGCGCTCCTCTCGCTCGAAGGGCGCTCCTCTCCTGCGCCGGGGGCCGCGCTCGCCCACCTCACGCCGAGCGATCGCGTACGTCGATCACGATCTTCCCGCGGACGTGTCCGGCCTCGGCGTAGCGCAGGGCGTCCGCCGTCTCGCCGAGCGAGAACACGCGATCGACGATCGGCCGCAGCGCGCCGGCGGCGAGCATCGCGCGGAGCTCCGCGAGGTCCTCGGGATATCGCGCCGCGTCGAGGGTGAGGGCCTCGATCCGCGCATCCGCGAAGAGGAAGCGGGCGCGGCCGAAGAGGAGCGCGTCGAAGATCTGGCGGTTCGTCCCGCCCACCATCACGTAGGTGCCGCCGGGCGAGAGGTGCGCCACGTAGTCGCCGAGCGGGCGGTGTCCGTTGACGCCGAAGATCGCGTCGTAGCGCTCGGGGCGATCCGTGAACGTCTCCGACGTGTAGTCGAGGACGCGGTCGGCGCCGAGCGAGCGGACGAGCGCGGCGCTGCTCGGGCCGCACACCGCCGTCACGTGCGCGCCCCGCTCCTTCGCGAGCTGCACGAGGCAGGTGCCGACCCCGCCGCCCGCGCCCTGGATCAGCACCCTGTCGCCCTCGCCGATCTTCGCGCGGTCGCGCACCGCCTGGAGCGCGGTGATCGCCGCGAGCGGGACCGCGGCCGCCTCGCGGGAGCCCAGCTCCGCGGGCCTGCGAGCGAGCGCGCGCTCGCTCACGCAGACGCGCTCCGCGAAGGCGCCGAGGTCGTCCTGGAAGGTCACGCCGAAGACCGGATCGCCGATCGCGAGCGTCGTGACCTCCGCCCCGACCGCCTCGACGACGCCGGCGACATCGGCGCCGAGGATCTTCTTCTTGGGTCGGAAGAGCCCATTGCCCAGGCGCGCGAGGAAGGGATCCGCGCGCATGAGGCGGTAGTCGGCCGCGTTGACCGACGCATGCTCCACGCGCACGCGGACCTGGTGCGGCTTCGGCTCGGGCACCGGCACGCGCGCCTCTGCGAGGACCTCCGGCCCGCCGTAGCGCTCGTACACCACCGCGCGCATCGTGGCGCCCGCCTCCACCCGGGATCGCGTCGCTCGCCGCCGCCCGATGATCCACTCGGCCACGGCCGCGTTGATCGCCCAGCCGGCGCCCATGGCGAGCGCGCGCCCGTGCTCGTTCTGGAGCCCCTCGAGGAGCAAGAGCGGCACGTGCGTCAGCGCCTGCGTGCCCGCGCCGAGGCCGAGCGCGTAGCCGCGCGTCATCCAAGCGCCGTGCGCGGCGAAGTCCCGGCGCCGCACGGCCAGCAGCGCGAGCGCGAGGAACGCCGCCATCGCGACGCCGGCGAGCTGGCGCAGGCCGAAGAGGATCGATCCGTCGAAGACGACCGGCGGGTACACCCAGCTCAGCCACAGGCCCGAGAGCGCCGCGACGATGCCGAGCGGCGCGAGCACGCGGCCGGCGGCGCTGTGCGCGCCACGGTACCGGCGGCGCAGGCCCGGCGAGAACTGGAACGCACCGACCACGCAGAACACGCCGGCGCTCACGATGTGCACCACGCCCGGCAGCGGGTCCGCGAAGAAGCGCGCGCTCTCGGCCGTGGCCTCGCCGCCGGCGAGCTGCGAGAGCCGGAGGATGCCGGCGATCGCGGGCACCGCAGAGAGCGCGATGAGACCGATCGGCACCCGCCAATCGCTTGCGCGCCAGCTCGTGATGGAGGGGCCGAGCGCCCGAGCAGTCGTGTTCGTCATGCGCGGCATCGTGCGCACCGCGGGGCCCGCCGCGCATCGAGCGAACGGCCATTTCGGAGTCGTACTTTCGGCCGAGGTCTCTCTAACGACCGACGCGCTTGGTCTCGTACGCCCACATGGCGAGCTCGACGCGGTTGCGCGCGCCGAGCTTGCTCATGAGGCTCGCGAGGTGGCTCTTCACCGTGCTGAGGCTGATGTGGAGCTCGCGCGCGATCTCCTCGTTGGTGCGGCCGCGCGCGACGGTGAGCAGGACCTCTTCCTCGCGCTCGCTCAGCGGCTCGGCCGGCTGCGAGACCGGCCGAGGGCGCGTGGCGGCGAACGCGGCGAGCAGGCGCGCGGTGATGCTCGGCGCGATCAGCGCGTCGCCGCTCGCGGCGGCGGAGATCGCCGACACGAGCAGCTCCGGCCCCGCGTCCTTCAGCAGGAAGCCGCGCGCGCCCGCCTCGAGCGCGCCGTAGACGTACTCGTCGAGCGCGAAGGTCGTGATGACGACGACGGCGAGCGGGTCCTCCACGTCGGGGCCCGCGAGCCGGCGCGTCGCCTCGATTCCGTCCATGACCGGCATGCGGATGTCGAAGAGGCAGACCTCGGGCCGGAGGCGCCGAGCGAGGCGGACCGCCTCCTCGCCGTCGGCGGCGGTCCCGACGACCTCGATGCCCGGCTGCGCGTCGAGGATCATCTCGAGCCCCCTGCGCACGAGCTCCTGATCGTCGGCGATCACGACGCGGATCGTCATCGCGCGCCTCCGTCCCGAGGCAGGACCGCCACGACCGTCCAGCCTCCCTCGACCGGCCCGGCCGTGAGCGAGCCACCGAGGAGCGCGGCGCGCTCGGCCATCCCGGCGATCCCGAAGCCGGCCCCGCGCGCCGCGCTGCGCGGCGGATCGCCGTCGTCGCTCACCGTCAGCCGCACGACGTCGCCGTCGGCCACCACGCGCACGAGGATGCGGCTCGCGTTGCGCGCATGCCGGATCGCGTTGGTGATCGACTCCTGCGCGAGGCGGTAGAGGGCGGCCTGCACCATCGGCCGCAGCCCGTCGAGCTCGCCGCTCAGCTCGACCTCGACCGGGTGCCCGTCGCTCCGGGCGAGCCGGGCGATGTCGCGGACCCCCGCGCCCGGCCCGAGCGGCGCCGCCGACTCGTCGTCGCGGAGCGCGCCCACGAGCTCGCGCAGCTCGGCGAGGACCTGCGTGGCTTCACTTTCGATCGCGGAGAGCGCAGCGAGCGCGGCCTCCGGGCGGCTCGCCGCGACGGCGCGCCCGGCCTGCGCCTGGATGACGATGGCCGATGCGTGGTGCGCGACCGTGTCGTGGAGGTCGCGCGCGAGCTGCTCGCGCTCGCGCAGCTTCACGTGGTCGAGCTCGCGGGCGTGCGCGTTCGCGCGGAAGCGCACGGCCGCTCCGGCGAGCGCCGGGAAGAGCAACACCACGGCCGCGCCGATCGCGTCGGGCGCCCCGGCCATCTCGCCCTCGAGCGCCGAGAGCGAGTACGCGCACGCCAAGAGCGCGAGCCCGATCGCGGCCTCGCGCCCCGCGCCCCACCGGAAGAGCGAGTACGGCAAGAGCAGGATCGCGGCGCTCGTGTGCAGCGCGCCGAGGTCGAAGCCGCCGGCGAGCTCGATCGCGGTGGCGGCGATGGCGACGCCGAACGCCGTCGCGAACGCGCCGAACGGGTGCGTGCGCCGCAGCGCGATCATGGAGAGCGACACGACCCCGAGGGCGATGGCGATCGGTCGGCCCGCGAGCTCCTCCGAGAGCAGGCCCTCGAGCAGCGCGAGCGGCACGAGGATCGCCACCAGCGCGCGATCCCACCACGGCGCCCGCGCGGGCCGCGGAGGCCCGGGCTCTCTCCACATCGCCAAGAGCTCGTCGTGCAGCACGCCCGGAGCATAGTTCGGCGCCCGCGAGGAGAGGACCGGCCGAAAGTATGGTTTTGGGCGCGGAGTGGCCGGCGCGCGATGAGCCGCTCGCGTGCGCGATCGGGGCGCGCTCGCTCGCCTCCTTCTCACCTGCCGGAGGCGAGGAAGGTGAGGAGGTCCTCGCCGGTCGTGGGCTCGCCGAGCAGGGCGTCGAGGAGATCCTCGTGCTCGCCGCGCTCGATGCGCTCGACCGCCTCGCCGAGCGCGCGCTCGCCGCGGTAGTGCACGAGGTAGCGCACCATCGCGAGGCTCTGGTGGTAGGCGAGCTCGGCGTCGCGCGGCTCGTCGATGACCAAGAGGCCGCCCTCGAGCGAGGCG
>JAEWOG010000094.1 GCA_023460975.1 Actinomycetes bacterium
TGGGAGACCAATGCGCTGTCCGCCGAGATCGTCCGGGACGCGAAATATGGAGCCGAGTTTCTGCACGTCGTCTTCAAGGATGGCGAGACGGCGCCGCGTATCGAGATCCGCAGCGGCTTCGCCTTGCGCGACCGGGCCGAGAACCTCGCGGCGAAATCCACTGTCCCGGCGCTGGGAGAGGCCGAGCGCAAGCTCTATCTCGAGGCGACGGAGCTGATGCCGACCGACGGCATCGTCCGGGAGACCGCGGAGAAGGCGGCGGTCGGCAAGGCGGGCGATCTCGACCGGGCGCGGGCGATCTATGAATGGGTCGTGGCGAATACCTTTCGCGACGCCAGGACCAGGGGCTGCGGCACCGGCGATGTCGCCTCCATGCTGCGGACCGGCAACCTGAGCGGCAAATGCGCCGATCTGAACGCGCTCTACGTCGCCCTGGTGCGCAGCGTCGGCATCCCGGCCCGCGACATCTACGGCATCCGCGTCGCGCCCTCGAAATTCGGTTACAAAAGCCTCGGGACGGGTTCGGACGTCATCACCAAGGCCCAGCATTGCCGGGCCGAGATATGGCTCGACGGCTATGGCTGGGTCGCGACCGATCCTGCCGATGTCCGCAAGGTCGTGCTGGAGGAGCCTCCGGGGAACAACGCGGTCGACGATCCCAAGGTGGTCGCGGCGCGGCAGGCGCTGTTCGGCGCCTGGGAGGGCAACTGGCTCGGCTACAATGCGGCGCACGATCTCGTCCTGCCGGGCTCAAGCCACAAGGTCGGCTTCCTGATGTATCCGCAGGCGGAGGTGGCGGGCGCGCTGCTCGACTGCCTCGATCCCGATACGTTCAGGTACGCGATCAAGTCGACCGCGTTGAGGGCCTGAATGCGCACCCGGGCGAGCGCAGGGCGTTCGTCCGGGAAAGGTTGTGGCAGGCATCGCCACGACATCTCCGCGAAATGACCAGACCGGCTCCAGCCTGAGACCGCATTTGGACTGTCCGATGGCCTTTCATCGCCAATGGACAGGAGGATTCTCCATGCGGAAGACCATGATTGCCATCGGTGCCGCGCTGCTCGTCTCGGGCAGCGCCATGGCGCAAGCGCCGGCCACGCCGCCGCCGGCCCAATCCACGCCATCGGACGAGAAGGCGGCCACGATCAAGTCGATCAGCGTCGTCGACATGGATGCATTGCCGGCTGCCGCGCAGGAGCAGGTCACGCAGCAGTCGAAAGCGCAGCCGGCCGGGCAACTGCAGCGGGTCCAGTCCGCGATCGAGGGTGAGCCCAAGCTGAAATCGGCCCTCGCCACGAGGGGCTTCACCGCCCGAGACGTCGTGCTCGCCTCGCTCGACAGCGACGGCGAGCTGACCATCGTCGCCAAGCGGGCCTCGTGAGCCCGGCGCGCCCGGTCGTCAGGCCGGGCGCTTCGCGAAGGCGAGCCCGATCCCGAGTGCGACCATCGCGGCGCCCGAGCCTTCGCGCAGGCGGCGGACGAGGTTCGGCCGTGCGGCTGCGCCCTGCCGGATCCGGCTGGCCGCCAGCGCCACGCCAATATCGGCCAGCGTATTGAGGGCGACGGAGAGGAAGCCGAGCAGCAGGAATTGCAGCGCGACGCTGCCGCTCGCAGGGCTGACGAATTGCGGGATGAAGGCGAGGAAGAACGCTGCCGTCTTCGGATTGAGCGCTTCGACGATAGCGCCCTCCCGGAACGCGCGCCGGGCGCCGACGGGCGCTGCGGTTTCTCCCCGGATCAGGGCGGCGTTCGCATCGCGGCGGGCGATCTGGACCGTGCGGATGCCCAGCCACACCAGATAGGCGGCGCCGACAAGCTTCAGTGCCGTGAAGAGCTCGGCGCTGGCCAATACGATCGCGGATACGCCGAGCGCTCCGGCGAAGACATGGACCATGCCGCCGAGCCCCGTGCCGAAGCTCGACGCCATGCCCTCCGTACGCCCGCCGGCCAGCGTGCGGGCCGCGACATAGAAGATGCCGGGGCCGGGCGTGACGGCAAGCACGAGCGCTGCGACGAAGAAGAGGGCAAATTGGGTGGGATCGGGCATGGGGCGTTTCCGGATTGAAGGCTGGACTCAGCCCGGGATCAGGGTCGCGACATGGCGCTCCGCCGGCCGCTCGCTTCCGGCGAGGCCGGCGGCGACACCGGCGCGGTCGGCCGGGCTGCGGTTCTGGCTGAGCTTGCGCTTGCCTTCGAGGGTCGCGATCGGCATGCGCAGGCCGACGATGCCGCGCAACTGAGCCTGGACGAATTCGGCCGGCGCATCGGAAACCGCCCAGGGGGCAGTACGCTCCCCTTCGTGCAGGTTGGTCAGGCGCGTGACGACATCGAGCAGGCGGGAGGCATCGTCGAAGAATTCGACCGGTCCGGAGGCGTGGACCGTGACGTAGTTCCAGGTCGGCACGACCTTGCCGGTCTCTTGTTTCACCGCATACCAGCTCGGCGTCACATAGGCGTCCGGTCCGGCGAAGATGGCGAGGCCGTGACCGACGGGGGGCAGGCGCCATTGCGGGTTCGCTCTGGCGAGATGCCCGTAGAGCACGCCATGCTCGCCCTCGTCCTCGTCGATCAGGAGCGGCAGCGGCGTCGCCAGCGGGCCTTCCGCCGTTGCCGTGATGAAGGTCGCGAGCCGCGCGGCGCGGATCGTCGCCAGCAGGCTCGTCCTGTCCTCGTCGCGAAAGGCGGGTGGGGTGTACATGCTCAGCGCTCCTTGTGTCGCCGCCGTCATGCCTGCAATCTGGACCTTCGAAAATATCCAGTTTCGAGAGTTTTCTGTGGTCCAGTTGGAAGAGAAGGGCGCTGCCCGCCGGATCATCGCCGCGATCAAGCAGCAGATCCATCGCGAGGAATACCGGACAGGCGATCGCCTGCCGTCGAGCCGGGCGCTGGCCATCGAATGGGGCGTGTCGCGCACCACGGTCACGGCCGCCTATGCGCAGCTGATCGCGGAGGGCTACCTGCTCAACCGCCCCGGTGCGCGGGCCGTCGTGGCGCGGGGCCTCGTGGCGGCGCCGGCCCCTGAGGTTTCTGAGCCCACGAGCGGGCGGGCCTTGTCCGCTTTCGCCGAGCGCCTCCTTGCCCTGCCTGCGCCGGCGCGGTTTCACAGCCATCGCGTCGCCGATCTCCGCTATGGCGACCTGAACGGGGCGGATTTTCCGATGCTGGCCTGGCGCCGGGCGCTCAACCGGGCGAGCCTGCGCCGGGCCGAACGATTACGCTATGGCGATCCGCGGGGCTCGGCCGCCTTGCGCGCGGCCTTGCAGAGCTATCTGTGGCGGTCCCGCGGGATCAGTTGCGCGCCGGAGCAGATCATCGTCGTCAACGGCTCGCAGCAGGGGCTCGATCTCTGCGCCCGGTTGCTGCTCGATCCCGGCGACCGCTTCGTAATGGAAGACCCCGGCTATGTGCTGGCACGGCATGCCTTCGCGGCATCGGGCGGGGTGATCGTACCCGTTGCCGTCGATCGGGAGGGCATCCGGACTGAAGGACTGCCGGCGGCGCGATTGGCCTATGTCACCCCGTCGCATCAATACCCGCTCGGCAGCGTGCTTTCGGCGGCCCGGCGGCGGGCTTTGCTGGACTGGGCGGTCGAGGCGGGGGGCGTGATCGTCGAGGACGATTATGACGGCGAATACCGGCATGGCGTCGCGCCGATCCCGCCCTTGCAGGCCTCCGCACCGGACCGGGTCATCTATCTCGGCACGGT
>JAEWOG010000095.1 GCA_023460975.1 Actinomycetes bacterium
CCGAGTCATACAATCCCACCCCTGCTGGCCCCGCGTCATACAAACCCACCCCGGCTGGCCCCGCGTCATACATACCCACACCTATACGTACGGCTTCGTATGACGCCGAGCCCTCCACGCACGGTTCGTATGACGCCACGCGGCCACGCACCGATTCGTATGACGCCCGGCCCAGGTCAGGGCGCTCCGCAGGGTCACGCGTCATACAAACCCACCCCGCCAGCCCCGCGTCATACAAACCCACACCCATACGTACGGCTTCGTATGACGCCGAGCCGTACACGTACGGCTTCGTATGACGCCGAGCCGTACACGTACGGCTTCGTATGACGCCGAGCCGTACACGCGCCGGTTCCTATGACGCCACGCGGCCACGCACCGATTCGTATGACGCCCGCCCAACTCAGGGCACCCCGCGGGGTCACGCGTCATACAAACCCACCCCACCCGGCCCCGCGTCATACAAACCCACACCCATACGTACGGCTTCGTATGACGCCGAGCCGTACACGCGCCGGTTCGTATGACGCCACGCGGCCACGCACCGATTCGTATGACGCCCGCCCAGGTCAGGGCGCGCCCCGCTGCTCCTCCCAGTCCTCGGACTGCTCGGTGAGTTCGTCGACGACGAGCAGGTCGTTGCGGACCTGACCGGCGCGGTACGACGCCCGGCCCACCATGTGGCTCGACACCACCGCGGTCAGCATCTGCATCGCCACGATCAGGAGCAGGAACCCCAGCACCTTCATGCTGCGCAGCCGCGCCGCCAGGCCGAGGACCACGAGCATCAGGCCGATCACCTGCGGCTTGGTCGCGGCGTGCATGCGCGAGAGGAGGTCGGGCAGGCGGACCACGCCGATCGCGGCGATCAGGGCGAAGAATGCGCCCGACAGCAGCAGCACCGCGGCCAGCACGTCCATGACGGCCTCGTACGTCTCCATCACGACTCCTCGCGTCGGGACTGGTCGTCGAGTTCGGCCTCCACGTCGTTGCTGCGGCTCGCGTACCGCGCGACGGCGACCGAACCGGCGAAGCCGATCATGGCGAGGACCAGCAGCATCGGGAGTCCGTCGGTGTCGTTGCCGCGTACGGCGTCGATCGCGACCGCGCACACCAGCACCGACATCAGGACGTCCAGCGCCATCGACCGGTCGAGGATCGTGGGGCCGATGGTGATGCGGACGACCAGCAGGATCGCGGCCGCGGCCAGCAGCACCCCGCTGATCACGAGGACGACCATCATGCGGCGTCTCCCTTCGGCTCGAACGCGGCGAGGAACCGTTGCTCCACGGCCAACGCCTGGGCGCGGAACGCCTCGGCGGCGGCCACGTCGTCGACGTCGAGCACGTGCAGGAACAGCGTGTGCGTCGAGCGTCGGGCCTCCACGACCACCGAACCGGGGACCAGCGAGAGCATGGCCGCGACACCGGTGAGCACGAAGTCGGAGTCGCTGGTCAGGTCGACAGCGACCACCGCGTTGCGGACCGGGCGGCGCCGCAGCACCACGCGGGTCACCTCCAGGCTCGCCTTGATGACGTCGACGAGGAACACGGCGGCCAGGACGAGGAGCTTGAGGGGTCGGATCCGCGTCTCGATGTGCAGCGGCGGCAGCGGGAACGCGATCGACATGATCACCGAGACCAGCACCCCGCCCACGACGAGCATGGGCGTGATCTCGCCCCACAGCGTGACCCACACCAACGTCAGCCACGCGATCGACCACGGCTGGACGGCGCGGTAGCGACGCGGCTTGACGGTGCCGTCCTTGCGGACCTTCGTCTCGGCCATCACTCCTCACCCCCGCCGAGGACTGCGTGGACGTACGGGGTCTGGTCGATGAGGTTCTGCGCCGCCCGGTCGCTGTACGCGAACAGCGGACCCGCGACCACGCTCAGGGCGACGGTCAGAGCGACCAGTGCGGCGGCCGGCCCGAGCATGCTGGCCGGCATCGTCCGTACGTCGTCCCCCGCCTCGATCAGCTGGTGGAAGTCCCGATCCGGCAGGTGTTCGTCGGAGAGCCGACGAGCCTCCGCGATGGCCTCGACGGGCAGGACGCCACCGGTCGGCGTGTGCACGTGCGAGCGGTGCTGTTCGGCCGCGCCCAGGTTGTCGAGCTCGAGCAGGCTCTCGTGGGCCTCGGCGGGCGTACGCCAGAACACGACCGCCCAGGTCTTCGCGACGGCGTACAGGGTCAGCAGGCTGGTGGACACGCCCGCCAGCACCAGCACCCACGCCAGCACGCTGCCCTCGTCCTGCGCCGCCTGCAGCAGGCCCACCTTGCCGATGAACCCGGACAGTGGCGGGATCCCGGCCAGGTTCATCGCGGGGATGAAGAACAGGATCGCCAGCACGGGCGCCAGCTTGGCCAGACCGCCGATGCGGACCAGGGACGTGCTCCCGGCTCGACGCTCGATGAGTCCGACCACGAGGAAGAGTGAGGTCTGGACGATGATGTGGTGCACGACGTAGAAGATCGCCCCGGACAGCCCGGCGTGGTTGGCCAACGCGATGCCGAGCACGAGGTAGCCGATGTGGCTCACCAGCGTGAAGGACAGCATTCGTTTGATGTCCGACTGGGCGATCGCTCCCAGGATGCCGATGAGCAGCGTCAGCAGCGCGGCCACCAGGAGCAGCGGCGTCAGCGGGCTGTCGGGGAACAGCAGCGTCTGGACGCGCATGATCGCGTAGACACCGACCTTCGTCAGCAACCCAGCGAAGACGGCGGTGACCGGCGCCGGCGCGGTCGGATAGCTGTCCGGAAGCCAGAACGACATCGGGAAGATGGCCGCTTTGATGCCGAAGGTGACCAGCAGCAACAACTGGATCATCAGCGAGACGTGGTCGGGCAACTCGGCCAGACGCTCGCCCATGTGCGCGAGCGTGAGGGTGCCCGTGGCGCCGTACGTCACGGCCAGCGAGATCAGGAACAGCGCCGAGGAGAAAAGGGCGACGATCACGTAGATCGTGCCCGCACGCAGGCGTGGCGTGGTGCCACCGAGGGTGAGCAGGACGTAGCTGGCGAACAGCAGCATCTCGAAGCTCACGAACAGGTTGAACAGGTCACCGGCGAGGAACGCGTTGGCCACTCCCGCGACCAGCACCAGGAAGGTCGGGTGGTAGACCGCGACCGGCGCGGACTCCTCGTCGTCGACCATGCCCTGACCGATCGAGTACGCAAGAACCGCGGTGGTCACGGCCGCGCTCACCAGCAGCATCAGGGCCGCCAGACGGTCGGCGACCAGAACGATGCCGACGGTCTCGGGCCAACCACCGACCCACACCACCTGGGGGCCGCGGGTGTCTGCGAGCACCAGCAGGGCACCGGCCACGACCATCACCGCCGCGAGGACGCCGATGCTGAAGCGCCGCTGCGCCTTCGGGTGGTGCGACAGGATGAGGGAGATCGCCGCGCCTATGAGGGGCAGCAGCACCGGCAGAGGTACGAGCCACGTCATCGCTGGACCTCCGGCTCGCTCGCGGCGTCGTCGCCCACCTCGTCGAGTTCGCCCTCGGCGAAGTCGGAAGCCTCTCCGTCCTCGGCACCCTCCTCGTTGACCGAGGCGTACGCCTCCGAGGTGACATCGTGGGTGGCCAAGCGACGGATCAAGGCGTCCTCCGGGTCGTCCTGGACATCGTCGTGGCCGTTGAGCTGCCAACTGCGGTACGCCATCGCGAGCACGAATGCCGTGGTCGCGAGCATGATCACGATCGCCGTCAGCACCATCGCCTGAGGCAGCGGGTCGGAGATGTCCGCGGCCTTCACGCCGTCGACCATGATCGGGGCCTTCCCCGCCGGTCCGGCGCTGACCAGGAACCCGATCGCGACCCCGTTGCTCATCATCACGAGTCCGACCAGGACGCGGGACAGGCTGCGCTCCAGGAGCAGATACACGCCGCAGCCGATGAGACCGGCCGCGACCAGGACGAGGGTCAGGTTGACGTCGTTCACCGCTCGCCTCCCTTCGTGCCGGCCTCGAGAGTGGCTCGGCGTTCGCGTTGGACCTGCCGGTCGATCTGGGACCCCAGCGCACGGAGCAGGTCGAGGACGAGGCCGACCACGACGAGGTAGACACCGATGTCGAACAAGGCCGACGTCACGACGTGCAGGGTGCCCAGGAGGGGGATTTCGATGTCGACGATCGCGCTCTGCAGCACGGTCCCGCCCAGCGCCAGCGGCAGCACCGCCGAGGTGACGGCGACCAGCAGGCCCCAACCGATGACGTGACCGGCATCGACGGGCGCGGCCTCGTCGAGCTCGTAGCGGCCACCGGCGAGGTAGCGGATGACCAGCGCCAGGCCCGCGACCATGCCGCCGGCGAACCCCCCGCCGGGGGCGTTGTGCCCTGCCAGCAGCAGGTAGATCGAGTAGACCATCACGGTGTGGAAGATCAGCCGCGTGATCACCTCGAAGATGATCGAGCGGCTCTCGGGGGGCAGCGTCCTCGGCGCCGCCAGCCACACCCGGCGCCCCGGGCGGGTGGCCTGCTTGGGCACGCCGGCGGGGAACGGGATCTCGTGCACGCGACGGATGCCGGCGCTGCGGGCGTCGATGAAGATCAGCGAGGCGACACCCGTGGCCGCCGCGACGAGGACCGAGATCTCACCCAGGGTGTCCCACGCACGGGTGTCGACGAGGATCACGTTGACCACGTTGAGGCCGCCGCCGAACTCCTTGGCCAGCGTGGGGAACTGCTCGGAGACCGGTGGGGCCGTACGGGAGCCGTAGCCCACGATCAGGAAGCCCGCGACGACCACGGCGACACCAAAACCGATCGCCATGCGCCAGTAGCGCTGACGCGTCAGCGGCCTGTCGGTGAAGTACTCGGGCATCCGGCGCAGCGCCAGCACGAAGACGACCAGCACCAACGTCTCGACCAGCACCTGCGTGAGCGCGAGGTCGGGGGCGCCGGCGAAGACGAACAGGACGGCCGTGCCGTAGCCGGTCGCTCCCGCGAGCAGGACGGCGCGCAGTCGACGGCGGGAGCGTACGGCCATGAGCGCGGCCGCGCCGATCACCAGCCCCACGATCAGCTGCCACGGCGTGTCCCAGAGCTTGACGTCGACCCCCGTGCGCTGCATAAGCAGCGTGCTGCCCGGGCCCACGACGACCACCACCAGGATGAAACCGAGGTACGCGGTCGCGGAGCCGCGCTGGACGACACCGGTGACCTCCACGGCGATCCGGTCGAGGTTGCGCATGGCGAAGCGGTAGACGCGCTCGGCGCTGTAGTCGTGCGAGAGGCGGATCTGCAGTTGGGCGAACCACTCCCGCCCGACGAACAGGAGCACACCGCCGGCCAGCGCGAACAGCGTGGCACCCAGCGGCAGCCCCACGCCGTGCCACAGCGAGAGCTCGGCGTGGTGGGCGCCGGCGGGGAACTCCTCGCCCTCCTTCTCGAGCAGGTGCGTCAGCGGGCCGCCGAGGAACCCGAGGACGAGTCCCGCCACTCCGAGCATCACCGGGCCCGCCGCGAACCCCCACGCGACCCGGCGCACCGGGAGCGGCTCGGGGACGTCGCGGTTGCCGAACGCGCCCCACACGAACCGGATCGAGTACGCCACGGTCAGCACGGAGCCCAGCACGACCCCGCCGAAGATGATCCAGCCGCCGACTCCCGCCAGGCCCGTTCCGTCGCCGTACTTGGCGATGTCGATGAGCGCAACGAACACGCTCTCCTTGGCGACGTAGCCGAGCAGCGGCGGGATGCCGGCCATCGAGGCGGCCGCCAACGTGGCCGCCGCGGCGACGACAGGCATCCGGTAGACCAGCCCGTTGAGGCGCCGCAGGTCACGCGTTCCGGTCGTACGGTCCACCAGACCCACGACCAGGAACAGGGTGGCCTTGAAGAGCGCGTGGCCGATCACGAGCGCGAGGCCGGCCAGCATGGCGCTGCGGGTGCCGATGCCGAGCACGAGGATCATGAAGCCCAGCTGGCTGACGGTGCCGTAGGCCAGCAGCAGTTTGAGGTCGAACTGCCGCAGCGCGCGCCAGCCGCCCAGCAGCATGGTGGCCAGACCGAGCACGACGAGCGAGGCGCGCCAGCCGGGGACGCCGGCGAAGCCCGGGGCCAGCAGGGCGACGAGGAAGACGCCCGCCTTCACCATCGACGCCGCGTGGAGGTACGCGCTGACCGGCGTGGGCGCGGCCATCGCGGCGGGCAGCCAGAAGTGGAACGGGAACAGTGCGGACTTGCTCACCGCGCCGACCAGCAGCAGATGCACCGCCACCGTGACCGCCACGCCCGTGGGCGGGGCGGCGAGGATCTCCGAGATCCGGTGGGTCCCGGCTGCGTGCCCGAGCATCAGGGCGCCGACCAGCATCGCCAGACCGCCGAAGGTCGTCACGATGAGCGCCTGGATGGCGGCCTGGCGCGACGTACGGCGGCTCGGGTCGTGGCCCACCAGCAGGAACGAGAAGACCGTGGTGAGCTCCCAGAAGACATAGGTCAGCAGGAGGTCATCGGACAGGACGAGGCCGAGCATGGCCGCGATGAACGCGGTCAGGACCCCGGCGAACCGGGGCACGCCGGAGGACTCGTCCGTGAAGTACCACGTGCAGTAGCCCAGCACCACGGCGCCGATGCCGAGCACGATCAGCGCGAGCACCCACTGCAGGACGTCCATGCGGAACGCGAGTTGCATGCCGATGCTCGGCACCCAGTCGTACTCCTGCGCCACCGGGCGGCGCGCCACGACGTCGGGCCACTGCGCAGCGGTCCACACGAAGCCGGCGGCGGGGACGAGAGCGAGGCCTGCGAACGTACGCCGGCCGACTTTGTGGACCACCGCAGGGCAGACCGCCGCCACGAGGAACAGGACGGCGATCGAGATGAGCAAAAGTCGGCCCCTTCGGCTTGTCCCGCGAACAGGGACACGTCGTGCAGGTCATTGGTCGACGCGCCGACGAAGCCGCCGCTGGGGGCCAAGTCTACAGTCCGGGTCGGGGCCGCCGAGCACCAGCGTGCGCTGGCTCATAGTCCTGAGCGGTGAAGGGCCGTTAACCTTCGCCCATGCGCTCTGCCAAGGACTTCTTCGCCCCGCTCGCCGTCGGCGCCCCGGCGCCCGTCCGTGAGGTCCCGGCTCGCCCGAGCCGCGCGATCCACTTCTTCGACCCCGGCAACGCCAAGATGGCGGCCAAGGTGCCGGACATGGTCGGCACCGTCGACGTACTCCTCGGCAACCTGGAGGACGCCGTCAAGGCAGAGAACAAGGAGACCGCGCGCGCGGGTCTGGTGAAGATCGGCCAGGAAGTCGACTTCGGTCCCACCCAGTTCTGGACCCGCATCAACTCGCTCGACAGCCCGTGGGTCCTCGACGACCTGACCACGCTGGTGCCGGCCATCGGCGACAAGCTCGACGTGATCATGGTGCCCAAGGTGCAGGGCGCCGAGGACATCCACTACGTCGACCGCCTGCTGGCCCAGCTCGAGGCCAAGGCCGGCATCACCAAGCCGATCCTCATCCACGCGATCCTGGAGACCGCCCGTGGCGTGGCCAACATCGAAGAGATCTGCGCCGCCTCCCCGCGCATGCAGGGCCTCTCGCTCGGCCCGGCTGACCTCGCGGCCGACCGCCGCATGAAGACCACCCGCGTCGGCGGCGGCCACCCCGGCTACCTGGTTCGTCAGGACCCGGAGCGCGGCACCGACGGCGTTCCGCTGTACGACGGCGCGCGCACCACGTACCAGCAGGACCTGTGGCACTACACGATCGCCCGCATGGTCGACGCGTGTGCGATGCACGGGATCTACCCGTACTACGGCCCGTTCGGCGACATCAAGGACACCGTCGCGTGCGAGGACCAGTTCCGCAACGCGTTCCTGCTCGGCTGCGTCGGGGCCTGGTCGCTGCACCCCGTCCAGATCAAGATCGCCAACAAGGTCTTCAGCCCGTCGGTCGAGGACGTCAAGCACGCCCGCCGAGTGATCGCCGCCATGGGCGACGGTACGGGCGCGGTCATGCTCGACGGCAAGATGGAGGACGACGCCTCGGTCAAGCAGTGCAAGGTCATGGTCGCGCTGGCCGACGAGCTCGCGGCGATCGATCCGGACCTCAAGGCCGCCTACGACGCGATCGTGCTCGACTGACCATCCACCCGCGGACGTCATACGGTCAGCGCACCCGCTGCGGCTAAACGAATGACGTCCCAGCCAGAAGCGAGAATCCCTATGTCTGACTTCACTCCCCTGCGTTCGGTCCTCTACATGCCCAGCTCCAACGAGCGGGCACTCGAGAAGGCCAAGACGATCGCGTGCGACGGCCTGATCCTCGACCTCGAGGACGCCGTCGCCCCCGACGCCAAGCCCGCCGCACGCGAGTCCGCGGCTGCGGCGGCCGCCAGCGGCGAGTACGGCCGCCGTACGGTCACGATCCGCGTCAACGGCATCGGCACGTCCTGGCACGACGACGACATCCGGGCGGCCTCGCAGGCCGGCCCGGCCGCGATCGTGGTCCCCAAGGTCAACTCGGCTGCCGAGGTCCACCAGCTCGTCGCCGCGATGGAGGCCGCCGGGGCCCCCGCGCACACCAAGCTGTGGGCCATGGTCGAGACGCCCATCGCCATCCTGTCCGCGCTGGAGATCGCTCAGGCCTCCGACCGTCTCGGGGCGTTCGTGCTCGGCACCAACGACCTGGTGAAGGAGCTGTACGCCGAGCACGTGCCCGGCCGTGCGCCCGTACTCCCGAGCCTGCACACTGCCCTGCTCGCCGGACGTGCTGCCGGCATCGCGGTGATCGACGGCGTCTACAACGACGTGAAGAACACCGAGGGCTTCCTGGCCGAGTGCGAGCAGGGCCGCCAGATGGGCTTCGACGGCAAGACCCTGATCCACCCCGGTCAGGTCGAGGGCGCCAACGCCGCCTTCGCGCCCTCCGAGGCAGCCGTCGAGGACGCCCGCGGTCTGATCGAGGCCTTCAACGCCTCGAGCGGTGGCGTGGTCACGTACAAGAACAAGATGGTCGAGAACCTGCATGTCGAGTCTGCCCAGCGCACCCTCGCGATCCACGAGGCGATCTCCGCTCTGGGCTGACGGCTTCTCACTCCCGCTGGTCGAGCTTGTCGAGACCACCCGGTTTCGACAAGCTCAACCAGCGACGGCCCCGGTTTCGACGACCTCAAGCAGCGGGAGCGGGCCTCGGTTCCTGCGACTCACCGTCCGGGATGGGCGCCCCCAGTTCGTGCGGCCAGACCACTACGGCCGCCATGAGGCAGCCCTGAATGAGCATGTAGTAGTTCGCGAACGCCTGCTTGGACAGCAGCACCATCGCGAGCATCGACAGCGCCATGCCCAAGGCCAACCACGTTGCCCCGGAAGGCGCCCTCAACCGGACCCAGAACGCCACCGCCAGACCGGCTGCCAGCGAACCGATCGACAGCACCCACGGAGCCACGGGGACCCCCAGGTTGACGATGTGGACGGCCAGTGACGTCGAGTCCGCCCGGAAAGGCTGCGAGAACTGGACCGCCACGACAGACACCCAGAAGCCTTCCGGATCCATGGCGAAGAACCCCAGAATCAGCGCTGCGGCAGCCCCGGCGCCAACCAGCAGCCACCGAAGGCCGAGCCGGCGACGCACCAGCCTCTCCAGCGGAAGCAGCACGACGAGGTACTGCTTGCCCGCGAGCAGCAGCGCAAGCCCGACGGCGCCCCACCCACCCCGCCGTCGGACCATCGCCCAGACCAGGACGACGAGGAAGAACAGCAGCAGTGGTTCAACGTAGTAGTTGATGATCGCCCGCAGGGCCAACGGACTGACCGGGAGGGCCGCGGCGACCAGGCGCCCCACGGGTTCGGTGGCGAGGCGAAACAACACCGCGCTCGTGCCCAGCAACGCCGCAACCATCGCCCACCGCACCTCGCCGATCAGGTGAGCAGGCACCATCGGGAGCAAGGTGGAGGGCAGATACGGGAAACCGATCATGATCCGGTCACCATCGATGAACTCAGGCGACCAGAACAGGGCCGTCTGTTCGGCATCGTAGAGGTTCTTGATGGAGATGGAGTACGGGTTCGTGCCCTCGGCGAGCGCCGATGCCGCGCCTTCAGCGAACAAGCTGACGTCCGAGATTCGCGCCGTGCCGTAGGCGGTCAGCGTCAGAACGACGCCCTGCGCGGCGAGGTAGCACCAGAAGACCCGGGGCGCGTACGCAACCAAAGCGGCCACCGCCAAGCACACCGCCCCGAGGACCAGGGGTAGAACAGACGGGACTCCCTGCCATTCATACTGTGCGGCGATCATGGTCGCGCTGCCGGCGGCCGGCACCACCACGAGCACTCGCGCCAGTACGAGGATGAATGCTGGCTCCGGAGCGCTGACCAGCCGCCCGGGTCGAAGCCGCGCAAGCATGATGAACAGCAGCACCGCCGCAGGGAGCGTCAGCACGAACGGAATCCAGTACAGCCCCAAGAAGGACCCCAACAGCAGCAACAACACCACCGCCGGTAGCCGATTCGGCCACACCATCCGTACCCCCAGCCCGTCCATCGACGCGAGCAATCTAAGGGGTCGGGCAGGATCACGCAGGCGAACGCCCGCCAGCGGCCCTGCCGCTCACGGACGTCATACGGTGCGAGCACCCGTTTCGGCTCACCGTATGACGTCCGTGCGGGGCGAGCGCGGCCGCCGGTCGAGACCACCCGGTTTCGACAAGCTCAACCAGCGACAACCAGCGACGGGCTCAGAGGAACGCGTCCGTGAGGTGGTTGGGGGTTCCGAAACGGTGGGCGGTGACGGAGACCGCCTGCTCACGCAGGAACACCAGCAGTTCCACCTGACCCGCCTCGGTCACCGGCTGCGCCCACACGGCCACGTCGGGGCGCCCGCCCGTCGCGGCGATCACGTCGGCCGCGTCCCCGCCCACGAGCCGGATCCGGGCCGCGGGGTCGCGCGCGAACTGCGCGCGCCACGCCTCGTCGTCGGCGTGGCGGACCCGCATCCCGTACGACTCCGCCAGCGACGTGACGGCCTCGGGCAGGACGCTGGCGGTCGAGAGTTCGACCGCGCCCCCTGCCTGCGCCCCGGCGGCGAGCACCCGCAGCAGGTCGCGGACCTCGCCGCCCGCTGCGAACCGCACCTGCACGGGCGTCGTCGCGTAGCGGAACACGTTCCGTTCAGCGGTGAGGGCCGAGACGTCCGAGGCCGTGCCGAAGTCCGACTCCCATGCCTCGGCGTCCGAGCGCAGAGCCCGTTCCAGGCGGACGAGGTCCCCCTCGGACAGCCCGGCACGCCCGGCGGCGGCCAGGGCCGTACGCCCCACCGTGGTCAGCGCGTGCGACGACGTCGCCTCGGCGGGAGTCCAGTCCACCAGGGCCTTCAGGTAGTGCGGGCCGCCCGCCTTCGTACCGTTGCCGACGGCCGACTTCTTCCAGCCGCCGAACGGCTGCCGGCGCACGATCGCGCCCGTGGTGCCGCGGTTGACGTAGGCATTGCCCGCCTCGACGTGGTCGAGCCAGTACGCGATCTCCTCGGCGTCGAGCGAGTGCAGTCCGGCGGTGAGGCCGTAGTCGACCTGGTTCTGGATCTCCACCGCCTCCGCCAGGCTCGCTGCCTCGATGATGCCCAGCACGGGCCCGAAGTATTCGGTGAGGTGGAACTCGGAGCCGCGCGCGACTCCGGACTTCACGCCCGGCGACCAGAGGGTCCCGGTGTCGTCGAGGCGGCGCGGCTCGACGAGCCACTGCTCGCCCGGCGCCAGCGTGGTGAGGGCCCGGAGCAACTTGCCCCGCGCGGGCTCGATGATCGGCCCCATCTGGGCTGTGGGGTCCTCAGGCCGCGCCACGTGCAGCGACGAGACGGCGTCGAGCAGTTGCGTACGGAAGCGGCGCGAGGAGGCGACCGACCCGACGAGGATCACCAGGCTGGCCGCGGAGCACTTCTGCCCCGCGTGCCCGAACGCTGAGGCGACGACGTCCTTGACCGCCAGGTCGAGGTCGGCGCTGGGGGTGACGATGAGCGCGTTCTTGCCGCTGGTCTCCGCGAGCAGGGCGACCTCGGGGCGGAACGACCGGAACAACTCCGCCGTCTCGAACGCGCCCGTGAGGATGAGGCGGTCCACGCGCGGGTCGGCGACCAGGCTGCGACCCAGGTCGTCCTCGGCCACGTGCACCAGTGCGAGGGCGTCTCGACCCACTCCTGCCTCGTCCATGGCCTGCCACACGGTCTCGACCATGAGCGAGCCGCTGCGCGCGGCCTGGGGCGCGGGCTTGATGACGACCGGGGATCCGGCGGCCAGTGCGGCCAGGGTGGACCCGGCGGGGATCGCCACCGGGAAGTTCCACGGTGGCGTCACCAGGGTCAGACCCACCGGGCGGGCCGAGGCCCCGTCGACGTGGTCGAGGCCCTCGGCCAGGTCGGCGTAGTAGTTGGCGAAGTCGATGGCCTCCGAGATCTCCGGGTCGCCCTGGTCCAGGGTCTTGCCGCACTCGGACGCCATGACCTCGAGGAGCTCCGCACGACGCTGCTCCAGACGTACGGCCGACCGCCGCAGCACCGCGGCACGCTCCGCACCGCTCAACGCTCCCCACCCGGAGGAGACCGTGCGGGCGAGGGTCGCCTCGAGCACGTCCGCGTCGGTCACGGTGTGCCCAGCCACCAGATCGGCGCCCAGGGCCGAGGTCGCGACGCGCTCGATGATCGCGCGGCCCCAGGCCCGGTTGCCCGGCAGGGCCGGGTCGGTGTCGGGGGTGTTGGCGAAGCCGGATGCGACCTCGTCCGGGACAGCGAGGCGACGGTCCTGCGTACGGTGCGGAGCCGGCACCTCGCGGGTCAGAGCGCGCAGCGAGGCCCGGAAGCGGTCTCGCTCGCGGCTGAACAGGGCGGCGTCGGTGTGCAGCTCGAAGACGGCGGACATGAAGTTGTCCGTGCTCGCGCCCTCCTCGAGGCGACGGATCAGGTAGGCGATCGCCACGTCGAACTCACCGGGGTGCACGACCGGGGTGTAGAGCAGCAGGCCGCCGACGTCGCGGCGTACGGCCTCCGCCTGGCCTTCGGCCATGCCCAGCAGCATCTCGAACTCGACCCCGTCCACTGCGCCGCGCTGTTGGGCGAGCAGCCAGGCGAAGGCGATGTCGAACAGGTTGTGGCCCGCGACGCCGATGCGGACGTGGGCGGTGTGCTCGGGCCGCAGGGCGTAGTCCAGCACGCGTTTGTCGTTGGTGTCGGAGTCCTGCTTGGTCGCCCAGGTCGCGACGGGCCACCCGTGCACGTCAGCCTCGACGTGCTCCATCGGCAGGTTGGCGCCCTTGACCACCCGCACCTTGATCGGGGCGCCGCCGCCCGCAACCCGCGCGGCCGCCCACTCCTGCAGCCGGACCATCGCACCGAGCGCGTCGGGCAGGTACGCCTGCAGCACGATGCCGGCCTCCAGGCCGCTGAACTCCTCGCGGTCGAGGAGGCGGGTGAAGACGTCGATGGTGAGGTCGAGGTCGCGGTACTCCTCCATGTCGAGGTTGATGAACTTCGGCGTGCTCGCGTCCCGAGCGAGCCGGTAGAGCGGGATGAGCTTGTCGATGACGACGTCGACCGCTTCGTCGTAGGCCCACGGGGAGTGCGGCCCGACGACGGAGGAGACCTTGATGGAGACGTACTCCACGTCCTCACGGGCCAGCAGGTCCCGGGTGCCGCTCAGGCGCCGGTCCGCCTCCGAGGTGCCGAGGACGGCCTCGCCGAGCAGGTTGAGGTTGAGCCGTACGCCGCGCGCCCGCAGCGCCGCGAGCGCCGGACCCAGCTTTGCGGGCGTGGCGTCGACGACGAGGTGGGACACCATCTCGCGCAGGGCGCGGCGGACGACGGGAACCACCAGCGACGGCGCGACGCGGCCAGCCGCGCCGCCGACCTTGACGCCGGCCTTGAGGTACGCGGGGAGGAAGCCGGGGATCTCGCGGGAGAGGTCGGCGAATGCCTCCGCCGCCACCTTCGGGTCCTCGGGACGGATCACGCCGTCGATGAAGCCCACCGTGAACGGCAGGCCAGCGGGGTCCTTGAGCAGGCCCGCGAGCTGGGCCGCCGAGCCCGTGACGGGGAACTCGGCCGCGGCCTCGAGCCAGCGTCGGACGAGTGCGTCGACGTCGTCGGCGAGTCCCACCAAATCGGCGGGAGCGTGGGTGGGGGCACCAGCGGGGACGTCAGCCGCGGTGGCGGCCTCGGCGATGGGGGGAACGGTGCTCATGGCGCCCGCCTTCCTGGTCGGGCCCGCCGGCGTGGTGGCGGGCACACGGAGTTCAGCCCGGAGGGCTCATTCCAGTGTCACGCGGATCCGACTTCAGATAAAGTGATGTTTGGTGAAGGTGATCCTTCAGTTTTGCTGAACTATTCGGAGGGTCCGTGCTCGACGTCAGGCGGCTGAGACTGCTCCGCGAGGTCGAGCTGCGCGGCACCCTGAGCGCGGTGGCCGAGGCACTCCACCAGAGCCCGTCGTCGGTGTCGCAGCAGATCTCCCAACTGGAGCGCGAGGTCGGCACCCCGCTGCTGCATCGCACTGGACGCGGCGTCGCCCTGACGCCTGCGGCAGAGCTCCTGACCGCTCGGGTGGCCACGATCCTCGACGAGCTGGAGCAGGCCGAGACTGACCTCGCGATCGCCCAGGAGGACGTGCTCGGCACGGTGGACCTCGCCGTCTTCCAGTCCGCGGCGCTGGCGCTGATGCCGCGCACCCTGTCGCTGCTGGGCCGCCGCCACCCGCGCCTGCGGCTCACCATGACCCAGCACGAGCCCGAGACCGCCCTGCGCGGCACCTGGGCGCGCGACTTCGACCTCGTCGTGGCCGAGGAATATCCCGGCCACGCCGCGCCTCACCACCCCGGCCTCGACCGGGTCCCGCTGACCACCGACCGGATCCGGCTGGCCGTGCCCGCCACCGAGGACTTCGACCACGTCAGCAGCCTGACCGACGCCGCCGACCTCGCCTGGACGATGGAGCCGTACGGCGCCGCCTCGCGCCACTTCGCGGAGCAGACATGCCGCCTGGCCGGCTTCGAGCCTGACGTCCGCTTCTCCACTGCGGACCTGCAGTCGCACCTGGCCCTGGTCCGGTCCGGCAATGCCGTGGCCTTGCTGCCCGAGCTGATGCTCACCGGCCAGGACGAGGGGGTGCGCCTCGTCGACCTGGCCCAGGACCCGACGCGCTCCGTCTTCACCGCGGCACGCAGCACGAGCGCGCAGCGCCCGGCGATCGTGGCCGTACGGGCCGCGCTCAGCGAGGTGGCCGCAGCCCGCGCCGCCGAGTCCGGTCGCTGAGGCTCACGCCTCCCGGCGGAACCGGTCGTCGATCCACGTCTTGGCCGAGCCGGCGAGGCCCGCCAGGTCATGGACGGCGCGGCCGATGACGTCCTGGGTGCGCCCGAACGCGTCGGCGTAGGAGTCAGCCGCCTCCTTCACCGAGTCGGAGACCTTCGCCGCGGCGTCGTCCTCACGACGCGGGTAGTCACCGCCGAGGACGCTCGTGTACGAGCCCGTGTCCACCCACGCCCGCAGCTCACGCGCGCGGACCACGTGGAACGGGTGCGTCTGACGCTCCATGAGCATGAGCTTGAGGATGGAGTCGCGCACGTCCTCGGTCTCGTCGTAGGAGCCCGCCTGTGCCATGAACGAGGTGATGTCGAGCTGGGAGAGGTCGCCACCGCCGGCGAGCTTCATGTGGCACCGCAGCGCGACAGCCGGGTCCTGGGTGGCCAGCAGACCCGCACGGTCGGCGGAGAGCTCGGACTTGCGACGCCACTCGTACAGACCCGCGACGATGGCCCTGCCCGCCAACGCGCCGCCCGGCACCCACGCGAAGACGCGGGTCAGGCCGAGGATCCAGTTGAGCATGGTCGTGTAGACGGCGTGGCCGCTGAGCGCGTGCCCCAACTCGTGGGCGACGACGAAGCTGAGCTCGTCGTCGTCGAGCAGGGCCACCAGCCCGGAGCTGAGGACGATGATCGGCTTCTCCATGCCGACCGTCTGGGCCACGAACGCGGGGTTCGCGACCACGTACGCCTCGGGCAGGTCACTCACGTCGAGCACCCGTCCGGCCTCGAGGAGGGCGTGGTGCACGCGCGGGAACTGGCGCTCGTCGACGCGGATGCTGGAGCCGAGGTACTGCAGGCGTACGGCCCGCTCGGACACCAGCCCACTCAGGGTCTTGAGGAGCGTGTCGAATCCCTTGAGCTTGCCCAGCGCCAGCAGTGCGCTGCGGTCGGCGGGATGCTCCCAAGCACGGCTGGAGACACCGGTCAGGGGCGTACGACTGCGGGTCGGCTTGGGCATGGCGCAACTGTGTCACACCACACAACTCGGTTCCCGGTTCTCCTCGGGAGAGGCGTCAGGCGCCGGGAGGCCCCCTGCCTCCGGCGCCTGACTGGCTCCCCCACTGCACGGCGGACGAACCTGACGTTCGCTACGCGTTCCCAGCGCGTAGTCCCCACCAAGAGCTGTGGCGCGAGCCCCCTCGCTTTCCGGCAACCCCCCGTCACCGGCTGCCCAACTCTTTGAACCTGATGGCTCGCGTCCCCACGTTCGCGTGCCGCTCGGCCCTGTGTCGTCCCCCCCGATTCAGTTGTCGTGCAGGGATGAGACGACGTAGATCACACTCCGTGACGCCGTTTGGAGAAGTTTTTTTCGCGCCTCGCGCTCACCGACCCATCTCGGGGCCCCCTCAGCCCTCCCGCATCGGGATCCGTACGCCCTTGTCGGCCGCCACCCGCTCAGCGAGGTCGTACCCGGCGTCGACGTGGCGGATCACGCCCATCGCGGGGTCGTTGGTCAGGACCCGCTCGAGTTTCTGGGCAGCCAGTTCGGTGCCGTCGGCCACGCACACCTGACCCGCGTGCAGCGAGCGCCCCATGCCCACGCCGCCGCCGTGGTGGAACGAGACCCAGCTGGCACCCGAGGCCGTGCTGAGCAGGGCGTTGAGGATCGCCCAGTCGGCGATGGCGTCCGAACCGTCCTTCATACCCTCGGTCTCGCGGTAGGGCGAGGCCACGGAGCCGCAGTCGAGGTGGTCGCGACCGATCACCACCGGGGCCTTGAGCTCACCGGAGGCCACCATCTCGTTGAACTTCAGCGCGGCACGGTGACGCTCCCCGTAGCCCAGCCAGCAGATCCGGGCGGGCAGGCCCTGGTACGAGACCCGCTCACCGGCCATGGTGATCCACTTGTGCAGGCGCTCGTTGGCAGCGCTCTCCTCCTTGGGGAACAGCTCCAGGATCGCCCGGTCGGTCGCCGCGATGTCCGCCGGGTCCCCGGACAGCGCCGCCCAGCGGAAGGGGCCCTTGCCCTCGCAGAACAGCGGGCGGATGTAGGCCGGCACGAAGCCCGGGAACTCGAAGGCCCGGTCATAGCCGCCCTTGCGAGCCTCGTCGCGGATCGAGTTGCCGTAGTCGAACACCTCCGCGCCCGCGTCCTGGAACTCGACCATGGCCCGGACGTGGGTCGCCATCGAGGCCTGTGCCTGCGTGGTGAACCCCTCCGGGTCGCGTTGAGCCGCGGTGTGCCAGTCGTCGAAGGAGACCCCGACGGGCAGGTACGACAGCGGGTCGTGCGCCGAGGTCTGGTCGGTGACGACGTCGATCGGCGCCTGCATCTCGAGCAGCGTCGGAAAGACCTCGGCCGCATTGCCGAGCAGGCCGATCGACAACGGGCGCCTTTCGTCGCGGGCGGCCACGGCGAGCTCCAGAGCGTGCTCGAGCGAGTCGGCCTGGACGTCGAGGTAGCGGTGCTCGATGCGTCGGGAGATGCGGCTCTGGTCGACGTCGACGCAGATCGCGACGCCATCGTTCATGGTCACGGCGAGCGGCTGCGCCCCGCCCATCCCGCCGAGTCCGGCGGTGAGGGTGATGGTGCCGGCCAACGTGCCGCCGAACCGCTTGTCCGCGACCGCAGCGAAGGTCTCGAACGTGCCCTGGAGGATGCCCTGGGTCCCGATGTAGATCCACGAGCCCGCGGTCATCTGGCCGTACATCGTCAGGCCCAGGTCCTCCAGGCGGCGGAACTCCTCCCAGTTCGCCCAGTCGCCGACCAGGTTGGAGTTCGCGATGAGCACCCGGGGCGCCCACTCGTGGGTCTTCATCACCCCGACCGGCTTGCCCGAAGCCACCAGCATCGTCTCGTCGTCGGCCAGCGTGCGCAGGGTCCGGACGAGGCCGTCGTACGCCTCCCAGTTGCGCGCCGCCTTGCCCGTCCCGCCGTACACGACGAGGTCCTCGGGGCGCTCGGCGTTGGCGGGGTCAAGGTTGTTCATCAGCATCCGCAAAGCACCCTCGGTCTGCCACGAGCGGGCAGAGAGCTCGGTGCCGGTGGCGGCGTGGATCGGCAGGCGCGGGTTGGTGGTCATGACTCCATGGAAGCGAGTGCCCTCCCCGGGCCGCCAGAGGACGACCCGGGCGTCAGTCTCGGATTTGAGACGTGGCGGCGCCCGGGCCAGCCAAACTCAGACGCAGAGGAAGGGGAGCCCTGCGAGCAGCAGTTCACGATGACCGTCGAGGACAGCCACGATGAGCGCCTGTCGACCCTCGACCCATGGCTGCGGTTGCCAAGGGGCGGGCACCCTCAGGCGAGCGGTCCCGTGACGGCCTCAGCGGCAGCCACGACGGCCCCAGAGCGCACCAGATCCACGGCGGCCTCGATCTCCGGAGACAGGTAGCGGTCGGGACCGGGGCGCCCGGCCCCCCGCGAGCCGAGGAGCTCGACCACCGCAGCCGTGGCTGGGGAGGGCTCCAGGGGAGCGCGCAGTTGGAGAGCCCGCGCGGCCGTGAGCACCTCGATCGCGACCACCCGGGCGAGGCCGTCGACGGAGCGGCGCAACTTGCGCGCGGCGTTCCACCCCATCGAGACGTGGTCCTCCTGCATCGCGCTCGAGGGGATGGAGTCGACGCTGGCCGGCACCGCGAGGCGCTTGAGCTCCGACACGATCGCTGCCTGCGTGTACTGGGCGATCATGTGGCCCGAGTCCACCCCGGGGTCGTCGGCGAGGAACGGCGGCAGACCATGGCTGCGCGACTTGTCGAGGAAGCGATCGGTGCGTCGCTCACTGATCGATGCGACGTCGGCAGCCACGATCGCCAGGAAGTCGAGCACATAGGCGACCGGCGCTCCGTGGAAGTTGCCGTTCGACTCGACCCGCCCGCTGCCGTCGGCCGCCATGAGCACCACGGGGTTGTCGATCGCGGAGGCGAGTTCGCGCCCAGCAACCGTGGCAGCGTGCTCCACGGTGTCGCGGGCCGCCCCGTGGACCTGCGGCGAGCACCGCAGGGAGTACGCGTCCTGCACGCGGTTGCAGTCCCCGGTGCGGTGGCTCGCGACGATGCCTGAGCCAGCCATGACCGCGACCAGGTTGGCTGCGGACGCGGCCTGGCCCGGGTGCGGCCGGATGGCCTGCAGGTCGGGGGCGAACACCCGGTCGGTGCCCAACTGGCCCTCCACGCTCATCGCCGCCGCGATGTCAGCGGTGCGCAGGAGCAGCCGCAAGTCCGCGATCGCCATGACGAGCATGCCCAGCATCCCGTCGGTGCCGTTGATGAGCGCCAACCCCTCCTTGGCCGCGAGTTCCACGGGCGCCAGGCCCGCCTCCGAGAGGGCCTGGGCTGCGGGCACCAGCGCGCCGGAGGCGTCGCGCACCTCGCCCTCCCCCATCAGCGCGAGGGCGCAGTGGGACAGGGGCGCCAGATCGCCCGAGCAGCCCAGCGAGCCGTACTCCCGCACGAGTGGGGTGATGGAGTGGGTGAGCATGTCCGCCATCAGTTGCGCAGTCGAGCGACGCACGCCGGTGTGGCCGGTAGCCAGCGTCGACAGGCGCAGCAGCATCAGTCCGCGCACCACCTCGCGCTCGACCTCGGGCCCCGACCCGGCGGCGTGGGAGCGCACGAGGGAGCGCTGGAGTTGTGCCCGCATCTCCAGCGGGATGTGCCGGGTCGCCAGCGCGCCGAACCCGGTGGACACGCCGTACGAGGGGGTCTCGGCGGCCGCCAGCGCCTCGACCACGTCGCGCGCGGCGTCGATCGCGGCGAGGGCATCCTCGCTCAACTGCACCCCGGCGCCGCCGCGGGTCACTGCGAGAAGGTCGTCGAAGGAGACAGGGCCCGTGCCGACGGTGATGGACTGCATGGGACGAGCCTGCTCACCCCGAGCGCCAGCGCCAAGCCCCACCGCCTCCCGAATGTCTCGGATTCCAGACTCGCCGCCCGTCGAGACGCCCACCGCCCGTCGAGCCTGTCGAGACGCCCCAGGTTTCGACAGGCTCAACCAACGGAGGGCGCCCCAGGTTTCGACAGGCTCAACCAACGGAGGGCGCCCCGGGTTTCGACACGCTCAACCAACGGAGGTCGCCCATGGTCACGGGCAGGCTCGACCGGCGATTTCGGCCTCACGACTGGGTGCCACACTGACGCCATGAGCCAGGTCCCCGCCGCCACCCGCGCGCTGCGCGTGCTGCGGTTCCTGGCGACCCAGGCCGACCCGGTCTCGCTCGACCGGATCATGCGGGCCGTGGACCTGCCGCGCTCGACGGCGTACCACCTCCTCAACGCCATGATCGAGGAGGGATTCGTCGTGCATCTGGACGACGAACACCGCTACGGGCTGGGGGTGGCAGCCTTCGAGGTGGGCAGCGGGTTCGCGCGGCAGGCGCCTCTGCAAAGGCTGGCCCGTCGCCCCCTGGCGAGCCTGGTCGACCGCACCGGCCACAGTGCCCACCTGGCTGTGCCGCACGGGCGCGACGTCCTCTACGTCATCGAGGAGCGCGCGCCGGGGCGCCCGCCGCTGGTGACCGACGTCGGCGTCCGGCTGCCCGCCCACCTCACGGCGAGTGGTCGGGCGATCCTGGCCGGCCTGCCCGCGGCCCAGGTCCGGGCGTTGTACCCGGACCGCGACTCCTTCGTCGACCGGCACGGCGTGGGCCCGACCTCGCTGAGCGCGCTCCGTACGGAACTCCAGGAGACCCGCCAGCGTGGGTACGCCGTCGAGCACGGCGAGGTCACGCCCGGCCTGGCCTCCGTGGCGGCCGCTGTCCTCGACCACAACGGACATCCCGTCGCGGGACTGGCCACGACCTACGCCGAGGGCGACGCCGTGGCCAAGGACATCGCCGCCGCGGTGACGGCGACGGCTCGCCTGCTCACCCGTCGACTGGGCGGAGACCAGCCGAGCTGATCAGCGGCTGTTGCCGATGATCTCGGCCGTCTCCGAGCACTCCTCGCGCAGGCACGGCGGGGAAGCGGCCGTCACGGCGTCCTCGAAGGCGGCCCCGGTGGAGCGGAACCACAGCAGGTCGAAGACGTCGTCCTCCCAGTCGAGGTCGGCGAGCTGGACGATGTCGGCCTTGCCGTCACCGTCCACGTCGCTCACCCCGATCGAGGGAGTGCTGTACGCCTCCAGCGCGTGCGAGGGCTCCAGCCACGTCGTGGGCGTCACGAACGACCCGTTGGCCCACTCGGTCACCGTGATGCCGTGGCCGTAGGTCTTCTTGCCCGGCAGCAGCATGTGGACCATGCTCACCAGCTCGTCGACACCGTCGCCGTCCACGTCGGCGGCCACGAAGTCGCTGAGCTCCTGGTTGTAGCGCCCGTCCTCGATGGTCGTGCTGGAGGTGCGCTCGAAGGTGGTGCCGTCGGAGCGGAAGACCTTGAAGCGCAGGCCCTTCGACTTCCGGTTCGCGACGATTGCGAACAGGTCGTCCATGCCGTCGCCATCGAAGTCACCGACGCCGAGCTCATCGGAGGTGTTGTCCCGGCCGCCGCGCCACCCGAACTCGACCGGCGCGTCGAACGTCTCGCCGTTGCTGAGCGAGACCGTGAGGGCCATGTAGTCGTCCTGACGGTTCACCGGCAGCAGCAGGTCGTCGCGACCGTCGCCGTTGAAGTCACCCAAGCCGTAGGTGGCGTCGGTGTTGATCGTCGAGTCGAGCGCGAGCGTCTGCTCCACCGCCTGCCCGGGTCCCTCGGCGGTGCCGGGCCAGATGCGTACGGAGACTGAGGTCTCGTCCTCGGACTCCTCCACGTGGACCAGGTCGAGGCGGCCGTCGCCGTTCACGTCGCCCGAGTGCGTGGACTCGATGGCCCCCATGTCCTCGGTGGGCCCCTCGAACGTGCCCTGGGCCGTGCCCGCCCACAGCTGCAACGGCAGGGCGTCGCGGTTGATCGTCTCGTCGTTGAAGAAGCTCCGGTCCAGGCGGACGTCGCCCACCCCGTCTCCCGTCCAGTCGCCCACGACGACGTCGGCGGGATCGATCGCCGCGGCCTTGGGGTCGCGCTCGGAGTCCTTCGCGTCGCCCTTGCCGTCGCGGGTGAGGGCCCACGTGGCGCCCACCCCCACGAGCACCAGCGCGAGCACCCCGGCCACCAGGGCGGCGACCTTGGCACCTCGAGCCGAGGAACGCTCCGGCGTGCTGGGCTCCGGCGCCGAGGCGAGCAGCGGCGTCGCGGCGTCCAGCGGGAGCGCGACGAGGTCCTGGCGCAGCTCCTCCGCGGTGGCGTAGCGGTCCGAGGGGTCCTTGGCCATGGCCCGGCGAAGGACGTGGTTGATCGCGCTGCCCGCGGCGGAGTCACCCGGAATCTGCCTGATCGGCTTGGTCACGTGCGCGATGGCGATCTCGACGTCGGAGCCCTCGTACGGCGTGTGCCCGGTCAGGCAGGCATAGAAGAGGCACCCCAGCGCGTAGATGTCGCTGGCACGGCTGGCGGGCTCCCCGCGCGTGCGCTCCGGGGAGAGGTACGCCCACGATCCGGCCACGTTGCCCGTCACCGTCTGCCCGTCGGTGTTGCGGTGCGAGGACTTCGCGATGCCGAAGTCGGTCAGGTACGCGAACGGCTCGGCCGCGCCCGGGTCGCGCAGCAGCACGTTGGCCGTCTTGACGTCCCGGTGGATCACCCCCGCCTCGTGGGCGTCGTGGAGGGCTCCGGCGACCTGGGCGCAGATGCGGGCCGCCATCGCCGGGGGCACGGGACCACGCTCGCCGAGCAGGCCGCGCAGGTCCCCGCCGGGGACGTACTGCATGGCGAGGTAGGGAACGCCCGCGATCTCCCCGTGCTCATAGATGGTGATGACGTGCGGCGAGTCGAGGCGCGTCAGGATCTCGGCCTCGGTGTGGAAGCGCTCAAGGAAGGCGGCATCGCCGGCGAGCTCCCCGGAGACCGTCTTGAGGGCCACCCGGCGCCCCAACTGGGTGTCGAGCGCCAGATGGACGACGCCCATGCCTCCGCGACCGAGCTCCTGCTCCACCTGGTAGCGACCGAACATCTCTCCGACACCGGGCGTGGTTCCCACGACACTCACCTCTCCGGGCGCGCGCCATTCGCACGGCACCCGGAGACGTCCTGCCCGTTGCGGGCGACGACAAACCTGTTGCCGCCCTCAGACCTACTTCTTGGGCTGGAGCGCCGCCCGCACGATGATGCGGGTGCGGTAGACGCCGGTGGCGTTGTTGCGGTCCCCGCAGGTGATGAGAACCAGGCGGGCCGGCCCCCGGTCGGAGTAGAGCCGCGCCACGTCCTTGGGCTTCATCTTCTTCACGACCTGGCGCCGGGTGACCGTGAACCGGTGCTCGCCGACCCTGATCTCGTCACCCTTGCGCAGCTCACCCAGCCGATCGAAGACCCCGTCTCCCTTTGACCAGGTGTGCCCAGCCAGCACGGCGCTGCCGAGCGCTCCGGGGCGTACGCCCTGCTTCCAGCGGTAGACGTTGGTGACGCTGCCGCCGACGGCCAGCGCCCCGTTGCGGGTCAGCCCGACCGCGATCATGCCGGCGTCAACTCCGATTTCGTCGATGACCAGGCGAGGTGCCTTGGGGCGCTGGGGGGACTCCGGCAGTGCCGACGAGGTGGGGACCGGAAGCCCCACCGCGAGCAGTACGACGATCAGTCCCAGCAACCTGCGCACGAGGCGACGCCTCCCCCAGTCCTGCCCGCCCCCGCGGGCCCGGGCCCCTACCCGGAACTTCCACCGTAGGTCGGCGAACTCGGTCGGGCCAGCGCGTGCGGCCAACGGTCCAGACCGCTGAGCGGTCAGTCGGTGACCGCGAAGGGGCGCAGCCCGCCCGAGTCGAGGTAGTGCTCGATCGGCTCGTCGAGCTCGATGCGCCACGCACCCGGCGCCACGGGGTCCTCGGCTCCGATGCGGACCGCCGCACACGCGAGTGGCAGCGAGTGGACCAGCAGGTACGGGGTCGCGTCCTGGGTCCCGGAGGTGCCGTACGGGAACAGCACCGAGCTCGAGGTGTCGCCGGGCGCTTCGAGCGGCGTTCCGACCTTGATCTCTGCGGACGGGAGCCGGTCTGCGCCCGCCGAGTCCATGAGCGAGACGGCAAGAGCGGCGGCCTGAACGGTCAGGGCCCGAGGGCGGACGGGAATGCTCATGGGGACATGGTGACCCACCTTGAAGTTACTCATGGGTAGGATCCATCTCACGCCTCACCCCAAGACGCACGCGAGCGGACGCCTTAGGCTTCGGATTGCGTCACGCCCGAACGAGGAGCAGCCCTTCCCATGCAGATCATTGCGATCGTCGTCTCTCTGGCCATCACAGCCGTCGCAGTCGCGTTCACCGCGCTCGCCGTCAAGAAGATGCTCGGAGTCATCCGGATGGGCCAGCCGGCTCTGAACCGTACGGGGTCTCCGGCCGCCCGCACGGTGACCATGTTGAAGGAGACATTCCTTCACACCCGGATGCTCCAGTGGACCTGGGTGGGCGTCCTGCACTGGTTCGCCTTCGCGGCGTTCCTCGTGCTCTCGACGGCCGTTGCGGGCGCGTTCCCGCAACTCTTCGACGCCCACTTCGCGCTGCCGATCATCGGCCACTGGGTCGTCTACACGTGGGTCGCGGAGTTCCTCGGCCTGCTCGGCACGCTCGCGATCATCCCGCTGATCATCTACCGCGTGAAGAACCGCCCCTCCGCGCAGGGACGCCGCTCGCGCTTCTTCGGTTCGACCATGTGGCAGGCGTACTTCGTCGAGTTCATGGTGCTGCTGGAGTCCTCGGCGATCCTGTTCATCCGCGGCGCCGAATACAAGCTCCTCGGCCTGCACGACGACGTACGCACGGTCGAGTTCCCGATCAGCCAGTTCTTCGCCAAGCTCTACCCGACGACCAACGAAGCGACGCTCGAGAACATCATCTACTTCATCGCGATGATCAAGATCGTCTCCGCGATGGTGTGGCTGATCATGATCTCCAACAACCTCACGATGGGCGTGGCGTGGCACCGCTTCACCGCGTGGTTCAACATCTGGTTCAAGCGCGAGGCTGACGGCGGCACCGCGCTGGGCGCCATCAAGCCGCTGGTGGTCGACGGCAAGCCGTTCACGCTCGAGGCGATGGACGACCTCGACGAGGACGCCACGCTCGGCGTCGGCAAGATCGAGGACTTCTCCTGGAAGGGCATCCTCGACTTCACCACCTGCACCGAGTGCGGCCGCTGCCAGAGCCAGTGCCCCGCCTGGAACACAGAGAAGCCGCTCTCGCCCAAGCTGCTGATGATGGGCCTGCGTGAGCACGCGTACGCCACTGCTGCCGGCACCGCCGGCGAGCGCACGCTGATCGGCAAGACCGACGCGGAGGCTGCCGCAGGCGCCTCGGGCGAGGTCACCGACTGGTTCTACAACCCCGAGGGCGGCGACTTCGTCATCGACGAGGACGTGCTGTGGTCCTGCACCTCGTGCGGTGCCTGCGTCCAGCAGTGCCCCGTCGACATCGAGCACGTCGACCACATCATGGACATGCGGCGCTACCAGATGCTGGTGGAGTCGAACTTCCCCGCGGAGCTCAACCAGCTGTTCAAGGGCCTGGAGTCCAAGGGCAACCCGTGGAACATGTCCACCACGGCGCGCATGGACTGGGCCAAGGACCTGCCCTTCGACGTCAAGGTCGTTGGCGATGACATCGAGTCCCTCGACGAGGTCGAGTGGCTGTTCTGGGTCGGCTGCGCTGGTGCGTACGAGGACCGCGCGAAGAAGACCACCCGCGCCGTCGCCGAGCTCCTCGACATGGCCGGCGTGACCTTCGGCGTCCTGGGCAACGGCGAGACCTGCACCGGTGACTCGGCGCGTCGTGCGGGCAACGAGATGCTGTTCCAGGGTCTGGCGCAGCAGAACATCGAGACCTTCAAGGAGTACAAGGTCAAGAAGGTCGTCTCGACCTGCGCCCACTGCTTCAACACGCTCAAGAACGAGTACAAGGACTTCGGCATCGAGCTCGAGGTCACCCACCACACGCAGCTGCTCAACCGCCTCGTACGCGAAGGCAAGCTGACGCCGGTCAAGGACGGCGCTGGCGCTGCGAAGCGTTCGATCACCTACCACGACCCGTGCTACCTGGGTCGCCACAACCAGGTCTACACGCCGCCGCGCGACCTGCTGCAGATCCTTCCCGGCGCCGAGTACGTCGAGATGGAGCGCAGCAACGAGCGCTCCTTCTGCTGCGGCGCTGGTGGCGCCCGGATGTGGATGGAGGAGACGCTCGGCGAGCGGATCAACGTCAACCGTACGCAGGAGGCCGTCGCCACTGGCGCCGACCAGATCGCCGTCGGCTGCCCCTTCTGTCGCGTCATGCTGGCGGACGGTCTGACGGCCGAGCAGGCCGCTGGGCGCGCCGCCGAGGCCGTCGAGGTCCTCGACGTCGCACAGATGCTGCTCGCCTCGGTCAAGGGCGAGCAGGCGACCAAGCTCGCTCCCGGCGAGATGGCCGATTCGGCGCCGGCTGCCAAGGCCAAGCCCGCTGAAGCCGCCGCGCCGGCTGCTGCGCCGGCGGTCGAGACTGCTGCGCCGGTCGAGCCTGTCGAGACCACCGGTGGCTCCCTCTTCGACGACGCCCCTGCGGGTGGCTCGCTGTTCGACACCCCGTCGGCCGAGCCTGCTGCGCCGGTCAAGCCTGCTACGCCGGCCGAGACCACCGGCGGCTCGCTCTTCGACGACGGCAACTCGCTGTTCGACACCCCGGCCCCCGCTGCCCCGGCAGCACCGCCGGTCGAGGCCGCTACGCCGGTCGAGTCTGCTGCGCCGGTCGAGGCTGCTGCGCCGGTCGAGCCTGTCGAGACCAAGCCCGCTGCGGACCTGGGATCGGGCGGCTCCCTGTTCGATCTCGCCGCACCCGCGACGCCGGTCGAGGCTGCTACTCCGGTCGAGCCTGCTGCGCCGGGCGAGGCTGCTGCGCCGGTCGAGCCTGTCGAGACCAAGCCCGCCACCCCCGCGGTCGACCTGAACGCTGGAGGCTCCCTCTTCGACCTCGCCGCACCGGCGACGCCGGTCGAGCCTGTCGAGACCAAGCCCGCCGCACCCCCCCCGCCCGCCGAGCCCACCAAGCCGGTCGAGCCTGCTGCGCCGGTCGAGCCTGTCGAGACCAAGCCCGCCACCCCCGCGGTCGACCTGAACGCTGGAGGCTCCCTCTTCGACCTCGCCGCACCGGCCGAGCCGGCCGCACCCGCGACGCCGGTCGAGGCTGCCCCGCCGGTCGAGGCTGCTGCGCCGGTCGAGGTCGCCCCGCCGGTCGAGGCTGCTGCGCCGGTCGAGGCTGCTGCGCCGGTCGAGCCTGTCGAGACCAAGCCCGCCCCTGCCGCGGCGGCCTCGAGCGCAACGGCCAGCACCCCGCGTACGGACGTCGACATCTCCGCTGCCGGCTCTCTGTTCGACATCGAGGCCCCGCAGGGCGCCGTGATCGCGACCGCACAGGCGCCCGCACCGGTCGCCGATGTCGTCGAGACGCCGGTGGCCCCGGCCGCGCCGGCCGAGGCCACGCAGGAGACTCCGGAGCCGGCCCAGGCCGAGGACCCGGTGACGGTCCTCGACGAAGGCGAAGCTCCCGTTGCGGAAGCTGCCCCGGCCGCTCCCGAGGTCGCCCCGGCCCAGCCGGCCGCACCGGTGGTCTCCAGCGGCGAGGCGCACACACCGCGTACGGACGTCGACATCAACGCCGCAGAGTCACTGTTCGACCTCTGAGTCTTTCAGTGGTCACGCTCGCTGGTTGAGCTTGTCGACACCAAGGGGTCTCGACAGGCTCGACCAGCGTTGTGGTCTCGACAGGCTCGACCGGCGTTGTGGTCTCGACAGGCTCGACCAGCGTCCGGGCTCGACCAGCGTTCCGACTCGACCGGCAGCCCCGCGCTGTCAGGCGCCCATGTCCCCTTCGACCACGGCTTCTGCCGCGGCTCGGTAGGCCTCGGTGAAGCGGGTCAGGTTGGCCAGGAAGGACGGGACCTCCTCGGGCGGCACCGCAGCGAGTCCGGCCTCCATCAGTGACATGGCGCGCGTGACGTCTTCGGTGAACTGACGTTCCCCCTCGGCGCTGGCTCGGATGGGGCGCGCGGCGCCTTCGCGGTCGCACCGCTCGACCAGCCCTGACTTGAGGGCTGCGTTGACCTGCCGGTTGACCGTGGAGGCCTCCAGCAGCAGTTGCTGCGAGATCTCCTTCATCGTGCGCGGCTCGCCGTCGGCCAGCAGCCACATCAGGCGCATGTCCGCCGTACCGAGGTGAAGGGTGCCCTCGACGACGCGAGCTGTCCGGTCCAGGCGGGCCGTCGCGCGCGCGAGGTCCCAGACCTTGGAGGCCCGCATCTTGTCTGTGATCTGTTCCACAGGCGACTCCACTTCACCTCGCGAACCCAACGTGTGTAGTGTACACATTTTATCTCATGTGTAAGTTACACATCCACCTCACCGGGAGCGCAGTGCAGACCCAGAACACCCAGGCAGCCGAGACTGCCACCCGCCGGTTCTCCCCGGCCCTGATCACCTTCGTCCTCGCGCTCGGCAGCTTCTGCGGCGCCCTGATGCAGTCGCTGGTCATCCCCATCCAGGCCGAGATGCCCCACCTGCTCAACACCAGCGCGGCCAACGCGTCGTGGGCCATCACCGCGACCCTCCTGGCCGCCGGCGTGACCATGCCCGTCACCGGTCGCCTCGCCGACATGTACGGAAAGAAGAAGGTGCTCGTCGTCTCCGCCGGCATTCTGGCCATCGGGTCGCTGGTCGCAGCGCTGTCGAGCACGGTGGCGCCGTTCCTCGTGGGCCGCGCCCTCCAGGGCGTCGCGATGGGTTACATCCCGGTCGCCATCAGCATGGTGCGCGAGATCGCGCCCCGCGAGAAGCAGGCCGGCGCGGTCGCAGCTGTCAGCGCCACCATGGGTGTCGGCGGCGCTCTGGGCATGCCCCTGTCTGCGTGGATCGCCGACAACTACAACTGGCACGCACTGTTCTGGGTCTCCACCGCTCTCGCCCTGGTCATCCTCGTCCTCACCGCAGCGGTGATCCCGAACATCCACGACGCCCACCCCGCACACCTCGACTACGTGGGCGTGCTCGGTCTCGCCGTGGGCCTGTCCTCGTTCCTGATCGGCATCAGCAAGGGCTCCACGTGGGGCTGGAGCGACGGTCGTACGCTCGGCGCCATCATCGGCGGCCTCCTCGCGCTGCTCGCGTGGGGCGCGTACGAACTGCGACACCACGACCCGCTGGTCGACCTCCGTACGACCGCCCGGCGCCCCGTGCTGTTCACCAACCTCGCGGGCATGCTCATCGGCTTCGGCATGATGGCGCAGTCCATCGTGGTCCCGCAGCTGCTCGAGATGCCGGAAGCCACCGGGTACGGCCTCGGCCAGACCATCCTCCAGGCAGGCCTGTGGATGGCACCCGGCGGTCTCATGATGATGTTCTTCGCCCCCGTGTCGAGCCGTCTCATCAACACCGTCGGCGCACGGATCACCCTGGCGACCGGCGCGAGCGTGCTCGGCGGCGGCTACCTGCTGGCGACCTTCCTCACCGACGCGCCCTGGCAGCTCATGGTCGCCTCGATGGTGGCCTCGGCCGGCGTCGGGATCGGGTACGCGGCCATGCCCACGCTCATCCTCGACAACGTCCCCGAGCACGAGTCGGGATCCAGCGTCGGCGTCAACGCGCTCATGCGTTCGGTCGGCACCACGATCGCGGGCGCCGTGATGGCCGCGATCCTCACCAGCAAGACGGTCGACCTGGCCCCGGGCGTCACGATCCCGAGCGAGTCGGCCTTCCAGGTGTGCTTCATCGTCGGCGCTGCTGCCGCCCTCGGCGGCGCCCTCGTGGCACTGCTGGTGCCGCGGCAGGCCCGTACGACCGCAGTCGAGGTCGAGGGCGAGCTCGTCGCCAGCCACTGATCCCGCAGCGCGGTCCGGGTGATCTCCGCGTCGGCACGCCGACACGCTCCAGACCCGGACCGCGCTGGCGCAGGTCAGTTCGCCCGATCCGACCGGTTGCGGCGTGGCTTGCGAGACTCCCGCGCGTCGTCGGAGTCCTCACCCTCCGCCTTCTGGCCCTCCGCCTTCTGGCCCTCCGCCTTCTGGCCCTCCTCCGGCTGGTCGCCGGGATACGGGTCCTCAACGGGGGGCTCCACCACGACCGGGACGAGCGGGTGCTGCACCGGCGGAACGGTGGCCTTGTCGGGGATCGGGAAGCTGGCGCCACTGACGTCCTCGCGCTTCCGGGCACCCCAGGCCACCTTGTCCCGCGCGGCCAGTGGCACCACGTTCCACCGGGGAACGTCCCCCAGGGCCCAGGGCACATAGTGAGCCGCCCGGTCGTAGCAGCCGAGTTCGAGGGGCCGGCCGTCCTGGTCGAACAACTGGACGCCCGAGAGCGGATTGCCGGCCGCGTCGTACGCCGACACGTTGCACAGCGCCTGACCGCGGTTGGTCGCGAACTTCGGCTCCACCCACGTGGTGCTCAGTTGGCTCGCATACTCCGACCGCGCGGTCCCCAGATAGCCCATCGCCACCGGCAGCATCACCACCGCGAAGGTGTTGGCGAGGACCAGTACGACGGCTGCAGCCTTGCCGCGCTCGGCGCCCTGGGGCGCACCGGGCCACAGCCGCCCGACGCCCACGAGGGTGCTCCCGACCAGACAGCTCAGGAAGATCACCCAGCCCAGGAAGTCCCCCACGCCCGGCATCCACGGCAGCCCCCACGACTCCCACCCCGGCATCGCGACGGAGATGATCACGGCGGCGACCCAGCCGCGTACGAGCCACCAGGCCGGGCGCATCGTCACGAGCACCTGCCACCAAGGCGCGACCCGCGGGCGGCGTACGAAGTCTGCGGCCGCCTCCCCCGTCTCCCGGGCGAAGGTCACCACCCGGCTCAGGAGGTTGCCGCGGGAGCGCGCACGAACCACGGGGCCGAACCCTGCGGCGCTGCGCAACTCCTCCGCGTACGCTGCCGGGTCACCCAGCGCCCCCACTCCCCGGTCGGCGACGAGGTCGGACAGGTCCGCCTCGAGCCCGCCGAGCAACTCCTCTCGCTCGTCCTCACTCAGGTCGGCGAAGTGGCCTCGTACGGCGGCGACGAAGCGCTCGACCTCGGGCCGCACGTCGATGCGGATCGTGTCGTCGTTCATGAGCGGGCCTCCTGGGGAGTGAGCAGTGCGGTCACGATGGCGGTGAACTCGGTCCAGTCGTGCGCCTGCTCCTTGAGCTGGCTGCGACCGGGCGCGGTGATCCCGTAGTACTTGCGGTGTGGCCCCGAGTCGGAGGCCACCACGTAGCTGGTGAGCGCACCGGCGGCGTAGAGGCGCCGCAGCGTGCCGTACACCGAGGCCTCGCCGACGTCGTCGAGCCCGGCCTCGCGGAGGCGGCGTACGACGTCGTAGCCGTAGCCGTCGTCGTCAGCGACCACCGCGAGCACCGCGAGGTCGAGCACTCCCTTGAGGAGTTGGGTCTGATCCATGCGTCGCACACTACCGCGCATTCCGCAGTAGCGCGGGAGGCGCGCGTCCTACGGCGCGTCGCTCGACGTGACGCCAGCCGGGCGGCGATGTGACATCGCGGATGGTTGACAGTGACATCACGATGATGTCATCGTGATGTCATGCAGCTGAGTACGTACGTCGAACATTTCCGCCGGGACCTCCTCGCCGCCGCCGAGGCCGGTGGCGACGAGGCCCGTCAGGCAGCGGAGCGGCTGTCGTACGCGATCGACCCCAGCGCCCGCCTCGCCCTTATGGAGGCCATCAGCCAGGCGGCAGCGGAGATCACCGCCGAGATGCGCGAGGGCAGCGTCGAGGTCCGCCTGGCCGGACGCGACGTGGAGTTCGTCGTCGAGCAGACGCCCGTGCTGCCGACGCCGCCGACACCCCCCGCCCCGCCGGAGCCGCCCCTCCCCCCAGCACTCGACGCGGAGTCCGACGACGCGCAGGCGCGGATCACCGTACGACTCCCCGAGTCGATCAAGGCGCGCGCCGAGGAACGCGCCGCGGCAGCGGGCCAGAGCCTCAACACCTGGCTCGTCTCGGCCATCCGCGAAGCCACTGCCGACGCTGCGACCCGACCCATGGACGTCACCTCGTTCACCGTCCCCGGCGAGGACCCCTTCGCCCACGTACGCCGCGGCAGCCGCCGCATGACCGGCTGGATCTGACAGCCACCTTCCACGCCACGGACGGGCCACGGGCCCGCCCGGAGGATCGACACACCCTGGAGCAGCCATGAGCACCGTCAGAGAACACCGCTTCACCCCCACCGAGCCCGTCGAGCTCTACGTCGAGAACGCGCGAGGCATCGTCCGGATCGAGTCCTCCGACGACGGCGCCGTCCACGTCCGCGTCACCGGACAACGCGCCGATGAGTTCGTCATCGAGGCCGACGGCGAGCAGGTCCGCGTGGTCGGGCCCCGACGCGGCGGCTTCGGTGGCCGCGACACCGAGGCCGAGGTCCGCATCGCCACCCCCGACGGCAACGCCCTGGCCGCAAAGCTCGGCAGCAGCGACCTCGTCTCGAGCGCACCGCTGGGACGCACATGGATCAACTCCGGCTCGGGCGACCTGCGCCTGGCAAGCATCACCGGGCCGTACGAGGTGCAGAGCGGTTCAGGCGACGTCACCGTCGAGGTGGCGACCGGGATCGGACGCATCAAGTCGGGCTCCGGCGACGTACGGCTCGCCGAGGCCCGCGGGCGGCTCGAGCTGAGCACCGGCAGCGGCGACGTGCGGCTGGGCCACCCGTACGGACCCTTCACCGGCAAGACCGGCAGCGGCGACGTCACCGTCGATGAAGTGGCCGACGACCTGACCCTCAACACGGGGACGGGCGACCTGGTCGTGGGTCACGCCCGCGCCGGCCGCCTCGACATGGTGACCGCCAGCGGCGACGTCCGCATCGGCATCACGGCCGGCACCCCCGTGTGGACCGACCTCAGCACCGTCACCGGCGCAATCGCGAGCGACCTGCCCGCGACCGGCGCCCCCGCGGACGGGCAGGACCACGTCGAGGTCCGCGCACGTACCGCCACCGGCGACATCGCCCTTCAGGCCCGCTGATTCCCAAGGAAGGATTTCGACATGTACGAGTCACCCACCGAACTGGAACTCATCGCCCGCGCCCGGCGTACGGAACTGCTCCGCGGCCGCCGCTCCCAGCGCGACAGGACTGGCCGGCGCCGCTGACCTGGGGCGTCATACAAACCGGCCTCCGACCCCCGACCGTCATACAAAACTTGGCACGGCGTCATACAAACCCGCCCCCGACCCCCCGCCGTCATACAAACCCGCACCCATACGTACGGATCCGTATGACACCCAGCCGGCAGACGCCGATCCGTATGACACATGACCCACTACGCGCCGGTTCGTATGACGCGGACCCCCGCCGTCACACAT